>NZ_JACTGH010000009.1:0-85502 GCF_014498195.1 Helicobacter pylori | reverse complement strand
GGTTAAAAGCTTGCTCAAGTTTTCATAATTATCTGAAAGCTGTTGGATGCCTTTGGTGTTGGTTACCATTTGAGCGGCCTCACCGATTTGATAGCCTACGCTTGTGTAAAAGCCGTCGTCTTCAGCGCTCAAAGTGGAAACTAAAAGCGAGCCTAAAGCTAATGAAAGGATGTGTTTTTTCATGTTTCTCCTTGAAATTAAAATGGTTAGGTAAGTCTCTTAAAAGAATAAGATCTTATCACAAGATTTCGTTAATATAGCATGGATTGATAAGATTTTTGCGCTAATTTGGCGTTTTGTTGTTTCAAAAAAAAAAAAAAAAGATTTTTGTGGTGTTTTGGAACCATTTTAAATGATTAAAAAGGTTTTAAAATTTGTTTTAATAGGGATAGCGATAAAGATGGGGTTTAGTTGCTTGGTGGGATCGTTTTAGATTTGGCTGCAAGACTCTTAAGGGGGTATTTTAAAATAATGTTCTCACTAATAACGCTTAAGAAACCACCGCCAAAATCAAGCTTTTTCATTTTGTCATGAAGCGCCCAAACACTAGAGGTATTTGGGATTTCTGCTTGGGTGGTTTTAAGGGGGATTTTTATCGTTTTTACCGCTAACGCTCCATAAAAGCCAAGCCAAGATTAAATAAGATTAAATAAGATTAAAGGGAACAATGCCCCCCATTAGCCCTAAAAAATTTAGTGCTGTTTAAAAGGGCTATCCACGACCTTTTTCCTGTCCACAATGTAGGGGATTAAAGCCATGTGGCGGGCTCTTTTGATCGCCACTTCCACCCTTTCTTGCCACTTTTTGCTGTTGCCTGTCAACCTCCTTGGCATGATTTTATAGCGCTCTGATAGCGTGTGCTTGAGCATGTCTAAATCTTTATAGTCAATAAAGCTGATTTTAGCTTCAGTGTATTTGCAATAGCGTTTTGAATAGCGTTTTCTTTCCATAATGTCTCCTTAATTTTAACCCTTAAAAGGGGATTTCTTCTTCATCAATATTGATTTCAGGCACGCTGTTTTGATACTTGGACGGCTGTGCTTGTAAATTCTCTTTAGCGTAAGCGTTTTGCGCATAACTTGGGGCTTGGTTAAAAGGATCTTGGCTAGGAGCGTTATGATTAGCAGGACAAGCGTTGTTGAAATTCTCATGCATTATACTATCTTGCATAGCGTTTGCTTGGGGATTGTCTGACTTTTTATCCATAAATTGCAACGAGTCCGCTGTGATAGTGTGGCGGGAATTTTTTTTGCCCGTTTGATCCATCCAACTCTCATAAGTCAAACGCCCTTCTATCAAAACGCTTGAACCCTTGCTCAAATACTGGTTAGCGATTTCAGCCGTTCGCCCAAACAAACGCGCATCTATAAAGCACACCTCTTCGCCTAGCGTGCCGTCTTGCTTTTTAAAACGCCTGCTTGTGGCTAAACCTATTGTAGCCGCAGCCGAACCGCTAGGCAAATATTTCAACTCCACATTCCTGGTCAAACGCCCTACCATAATCACTTTATTAAACATGATAAGCCCTTATTCGCTATGAGATTCTGTGCTTTTTGCTTCCTCTGTGTGGTGAGAATGCGTGTGTTCGGTTTTTTCGTGTTTTTCTTTGGCGTGTGATGGCTTTTTATTAGCCCTATCCACTAACGCATGCCACGCTTCTACCTCTTTTTTGCTTTCGTATTTGATCACAATGAAACGCAACACGTCTTCATTGATGCGATACAATCTTTCAAGCTCTAAAATCATGGACGGCTCTGCTTTGAAATACGCCACATAATAATAGCCTCTTTTGTGCTTTTTGATTTCATAAGCCAAATTACGCATGCCCATATCCAGGCTCGTTTCAATCACGCCATGGTGCTTAGTGATCACTTCTCTATAAAACTCAATTTTGGATTTAATCTCTTCTTCTACTAAAGTAGGTTTGAGAATAAACATCGTTTCATAATGCCTCATCCATTCTCCTTGTGGTTGTATAGCCCTTTTTTTACTAAAAAAGAGCAAGGTCTAAAAAACTTTTGATTATACCTTGCTTTCGCTTGTTTTTGGATTAAATTTAGTTTTTTTGAAATATTAAAACTCAAAACGAAAAACGCCTTAGGCATTTTTTAAGGGTTAATGATTTTTTGAATGGAGGTCAAATACAAAAAGCCCAATTCCTTTTGCCCTTGCATGCTTTGAATGTGCCATAACCTAAAAATTTCAAAAACCCTCTTATAGCCGGCTTCTTTCAAACGCAGGGCGTTTTTAGCGTAATTTTCAGCAATTTCTTTAGGAGGAGCGTAGCCTAAAACCTCTTTAGCGTCCATTAAACCGGTCGTTTTAATGTGGGCGAAAAATAAAAAAAGCTGGTAGAAATACCGCTCTAACCCCCTTAAAATATCCGCATCTTTTTTGCCCTCTTTTAACAAATAATCATAAATATCAAGCACGCTTTTTTTCAAAAAAAGCCCTAAAATGAGCTTTTGCAAATCCATATCCCCCGCATTGGAACTTAATTCTTGAATGTCTTCTAAAGTGATGGGCGCCTTTAAAACCGCTAGCTTGTCTAAATCGTTAAACGAAACGCCTAAATCTTCGTTATTGGTTTCAAAAAGAGCGTTTAAAAGATGGCCACTGATGTCTAAATGCAAAAAATTAGCCCTTTCTTGTAAGAATTTCAAACTCTCCCAAGTTTTAGGGGTAAAAAAGCGCGCGCAGATCGCTTCATCTTTCAAGGGGCTTTTTTGGAAAAATTTAACGATAACATCGCTAGTGTATTTGTATTTTGTGGTGTCGCTTTTAGCATTATAAAGCCCTATGATAAGCCTGTTATGGCTAGGCCGCTCTAAAGCTTTTAAAAAAAGATTGATATCATTTTCCTTAAATTTCTTATGCAACGCAAAATCCAGTTTTAAAACGACTAAACTGCTCCCTCCAAATAAAGAATCCTGCTCTAAAAGGGTCGCAATCTGGCTTTTTTCATAATCGCTCGCATAAAAAAGCGAAGTTTCTGTGTCAGGGTTATTGCGTTTAAAAAGCGTGCTAATCGTTTGAATATAATAATGGATGAAAAAATCAAACTCCCCATACAAAAACACCGCTTTAGGGAGGCGTTGTTTTAAATAATGGTCCAAATCTTTACGATACATGCTCTTTAATCCTTTCTGTGATTTCGCCTCTAACTTGCCCTAAAATCAAATCCGCATGCGTGATTGTAACGCGCACCTTTTCTAACGGCTTAAAAACCTTGTTCGTTTTGATTAAAACTTTAAGCCCTATAAATTCTTTTAACCCCACCACCACCCAATCTTTAACCTCCAAAACAACGCCCAAAAATTCTTTTCCTAAAAGTTCTAAAGCTAAGCGGGCGAATTTGCGCTTGATAAAATCCCTTTCAATCAAAGCGGTCTTTTTTTGCAAAGCGTTCAATTCAGCGCATAATTCAGGCGTTTCTTCTAACAAATACGAGCAGCCTTTAGCTTGATGGAACAACAATTCTTTTAAAAGCCTGTGTAAGGCTAGATCGCTGTATCGTCTAATGGGCGAAGTGAAATGCGTATAGCTGGCAAACCCCAAACCAAAATGGCTTTCTTGCATGGGGCTATAAAGGGCTAAATTTTGAGATTTGATGATTAGGCGTGAAACTTCTCTTTCTATACTCTTTTCTTGGGCTATCTTTAAGGCATGCTCTAAAAAAGGAAAAAAACCCATGTTTTTAGGGCGCACAATCTCATAATCAAAAAGCTTAGCGTAGAGGCGTTTTTGCTGCTCCAAACTGGGCTCTTTGTGGGTGCGGTATATCCCCTTATTGTGAAAATGCTCATCTAATAACCTTGCGCTAGATTGGTTGGCTAAGAGCATGGCTTCTTCTATAAGGGTGTGCGCATCGCTTTCTTTTTCTGTTTCAATTTTTTCTATACGCCCTTCTTTATTCAAATACAGCTTGTTTTCAAAGGAATTGAAATTAAACCCCTTTTTTAAACGCTCCTTTTTTAACTTTAAAGCCATCTCTAAAAACCCCAAAAGGCTTTGTTGCAAATCTTTATCTAAAAAGCTTTGATTAGCGCTTAAAAAATGATTGATTTCTTCATAAGTGCAATTAGCCCTAACTTCAATAACGCCTTGAGATAATCGGGCGTTTTTCAAATTATCTAAAGGGATTTCATACACTAAAGCCAGGCGTTTTTCAAACGCTTTTAGTGAGCATGCCCCTTGAGACAAACTCAAAGGCAGCATGGGATAGACGCTATTAGGGAAATACACGCTAAAGCCCCTAAGTCTGGCTTCTTTATCCAAACTGGAATATTTCGGCACAAATTCGCTCACATCAGCAACCGCCACAAACAAAACCCTTTTTTCTTGGTCATAAAAAATCGCATCGTCAAAATCTTTAGCGTCTTTGGGGTCAATGGTGATAAAAGGGATGTGAGAATAATTGATCCTGTCTTTAAAATCGCTCGCTTTGAGTTGCACGTAATGTTGGGCTAAATTCAAACAATCTTTTGAAAAATCCTTAATCCTGTCAAAAAGGCTTAAAGAAAGATTTTCATCTATTAAAGGGTCTTCTAAAGCCCCTAAAATTTCGCTGATTTCACGCTTTTTAAGATCGATCTTCACCACGCAATGCCTGGGCAATTCTAATAAGGATTTTTGGCTGTGCTTTAAAGAAACAGGTTTTTTAAAAGGCTCTCTAAAAGGGATAGCCACAATCTGGTTTTTTTCTTTAGCCAAGTAAGCTATCATCGTGTGATCTGCATTTAAAAGAGCGGCTTTAAAAAAGGCTATGGGGCGTTTTTTAGAACATTCTATTTGGCATAAAATCAAAGCGTCTGTTTTAAAAAATGGGGGTAAGTTTTTGATTAAAGGGTCTTTAGGGTAATTTTTCGCTAAAGAAATGAAAAACGCCTTATTTTCTGCCCATTCAATCCTGCCTATATCAAAGCCTTCTTTTAAAAAATAGCGATCCTTATTTGATTGAAGCGCTTCTTTTAAAACGCTCTTTTCTACTAGGGGAGCGAATCGCTTAGGGATCTTTTTAACCCCAAAAAACAGGCTTCTTAAAAACCCTTGCATCAAAAAACGCTTCGCATGACTTCAAACGCTTTTGGATAAGGGATTTGAGAAGCGCTGAATCTTTCAAAACTTAAAGCAGCTTGATAGATGAGCATGTCTTTCCCGTCTTGAAAGGGGGTTTTTAACTCTTTAGCCAAAGACAAAAAGGGCGTTAAAAACCCATACGCCAAATCATAAGCGAGCTTGCCCTCTTTAAAATACCCTTTCAAAACCTCTTTATTCAAAGGCAATTCGTTATGCAAACTCGCTGAAGTGGCGTTAATGATCAAATCAAAAGCGCTTTTAGGAGGATCCATAAAACAATCACAGCCCAAGCGTTGGAAAAAATCCAACCCCCTAGAAGAGCGGTTCAACACGCTCACTTTCAAGCCTTGTTTTTGTAATTCGCACGCTAAAGCCTTAGCGCTCCCCCCAGATCCTAAAATCAAAGCGTTTTGGTAGTTTTTTTGCTTTAAAGAAAGATAAAACCCTAAAGCGTCGGTATTGTAACCCACAAGCTCATCATTTTCTAAAACAAGCGTATTGACTGCTCCGCATTCAAGCACGATACCTTTGATTTTATCGCAAATTTGAAACGCCCTTTCTTTAAAGGGTAAAGTTACATTAGCCCCACTCAATCCCAAATGCAAAAACTCGTTTTTGATGTGGCTTTCTAAAGGGAGTAATATAGGGTGGTAATGCCCTAAAAACCCTAATTCTTTTTGAAAAGTCAAAAAACAAGCGTTATGGATTAAGGGCGATTTGGAATGTTTAATGGGATTTCCAAAAACCCCAAAAGATTTTAATTTCATTATTCTTTCATTCAGCCTTTTTTAAAAGTTTTAAAAACACATAGCCCTTTGTTTTATTAGAAAATTCAATTTCAGCCCAATCGTTTTGGATTTCTAAAACCTTCACGCTTTTATTTTTTAAAAGCAATCCCAAGATTTTACCTTTTGTGCTGGGAAAAGCGCGCACATTCACGCCACTGACTGCGACCTTATACTCTAAAGGTTTTTTTCCCATTAAGGGGGTTGTAGGGGTTTTTTGGTTGTTTTGAACGGGCGAGGCACTGTTTTGTTTAGACTCGTTTTCTTTTTCTTGCTCTTGTTTAATCTCTTGTTTAGTTTCTTTTTCTTGTGCGGCTGTTTCTAAAGGTGGCACTGTGTCTTTGGTGGGGCTTTCTTCTGTGGCGGTTGTGGTTGCGTTGGCTTCTTCTTTAGGCGAAAGCGTGCTGTTTTGACGCTCCATCTCGGTTTTTTCTGCATTTGGGCTTATTGGAGCGCTGTCTTTTTTCACATAAAAACCAAGCACAGCATGCACTAAAGCATACAACAACATGAACGCCAAAACCACCAACAAAGGCCGCATAAAAAGTTTTAAAGAAGATTTCATCTCAGTTTTCATTCCTACCCTCAACGCTTTTCAAAATCAATCCTAGGGTCAATCACCACACAGAGCAAATCGCTTATCAAACTCGCTACCAAACCTAAAAGCGTGAAAATATAAAGCGAACCAAACACGACAGGATAATCCCTACTCACAATGCTTTCATACCCTAAAAGCCCTAACCCGTCTAAACTGAAAACAATCTCTATGAGTAAGCTTGAGCTAAAAAACATGCCTAAAAAAGCTTGCGGGAAACCCGCCACCACTAACAAAATCGCATTACGAAACACATGTGCATAAAAAATACGCCCCACTGAACAGCCCTTAGCCTTAGCGCTCAGTACATAAAGCTTGCCCATTTCATCTAAAAAAGAGTTTTTCACCAAAAGCGTAAGGCTTGCAAAACCCCCTAAAGAAATGCAAAGAACGGGCAAGGTGATATGCCATAAATAATCCTTGATTTTGCCTAACGCGCTCAAACTTTCAAAATCATCGCTCACTAGCCCTTTTAAAGGGAACCAGTGCCAATAATTCCCTCCGGCAAAAAACACGATCAACACCACCGCAAACAAAAAGGCCGGGATAGCGTTAGCGACAATGATCACCACGCTGCTTAGCACGTCTAAAGGCTCATTATTGCGTTTGGCCTTGAAAATCCCTAAAGGGATAGAAATAAGATAAATCAAAAGCGTGCTAAAAAGCCCTAACGAAATGGATACGGGCAATTTTTCCTTAATCAAATCTATCACTTTAATCTGGCGATAAAAGCTCTCCCCAAAATCAAATTGCAGATATTTTTTGAGCATGAGAAGGTAGCGCTCCCCTATCGGCTTGTCAAAACCATAGAGTTTTTTTAAATTTTCTAACAAATCGCTCTCCAACCCTTGAGACGCCCTATACGAACGCTCTTTAACAACGCCTTGAATCTCTTTGGACTGCGTGTTATTGATTTTAGCCATCATCTGCTCTATAGGGCCTCCAGGAGCGGATTGGATCAGAAAAAAATTGATCGTCATGATGGCCAATAAAGTGGGGATGATCAAAAGCAAGCGTTTGAGGATGTAAGCAATCATTGAAGATCCTTTTCTTTTTTTATCCACCACAAATACGGCGAAAATCCATAGCTAGGGC
Source organism: Helicobacter pylori (assembly GCF_014498195.1). Classification (GTDB taxonomy): domain Bacteria; phylum Campylobacterota; class Campylobacteria; order Campylobacterales; family Helicobacteraceae; genus Helicobacter; species Helicobacter pylori_DO. The sequence continues at coordinate 77,948 of NZ_JACTGH010000009.1, read as the reverse complement.
TAACTTCAGGCATGCCAATGTAATTATACGCTGCGATCCTGTAATTAGGCAAATAAAAATGCGGTATCACATAAAACCCCCACAATAGCACCCTATCCATCGCTTGAATGGCAGCTAATTGTTCCTTGTAATCTTTAGCGTTAATGATTTTTTCAATCAAATCATCTACCGCTTTACTAGAGATTCCCGCATAATTCCTTGTGCCTTTTTCTTTCGCGCTCAAAGAGCCAAAATAAAAGCGCTGCTCATTACCCGGGAAAGACGATTGGCCAATCACCCCTACAATCATGTCAAAATCATAGCTTTTGACCCGATTGACATACTGGCTTAAATCCACTCTTTGGATTTTCATTTCAATCCCCAACACCCTTAAGTTTTTAGCAAAAGCTAGGGCCAGTCTTTCAAAGGCTGGGCTGTTTAAAAGCAAAGTGAAACTAAACGGCTTGTTATTTTTATCCACTAAACGCATGTTTTTGTAAGAAAAGCCCGCACTCTCTAAAAGCTTTTGGGCGTATTTTAAATTTTCCCTCAAATTATAGCCCAAAACATCAACCCCATCGGTTCTAGGCACAATATAAGGCTCTTTAAAAACCCTTTCATCCAAACTCTTTTCATAAGGGGCTAGCAGGGCTTTTTCTTCAGGGCTTGGGAGGGGAGGGGATGCATAGATAGAGTTACTGAAAAAACTGGTGGTGCGCTTGTATTGCGAAAAAAACAAATTTTTATTCGCCCATTCAAAATCAAACGCATAAAATAAGGCTTCACGCACCCTTTTATCCTTGAAAATTTCCCGGCGCGTGTTGAAGAAAAACCCTTGCATGCCGCTTGGCATTTTATGGGCTATGAGGTATTTAGTGATTTTTTTATTATCCATAGCTTTCCCCACATAGCCCCTAGCCCAAATTTTAGCCGTGCTTTCAAGGCGCCAATCATACGCCCCGCTTAAAAAAGCCTGTAAAGCAATGGTTTCGTCTTTGTAATACTCAAATTTGATCTCATCAAAATTGAATTGCCCCTTTCTGCTGGGCAAACTCCTCGCCCAATAATTAGGGTTTCTTTGGTAGGTGATTTTCTTGCCCACATCAAAAGAAGCGATCACATAAGGGCCGCTAGAAACAGGAATGAGTAAAGGGTTTTTTTCAAAATAATCCTTTTGAAACGCTTTTTTGGAAAAGATTTGCAACTGCCCTAAAATAAGGGGCAACTCTTTATTTTCAGTGGTTTTGAAAATGAATTTAACATGGTGTTTGTCTAAGACAACCGCCTTTTTAACATCTTGGTAATACTGCCTATAAATGGGCGATCCTAATTCCATTATCGTATCAAAGCTAAACTTCACGTCGCTCGCTAAAATGGGAGCGTTATTGCTGAATCTCGCTCTTTTGTCTAAGGTGAAAATCACATAGCTGTTATCCTTAGCCACTTCTGCGTCTTTAGCGATCAAGGGGTATTCTGCAAAAGGCTCGTCTAAACTTTGCACCATTAAGGTGTCATAAATCAGATCCAAGCCTTCGGCTTTAGTGCCTTTAAGCGCAAAAGGGTTAAGGCTATCAAAAGTCCCTATGGCGTCATTTCTTAAGACACCGCCCTTTCTGGCGTTAGGGTTAGCGTATTCAAAATGCGTGAAATTGTCTTTATATTTAGGCTCTTCGCCCAAGTATAAATAAGGCGTAGCCTTAAGGAAACAAAACACCCCTAACCACAAGCCTAAAATTTTAAAGACCATTCAAACTAACCCCATCAATTCTTTAGCCTTTTGGTAAGTCGCTTTCGCTAAAGGCCTGGCTTTTTCAGCACCGCAATTTAAAACGGCTTTCACCTCATCGTCGCTGATTTCTTGGTATCTTTCTTGGATAGGCTTTAAAGATTGGATCACTACTTCAGTCAATTCCTTTTTAAAATCCCCATAGCCTTTATTTTTGAAACGCTCTTCTATGTTTTCTGGGCTTTCATTGCTTAAAAGCATGTAGATATTTAAAAGGTTAAAAACGCCCTCTCTTTTTTCATCAAATGCAATAACGCCCATAGAATCAGTGGCCGCTTTTTTGATTTTTTTCACAATAACATCCGGCTCATCTAAAAGAAAAATCGCATGGTTAGCCCCTTGATGCGATTTACTCATCTTCACTTTTGGATCGTCTAGCCCCATAACCCTTGCCCCCACTTTAGCGATCAAAGGCTCTGGCACTTTAAAGCAGTTCCCAAAATCCCTGTTAAATTTTTCTGCAATGTTTCGCGTGAGTTCTAAATGCTGCTTTTGATCTTCGCCCACTGGCACCAAATCGCTTTGGTATAATAAAATATCTGACGCCATCAAAATAGGGTAATTGAAAAGCCCCACGTTCACGCTTTTAGGGTTTTTTAAAGACTTGTCTTTGAATTGCGTCATTCGTTGCATTTCCCCCATAGACACATGACAATTTAATAGCCATGCTAAAGCCGGGTGCTCATCCACTTCACTTTGAATGAATAACCCCGATTGCTTAGGGCTAATCCCGCAAGCTAAAAGCAATTTGACTAACTCATAGGTTTGGGATTTTAAAAATGCAGGATCTATGGGTAGAGTGATCGCATGCGAATTGACGACGCAAAAAAGGTTTTCATATTCATCTTGCATCTCTACCCAATGCTTGATCGCCCCCAGATAGTTGCCCAAATGGATTTGCCCGGTCGGTTGGATGCCTGAAAAGACTCGTTTTTTGTGCATGTTGTTTCTCGCTCATTAGTTTAGCGTTTATTGTAACCACCTAATTTTAATATTTTAATTTATCTTAGTTTTTAAGAACGCTTGATCCCCGAAAAGAGTAACACTTCATAGCTCAATTTTTCAAACGCCATGTTTTGAAAAAAATGTTTTTTTTGCTTGAAACTCAGCGTTGAACCCCCCAAAAGACCGCATTTTTTAAGGTAATTCAAGCAGTCTTGTTTGCGGTTGAAATAAAGAGCGAAGCGCTTGTTTTCTAATTCTATTTGAAAATTTTTAAAAGCGTTTTTGATTAAGGATTTGAGCGTTTTGAGATCCCTTAAAGGCGAAGGCGTGCCTAAAAATTCATGCACTTCATGCAAACTAAAATCCGTATGGATAGCTAAAGCAACCTCCTTACTAGAAAGAGCGATTTTTTCTAAAACGCTTTTTAAATCCCTTGCCCATTGCAAAGATGAAGAGGACACAATCAGATCGTAATCGCAAAAAACATGTTCTTCAAAATCCGCATGCTCTAAAGAGATTTTTTGAATGTTGATAGAATGCGTGGGGTGTAATTTGAGCATGTTTATGGAATTATCCAAAGCGATAAAATTTTCAATCACAATATGTTGCCGCTCTAAAGCGTTAAAAACAGCCCCACTCCCCGATCCTAAATCCAAAACTTTAGCGTAATGTTTTTGTTTTAAAAATTGAACAAGACAGATAGCGATTTGTTGCTGGATATGAGCAAAAAGGTGATAAGTTTTGGCATGCCTATTGAATGCATGCTGATTAAATGAATGAAAAGAATCCAACACCACCGCCTTAACACACTACCTTAAAATTAAAACTAAATTTTAGTGTATTCTTAGCAAATTTTAGGTAAGATTAAGGGTAATTTTTTCTAAATTTTAGGCATTTAAGGAATCAGTGTTTATGACAAGCGCTCTGTTAGGCTTACAAATTGTTTTAGCGGTATTGATTGTGGTGGTGGTTTTGTTGCAAAAAAGTTCTAGCATCGGCTTAGGGGCTTATAGCGGGAGCAACGATTCTTTATTTGGTGCTAAAGGGCCCGCAAGCTTTATGGCGAAATTAACCATGTTTTTAGGGCTGTTATTTGTCATTAACACCATCGCTTTGGGCTATTTTTACAACAAAGAATACGGCAAAAGCATTTTAGATGAAACCAAAACCAACAAAGATCTTTCACCCTTAGTCCCTGCCACCGGCACGCTCAACCCTACGCTTAATCCCACATTAAACCCTACGCTCAACCCTTTAGAGCAAGCCCCCACTAATCCTTTAATGCCTACACAAACGCCTAAAGAGCTTCCTAAAGAGCCAGCCAAAACGCCTTTTGTTGAAAGCCCCAAACAGAATGAAAAGAATGAAAAGAATGACGCCAAAGAAAATGGCATAAAGGGTGTTGAAAAAACCAAAGAGAACGCCAAAACGCCCCCAACCACCCACCAAAAGCCTAAAACGCACGCCCAAACCAACGCCCATACCAACCAAAAAAAGGATGAAAAATAATGTTACAAGCCATTTATAACGAAACCAAAGATTTGATGCAAAAAAGCGTTCAAGCTTTAAACAGGGATTTTTCCACTCTAAGGAGCGCGAAAGTTTCAGTCAATATTTTAGATCATATTAAAGTGGATTATTACGGCACGCCCACCGCTTTAAACCAAGTCGGCTCCGTGATGAGCTTGGATGCGACCACCCTTCAAATCAACCCATGGGAAAAAAACCTGCTCAAAGAAATTGAACGATCCATTCAAGAAGCCAATATTGGCGTCAATCCTAATAACGACGGCGAAACGATCAAGCTTTTTTTCCCGCCCATGACAAGTGAGCAAAGAAAACTTATCGCAAAAGACGCCAAAGCGATGGGCGAAAAGGCTAAAGTGGCTGTGAGGAATATCCGCCAAGACGCTAACAACCAAGTGAAAAAATTAGAAAAAGACAAAGAAATCAGCGAAGATGAAAGCAAAAAAGCCCAAGAGCAGATCCAAAAAATCACCGATGAAGCCATTAAAAAAATTGATGAAAGCGTGAAAAACAAAGAAGACGCGATCTTAAAGGTCTAAACCATGGATATTAAGGCATGTTATCAAAACGCTCAAGCGTTGTTAGAGGGGCATTTCTTGCTCAGCAGCGGGTTTCATTCCAATTATTATTTGCAATCCGCTAAAGTCTTAGAAGATCCCAAACTGGCCGAACAATTAGCGCTAGAATTAGCCAAACAAATCCAAGAAGCTCATTTGAATATTGAATGCGTGTGCTCGCCTGCTATTGGGGGGATCTTGGCTGGGTATGAGCTTGCAAGGGCTTTGGGCGTGCGTTTTATTTTCACCGAAAGAGTGGATAATACCATGACATTAAGGCGTGGTTTTGAAGTCAAAAAAAACGAAAAAATTTTAGTGTGTGAGGACATTATCACTACGGGAAAATCCGCCATGGAATGCGCTAAAGTTTTAGAAGAAAAGGGCGCTCAAATCGTGGCTTTTGGCGCTTTAGCTAATCGGGGCATTTGCAAGCGCGCTCATTCTCATTTAAAAGCCCAAGAGGGCGCGTGTTTGCCTAGCCATTTGCCCCTTTTTGCTTTAGAAGATTTTGTTTTTGACATGCATAAGCCTAGCTCTTGCCCTTTATGCGCTACTAGCACTGCTATAAAGCCAGGAAGTCGTGGCAACTAAAAAAACCAAAAAAAATAAAACCCCAGAAAAAAAGCAAGCGTTAGAAAGCCCTTTAAAAGGGCTGTATCTCTCTTTGCGCTTAAAAGCCTTTATCACCGATATTTTTATGATTTATACCCCCATGCTTTACATAATGACCTATGCGATTTTAGGGAGCGCGAAGGATTTTAGGGAAAACCAGAGCGCGATTTTTTTATGCTTGCTTTTTTACGCCCTAACGCACAGCTTTTTTATCGCTTTTAAATCCCAAAGCCCTGGCATGCGTTACGCTCAGTTTAAATTGGTCAAAAATAATGGCGAAGAAGTGGGATTTTTTTTAGCTTTGTGGCGCTTTGTTTTGTGGGTGTTGAGCATGGGGTTACTCATAGGGTTTGTTACACCTTTTATTTTTAAGTTTTTTTTGCATGACAAATTCAGCGGCACTCATATTGAAACCATCAAGGAGGAAACATGAAAAATTTAGTGATCTTAAGCGGGGCTGGCATTTCAGCAGAGAGCGGGATTAAAACCTTTAGGGACGCTGATGGCTTGTGGGAAGGGCATGACATCATGGAAGTTGCTTCGCCTTATGGCTGGAAAAAGAATCCGCAAAAAGTGTTGGATTTTTACAATCAAAGGCGCCGACAGCTTTTTGAAGTTTATCCTAACAAAGCCCATAAGGCTTTAGCGGAATTGGAAAAACACTATCAAGTCAATATCATCACCCAAAATGTAGATGATTTGCATGAAAGAGCGGGTTCTTCTCGCATTTTGCACTTGCATGGGGAATTGTTGAGCGTTCGCAGCGAAAAAGATCCTAATTTAGTTTATAGGTGGGAAAAGGACTTGAATTTAGGCGACTTGGCCAAGGACAAATCGCAATTACGCCCCAATATTGTGTGGTTTGGCGAAGCGGTGCCTTTGCTTAAAGAAGCGATTTCTTTAGTCAAACAAGCGCACCTTTTAATCATCATTGGCACTTCTTTGCAAGTCTATCCGGCCGCTAGCCTCTACACGCATGCACATAAAGACGCCCTCATTTATTACATTGACCCTAAGGCTAAAAACGCCCATTTACCCCAGAATGTCCAATGCATTAATGAAAGCGCGGTGCATGCCATGCAAGATTTAATGCCCAAACTCATAGAAATGGCTTCTTAAGAAATGTTAAAATAATTTTTATTTTTTCAGCTAACGATTAGCAAAAACATGGTTTAATTGGCTTCATCATTTGCTAGTAATTAAAGGAGTTTGAGAGTCTGATGCAACAAGCCACAGAAGCATTGAATCACCCCTATTTTGGCGTTTTTGTTTTGCTAGTATTCACCTTTTGGGTGTTTAACTTAACCTTAAGGATTCAAAGGTTTTTAAGCCGTAAAATGGCTCAAAAAAAGGGCGAAAAACTCAAGCTCGCTCCCTATGAATGCGGGCCTGTGGCTCTCAAGCAGCCTAATAGGGTGTCGCACCATTTCTATATCATGGCCATGCTTTTTATTTTATTTGATGTAGAAATCGTTTTCATGTTTCCTTGGGCGATTGATTTTAAAAAATTAGGCTTGTTTGGGCTCGTTGAAATGCTAGGCTTTGTCTTCTTTTTAACTATTGGTTTTATTTACGCTTTAAAGCGAAACGCTTTGAGCTGGCAAAAATTAGAGGTGAAATAATGCAACAAGCACCGGTTGTTCTAAGCACTTTGGATAAATTATTGAATTGGGGGCGTTCTAATTCGCTCTGGCCTTTAACCTATGGCTTGGCGTGTTGCGCGATTGAGATGATGGCGACAGGGGGTTCAAGGTTTGATTTTGACAGGTTTGGCACGATTTTTAGAGCGAGTCCTAGGCAATCGGATGTGATGATCATCGCTGGCACGCTCACTAAAAAGCATGCCGAATTCATGCGCAGGCTCTATGATCAAATGCCTGAGCCTAAATGGGTGATTTCTATGGGGAGTTGCGCTAACACAGGCGGGATGTTCAACACTTATGCGACCGTTCAAGGAGCAGACAGGATCGTTCCTGTGGATATTTACTTGCCCGGTTGCGCGCCGCGCCCAGAGACTTTACAATACGCTCTTATGGTTTTGCAAGATAAAATCAGACGCTCTAAAGCGATCAAACAAGACGCTCCTAAAAGGTTAGTGTGATGGTAAGAAAACAATCCCCCTATGAAGATGTGCAAAAACAATCGCGCCAGCATGACCCCTATAAAATCATAGAACCCACCCCTAAAAAATACTTAGAGGGCAGTGCTTATGAGGTCATTTACAACCACCTTTCTTACAAGCATGAAATTTTAGACAAATACATAGAGACTAACACGGCTGTGTTTTGGATCAAAAAAGACGATATTTTTTCTGTCGCTACGATTTTAAGGCATTTGGGTTATGAGTGTTTGAGCGAAATGAGCGCGATAGATTTGTGCGCTAAAAAAGGGCATTTTGAATTGTTTTATCAATTCGTGGGTTTTAGCGATAGTTGCAAGAACCGCCGTAGGGTACGCGTGAAATGCGTTTTATTGCCTAATGAGAGCGTGGATTCTTTGAGTTTTTTATACCGATCGGCTAATTGGAGCGAAAGGGAAGCGTATGACATGCTTGGTATTGTGTTTGACAAACACCCCTATTTGAAACGCCTTATCATGCCGCATGATTGGGTAGGCCACCCCTTATTGCGTTCTTACCCGCTCAAAGGCGATGAATTCGCCCAATGGTATGAAGTGGATAAAATTTTTGGCAAAGAATACCGAGAAGTGGTGGGTAAAGAGCAGAGAGACAGCGCGAGAGTGGATGAAAAAGACACTTTCAATTTTGCAAAAATTGGCTATGAGCAGGGCAAGGGCGAAGAATTAAAAGAAATAGAAGAAAAGCATGCGTTTAAGAAAATCCCTTTTGTCAAAGATTTGCACAAAATTGCCCCCACTATCTTAAAAAAGAGGCTATAAAATGGCTCAAAATTTCACAAAACTCAACCCTCAGTTTGAAAACATCATTTTTGAACATGACGACAACCAAATGATTTTAAACTTTGGCCCTCAACACCCCAGTAGTCATGGGCAATTGCGCTTGATTTTGGAATTAGAGGGCGAAAAAATCATTAAGGCTACCCCTGAAATTGGCTACTTGCATAGAGGCTGTGAAAAGTTAGGCGAAAACATGACCTATAACGAATACATGCCCACTACCGATAGATTGGATTACACTTCTTCTACCAGCAATAATTACGCTTACGCTTATGCGGTAGAGACTTTGCTTAATTTAGAAATCCCGCGCCGAGCGCAAGTGATCCGCACGATTTTACTAGAGCTTAACCGCATGATTTCACACATCTTTTTTATCAGCGTGCATGCTTTAGATGTGGGGGCGATGAGCGTGTTTTTGTATGCGTTTAAAACGAGGGAATACGGGTTGGATTTGATGGAGGATTATTGCGGGGCTAGGCTCACGCATAACGCTATAAGGATTGGGGGCGTGCCTTTGGATTTACCCCCGAATTGGTTAGAGGGCTTAAAAAAGTTTTTAGGCGAAATGAGGGAATGCAAAAAACTCATTCAAGGCCTATTGGATAAGAATCGCATTTGGCGGATGCGCTTGGAAAATGTGGGCGTTGTAACGCCAAAAATGGCACAAAGCTGGGGCATGAGCGGTATCATGTTAAGAGGGACGGGGATCGCTTATGATATTAGAAAAGAAGAGCCTTATGAGCTTTATAAAGAGCTTGATTTTGATGTGCCGGTGGGCAATTATGGCGATAGTTATGACCGGTATTGTTTGTATATGCTAGAAATTGATGAAAGCATTCGCATCATTGAACAACTCATTCCCATGTATGCAAAAACCGATACGCCCATCATGGCTCAAAACCCGCATTATATTTCCGCCCCTAAAGAAGATATAATGACGCAAAACTACGCCTTGATGCAGCATTTTGTTTTAGTGGCTCAAGGCATGCGCCCGCCCGTTGGGGAAGTGTATGCCCCCACAGAAAGCCCTAAAGGGGAATTAGGATTTTTTATCCATTCAGAGGGCGAGCCTTACCCTCATAGATTAAAAATCAGAGCCCCTAGCTTTTATCACATTGGGGCTTTAAGCGATATTTTAGTGGGGCAATATTTAGCGGATGCGGTAACCGTGATTGGATCAACCAATGCGGTGTTTGGCGAGGTGGATAGATGAAACGCTTTGATTTGCGCCCTTTGAAAGCAGATATTTTTAAACGATTAGAAGAATTGATTGAAAAAGAAATGCAACCTAATGAAGTCGCTATTTTCATGTTTGAAGTGGGGGATTTTTCTAATATCCCTAAGAGCGCTGAATTTATCCAATCTAAAGGGCATGAGCTTCTCAATTCTTTGCGTTTCAATCAAGCGGATTGGACGATTGTCGTGAGAAAAAAGGCTTGATTTTGAGCGGCTTTAACCCCTTAAATTCTCCCTTAAGCGCAAGCTCTTCAATTAGCTTGAAAGAAGCCTATTATTTAGAAAAATTATCTCTTAAAAAAGGATTTGAAATCCATTACAAGATGACCAAAGATAGCTTAAACCTTTTAGAAAAAAGCGATTTGTTCGTTTTGTTTGGGGGGTTTTCAAACGCTTGTTTGAATGAAAATGAACGATTGATTTTAGAAAGCATTAACCAATCAAAACGCCCCTACGCCCTGTTAAGACCCTTACAAGATACAAGAGACTTGCAAGAAAATTGCCTTTTTGCGTCGTATGAAATCCACACGGAAGCGGCGATTTTAGCCTTGATTTTAAGGGGCATTTTGGAAAAAACTTCCCAATTAAAAGGGCATGTTTTAGAAAAAATAGATGTGGGGTATTTAAGCTCTGAAGCAAACATGAGCGAAGAAGAATTGCAAGAACTTATCGCACTTATCATTAAAGCGAAAAAAAGGGCGCTTGTTTTAAACAGAGAAATCACTAAGCATGCTCATAGCGCTTTTTTATACACCCTTTTAAGCGAGTTGCAAAATTACCTAGAAATTTTGCATATCCCTTGCAAGGATTCAAACGCAACAACCGCTTTTTATGACTCCAAAGATCGAGAATGGTTGCTAGAAACAGCCTTTAAAGAGGGTATTTTGCCTTTTGAATCAGAGCTTAAAGATTTAGAGTCTTTAGAGCGAATGGGTGAGGCTAACGGCTCGTTTGTCTATGTTTCTTACAAGAGCCTTGAAACCCCCAAATTATCTTTTTCCAAACAATTTAAGATCGCTAATAGGATCCAGCATTCTAAAGCGGGGTTTCAAATCTCCAATCAAACGCTAGAATGCGAATTAGAAGAAAGCCCCCATTTGAAGGGCTTGATTGCGATTTTAGAAGGGGCGTTTTTTGACGCTTACCCTTATATCCCTATTTTATCCCACTCTCAAGGAATTTCATGATCACAATGAATATCAATGGCAAAATGATTGAATGCCAAGAGGGACAAAGCGTTTTAGAGGCCGCTAGGAGCGCTGGGATCTACATCCCTACTATTTGCTATTTAAGCGGTTGCTCGCCCACAGTCGCATGCAAAATGTGCATGGTTGAAATGGATGGCAAACGCATTTATAGCTGCAACACGAAAGCCAAAAACAATGCCGTTATCCTTACAAACACCCCCACGCTCATGGATGAAAGAAAAAGCATCATGCAAACTTATGATGTCAACCACCCCCTAGAGTGTGGCGTGTGCGATAAAAGCGGGGAGTGCGAATTGCAAGACATGACGCATTTAACCGGCGTGGAGCACCAACCCTATGCGGTGGCTGATGATTTTAAAGCGCTAGATTCATGGGCAAAAGCCTTGTATGATCCTAATTTGTGCATCATGTGCGAAAGGTGCGTAACCACTTGTAAGGACAATGTGGGCGAAAACAACCTTAAAGCCACTAAAGCCGACTTGCACGCTCCGGATAAATTTAAAGACAGCATGTCCAAAGACGCTTTTAGCGTGTGGAGTCGCAAGCAAAAAGGCATTATTTCTTTTGTGGGCAGCGTGCCTTGTTATGATTGCGGGGAATGCATTGCGGTATGCCCTGTGGGCGCTTTGAGCTATAAAGATTTCGCTTACACGGCTAACGCATGGGAATTAAAAAAGATCCATTCTACCTGTTCGCATTGTTCAGCCGGGTGTTTGATTTCCTATGATGTGCGCCATTTTGATACTCTAGGCGAAGAATCTAAGATTTTTAGGGTGCTTAATGATTTTTACCATAACCCTATTTGTGGGGCGGGCCGGTTTGCTTTTGATGTGAGCTCTAGCCCTAAAGGCAGCGCCAATCTTAAAGAAGCGCAAAACGCCCTCAAAGAATGCGAAGCGGTGCGAATAGGTGGGGATATTACGAATGAAGAGGCGTTTTTAATAGAGCGTTTGAGGAAAGAGCTTGATTTTAAAATCTACAATCAAGAAGCGTATCATTTCCAGCAATTCTTAAAAGTATTGGGCGAAGTTAAACGCCCCAGCATTGAAGAGATCAAAACTTCCAATTTGGTCGTTACGATAGGATCTTCTATCAAAACAGAAAACCCTTTGGTGCGCTATGCTATTAATAACGCTCTCAAACTCAATAAAGCTTCTTTGATCGCTATGCACCCTATCAAGGATAACGCGTTAGCGAATTTGTGCCGAAGCTCTTTTTGCATCACCCATGAAGTGGGGGCTGAAGAAATCCTTTTAGGCATGCTTTTAAAAATGCTTAACATTGAAAGCGCGGCTCTAAAAAGCTTAGAAGATTCCAAGCAAAGCATTGTGGATGAAGCGGTTCTTAAAGCCTTAGAAGAAGAGCGAAAAAAAGCTTTAGAACAAGCCGAGCAAGGGTGCAGTATTGGAGAAAATAAGGCAGAAAATCAAGAAGAGGATAAAACAGAAGCGACTACTCCAAAAGAAGAAAATCAAGAAGAAAACAAGACAGAGATTAAAGAAGAAAAAACTGAAGTCCCTACCAAAACCACTTATTTGTTGCTTGAAGAAGCGGGCATCAATTTAGAAACTTATGAAAAAATTCTCGCTCTTTTGCAAAAATCAAATAACACCCTGCTAGTGGTTGGCGAAGAAATTTATAGTCATAAACAAGCCCACAATATCGCTAAAATGTTGCGTTTGTTAGCCCAAAAAAGCACTATTAAACTCATTCTTATCCCTCCAAGCGCGAACGCTTTAGGCATCGCTTCTATTTGCGAATTGAGCGAAGAAATTTTTGAACATGAAAAAATCGTAGGCATTAGAGCCAAAGGGGATTTCACTATCAATAGCGACGATAGGGTTTTTGGGAAAGACACTGTGAGTAAAGTGGATTTTATTTTGCCCAGTCTCAACCAGATAGAAGGCACGATCACTAATATTGAAGGGCGTGTGTTGCCCTTAAAACCGGCTTTGAGGTTTGAGGGCTATGACTTGAGCGATATTGTGCAAGGCTTTGGCTTTGTGGAAGAAAACCTCACAGAATGCACCCACAAACTCCCTACAGAAGCGGGCTTTAAAGCCTTAGAGTTTGATCATCTAACCAATTATTTCACTAACGACAGGGCTAATCATAGGGGCTATTTATTAGGAACAAGCCATTTTGAAAAAAGCGCTAAAGAATGCGAAACCACAGAATGCGAGCCTATCAAGCCTTTAAAAGAAAAAATCGTTTTCAACGCGTATTTAAAATACCCAGAAACGCAATTCAATAACGCTACTAATAAAAGCGAGAATTTGCAATTAAAAGCCGGTGTCTATGTGTCTAAAGCTTTCTTAAAAAGATTGAATAAAGAAGTGGGGCAAAACATCACTTTATCTAAAGAAGAAGAGGAATTAACAGGCGTTTTGTATCTTGATGAAAGCTTGGATCAAGAGGTGTTTGTTATCTCGCCTTCTCTTTTGAAAAACCATTCTGGCTTTTTTAGAGAGGGCGTGTTTGATAGCGTGGATTTAAAGGAGCAAGCATGAGCGCTTATATCATTGAAACCCTGATTAAAATTTTGATTTTAGTCGCTGTTTTTTCGGCTTTAGGAGGCTTTGCCACTTATATTGAAAGGAAAGTGTTAGCCTATTTCCAACGCCGTTTAGGGCCTTGTTATGTGGGGCCTTTTGGGCTTTTGCAAGTCGCAGCAGACGGCATTAAGCTTTTCACTAAAGAAGACATTATCCCCCAAGGTGCTAACAAATTCATCTTCACGCTAGCGCCTATTATTGCGATGGTGAGCGCGTTTGTGTCCATGGCGCCTATCCCCTTTTTCCCTAATTTCACTCTGTTTGGCTATGAGATCAAGCCCCTTATTTCTGATATTAACATTGGCTTTTTGTTTTTCTTAGCCGTGGGTGCAGCAGGGATTTATGCGCCTATTTTAGCCGGGCTTGCTTCTAATAACAAATACTCTTTAATCGGTTCAGCAAGAGCGACGATCCAATTACTCAGCTTTGAAGTGGTCAGCACTTTAACCATTCTAGCCCCCTTAATGGTGGTAGGATCGCTCTCTTTAGTGGAAATCAATAATTACCAAAGCGGTGGGTTTTTAGACTGGCTTGTGTTTAAGCAACCTCTAGCGTTTGTTTTGTTTTTGATCGCAAGTTATGCTGAATTGAATCGCACCCCCTTTGACTTGTTAGAGCATGAAGCCGAGATTGTAGCAGGGTATTGCACCGAATACAGCGGCTTGAAATGGGGCATGTTCTTTTTAGCGGAATACGCGCATTTATTCGCTTTTTCTTTTGTGATTTCTATCGTGTTTTTTGGCGGGTTTAACGCATGGGGCTTTATCCCTGGAGGAATAGCGATTTTGATTAAAGCGGGCTTTTTTGTCTTTTTATCCATGTGGGTTAGAGCGACTTATCCGCATGTGCGCCCAGACCAATTGATGAACATGTGCTGGAAAATCATGCTGCCTTTAGCGTTATTGAACATTGTGCTAACAGGCATTATCATTTTAATTTAAAGGAGGTTTTATGGCCAAACAAGAATACAAGCAACTTCCTAAACGAGCCGAAGTCCATAGCGCAACCGAGCAATTTAAAGACACCATTAAAACGAGCTTGGGTTTGGATCTATTCAAAGGGTTAGGGCTTACAATCAAGGAATTTTTTAGCCCAAGCGTAACCATCCATTACCCTATGGAGCAACTCCCTTTAAGCCCTCGTTATCGCGCGGTGCATAACTTGCAACGGCTTTTAGACTCAGGCTCTGAAAGGTGTATTGGCTGCGGGCTGTGCGAAAAGATTTGCACGAGCAATTGCATAAGGATCATCACGCATAAGGGCGAAGACAACCGCAAAAAGATCGATTCTTACACGATCAATTTGGGGCGTTGCATTTATTGCGGATTGTGCGCAGAAGTTTGCCCAGAATTAGCGATTGTTATGGGGAATCGGTTTGAAAACGCCAGCACCCAACGCTCCCAATACGGCTCTAAAAGCGAGTTTCTAACGAGCGAACAAGACGCTAAAAACTGCTCGCATGCCGAGTTTTTAGGCTTTGGTGCGGTAAGCCCTAATTACAATGAACGCATGCAAGCCACCCCTTTAGATTATGTCCAAGAGCCTTCAAAAGAAGAATCAAAAGAAGAAACTCCAACAAACCCAGAAAGCAATAAGGGAGATGAAAATGTTTGAAACCATTGCCTTTTATTTCTTTGCGATCCTTACTTTAAGCATGGCGTTAGTGGTGATCACCACCACGAATATCCTCTATGCCATTACCGCTCTTGCTAGCAGCATGGTTTTTATCTCTGCTTTTTTCTTTTTGCTAGACGCTGAGTTTTTGGGCGTGGTGCAAATCACGGTGTATGTGGGCGCGGTCATTGTGATGTATGCGTTTGGCATGATGTTTTTCAACTCCGCTGCAGAAGTCATTGAACGCAAGCAAAGCCCTAAAATCTTGTGTGTGCTTTCATTTGGCGTGGCGCTGTTGCTCACCTTGATTTTAAGCGCTCCTAGCATTGGCGAAAACCTTTCTAATCAAGTCAATTCTAACGCTATTGATGCACAAATCCCTAACATTAAAGCGATTGGTTATGTGCTTTTTACCAATTACCTCATCCCTTTTGAAGCGGCGGCTTTAATGCTTTTAGTCGCTATGGTTGGAGGCATCGCTACAGGGATTCAAAAAATCCATGGGAAAAATCACACGCAATTTATAAAGGAATCTCTATGATAGGGTTAAACCACTATTTGATTGTTTCGGGGTTGCTCTTTTGCATTGGTTTAGCGGGCATGCTGAAACGCAAAAACATTCTGTTGCTCTTTTTTTCTACAGAAATCATGCTTAATGCGATCAATATCGGTTTTGTAGCGATCTCTAAATACACGCACAATTTAGACGGGCAGATGTTCGCGCTCTTTGTTATCGCTATTGCCGCTAGTGAGGTGGCTATTGGTTTGGGCTTGGTGATTTTGTGGTTTAAAAAATACAAGAGCTTAGACATTGATTCTTTAAACGCTATGAAAGGTTGAGCATGCAGTATTCTTCTTTGCTGTCAGTGGTGTTGTTTTTGCCTTTAATCGGTGCGCTTTATGCGGGGCTGTTTGGGGCTAAAGCTAAAGCGTTGCATGTGGGCGTTTTCAATTCTTTGTGCGTGCTGGTTTCTTTCATTGGTGCGGTGGTTCTTTTCATTCAAGCATGGCATCATCAAAGCTATGAAAAATATTTATTTGACTGGATCGTGGTAGGGAATTTTAAAGTCGGCTTTTCCCTCATGCTGGATAATATCAATGCGGTCATGATTGTCGTGGTCACTTTAGTTTCTTTCTTAGTGCATGTGTATTCTATAGGCTATATGGAGCATGATAAAGGGTTTAACCGCTATTTTTCCTACCTCAGCGGCTTTGTGTTTTCCATGTTGGTGTTGGTGTTGAGCGATAATTTCTTAGGGCTTTTCATTGGTTGGGAAGGGGTGGGGCTATGCTCTTACTTGCTCATTGGCTTTTGGTATCACAAGACAAGTGCCAATAACGCTTCTATTGAAGCCTTTGTGATGAATCGAATCACGGATTTAGGCATGCTCATGGGGATTATTTTGATCTTTTGGAATTTTGGCACCCTCCAGTATAAAGAAGTCTTTAGCATGCTCAATAACGCCGATTATTCCATGCTCTTTTTCATCAGCGTGTTTCTTTTCATTGGCGCTATGGGTAAGAGCGCGCAATTCCCTATGCACACATGGTTAGCCAACGCTATGGAGGGGCCAACCCCCGTATCCGCCCTCATCCATGCAGCGACGATGGTAACCGCTGGGGTGTATCTGGTCATTAGAGCCAATCCTTTGTATAGCGCGGTGTTTGAAGTGGGTTATTTCATCGCATGTTTAGGGGCGTTTGTGGCTCTTTTTGGAGCGAGCATGGCTTTAGTCAATAAAGATTTAAAGCGCATTGTGGCTTATTCCACGCTTTCTCAATTAGGCTATATGTTTGTAGCGGCCGGTCTTGGGGCTTATGCGATCGCGCTTTTCCACCTCTTCACGCATGCGTTTTTCAAATCGCTCCTTTTCTTAGGCTCAGGGAATGTCATGCATGCGATGGAAGACAATTTGGATATTACTAAAATGGGCGCTTTATACAAGCCTATGCGAATCACAGCTGTCTTTATGATTATAGGGTCAGTGGCTTTGTGTGGGATCTACCCCTTTGCGGGCTATTTCTCCAAAGACAAAATTTTAGAAGTGGCTTTTGGGATGCACCACCATATTTTATGGTTTGCGCTTCTAATCGGGGCGATCTTTACCGCTTTTTATAGCTTCAGGCTCATCATGCTTGTGTTTTTTGCGCCCAAACAGCACGAAATCAACCACCCCCATGAGGCTCAAAATTTCATGCTTTTAAGCATGCTGCCGTTAGGGGTTTTAGCGGTCATTGCCGGGTTTTTTGAAGAGCCGTTTTTTCATTTTATCTCTCAAGTGATCCCTAGCGTTGGAGAGTATCCCGTCCCGCTCGCTCTTTTAATCAGTATCACCACCATAGTGGTGTTATTGAGCATCGCCTATGCCATATTTAAATATAAAAATGGTATCACTTCCAAAAAAGAGGGGGGCTTTTTATACAAGCTCTTGCTCAACCAATACTATATCCCGCAACTCTATCAAGGGATTGCAAAAGTTTTTAGCGCCATCGCTTCATTCTTGCACCAGGTCGTGGAATTAAGGATCATTGATGCGATAGTGGATACCATAGGAAGAAGCGTTTTTGTTATAGGGCGTGTGTTTAGAATCAGTCAAGATGGGAATTTAACTTCCATGCTGCGCTTCATGGTGGCTGGGGTTTTAATCTTGTTAGCGTTTGTAGCTTTTTTTGGGAGATAAGAAATGCAGTTTTTACATGCGCATCTTTTAAGTGTGGTGATCTTTTTCCCCATGCTGAGCGCGCTATTAGCGTTCTTTATGAGCGATCAAGCGAGCAGGGCGTATGCGATCGTCATTGCTTTGATTGAGTTGTTATTGGTCTTGTTGTTGTGGCATGGGTTTGATATTCAAACAGCAGGCATGCAGTTTGAAGAAATAAAAGAATTAGCTTATCAAATTGGCGTGAATTACCATGTGGGCGTTGATGGCATCGCGCTCTTTTTGTTGCTTTTAAACGCTATTGTGGTGTTATTGTCCGTGATTTATGTCAAAGAGCGTCGTAAAGACTTTGCGATTTGTCTTTTATTGCTAGAAGGGATCTTAATGGGCGTGTTTTCTTCTCTTAATGTGATCTTTTTCTACGCTTTTTGGGAAATCTCGCTCTTGCCGGTTTTATACCTCATCGGTCGTTTTGGCCGTAATAATAAGATCTATTCTGGCATGAAGTTTTTCCTCTACACCTTTTTAGCGTCGTTGTGCATGCTTTTAGGCATTTTATACATTGGGTATGACTACGCCAATAATTACGGCATGATGAGTTTTGATATTTTAGACTGGTATCAATTGAACTTTTCTAGCGAGATTAAAACCTGGCTCTTTGTGGCTTTCTTAATAGGGATTGCGGTTAAAATCCCGCTCTTTCCCTTACACACATGGTTGCCTTATGCGTATTCTAACGCCCCTACTTTAGGCTCTGTCATGCTTTCAGCCTTGCTTTCTAAAATGGGGACTTACGCCTTATTACGCTTCTTGCTCCCGCTTTTTCCTGAGCTTTCAGAAATTTATTTAACCCCTATAGCCATTGTAGCGCTGTGCATGATCATTTATGGAGGTTTTCTAGCCTACGCTCAAAAAGATTTAAAAACCCTCATCGCTTATAGCTCGTTCTCGCACATGGGAGTCGTGGTGCTTGGGGTTTTTTCTTTCAATGTTGAGGGGGTTTCAGGGGCGGTGTTTATGATGTTTGCGCATGGTGTTATCGTCATGGGGTTATTTTTGCTCGCTGGTATCTTGGAAGAACGCGCCAGCAGTTTAGAAATCGCTC
The DNA here is from genome assembly GCF_014498195.1 of Helicobacter pylori. Classification (GTDB taxonomy): domain Bacteria; phylum Campylobacterota; class Campylobacteria; order Campylobacterales; family Helicobacteraceae; genus Helicobacter; species Helicobacter pylori_DO. Next base: position 59,248 of record NZ_JACTGH010000009.1, on the reverse strand, counting down.
GCTTTGGATCCATCGCTAAAAACGCTCCTATTTTTGCAGCCTTTTTTATGATCGTTTTAATGGCGAACGTGGGCATGCCTTTAAGCATTGGTTTTGTGGGAGAGTTTTTAAGCTTGTTAGGGTTTTTTGCCACTTACCCTCTTTTGGCTATCATTGCCGGGACAAGCATCATTCTGTCAGCGATTTACATGCTCACTTCATATAAAGATGTTTTCTTTGGTAATTTGAAAGCCGGGAACAATCAAATCAGCGTGTTTGAAGATTTGAACGCTCGTGAGGTAGGGGTTTTAAGCGTGATTTTAGCTTTGATTTTGATTTTAGGGATTTATCCTAAAATCCTTTTAAAACCGATTGAGCAAGGCTCTAAACAGCTTTTAGAGGTGATAGAAATCCGCTCGCTCCCCTTTTTAGGTTCATTGGATACTAAGATAAAAGAGGTCTCTTATGTTAATAGATAGTCTCCATATCTCTTTTGACAGCTTTAATTTTGAGAGCATTTTACCCATGCTGGTGTTGGTGTGTGGGGGGATTTTCACGCTCTTAATCAACGCTTTCACTTCCAGGTTTTCACGCAATTTGAATGTGTTTTTATGCATGCTCTTTTTGGTTTTGGATTTTTTGGTGGTTTTAGGGTTAGAAGAGCAAGAAAACGCCTTTTTTGGGTTTTTGAGCTTGGATACTCTCTCGCTCATCTCTCAAAGCATTGTCTTGATTTCAGCCTTTTTGCTCATTTTCTTAGCCCTTTCAAAAGAACGCTTCAACGAATTTCAGACCGCTGAGTTTTATTCCTTATACTTGTTTATTGTCGCTGGCTTTCAGTTTATGGTTTCAAGCAACCATTTGTTGTTAATCCTTATTGGGTTAGAGACAGCGTCCTTACCCCTTTGCGTGTTAATGGCGTTGAGCGACAAACGCTACGGCTTAGAAGCAGGGATCAAGTATTTCACTATGGGGGCAATGGCGAGCGCGTTTTTTGCTATGGGGGCTATGGCTTTTTACTTGCTTACAGGGAGCTTGAATCTTGAAGTCATTACCCTATACTTGCACACTGAGGGCGTTACAAACCCCATGCTCTTTGCGATGGGTGCTATTTTTTTGATTGGAGCGATTGGCTTTAAGGTTTCTTTAGTGCCTTTCCATACCTGGATGCCTGATGTGTATGAGGGCAATAACCCAGTCTTTGCAAGCTATATTTCCATTGTGCCTAAAATCGCTGGCTTTGTGGTAGCGACTCGCCTTTTTGGGGCGTTTATAGACACTCGCATCGCTTGGGTAGAAGACATTTTTTATGTTTTGATTCTTATGACTATCACCATCCCTAATTTCATTGCTTTATGGCAAGAAGATGTCAAAAGGATGCTCGCTTACAGCTCCATTTCGCATTCTGGGTTCGCTTTAGCATGCGTGTTTATCCACACTGAAGATAGCCAACAAGCGATGTTTGTTTATTGGCTCATGTTCGCATTCACTTACATTGGGGCTTTTGGTCTTTTATGGCTCTTAAAAAGTCGGGAAAAAACATGGGATGAACGCTACGATCACCCCTATTCTAAATTCAACGGCCTTATCAAAACCCACCCTTTAGTGGCGATCTTGGGCGCTATTTTTGTTTTTGGGCTTGCAGGGATCCCGCCTTTTAGCGTGTTTTGGGGGAAATTTTTAGCCGTTGAAAGTGCTTTAGAGAGCAATCACATTCTTTTAGCGGTGGTGATGTTAGTCAATAGCGCGGTGGCTGCGTTTTATTATTTCCGTTGGCTCGTGGCGATGTTTTTCAATAAGCCCTTACAAAGCTACGCTCAAAACGATATTTACACCCAAAACGCTACCATGCCCATTTATGCGGTCATTATTGCCATGGCGTTAGCGTGCTTGTTCTCTGTTTTTATGATGCGAGGGCTTTTAGAGTTTGTGGCTTAAGTCAAAAATCTTTCTTTTAATGGGCTTGCTCTCCCATTCGCTCAACGCCTTAAGCCTCACGCTCACGCAAGGCAAGGAAGGGGGGGAAGATTTTTCTGTTTTAACCTTACGACACAATAAGGCGTTTTCTTGTTTTTATACCAATGAAAAACCGCCGAGCGGGATTGAAGCCTCTCTATCCATTATACACGCTAAACGCCCCATAGAATGCGTGATAGACTCTATCCCTAAGGAGGGTTTTACCCCTTTAGAAAACGCTTTTTTCAATATCACCTATTCCATGCGCCAACAACAATTCATTTTACACATCAAACCCAAAGTGATGCGAAGGCTCACCCTTTTTTCTTTTGATAGGGATTATAAAAAAGCGATCCCCCTTTTTGTGGAAAACGACGCTAAAGCTAAAATGTGGCAAATCATAGGCTATGATCAAAAAATCCCTTTTTTGAGCGAAAAAGACAACGCTCAAAAAGGCTTGAATTTCCCCATTATCATTAAAGACGCTCAAACCCCTATCATTCAAGAGCTGGATGTGAATAACAAACCCCTACTCACCACAAAGGGCTATGACTTAAACGCTTATTTAGAGGCTAAAAAACAAATCAATTCGCAAGCCTATTTTGACGCCTTACGCACGATCAGTCGCGCGTTTAAAAATTACCCTCAAACGATTTTTAAAAAAGACTTGTATTTATTGGAAATTATCGCATTAGGTAAATTAGGCATTAAAAAATCCTTACTCATAGATATTGGCACCCAATGGATTAAAAATTACCCCACTGATCCTAATATCCCTGAAGCACTATACTATGTCGCCAAAGCTTTAGATGAAAACAATAACTACAAACAAGCTGTGCGCTATTACAAACGAATCCTTTTAGAATACAAAAACTCCCGCTACGCTCCTTTAGCCAAAATGCGTTTAGCCATTGAAGCGGCTGAAGGCTCTGATTTGAGCAGCGCTAACATGCTTTTTAAAGAAGCTTTTTCTAACGCCAAAGACAAAGAGAGTGCGAGTGAAATCGCCCTTAATTGGGCTGAAGCAGAGATAAACTATCAAAACTTTAATAACGCTAAATACCTCATTGATAAGGTAGTCCAATCCAACCCTGATTATCTTTCTCAACACAGCGAATCAGCCCTAGACTTGCTCAAGTTATTGAAAAAAAACCAGATGAATGAAAGCGCGATTGAGATCGCTCACTTGCTCCTCAATCAAGACGATGACTTGAAAGCTAAAGAGCAAGCGCTCTATGATTTAGGGGCGTTGTATGCAAGGATCAAGGATTTTAAAAACGCCCACCTTTATAATCTGCAATATTTGCAAGACCATGCGGAATTGGAGCGGGCTTCTGTCGTTAGAGCGCGCGATGAAAAAGCCCTTTTTTCAATGGAAGGGAACACGCAAGAAAAAATCGCCCATTATGATAAAATCATTCAAAATTTCCCTAATTCTAATGAAGCCCTAAAGGCTTTAGAATTGAAAGCCCAACTCTTGTTTGACAATAAGCGCTATGCTGAAGTTTTAGGCATGCAAAAAAATTTGCCTAAAGATTCTCCCTTGATCCAAAAAACGCTCAATATTCTTGCTAAAACCCCATTAGAGGATAATCGTTGCGAAGAAGCCTTAAAATACTTATCCCAAATCACAGCCTTTGAATTTAACCTCCAAGAAGAAATCCAAGCCTTTGATTGCTTGTATTTCGCATCGCTCAAAGAAAAAGCGCAAATTATTGCCCTAAACGCTTTAAAAGCGGCTAAAACCCCTAGCGAAAAATTAATATGGCTTTATCGTTTGGGGCGCAATTACTACCGCTTAGGGGATTTTAAAAATTCCACTCTGGCCTCTAAAGACGCTTTAACTCTCGCTCAAAGCTTGAATAAAAAAGAATTTTATGATATTGCTTTTGTTTTATTTTCAGATTACATGCAAAACAATGAAAGAGAATTGGCCCTTAATTTGTATGCATTTTTAGAAAAGCATTTCAAAGACGATAAACGCATGGCGTTGGTTTATTTTAAATTGCTAGAGAATGAAAAAGACCCTAAAAGCGTCAAAATTTATGCCACAAGCTTACTCAAACTCCAAGACGCTTACAAGGACTATTCTTACACGCCCTTTAGCGAATTTGCCCTTATTGACGCTTACAGAACCACTAAAGACTATTTAAAAGCGTTAGAAACGCTAGACAAACTTTTAAACCGCAAGCTTTCTTTAGAAGATCACCAAAAAGCCCTATACTTGCAATCCAGCTTATTAGATCTAACCCATCAAAAAGCAAAATCTAGAGCCAGTTTAGAAAAATGCGTTCAGTTAAAACAAAAAGATCAAACAAACGCATGGCAAAATTTATGCGAACAGGGTTTAAATTTATTCAAAAACAAGGAGTCATAACATGGACATTAGCATTTTTAGAGAATACGATATTAGAGGCATTTACCCCACCACTTTAGATGAAAAGAGTGCGTTTAGTATCGGCGTGGAGTTGGGGAAAATCATGCGAGCATGCGATAAAAGCGTGTTTGTAGGGCATGACGCAAGGGTGCATGGGCGTTTTTTGTTTGAAGCTTTGAGCGCGGGACTGCAATCAAGCGGCTTGAAAGTGTATGATTTAGGGCTAATCCCCACACCGGTAGCGTATTTTGCAGCCTTTAATGAAATCAATGGCATTAAATGCCCTAATTCTATCATGATCACTGGCTCTCACAACCCCAAAGAATACAACGGCTTTAAAATCACGCTCAATCAAAACCCGTTTTATGGCAAAGACATTCAAGCTTTAAAAGACACGCTTTTAAACGCCAAGCATGAAATAAACCCCCTAAAAGAAACACCAGAGAAAGCCAATGCCCTAGAAGCGTATCAGCGCTATTTGATCAAGGATTTTAAGCATTTAAAAAACCTTAAATACAAAATCGCCCTGGATTTTGGTAATGGCGTGGGAGCGTTAGGATTAGAGCCTATTTTAAAGGCTTTAAACATTGATTTTAGCAGCCTTTATAGCGATCCTGATGGGAATTTCCCTAACCACCACCCAGACCCTAGCGAAGCGAAAAACTTAAAAGATTTAGAAAAACACATGCAAGAAAACGCTATTTCTATAGGCTTTGCTTTTGATGGCGATGCGGATAGGATTGCGATGATAAGCTCTCATCATGTTTATGCGGGCGATGAATTAGCGATTTTATTCGCTAAACGCTTGCATGCTCAAGGCATCACCCCCTTTGTGATTGGCGAAGTCAAATGCTCTCAAGTGATGTATAACACGATTAATACCTTTGGTAAGACGCTCATGTATAAAACCGGGCATAGCAATCTAAAAATCAAACTCAAAGAAACCCATGCGCATTTTGCGGCTGAAATGAGCGGGCATATCTTTTTTAAAGAGCGCTATTTTGGCTATGATGACGCTCTTTATGCATGCTTAAGGGCTTTGGAGTTATTGCTTGAACAAGCCCCAAGCGATTTGGAAAACACCATTAAAAACCTCCCCTATTCCTACACCACGCCTGAAGAAAAAATCGCCGTGAGCGAAGAAGAAAAATTTGAAATCATTCATAACCTGCAAAAAGCGCTTAAAAACCCGCCAAGTCATTTCCCTACAATCAAAGAAATCATCAGCATTGATGGCGTGAGGGTGGTTTTTGAACATGGTTTTGGGCTTATTCGTGCAAGCAACACCACCCCCTATTTAGTCAGCCGCTTTGAAGGCAAGGATGAAATAACGGCGTTAGAATATAAAAGGGCGTTACTCAATTTGCTAGAGAAATAAGGCTCTAAACCAGTCAATACCAATCAAGCCTTATTTGGCTTAATAAACGCTTTAAGTTTTAAAAAAGATCAAAATAACTTAAAGCTAACAGCCATGTCTTTCTAAAAAGATTTGTGAGTAAGCCCCCTAGTTATCCAAAAATTGAACGCTACTTAAGCTAAGCCTAAGCCTATTATAATGAAAAGTATTAAATTAATCGTAAAGGATTTTAATGGATAACAACAAAAATAACAACAAAAACGCTTCTCATCTCACTCACGAAATGAAAAAGGAACACGGAGGTCTTTTAGAAGCAAGCAAAAAAGCTGAAATGCAACCAATCTTTAAAGCATTATGGAGTATAGCTCAAGAAGAAAAAGAAGGATATAAACAAGCGGCTGAAGGATATAAAAAGGCACTTGAAGCAAAAGAAAAGATGGATGAAATCGTAAATGCTTTAAAAACAATCAACCATGACAATAACATAATAGACATAGAACCCGAAGACGAAAAGGACTGAGTAATCAATAGTTCTTTTTAAAAGCATTATAAAAAGCTTATGGCTTGGTATGTATGAAACCTTTTTTATTATCAAAATACCTGCGATTTTAGCCGCTATCAACCACACTACAAGGCTACTTTTATATTGTTGTTAGGCTTATGGCAGTATTTCCTACGCTAACGCCATAATAACGCGCATGCAATAAAACCTGATGATGATTGTTAGTCTATAATCTTTAATTTTTTGACGCAACAATAGGGTAAAGGCTTATAAAGATTTTAGCACAAATAATAGTGGCTCCCTAACTAACCACAAAATCTCTTATTGTCATACAGCCATGCTATCTGTTTGATCCTGTCTAACAAAATCCGCTCATAAGAACTTTTGATACACCAACACTACCGATTTAGGTTCAGAGCTAAGGCTAAAAAAACTATCTGTGGCTTCATTGAGCGAGCCAGAAAAGAGCGTTTTTAAACGCAAGTTTTTTAAGGGGTATTTGAGATTTTTGGAAGTGAATTGGGCTTTAAGATCCAAGCTAAAAAGCGAGATTTGTTCCCCTTTAAAACTGGGCAAGGTAAAAGGGGTTTCTAACACCCTAAAAAGACCATAGTCGCTTACGGCTTAGTATATGAAAATCAGCCTTTTTTATTATCAAAATGCCTACGATTTTAAACCGCTATCAACCACACTACAAGGTTGCCTTTATATTTTGTTGTTAGGCTTATGGCGGTATTTTCTGCACTAACGCCATAATAACGCACATGCAAAAAAGCTTGATAATTGTTAATCCGTGATCTTTAATTTTTTGACGCAACAAAACCTAAAAGCCTTAAAAAATCATTTCTCCTATAAACCCTTTAATTTTTTCTAGCATGGCGTTTTCATTGTTTAAATTTTCTTCTATGATTTTGACTAACGCTGAACCGCAAATCACGCCATCAGCGCCCATGCCTTTAGCGTTTGTGATGTGTTCTTTTTTAGAAATGCCAAAGCCCAGTAAGGCCGGGGTGGGGCTAAAGGCTTTTAAGGTTTTGATGATCGTGCTTGCATCGTTCTCTAGAGCATGGCTTATCCCTGTAACCCCACTCCTGGCTAAAGTGTAGATATAGCCTTGCGAATGCATAGCGGCTTGTTCTAAATCTCTACTGCTCGCATTAGGGCTGGCGATAAAGATTTGTTTGATTTGGTGTTTTTGAGCGGATTTGATGACTAATTCTTTTTCTATTAGGGGCATATCCGCTATTAAAACGCTATCCACGCCGCATTCTTTGATTTGAGCGTAAAAGCTATCCACGCCATAAGAAAAAATGAGATTCGCATACGCTAAAAGCCCTATGGGAATATCATGGTTGTAGCCTCTAATCTTTCTTAAAAGCTGGAAATTTTTAGCCATGCTAGCGTGTTTTAACGCCCTTAAATGGCTCGCTTGTATAATAACGCCATCCGCTACAGGGTCTGAGAAAGCAAAACCCAATTCTAAAGCGCTCACCCCGCTAATAATTAGGGTTTTAATGATTTCAAAACTCCATTCATAATTAGGATCGCCCAAGGTTACAAACGGGATAAACGCCATTTTTTCGTGTTTTTTTAAGGTTTCAAACATGTTTTGATACCTCATTTTAAACCTCCTTTTAAAGCGTTATAAACGGTGCTTAAATCCTTATCCCCCCGACCGCTTAAATTCACTACAATAATGCTTTCTTCTTCGCATTTTTGAGCGAGCTTTAAGGCATACGCTAAGGCATGCGAACTCTCTAATGCCGGGATAATGCCTTCTTTTTGGCATAACAACCTGAAGGCTTCTAGCGCTTCAGCATCGCTTGCGCTTTCATAAACCGCGCGCCCAATCTCTTTTAAATAGCTGTGTTCTGGCCCCACTCCTGGATAATCAAGCCCGGCGCTAATGCTATGGCTTTCTGCAATCTGGCCTTCATCATCTTGTAAAAGATAGGTTTTATTCCCATGCAAAATCCCCACACGCCCCTTATTCAAAGTCGCCCCATGCTTATTGGTTTCTAGCCCTAAACCGGCTGGCTCTACGCCTATGAGTTTGACCTCTTGATCGTTTAAAAACGCGCTGAATATCCCTATAGCGTTAGACCCCCCTCCAACGCATGCGATAATGTAATCAGGCAAGCGGTTTTCTTTTTCTAAAATTTGGCTTTTAACCTCATCGCCTATCATTTTTTGAAAGGTTTTAACCATTGTAGGGTAAGGGTGTGGCCCGGCGGCTGTGCCTAGCAAATAATGCGTGTCCTTGTAACTGCTCACCCAATCTCTTAAGGCTTCATTCACAGCGTCTTTAAGCGTCGCGCTCCCTGAATTAACCTCTCTCACTTCAGCGCCTAATAAGCGCATTCTAAAAACATTCATTTCCTGGCGCTTGATGTCTTTAGATCCCATAAAAATCACGCATTTCAAACCCAATAACGCGCAAGCGATAGCCGTCGCCACGCCATGCTGCCCAGCGCCTGTTTCAGCAATAATCCTTGTTTTCCCCATTTTTTTCGCTAAAAGGGCTTGCCCTAAAGCCTGATTAGTCTTATGCGCCCCGCCATGGATTAAATCCTCTCGTTTGAGATAAAGCTTAACTTTAGGGTTAGAAACGATATTTTGACACAGGGTTAAGGGGCTAGGACGGCCCACAAAATCTTTTAAAAGACGAAAATATTCTTTTTGGAATTTTTCATCTTTTAAACACGCATCAAACGCCTGTTCTAACTCTCTTAATGCAGGCACTAACAATTCTGAAACAAAACTCCCTCCAAACTCCCCAAAATACGCTTTTTTATTCATTTAATACTCTCTTAAAATTCGGGCTAATCGCTTGATTTTATCCTTATTTTTAATCCCGGGGCTTATTTCTAAACCGGAATTGAAATCCAAACCCAACGCTTTAATTTTCAAGGCTTTTTGAATATTATCCAAATTAAGCCCACCAGCTAGCATGAAAGGCGTTTTGACATTTTCTAAAATTTCCCAATCAAAACTCACGCCATTGCCTCCCATTTTATCCCCTTTAGTGTCGTATAAGATTAGAGAGGCCTCTTTAGTTTTAGGCACTAAATCTTTAGCGTTCACCACGCTCACTACTTGCCAGATCGCACAAGTTTTAGGGAGCGATTTTTTTAATTGAGCGATTTCTTTTTGCGAATAGCCATAAAGCTGCACCGCTTTTAAATCAAGCTTTTTAGCGATTTTTTGAATTTTTTTAATGCCATCTTTCACAAACACGCCCACAAAATCCAATTTTTTAACCGCTTTTGTGATTTTTAGGGCTTCTTTAGGCTTGATGTATCTGGGCGAAGATTTTTCAAAAATCAAACCCCCATAAATGAAATGGTTTTTATAAACGGCTTTAGCGTCTTTAATCCTTGTAAGCCCGCACACTTTATTTTCGCCTAAAATCAATTTAATGCATGCTTTTTTCAAATCTTTTTGTGCCATTAAAGAGCTACCCACTAAAAAGCCATTCACATAAGGGGCTAGGGCTTTGATTTGCGCATGCGAATAAATACCGGACTCGCTCACCACGAGCGCGTCTTTAGGCAAAAGGGGGCGTAATTCCAGCGTGTGGTTAATATCGGTTTTTAAGGTGTGTAAATCCCTGTTATTGATGCCTATAATGTCGTATTGGAGTTTGAGCAAGCGCTCAATTTCTTGCTGGTTGGAAACTTCAGTTAACACGCTCATGTTTAAGGATTTGGCGAGGTTGAAAAGCTCTAAATAATTTTTATCATCTAACGCGCTTAACATTAAAAGCACCGCATCAGCTCCCATCATTCTAGCGAGTTTGATCTGAAAAGCGTCAATGATAAAATCTTTACACAAAATAGGCTTGGTGGAATGCTGCGAGACAATTTTAATGTTTTCATAAGAGCCTAAAAAATGTTTAGAATCGGCTAAAACTGAAATACAAGAGGCGAATTTTTCATAAGTCTTGGTTATTTCCAACAGATCAAAATCTTTTCTTATTAAACCTTTAGAGGGCGATGCTTTTTTGCATTCTAAAATAAAGCTGGTCTTTTTTTCCAATAACGCTTTTTTAAAATCCCTGTCGCTTGGGGTTATGTTTATCGGTAAAGCGTGATTTTTTTTGAGATCAGAGACTTCTAGGAGCTTGTCTTTAAGGATGTTTTCTAACACGCTAGGCATGGCTTAGCCTTATGATTTTTTGCAAATGCGTATAAGGCGCTTTGGTTTTTAAATGCTCTAAAGTCATGCTCACACCCTCTTTTAAATCTTTAGCTTTATGGCTTAAATACAACAAACTCGCCACATTCGCCGCAACCACCATCGTGTGCGAATTTTTGCCTTTATTTTCTAAAATATCTAAACACGCTTGAACGCTTTCTTGTGCGTTTTCAATCTGCAATTCTTTCAAATCATAGGGGGGCAAATCAAAATCTTTAGCGCTCAAGTCATACTCTAAAATTTTGTTATTTTTCAATTCACACGCATGTGTAATGTCATGCAACACGATTTCATCTGTCCCCCCTCCATTAATTACCATCGCCCTTTTAACGCCTAAAGCCTTTAACGCTAGCGCCATGGTCTTGCACAAGGATTTGTCATACACGCCTAAAAGCTGGATTTTTGGCCTTAAGGGGTTGATTAAAGGCCCTAAGCAATTAAAAATCGTTTTAGTGAAAAGCTCTTTTCTTAAAGGGGCGGATTTTTTAAAACTTTGATGGTATAAAGGCGCGAATAGAAACCCAAAACGCGTTTGTTTGAAGCAATTCTCTAATTGCGTGGGGTTCATTTCAATATTCACGCCTAAATTTTCTAACAAATCCGCACTCCCGCTATGACTGGAAACGCTCCTTGATCCGTGTTTGGCCATAGATAACCCCATAGAGCTGGCAATGAGCGCGGCAATCGTGCTGATGTTGATCGTTTTTAACCCATCGCCTCCTGTGCCGCAATTGTCTATTAAATCCAAGCCGCTGTTAAAAGGCTTAGGGGCATGCTCTAAAAGCGTGGTTGCAGCGACGCTAATCTCCTTAAAACTTTCGCCCTTGATTTTTAAAGCGCATAAAATGGCCCCAAGTTGAGCTGGGCTTACTTTTTCGTTGATAATGAGGGTGAATAACTTTTGGACTTCTTTATCGTTTAAGTCTTTTTGATGATAAAGGGTGTTTAAAATATCTTTCATGATAACCCTCTCAAAAACCCCACGCTTTGCTCTAACAACGCTCTCCCTTGTAAAGTCATGATGCTTTCAGGGTGGAATTGATAGGCTAAGATTTTATCTTCTTCATTGACAATAGCCATAGGAATATTGTCATGCTCAGCGATCACTTCTAAATTTTTAGGCAACCCGCTTGCCATTAAAGAATGGTAACGCCCCACCACCATGCTCTCCCCTAAACCTTTAAAAACGGCATGCTTTTTGAGCGCGATAGTGGTCGCTTTGCCATGCACGATTTCTTTGCTCCTTATGATTTTAGCCCCATAGCTTTGTGCTAAAGCTTGCAAGCCTAAACAAACCCCTAAAATAGGGAATTTCTTTTTAGCCATTGTAATGATTTTTAAAAGATTGCCTGAACTATTAGGGTTACCAGGCCCGGGTGAGATGAACAATAAGGGGGTTTTTGATTCTTTATGCATCAAATCCATAAGATAACTCGGATCAATATCGTTTTGATAAACGGCCACTTCATAACCCAAACACTCTAATTCATACACCAAGTTATAAGAGAAAGAATCAAAATTATCTATAAAAAAGATTTTCATAAGCTTGTTTTCCTGATCGCATCAATAAGGGCTTGCGCTTTGGCTCTTGTTTCATTCGCTTCATTTTGCGGCACGCTGTCTAACACGATACCGGCTCCCGCTTGGATCACGGCCCTATTGTTTTTGACAAAACATGAACGGATAGTGATGCAAGAATCCATAGAACCCTCGCTGTTTAAATACCCCACGCTCCCCCCATAAGAGCCTCTCCTTTGCTTTTCTAATTGGTAAATGAGCTTGATCGCAGAGATTTTAGGCGCCCCGCTAAGCGTGCCGGCGTTCATAAAGCTCCTGTAAGCATGCAAACTATCGCACCCTTTTTTCAATTCCCCCACAACCCTTGAGACTAAATGCATGACATTGGAATATTTATCCACTTTTAAAAGCTTGTCGCAATAGCGTTTTTTTGAAACTCTGGCCATGTCGTTTCTGGCTAAATCCACTAGCATGATGTGTTCAGCCCTTTCTTTATAGTCGTGTTGCAAATCAAACTCCATTTTACTATCCAAATCATAATCAATATTCCCTTGTTTGTCCTTACCTCTTAAACGAGTGCCAGCAATGGGATAAATTTCAGCCGTGTTGGTTAAGGCGTTGTATTTTAAAGCGCTCTCAGGGCTTGCCCCAAAAAGGATAAAATCGCTGTCTTTGATATAGAACATATAAGGGCTAGGGTTAGAGAGTTTTAAATGATAATACGCGCTCAAACCCTCCAAGCACTCCATATAAAAGCTGCGCGACAACACCGCCTGGAAGATCTCGCCCTTTTTGATTTCTTCTTGTAAGGATAGCACCCTTTTTTCAAACTCGCTATCATCGCAATTAGCACTAACTCCTGTGCTTTGCTTAGCTTTTTTAGGGATAAAATCGCTTTTAATGTTTTTAGCCAACTCTTTTAAATCCTGCAACTCTTTAGCTATCTCTGTTTTAAAGCGTTCATCAAAACACGCCCCCAAGATTTCAGCGCTTTTTTCTTTATGGTCTATGATGATCAAATTTTGCGCAACGAAAAAAATAAAGTCATGCGCTGTGTTGTCTTGTGCTTTTAAGTGGGGCAAGTCTTCAAAAAAATTGAGCATTTCAAAAGAAAAAACGCCCGCGCTTAAAAGCGTAAAGGGGTGTTTGGGTTTTGTTTTAACGCTTTTAAAAAGCCCCCTTAAAGCGTCAAAAGGGCTAGGCTCAAAGAGTTTTAAAAACTCATCTTGCGTTTTTTTGTTTTTGGTGTAGGTTAAAATTAGGGCATTGTCTTGTATAGGCGTTTTAAAAAACGCGCTCAATTTTTGCAAAAACGCCCCGCCATTAGGCGTTAGGCTAGTGATAGTTACGATATTGTGGTTGCAAATCAGCTTCAAACAGGCTTTAGCCATTAAAAGGGATTTGGTGTGCGCTTTGCTCTCAATCTCAGCGCTTTCAAAAAGCAAGGTGTGCTGTTGCTCTAATTTTTCATAAAGAGCTAGGGGATAGGGAATGTAAGGGGCTTTTTCTATGAGACTGATCATTAATTTCTTTACGCTAAAAATAAACTCGTATTTTACAAGAAATAGATAAATGAACGCAAAATCTTATTAGCCTAGTTGGTGCGAGAGCTAATCTAGCTTAAATTCAAATTGAATCCCTCAAGGTTCAATTTATGAGGAAATTAGAAATTTTAATTAGGAATGCGAAAAACCACTTTAATCAGATTAAACTTTTGAGTATTGTTAAGGTTGCTTGTGTGGTGCTTATTGTCGTTATCTTTCTTGCGTGTGGCAAGAAAGATTGGGTGCGATAAATTCAATAATATTCTCGCTTTCTTTTTTGATGTCAATCAAACCCATATCGTTTGAGCCATTAGGCGGGGTGATGCCTAAAAAACGCTCATTGAAAGGCCGCCATCTGGCAATAGAAGCGCTGAGTTCGTTAGGATAAAACCCAATAGATTGGTTGTCAAACAAAGCGTTCACATGCAAAGGGCCTGAAGCGTTCCCGATATAGACGGACAAAAAACATGTTATACTAAAAGATAAATTTTTTTTTAGGTTTGATGATTTTATGATATTTATTTTGAAACTACTATATATATATATATATATATATTTGCATACTACTATTACCTATTGTGCTGTTATACGCTTATTTTAACCAAAAGACTTCTGATTGGTCTTTAAGGCTCTTTAAAATAACGCAACGCCTAATTGACAAGCTGCTTTCTATCACCCCCATTAAACGCCAAAACGCCACAGAAAAAGCCTTGTGCATTGTGAGATTGGATGTGGTGGGCGATTATCTTTTAACCCGCAATTTTTTTGCCCCTTTCAAAGAGCATTACAAAGATTATAAGATTGTTTTTATTGGCAATTCAATCATCAAAGGTTTGAGTGTGGTTGCCGATAGCCCTTATGTTGATGAATTTATTTTCTTAGATCATTCAATTTGGAATGGATATAATCAATACGCTCACGGCAAGCAACATACTTTTAAATTCTTGCGTTATTTGCTCAAATTTTTTATTAAGCGTTACAATGAATTGTTGATGCTTAAAAAAACGCATTACGAGATTGCCATTAGCCCCATTTTGCCTTGGGGTGACATTTTAAGAGATGATATAGTGATGAAACACTTAGACGCTTCTTTTAAGGTTAGCGTAAGGCATGAACCTTTTGTGGATAGGGGCCATCATTATGTCTATGTTAGCGATGGGAAAATCAGTCATTTTTACACCCATCTTTTCAATATCCCTAAGGTGAGCAAATTCTTATTTGAATTCCATCAAGACTTATTTTCTGCTTTTTTCAAAACTTTTAAAGGAGTGGATTTAGCTCCTGTATCTTTTGGCATGGAATTGCCACCATCTTCAGTTCTCAAAGAAAGTTCGCAAAATTTACTCAATGGTTTGAGTTCTCGCTATGGCGTGTTGAATTTGGGATCAAGCGATTTTTTTAGGTGTTATAGGTATTTTAATAGGATTGTGCGTTATTTGAATGAAGACATTCAGCTAGTGATTTGCGGGACGACGCCCACAGAAGCAAAAGAAGCTGCTAAATTGGTAAAAGCTCATAAAAATGCCATATCGTTAGTAGGGAAAACTAGCTTATTGGAATACGCCTATATCATTAAGGGTGCTGAATTTACATTAGGAAATGAATCAAGTATCGCTCATTTTGCAGCGGCTCTTAAAGTGCCTTACATCTTTATTTTAAGCAATGGCAGTTCTTATGCAACCTTTCACCCTTATCCTAGAACGCTTTGCACTACCCATCATGTGATTTATCCCACCGAATTTGCAAATCTTAGAGAATCAAAGAAAATTTGGGAACAACGAGATGTGAATACGATAAAGCCTAGCGCTGTGATAGCAAGCATCAAAGAGCACGCCCCACATTTATTAAAAGAGAACACTCCTGATGATATTGATAAAGATTGCTTCATAGAAGAAGTGTGAAGCAGTCCAAACAACGCCATCTATTATTCTAACGCCGTTTTCCATCCTTGCTTTTAGGGTGGCTGACTAGATAAGGGGTGTAAATAGAGATTGTAATTATGTAATTAGGTCTGTTCCAAATAAAATTGCGTTTCGTTCGTTTTCATTATAACGCTCCTTAAAAAACATGAGAAAGTATTATAACGATGATTGCCTTATTAGAAGTTTAGCATGCATGTTATAGAGCACTAATCTCTAATCTGTGCATCAATGCGTCTTTAATGCCCCCATTTAAATCTGTATCGCTCATCTGTATATTGAATAGTAATGCTTCATAAATCATATTGCGATTATTTTCTTTAGCTCCAACATGATAAAAATGCTCTTTAGTTACGATAGGGTAACTTTTCCAAATAGAAAAAATATAATCATTTTTACGATATTTATTGCTAAACCATGTAGAAAGAATGAAATTACACTTGGATTTTGACAACACTTGTTGCAATGCAACTTCATTTTCTTCATTCCAGCAATCAAAATAATCTGCATTTCTTCCAATATAAGGGGGATCAGCATAAATCAAATCGCTTTTGTTCGTTTCTAAAATAGTTTGTTGGAAATCTTGACACTTGAATTCATAATGATTGCTTTTAATCATTTTTGCTGTATTTTCTACTTGATTGACAATCTTAGTAACCAAGCTTTGGGCAAAACGCTGCGGTTTTTTACAAAACGGCACATTGAATTTCCCTTTTTGATTGAAGCGTATCATGCCATTAAAACACGCACGATTTAAGAATAGAAAATCAAGAGGATCACAATCTTTATTGAATCGTTCCCTCACTTCATAATAATATTCTCCATTGCTTTGCAATAATTTCAAACCTTCTTCGTTGAGAAATTCCCTCACAATCTTTGGGGTGATCTTTTCATCTTGAATGGCTTGATAGAAACGGATTAAATGCGGATTGCTATCGCACAACAACGCTCTTTTAGGCTGGATATTAAAAGCCACAACGCCTGTCCCCATAAACGGCTCAACCCAACGCTCAAATGCAACCTTTTTTGAAATCCCTTTAATCCAATCTACTAATTTCGTCTTAATGCCTTGGGATTTTATGGGTGGGATCAGTGTTTTCATCATTAAGATTTGCTCCTATTTTTGACAGGATTGATTTTTTGAATATCAATTCCTTTAAATTCAAGGAAATCAACTAATTTTGTCAGTTTTTTAAAACTACCTTGATTCTTTAAATCAGGTATCATTAACACGCCTTGATTGATCCAATATTCATCAAAAATTTGTTCGCCAAGATTTTTAAACACACCATTCCCTTGCAAAATATCATCAATATATTGAATACTGCCAATGTTAGCCGTATTACCACTTCCGCCCTTATCGCTAGCGATTTTCCATTTCTCTTCAGCAAAAAATGTAAAATCTTTGATAACAGAAGTAATGTTATCCAACTTTTCTAATTGTAAAATTTCTGTTTCATCTATACCGCTAGAGGCAGATCATGTGTATAAAATACCCAAACAAATATGAGCCAAATAATGCGAATAGGGGAATTGGATATTTTTTGCACTAGTGCGATTCCTAAAATATTCACCATGCGAACCCAATGTAAAACCATTACAAAAACCCAAACAATCATCTAATCGATAAGTTGTTTTTATATCTACAGCAAACTTTATGTTTGGATTTTCCTCGCACACAAAAGATAGATCAGGATACCAATTTTGTTTTTCAGCAATAATGATTTCATACCCATTTTTCTTAGCAAATGTTTTAAACCTAGGGAAAAGTTGGATTTCAAGAATTTTTGAAATAATTTTAGTATCTGATGAAATTGTATAAATATTTTTATCTGTATCAATAAATCCTTTAATTTTCCAATCTCCCAGTTGAGTTGTAACATGGTCAGTTAATTCTGTTGCAAAAAACCTTAAGTTTTTCAATAAAATTTTGTTTGACTGACTCCATAACCACCTTTCAAACACGCAATTGCTATCAAATGTATCCAACTGATTATAACACGAAAATTATCGCTTTTAGTGTCGTAAAGATTTGCTTTTCCTTACCAAATGAGCGCTTCTTTTAAGGCTTTTAAAATCTCTACTTCTTTATCATTCCCTTTAAATTTCACCATTTTTTCATTGAAAAACTCCACTCCAACCCCCCATAAATTTTCTAAAGTCTCTTTAATATCCACGCCCATTTTTTCTAGCGTGTTTAAATTGTTTCCAAATAATACTCGCTACAAAGTTATCACCCCCCCCCATTTAATACCAATGTCGCCCTTATCTTATCGCACCAAGCCAAAGCCAGCCTTAACTTTGATGCCGCATTCATCAGCAAAGAAGCGAGCGATCTCAACATCTCTTCCGGAGGTGGGGGTTCAGTCTTCCCTTTATTCTGCCTTGTCTAATCTCGCTCTAGTTTGCGATAGAGGCTCTAAAGTAAGCCCCATTTCTAATGTTTTCGTAACGAGCATGCTTTGCGATTTGCATGTGAATGGATCGGGGAGTTATGCGTTTTTGTTGTATCGTTTAGAATAGCAAAAACCACCCATAAATCAACCATTTACTCCATTTAAATGCTAAAGTTATCCTCTAAAAACTTGTAACGCAATCAAACTCGTTCAAAATAGGTTGTTTCGTTGGTATTAGATGGCGCATCTTCTTTCAAGAGATGAGGTGCAAAACATTTAATGGCGCTAATAATATCTTGCGGGTTCACAGAATCCACTGGCGGGTGCGGCATAGTCATGGCTTTGAACATCCAGTTGCTAGACCTAGAAATTATTTTTTGAAAATCCCTTGGATAGATCATGTGGATATTAGGGCCAATTTCCTTTGGGTAGGGGTGGAATCTTGGGCTTGAGAGACCTGAAGAGACTATGAACGCATGAGGGATCTTCAAACAAGCGCTCAAATGCGTGATGGAAGACTCATTGCCCATCGCAAAACTAGCGTTCTTTAAAAGATAAAGGTATTCTATCAAACCGGTTTGATTGATTAGAGAAATGGCATTTTTGTGGCGTTTTAGAATGGAATTGGCAAGCTTTTCATCTTCTTTAGAGTTTCCGCAAAGAATGAGTTGGTAGTCAGGATTTAAAAAATAGATCATCTCATCAAAGCGCTTATACACTCTAAAATCATCGCTAGCTCCGAGATTCAACACGCCATAAGGTGGTTTTAGAATATTCTTAAACTTTTCATATTCAAAAGCGATGGAGAGTTTTAATTCAAGTCCAACAAACCCTATATCCACGCCTTTAAAATGCTTAAAAAAAGACTGAAAAAAATCTTGATTTGAATCATAGAGAAATTGGGGCACTTCTTTAGGATAGAACAAATGCGTGTAAAAGTTTTTTCTAATTTCCCCTCTCTTTCTATAATCGGTCCTAAAGAAAGATTCTATTGGGTGGGTGCAAAAAACCCCCACTTTATTTTCGGCAATCAAGTGCTTTATAATAGCGTCTTCTTTAGTTGAAAAATAAAACATAGAACTATTAATGCATATCTCGTAGCTTTCTTTTCTCAAATTAGAAACATCTTCGTAGCGTTTTCTCATGAATTTTGGGAGAAAAAATAACAATTCTTTTAATTTTGAAAGGCGTGAGCCATTAGTGCCAATCCGCAAGTATTTTTCCCAGTAAATATTATCTAAAAAGATAAACTTATCTATATATTGAGAATCGCAATGGGTTGCCATATCCTTGATAGTAGCGTTTCCAATAAAGGTGGTTTCATAATCTTCAAAATATTTTTTAAAAAGAGGTAAAAAATTGCGATAGAGTATATAATCTCCAATAATGTCCAAGCGGATAAAACATAAGGTTTTTTTACGAATGGGTGGAGGAGTAGGCTTTGTAAGAGTGAGCAATCTGTCTAGTTGGTTTTGGATGCGAATAAGGCTGTCTTTTTGGAAGGAATAACGACTATTAAAGAACCTTCTAATAACAGGAATCTTTTGAATAAGAGGAATTTTTGCAATGGTTGCAACCATCAAAACGAAAGCTATATAAGGGTAATAATAAAGATAAGATAATTTTGATTTTAAAAACAAAGAGAGTAAAGATTTCAAAAACAGCTCCTATTTTTAGCGTTCAATAGTGTAAAATCCACGCAAACATTAAGAATAAGCGAAAGCATGATTATAGCAAAAAGTCTCTTATCAAAGCTACATCTTGCGGTAATTGATAAAACCCACAATCTTTTCACCCTCTTTTTCAATGTCAATCAAACCCATATCGTTTGAGCCATTAGGCGGGGTGATGCCCAAAAATCGCTCATTGAAAGGCCGCCATCGGACAATAGAAGCAGTAAGTTCGTTAGGGTAAAACCCGATAGATTGGTTGTCAAATAAAGCGTTCACATGCAAAGGGCCTGAAGCGTTCCCAATATAGACGGACAAATTCGCGCACAATTTGGCTAAATCCACTAAACTATGGCTCGTATCATAAAGATGGGCGAAAGGGACTTCTTTAAGGAGTTCTTCTGTGGCTTTCCTCTCGCCTGGCCCGCAAATAAGAATGATCTCACAACTTAAATTGTTGTGTAAACAATCAATCAGTTTGATAAAGTGTGAAGCAGGCAATACGGGCGAACTGCCTCCGCTATGCATATGCACGCCAATCCACAACAAACCAACATCAGCGTTGAGTTTTGAAGCGATGAGGGATCGCTCTTTGGATTTGTCTTTAAGTTTCCATGCGATTTTTTTGATTTGAGCGTTAGGGAGATCATAGTCTTTACAAAACGCATGGATTAAGTCCAAATTGTATTCGTATTCGGTTTTTAAGCATAAAGAGCGGTTTTGGCGCACGCTCTTTTTATAGAACCAAGAATAGATTTTAGTCTTTGGTGCTAGGATGTAAGGGATAAATTTCCTCAAACTAAAAGCAAGTTTAGCGTTTTTAAAATTGGAAAATAAAAAGATAAGAGCGTCAATGGATTTGCTTTTGAGAGTGGTGCTCAAATGGTTGTCTTCTATAATGACTTCATCAATGAAAGGGAATTCTAAGGCTATTGGGGTGGTATAGCTAGGCACAACCACACCCAAATACACTTCCTTGCCTTTTTCTAAAAAAGCTTGCTTTAGAGCGATTAAAGCGGGTATGGCTAAAATAAAATCGCCTAACTTGTCGTTACGGATCACAAAAACTTTTTGAGAGTTTTCTTTATCTTTACATTTTAAATCTTCAAACCCTACAAAATCCATGACTCCGCCTAAGAGATCAAATTTTTTGTCATGTTAGCAAAAATCGTTCTTATGCGATGGATAAATTTTATTTTTTATTCTGCCATGCTTTTATAGGCTCATCTTCCCATGTGCCATAGAGAGAATTGGGTAAAATGATCCACTCTGTGCCGAATTTTTGAGCGTTTTGCAAGACTTTAGCTCGTTGTTCTTGGCTGTTTTTAGCGTCTTTAGCAAAAAGTGCGTCAAAATCATGCAAAGTGTCGCCCACTTGTAAAACAATCGCATAATCCTTAGCGACTAATTCTCGCCTAACGGCTTTAGGCTTGCCTTTTTCTTTTAATAAAACGGATTCTTCGCTCACTTGGGGGAGTTTAAAACTTTTGAGCGTTTTTAAGGTGAATGCCTTATTTTTTTGCGTGCGGTTAGAAATGTAAAAAATCTTAACGCCCTTAGAATTAGCGTATTCTAAAAAGTCTAGCGCTCCAGGAATGAGCGTAAGAGAGCCTTCTTTTTCAAATTTATCCCAAGTTTCTGGGGTGTATTTAATACAATTTTTGACTAAATAGCCCGCATAATTAAAAGTGTTTAAGACGGTTTCATCTAAATCCAAGATGACGGCTGGCTTTTTGTCTTTAACGAGCTTGAGGTTATTGTCTAGCGCCATTTTCGCCATTTTGTAACTTTGCAATTGCAAGGCTCTAATCTCAGCGCTTTGCTGATGATACTTAACGCTTCTTGTTATCGGCGAAACGCACTCTTTAGCGTCT
Source organism: Helicobacter pylori (assembly GCF_014498195.1). GTDB lineage: Bacteria > Campylobacterota > Campylobacteria > Campylobacterales > Helicobacteraceae > Helicobacter > Helicobacter pylori_DO. The sequence continues at coordinate 37,959 of NZ_JACTGH010000009.1, read as the reverse complement.
AACAAACTCATCAAACTCAATCCTAATAAAACTGATGCAAGGGTCTTTTTTATCATAACAACACCTACCTGATGGGGATTTTTTGTATTATACCTTAAAACAGACGATTAGGAGTGTTTTACCATTAACCAATTTGTTGTATAGTTGGCGTTTTTAATTCAAAATGAAGCGAGGAAACAATGAAAAAAGCGTTAATGTTCACCCTTTTGGGCGTTAGTTTGGCGTTTGCAAAACCTTATACGATTGATAAGGCAAACTCTAGCGTGTGGTTTGAGGTCAAACACTTCAAATTCAATGAAACAAGAGGCGTGTTTGATAGTTTTGATGGCAAAATTGATGCCGATCCTAATACCAAGGCTCTCAATGTTTTTGAAGGCAAAATTGATATTAAAAGCATTAACACTAGGAACAAAAAAAGAGATGACCACCTAAAAACAGCAGAGTTTTTTGATGCCATGAAATACCCCAAAGGGAGCTTTAAAATGACCAAATACGAAGATGGTAAAATCCATGGGGATTTGACCCTTCATGGCGTAACTAAGCCTGTCGTATTGGAAGCCAAAATCCAAGCCCCCTTACAAAACCCCATGAACAAAAAAGAATTCATGGTGCTACAAGCTGAAGGCAAAATCAACCGCAAGGATTTTGGTATCGGTAAAACCTTTAGCGATGCTGTCGTTGGAGATGAGGTAAAGATTGAGCTCAAACTAGAAGCTTACGCTCAGTAATCGTTTTGCAAGAGATAGATATCTTCTTCTCTTGCGTTTTTCTAACAGCACAAAAACTTTTATTCAACTTTGATACGCCATATCCCAAAACAGATATTCGTATTCGCTTGTAGTGATAAAAATCTCCTTTAATTTTTCAATTTCTTGTTTTGAAGAAGCGAGGGTGAGGGAATCAAGCAAATTAATATTCCAATTTACGCACGCTTGAAATTCTTTGGAACTATAGCCCTTAACCCAATGCCCATAAAAGGCATGCTCTAAAGCGTTGGGGATTTGGCTTAAATTTTGCGCGATCACTAAATAGCTCCAGCCACAAGCCAAAACAGCCGCCGTAACTTCTTTAATAGAGCCCTTAATCCCTTCAGCGAGCATGTAGCTTGTATAGGATTTATTCGCTAGAGTGGGGCACGCGCTTTGCAATTCTTTTTGAGCGATTTGAAGTTCTCTAATGTAATGGTTATGGATACTCATCTCGTTATTCAAAATATCTTGTATAGCGTTAGAAAACTCTCTCATCACAATTTCATCATAAGCTTTTACTACGCCTAAAGCAAACACCTTAGCGTATTCTAAAAGAAACAAATAATCCTGAATGATATAAAAACGAAATTTATCTCTTTCTAAAGTCCCATGCCCTATGCCTTGAACAAACGGATGGGAAATACAATCCCCCCAAATAGATTGTGCATTTTGATACAGATATTGTGAAACTTGCATTTTTACACTCCTAAAATCCATTCAACGCATTCTAACACGAAAGCTTGTGATATGGTATAAAAATTTGTTTTTAAAAAGGTTGGTGGGTAGGATCTTGTTTTCAAAAGTTGAACGCTGTATTAAAATATCTGTGATTTTGAATAGCGATTAATGATATTATAGGGCTTGTATTGGTTGTTTAAGACTGGCTATCATTTGTAACCATAAAAAGGTTGATTCCATCTCGCTCTGTAGGTTTTTATTTTTAGAAGTTTTTATTATGGGAACTTGCAGTATGGCACTTACAAGATAGGAGTCAATCTTAGATGCATGGTTTCAAACCTATTACAGAGCGAGATGGAATCAACCTTACTATTTATGATTGGTTTAATCTCTGTATGAAGTCATATCGGCTAAAACTCAAAATAGTTTAGCATAAAAATAAAAAAGCGTCTAATATATTTAAAATGGGCGTTCGATTTTTAAGCGGTTGGTGTAAAAACGCTATCAAAGGCTTTGATGCTTGAAACTTAACGCTCTAAAACGCTTAAAAAATGCTAAAAACCAATGATTTACTTTAATCCTGTAATTTGTGAATAAACAAAACATTTATTGAGCTTCTTGTGATATTTTTCCGATCTATAACAATGCTTTTAATAGGGTTGTGGTATAAATATTCTTATCAGGGTGTGCAAAACATGCCTTGAATCTCAATTTATGAAAGGATTTGTTATGAGTGGATTAAGAACATTCAGTTGTGTAGTGGTTTTATGCGGTGCAATGGTTGATGCGGCTATAGCTAGTCCTAAAATAGAGGCAAGGGGCCAGCTTGGTAGAGATATAGGAGGAGATATTGGTTCAGCAATGGGAGCTGCCAGAGGGCCGTTAGGGGCTGCGATTGGGGGTCAGCTTGGTCGGGAAATAGGCGATAGAGTAGAAGATTTTATCCGTGATTTCATAGACAGAGAGCCTCAAACTAGAGAGCCACAAACCCCAAGAGAACCTATCCGTGATTTTTATGATTACGGCTATAGTTTTGGGCATGCTTGGTGATCTTAAATGAGCCAAGGTGATGGGGGGAAGGAAATAACATGGATACTACAAAAGAGAATTTGAATGGCTCAAAAGAGCGTTTGAATTATACTGAATACAGTATAGCAATGGGTTTAGTTGCTATAATTTGTTACTCCATAGTTTTTAGAACAGCTCTTTATCGTTCAGATGTTGGTGATCCGATTTTCAACCCTAAAGATAGTTACTATGTGTGGCTAGTGGCTCTAATAGCGGCTTTGTTGTCTAATCTCTTGTTCAACCCAAAAGGCAGGTCGGCAGGTTATTTCATTATTGAAGCTTGGCAAGGATTCCCCAAGTTTTTTAAAGCCATTTTTAAGGCTAGGTTTTTTGGCGCGTTTTATGACGCTGTGTTAGGATCCAGGCTAAGGGATTTTTATGTGATGCTTTTAACGATACCTTTTGGTATCGCTATGCATGAAATTTCGGCGTATTGTGGGCATCCTAGCAACTTTCTTGTAGAGGGTTTGGTCATTTTGGGGTTTCAATATTTTCTTAAGCTTTGCGCTAAATGGGGGTGGTGATTTAACTCAAATAGCATTAAATGGAGGGGGACATAAAAACTTTAAAGCGCATTCTCATGGATTTGTGTTACAATAAGGAGCATTTAAGGGGTGCTTTTTAAAACGCTCAAGTTTTTAAAAGGCTGAGATCAAACCCGTAGAACTTGTCAAGGTAATTCTTGCGTAAGGAATAACATGTTAATAACCACCCAACTATCCAAACGATTTTACGCCACGCTCATTCTTTCTTGCGTGTTTTTAACCATCACTAATATCCTTGTCAAAGGCTCGTTTATCAATCTTTTAGCGGGGCTTAGTGGGGTTTTGTATGCGTTTTTTGCCGGAGAAAGGCAAACGATTTGCTTTATGTTTGGTCTTGTTTATAATTTGAGTTACGCTTATGTCGCTTATCAGTGGAAATTAAACGCTGATGTGATTTTATGCCTTTTTTTGTATATGCCGGTAACGATTTATGGGCTGTTCGCATGGAAAAAGACAGAGCAGCATGAAGGCGTTATCAAGGCTCAAAAACTTCCCAAAAATTGGCGTTTTATTCTCGTTTTAGGCGTAGGGGTTTTAACTTGTGTGAGCGCTTTGTTTTTTAAAGAGATTAAAACGAATTTTTTATGGGCAGAGAGTTTTAATTTCGTCATCTTTATTATTGCTTTTATTTTACAGGTTTTGCGGTATGTGGAGAATTATGCGCTAGTAACTTTGGGGAATATCGTATCCATTATCGTGTGGTTTTGTATTTTTCAAATTTCTACAGAGAGCTTGGTGCAACTCTTCACAACGATTCTATACCTTTTTATTGGCTTGTATTATTTTAACCGCTGGAACCAGTCATGCAAGCAGTGATTTTAGCGAATGGGGAGTTTCCTAAATCTCAAAAATGCTTAGACATTTTAAAAAACGCTCCCTTTTTAATCGCATGCGATGGGGCTGTCCAGTCCTTGCATGCACTTCAATTCAAACCCAGCGTTGTTATAGGCGATTTGGATAGCATTGATTCGCATTTGAAAGCCTTGTATAACCCTATACGCGTGAGCGAACAAGACAGCAACGATTTGTCCAAAGCCTTTTTTTATGCTTTGAATAGGGGCTGTGATGATTTTATTTTTTTAGGGTTGAATGGCAAGCGAGAAGATCACGCCCTGGCAAACACTTTTTTATTGTTGGAGTATTTTAAATTTTGCCAAAAAATCCAAGCCGTAAGCGATTATGGTCTTTTTAGGGTGCTAGAAACCCCTTTTACTTTGCCCAGTTTTAAAGGGGAGCAAATCTCGCTTTTTAGCTTGGATCTTAAAGCCCGATTCACTTCTAAAAACCTCAAATACCCCTTAAAAAACTTGCGTTTAAAAACACTCTTTTCCGGCTCGCTCAATGAAGCCACTAATCATTGTTTTAGCATTAGCTCTACACCTAAATCGGTGGTGTTGGTGTATCAAAAATTCTTATGAGCGGGTTTTGCTAGGCAAGTTTTTAGTATCTGTATATTGAAGTTAAGGAGCATTTAAAATGGTAGGTATAGAAAGATTGATTCAGTCCCGCTTTGGCGTGGTGGCGGTTCGGTTTATAGTCTTTAGTGTATCTTGTGTGGCTTTCACAAGATAGGAGTTTGTATCTTGTGTCTTTTTTATAAAACCACTACAAAGCGAACAAATCAACCCATCACCTACATCGGCTAAAATCCAAAGCAGTTTAGTATAAACGAATAGCCAATATCTAGCGTGTCTAAAAATACGCTTGAATCCATCTAACTCAATCTCCAGCAGTTGGATTTCTTAAAATCATCAAACCAATTAGAAATCTCAATAAAAATGCAAGAAATACCGCTCAAGTAAAGGGTGGGATAAAAGCCAGTGTGAGTTTTGAGTTTATTTTGATTTTTTAAAAAATAGGGTTTTAGTTACTTTATTTTTGCCGTTTTGAGATTATCGCTTAACTAAGCTCTTTTATATTTTGATCACAGAAAATGTTTTTTAGCATTTTTTAAATTTCATGATCAATAAAACAAAGTCAAAGCTTTTAAGCGCTTCTTTTAAAAAGATAAAATCAAAGCGATAACCACCAACCAAGACTAAATCTTGGCTAGCAGTTCATCAAATTTCATACAAATTCAATGGTGGCTAGAGTGGAAGCGTCCCCTCTTCTAAAAGTGGTGCGTTGGATCCTGGTGTATCCGCCATTCCTTTGCGCGTATTTGGGCGCGATTTCGGTTACAAGCTTGTGGGTGGCTTCTTTGTTTTGCAAATATGCAAAAACATGGCGGTGCGCATTAAAATCGCCCACACGAGCCGCTGTCGTTAATTTCTCAATGTAACTGCGCAATTCCTTAGCCTTATAAATCCCTGTTTCAATTTTGTTATGCTCAATCAAAGCGATCGCTAAATTCTTTAATAACGCCTTTCTGTGCGAGCTGGTTCTCCCAAGCTTGCGGTATCCGTGTTTGTGTCTCATCAGTCGTTACCTCCTTTATCTTCTAATTTTTCTAATCTTTTCTTTAAACTCTCTCTTTGTTCAGGGCTTAATTCTGTGCCTACCGGATAGCCCAAATCATTCAATTTTTCAGCGATTTCATCATAGGATTTTTTGCCCATGTTTTTCACGCCCTTAAGCTCTTCTTCGCTCATCAACACGAGTTCGCCCACATACTTGATGCCGATTTTATCCAAGCAATTAAAACACCTAGCGCTCAAATTCATGCTTTCAATCTTAGCGCTCAAGTCTTTAGCGTCATCTCTTTGAGCGTAATCGCCTGAATACTCCGTGTTAGCAATGGGCCTTTCGCCAAAAACACCCAGTTGCTTGCTCATCACTTTCACCGCTGACAAAAACGCTTTATAAGGGTCAATCTGCCCGTCTGTTTCAATATCAAAAATGATTTTTTCATAGTTGGGATCGCCCTCAACCAAAACATTTTCAATCTCATAAACGACCTTTTTAATCGGCGTGAATGAGCCGTCTAGCGGCATGTAGCCCTCAGGCATCAATTCCCTTGTGTTTTCGCTTGGGACATACCCCATTCCTTTATAGATAATGAGCGAAAAATTCAATTGAGCGTCTTCGTTGATTGTGGCTAGAGGCATTTCAGGATTGACGATTTCTATATGCTCAGAATTCAAATCCCTAGCCCTAAGCTCCATAGGCCCTTTAAAAGAATAATCCACCACAACCGATTGGTTTTCTAAAGAGCTATCCTGCCCCACTAACGCCTTGGCTATAAAGCGGATATTCTTTAAATTCATGATAAAAAGCGACACATCTTCAGTAACCCCCCTTAATGAGTCAAACTCATGATGGACGCCTTCAATCTTTAAACCTACAGGAGCATACCCCACAGAGCTTAAAAGCAAGAGCCTTCTAATAGGATGAGCGAGCGTAACAGCGTAACCAAACTCAAATGGAGCCAGAGAAATCTTAACCCGATTGCCCTCTTTCTCTAGCACCTTAATTTCTGATGGGATCAAAGGTGCTGTTTTGATAACTTTCATGCTCTAACCCCTTACTTAGAATACAATTCTACAATGAGTCTTTCTTCAATAGGGACAACCACTTCTTCTCTTTCAGGGTAGCGGGTGAATATGCCGTATTTTTTATCTTTTTCCACATCAATCCATGGCACAATCCCTGTTTGAGCTGTCAATTCCATCGCGCGCACCACTTGAGGGTTGCTCTTGGTTTTTTCTTTGATCTCAATTTTTTGCCCTGAACGCACGAAATAAGAGGGAATGTCCAAACGCTTACCATCCACAAGCACATGCCCATGCGTTACCAATTGCCTAGCAGAGCTTCTAGTGGTCGCAAACCCCATGCGATAGACGACATTATCCAATCTTCTTTCAATCAAACGGATAAGGTTTTCACCCGTATTGCCGTCCAAGCGATTGGCTTCCACAAAAATACTCCTGAATTGCTTTTCAGAAATGCCATACATCATTTTAGCTTTTTGCTTTTCTTTCAATTGCAACCCGTAATCAGAAGTCTTAGCGCGTCTTTGCCCATGCTGGCCTGGCCCATAAGCCCTCTTATCTAGCGCGCTCTTCCCACTCAATCGCCTTTCACCTTTTAAGGCTAAAGAAACCCCAAAACGCCTTTCTAGTCTTTCTACTGCGCCTCTATATCTTGCCATAAAGCCTCCTTACACTCTTCTTCTTTTAGGGGGTCTGCAACCATTATGAGGGAGCGGGGTGATGTCTTTAATCCAAAGCACTTTAACGCCCTCTGTCGCGCCCACGCTCTTAATGGCGGTCTCACGCCCACTACCTGGCCCTTGAACCTTAATGCCCACTTCTTTAACGCCATGCTCTTTAGCCTTGCTTAGAGCACTTTCTACAGCTTGTTGGGCCGCATAAGGGGTGGATTTTTTAGAGCCTTTAAACCCTAAACCGCCCGCCGTGCTCCAACAAATCACATTACCCATTTCATCAGTGATAGTGATGTTGGTGTTGTTAAAGGTCGCTGAAATATAAACAACCCCTCTAGCAATATTCTTTTTGACTACTTTCTTTTTAGCCACTACATTTCTCTTAGCCATTAAATCATCATCTCCTTATCCGCTACTTGCTGCCCACGGTTTTTTTCTTACCCTTACGAGTCCTAGCGTTATTTTTGGTGGTTTGGCCTCTCACAGGAAGACCCTTACGGTGCCTGATCCCACGATAGTTCCCCAAGTCCATTAAAGATTTAATATCCATTTGAACTTTTTTACGCAAATCGCCCTCTACTAGGTAGCTTTGTTGGATTTTTTTAGCGATGCTAGACACTTCATCTTCATTCAATTCATGCACGCGCTTGTCAAAAGAAATGCCCACCGCTTCTAAAATCTCTCTAGAACTCTTAAGCCCAATCCCATAAATATAGGTAAGGGCATACTCCACTCTCTTCTTTTTTGGTAAATCCACACCAGCAATCCTTGCCATGCTTTATCCTTGTCTTTGTTTGTGTTTAGGGGTAGCGCAGATCACTCTAATAACGCCCCTTCTTTTAATGATTTTGCACTTATCGCACATCTTTTTCACTGATGGCCTGACTTTCATGATTTTTCTCCTTTGAAAAAATTAGGCACTACTAAAAACTTTTATACTAACATATTTTCATTGAAATAACCCTTAAATTCATTTATATCTAAAAGTTATCCGACCCTTGTCTAAGCTATAGGGCGTAAGCTCTAGCTTGACCCTATCGCCTAAAGCAATCCTAATATAGTGCATGCGCATCTTTCCAGAAATACGGCACAACACCACATGCTTATTGTCTAATTCCACCTTAAAAGTAGCGTTAGGCAACGCCTCAATCACTTTCCCATCCACTTCTATAACATCATCTCTTGCCATTAACGCTCCGTAAGAATCACTGCTTTATTGCCAACTATGGCGATAGTATGCTCATGGTGGCTTGTGTTAAGCCCATCCACTGAAACCACGCTCCACTTATCCGCTAGTATTTTAGGCTCGCCCTGTTTTTGACACACCATAGGTTCTAAGCAAAATACCATGCCCTCTTTGATTTTAGGGCCGCTATTAGCTTTGACGCCTTTTTCTAGGTAGTTGGGGATTTCTGGCTCTTCATGGGGTTTTTTACCAATACCATGCCCGCAAAACCCCTTCAAAGGCACAAAGCCTCTTTCTGTAATAGCGCCCTCTAAAATCTGACTCAACTCTTTAAAATGCATGCCCACTCTAATTGAGCTAATGGCATGCATCAAGCTCTCTTTAGAGCAAGCGAGCAATTTTTCATCTTGCGGGCTTATCGCGCCTATAGGGAGCGTAAGGGCTGAATCGCCATAATAACCATCCACCTCCACCCCCAAATCCAAGCCTATAATATCCCCTTCTTGTAAAACATAATCCGTAGGAATGCCATGAATAACCACCTCATTTAAGGACATGCACACAGAGCTAGGGAAACCATAGAGCCCCTTAAAAGCAGGCCTAGCATGAGAGGATTTGATAAAATCTTCAGCCATTTTATCCAGCTCTAAAAGTGAAACCCCAGGCCTTACTTCTCGCTCTAAAAGGGCTAACGCTTGAGCGGTCAATTCCCCGGCTTTTCTTAGAGCTTTGATTTCTTTTGGGCTTTTAATAGAGATCGCCATTAAAAGCCTACCGCGCTTAAAGTTTTATACTTGCTCATATAAATTTGCGCTTCAATCTTTTTCATGGTATCAATAGCGACTTGAACCACAATCAGCACCGCCGTGCCTCCAAAGTAAAAAGGCACGCCCATAGCTTTAACCAAAATCCAAGGCACGGTAGAAATGAGCGCTAAATACAATGAACCCCACAAAGTGAGCTTACTCGCTACAGAATTTAAAAACGATGAAGTCCCCTCTCCAGGCCTAAGCCCTGGAATATACCCGCCATTACGCCTCAAATTATCCGCAATATCCTTAGAATTGAACACGATAGAAGAATAAAAGTAAGCGAAAAAGATGATGAGCAAGAACATCAAAATATTATACGCATACCCTTGCGGGCTTAAAAAATCTGCAATCGCTTGCAAGGTTTTGTTGCTTGTGGCTTGCTGTAAGATCGTAGAAGGGAACACGAGCAGAGCTGAAGCGAAAATAGGGGGGATCACCCCGCTTAAATTCAACTTAATGGGAATGTAATTCATGATGCGCTTGTTCTGGTTTTGCATCACCACTTTACGCGCATAAGAAATAGGGATCCTGCGTTCAGCTAATTCCACATAGATGATCGCAAAAATAGTCGCTAAAACAATCAGCACAATACCAATGAGCATTAAAATATTGATCACGCCCGTATTGACCAAATTGAATGTGCCTGAAATAGCTGATGGGATCCCTGAAACAATCCCAGCAAAAATAATGAGGCTGATCCCATTCCCCACGCCCCTTTGCGTGATTTGCTCCCCTATCCACATGAGCAGCATCGTCCCTGTAAGCATAGAAAACGCTGAAACGATCATAAAGACTTGCATATCAATCATGATCGCTCCATTGGCTCCTCCGCTAATGCTCCTTAAGCCCACTGAAACGCTCACCGCTTGGATTAGGGTGATTAAAATGGTCAAATAGCGTACGATTTGCATGTATTTTTGCATGCCGTCTCGCTCTTTTTTCATTTTAGCCAGGTTGGGGAAAGTCGCACTCAAAAGCTCCATAATAATGGAAGAAGTGATATAGGGCATGATACCCAAAGAGATGATGCTCAAGCGAGAAACCGCATTCCCACTAAACATGTTAAACAACCCCAAAGCGTTGTTGGAATTGCTGTCAAAAAAAGCCTTGATCGCTGCTAAATCTACGCCAGGAATGGGGATATAAGCTAAAACTCTATAGAGAAATAAAAAACCCAAAGTGATGAGTATCTTACTAGCAATGGCTTTATTCATAACTTATTCCTCTTAAATCAAGCTGATACAATAGGGGCATTATTTCTGCCCGCTTGTTTTGATTCTCTCATCTTTAATTTTAGAAGCCAAGTTTTTAGCGTCTTTACCGATCAATTTCACGCCTTCAATATAAAGGGGGAAATGGTGTAAAGCGCGCAAGCTTGAAAAAGTGATTTCTTCTAAATTTTTAATCGCTTCATTCTTTTCCACATTGATAGAATAGATATGAGAATCTTTAGTCCTAAAACCTATTTTAGGCAAACGGCGTTGCAAGGGTTGTTGCCCTCCTTCAAAGCCTCTTTTAGCCTTATAACCTGTCCTTGCGGTTTGACCTTTACCGCCTCTTGTGGCCGTTTTTCCCATGCCGCTTCCTTGACCACGGCCCACTCGTTTGATTTTCTTAACGCTACCTTTAGCCGGTTTTAAATTTTCTAATCCCATCATCATATCCTTTTTAACTACGCCTTGATTTTCGCTAAAGCGTCAAAAGTCGCACGCACCACATTATAGGGGTTGTTGGAGCCTAAAGATTTGGTGAGAATATCCTTAATGCCTGCTAATTCCACGATAGGGCGCGTTGAACCCCCAGCAATCACTCCCGTTCCCTCACTTGCCGGTTTGAGTAAAATACGGCTTGCGTTGTATTTATGTTCAATATCATGAGCGATAGTCGTGCCTTTAATGGTTACATGAATTAGGTTCTTAAACGCATCATCTACCGCTTTTTTAATCGCATCAGGGACTTCCTTAGCCTTGCCCAAACCAAAGCCTACAAGCCCATTTTTATTGCCCACAACCACTAAAGCGTTAAAACGAAACCGCCTACCGCCCTTAACCACTTTGGTTACACGACCAATATTCACAACGACTTCTTGAAACTCTTCTCTGTTAATCTCTTCCATACCTTTCCTTTCTGTCATAGAGCAATCCCATTCTCTCTCAAGCTTTCAGCAAACGCTGCCACCACACCATGATAGAGATAACCATTCCTGTCATAAACCGCTCGCTCAATCCCTACTTTTTTCAATTCTTCAGCAAAGAGAGCGCCTAATTTTTTAGCGTCTTCTTGCGTGTTTTTAAAGCCCATTTTCCTGCCGTCAATATGCGTTATGGTGCTTTGTTTAACATCATCAATCGCTTGCGCATAAAAATAGCGGTTGGAACGAAAAACGCTCACCCTAGGCCTTAACGCATCGCCTAAGAGTTTGCTTTTAATCCTTAATTTTCGGCGATCTCTTAAGGCTTTCTTTTTATACAATGCTTTTGCGTTCATCACTTCACCTTATTTATTTTTTAGCTGTTTTACCAGCTTTTCTAATAATGACTTCATCGCTGTATTTCACGCCCTTGCCCTTGTATGGCTCTGGGGGTCTGAAGCTCCTGATTTCAGCGGCGACTTGCCCTACTTTTTGCTTATCGCTCCCTTTGATAGTGATCGTGTTTTTTTCCACCACCATTTCAATCCCTGCTGGAATGGGGTATTTCACTGGGTGGCTAAAACCCAAACTCAAATCCAAAGTTTTATTGCCCAAAGCCACCTTATAGCCCACGCCATTGACTTCTAAAGTCTTAGCAAAACCGGTGCTTAAGCCTATTACAATGTTGTTGGCTAACGCCCCATAAGTCCCCCAATAAGCCCTAGATTGCGCGTCTTCGCCCACAGGCTGGAAGCTCAATTGGTTGTTTTCAAGCGTGATTTTCACTCGGTTGTGAGTTTCTAATTCATGCTTTTCTTTGCTGTTTTTAAAAAGAAGCTTGCTCCCTTCAACGCTCGCTTGCACAGAGCTTGGAATTTCAATGATTCTTTTCCCAATTCTTGACATTTTCAATCCTTTACCAAATGCTGCAAAGCACTTCGCCACCGACATTTTGTCTGTAAGCTTCTTCGTTGGTGATCACCCCTTTAGAAGTGCTTACCACAATCACGCCATAGCCATTTTTAAAGCGCTTCAACTCGTTTTTTTGCTTATACACACGACGACCGGGCTTGCTTAAGCGCTTCACTTCGCTGATTTTTGAATGCCCTTTTTCATCATAAGCCAATTGCACATAAACCGATTGTTTCTTGTCTTTATCTTTGACATTGAAATCTTTAATGAAACCTTTTTCTTTAAAAATCTCTAAAATAGAAACCACGATCTTTGCGTAATAAAGCTGTGTGAATTCTAAGCGGCGCATAGAAGCGTTTCTCAAACGAGTTAATGAATCTGCAATTATATCATTTACCATATCTTATCCTTACCAACTAGCTTTTCTCAAGCCTGGGATGAGTCCCTCACTGCCCATTTTTCTTAAGCACACCCTACAAAGTCCAAAATCCCTATACACCGAATGAGGTCTCCCACAAATGCGGCATCTGGTATAAGCTCTTACTTGAAATTTTGGTTTCCTTTGAGCCTTTGCTATCATTGATTTTTTAGCCATATTAACCCCTTATCTCACTTTTGCAAAAGGCAATCCAAGCAATTCTAACAACTTGAACGCTTCTTTATCGTTGTCTGTAGAAGTTACCATAGTGATGTTCATGCCATGACTGACCATAATATCATCATAAACCACTTCCGGGAAAATCAACTGCTCATTGATCCCAAAAGTGTAATTCCCACGCCCATCAAAACCATTCCGTGAAATCCCTCTAAAGTCTTTCACTCTGGGCAATGAAATCACAATCAGCTTTTCTAAGAAATTATACATGCGTTTATTCCTTAAGGTAACTTTCGCCCCTACCGCCATGCCTTCTCTGATCTTAAAGCCTGCAACGGATTTTTTCGCTTTAGTGATAACCGCCTTTTGCCCTGCAATCAAAGAAATCGTTTGCGCGATATTTTGCATGATTTTCATGTCTTTTGCATGAGCCCCAGCGCCCACGCTGATAACGATTTTTTCTAGCTTGGGCAAAAGCATGGGGTTTTTGATGTCTAATTCTTGAGCGAGTTTTGCCCTCACTTCATTTTGATAAAATTGTTTCAAACCAAACATGTATCCAACTCCTTAGGCTTTCTTCACATTGGAAATGTGCATGGGCTTTTCTTTATGGATAAAGCCCCCTTTAGGGTTATCATCAGTAGGTTTAATCGCTTTTTTCACCACTTTACACCCTTCAACAACCACTTGAGAAGTCTTAGGCAACACCGCTAAAACCTTAGCGACCTTACCCTTATCGTCTCCTGCAATGACTTTCACCATGTCATTTTTTTTGATTTCGCTTTTCATTATACAACCTCCGGCGCTAGAGAAATAATTTTCATGAAATTAGCGTAACGCACTTCTCGGCTCACGGGCCCAAAAATCCTTGTGCCAACCGGATCTTTTTTAGCGTCCAAAATCACTGCCGCATTGTCATCAAAACGCACCAAAGAACCATTTTTTCTTTGGATTTCTTTTTTCGTTCTCACCACAACGGCTTTGACTACTTGACCGCGCTTCACCTTACCATTAGGGATAGCTTTTTTCACGGAAGCCACGATCACGCTACCCACGCTCGCATAGCGTTTATGGCTGCCTCCTAACACCTTAATGCACATGATTTCTTTAGCGCCGCTATTGTCAGCGACATTCAATCTCGTAAAACTCTGTATCATGCTTATACTCCCACTACTAAAATTTCTTTAAGCGTGAAAGACTTGGTTTTAGAAAGCGGTCTGCACTCAATCGCGCTCACAAAATCCCCTACTTTCACCTGATTGTTTTCATCATGGATGGTGTATTTTTTGAACTTTTTAACAATCTTGCGGTATTTTTCATGCACCACTTTTCTTTCCACAAGAATCACAGCGCTTTTTTCAGCAAACTTGCTGATAACCTTGCCTTGCACTAACCTCTTATGCGGCTCTTTTGTATTCATTGCTTACCCTTTTTTACTCAACGCTAGAAGAATAATGCGCATTAATGGCCGTGTTAATGCGAGCGATATTTCTTCTGGCTTTCTTAATCTCGTTAGGATTACTCAATTGCATAGCCTTTAACTTAACGCGCAACTCAAAAAGCTCCGCTTTCTTAGCATGCAACAACTCTTCTAATTCCTTGATACTCTTATCTTTCAATTCAGTATATTTCATTTTCGCTCTCACAAGTTACAATTTTGGTTTTAAAAGGAAGTTTGCTCTGAGCTAACGCTAAAGCTTCTCTCGCTAGTCCTTCTTCAATGCCTAGCATTTCATAAACGATTCTGCCCGGCTTGATATTCATCACCCATTTTTCCACAGAGCCTTTACCTTTACCCATCCTGGTTTCTAAAGGCTTAGCGGTCAAAGGCTTATCGGGAAATACTCTAATCCACACCTTACCCGCTCTTTTAATGTGCCTTGTCATAGCCACCCTTGCGGATTCAATCTGGCGTGAATCAATCCTCCCATGCTCTATGGCTTTAATCGCAATATCCCCAAACGCAATGGAGTTACCACGATGGGCTTTCCCACGATTGCGCCCTTTCATTTGCTTTCTGTATTTTGTTCTTTTTGGCATTAACATGATTATTGCCTCCCTCTTCTGCTTCTTCTAGGCTCTCTTTCTTCTTTAGCCTCTTCTTTTTTCTCAAATTGGATGCCTTTTTGCAAAACTTCCCCTTTGAAAATCCACACTTTCACGCCAATAATACCATATACCGTCATCGCTTCAGCAAAGCCGTAATCAATCTTAGCCCTTAAGGTGTGTAAAGGCACGCGCCCTTCCATATACCATTCGGTGCGAGCGATTTCAGCCCCTGCTAAACGGCCAGAAACGCGCACCTTGATCCCTTTAGCGCCGGATTTTAACGCCGCTTGCATGACCTTTTTCATCGCACGGCGGAAAGCGACCCTTTTTTCTAGCTGGGTGGCTACATTTTCTGCGGCTAATTGGGCGTCAGCTTGGGGGCGTTTGACTTCTTTAATATTAATGGAGACTTCTTTTTTGATGAGCGTTTTTAGGCCTTCTTTGACTTTTTCAATATCCACGCCTTTTTTACCAATGATAAGCCCTGGGCGAGCCGCTACGACCGTAACGCGCAGTTTTTTAGCCGCTCTTTCAATCACAATCTCGCTCACGCCAGCATAATAAAGCTCTTTTTTAAGGAATTTCCTAATTTTATTGTCTTCATCAATATTGCTTGGAGCGGTGCGAGCGCTAGGGAACCATCTGGAAGTCCAATTCCTATTAATACCTAATCTTAAACCTACCGGATTAACTTTTTGTCCCATGCCCTACTTACCTTCTGCTTGATTTTTTTTATGTCTTTTAGAAGATTTCATTTCTTTCCCTTCTGCTACTTCTACGAATACATGAGATGTTGGCTTTCTAATGGCTGTGGCTCTGCCTTTAGCCCTTGGAATGGAGCGCCTAAGCACAGGGCCAGCATCCACTCTGCAAGAAACAATCAGAGCGCTCTTGGCGTCTAAAGAGCCGTTAGCGACCGCAGAAGCCACCACTTTTGAAAGCACTCTGGCCGCTTTATTGGGCGTAAATTCCAAACTAGCGATCGCTAATTCAGCGTTCATGCCTTGGATCTGTCTTGCAATCAATCTGGCTTTAGTAGGAGATAACCGCACAAATCTTAATAACGCTTTACTCATTCTACCCCCTTACTTGCCAATCTTTTTTTGGACACTGCCTTTGTGCCCTTTAAAAGTTCTTGTAGGAGCGAATTCCCCTAACTTATAACCCACATGGTTTTCTGTGATATACACAGGGACAAAAACCCTGCCATTATGCACATTATAAGTAAAACCAATCATTTCAGGCAAAATGGTGCTTCTTCTAGACCATGTTTTAATCGGGCGGTTATCCTTACCCTCTTTTGCCTTGAGCGTTTTTTTCATCAAGTGGTCGTCTATAAAAGGACCCTTTTTAATTGACCTAGACATTCTTTAACCCTTTATTTATGTTTCTTTCTGGAAATGATGAGCTTGTCGCTAGCTTTTTTCTTTCTCGTTTTATAGCCCTTAGCTGGAGTGCCCCAAGGCGATACAGGATGACCGCTTGTCCCTGTTTTACCCTCACCCCCACCATGCGGGTGATCCACTGGGTTCATCGCGCTACCACGAGTTTGTGGGCGGATGCCTCTGTGGCGGTTACGCCCTGCCTTACCGATAGAGACATTGATAAAATCCTCATTCCCTACCACGCCAACACTCGCCATGCATTCGCTTAAAATGTAGCGCATTTCAGAGCTTGGCATCCTGAGAATGGTGTATTTATTTTCCCTACCCATGATTTGAGCGCTCATCCCAGCGCTTCTGGCTAATTGCCCGCCAGCCCCCGGATGCATTTCAATATTATGCACCACCGTCCCTATAGGGATATTTTTTAACTTCATCGCAAAGCCCACTTTAATATCCAAACCGCCTTCAGCAGCGATAACGCTATCGCCCACTTTCAAACCGCTTGGCTGTAAAATATAGCGTTTGTCCCCATCAGGATAGACCACAAGAGCGATGCGTGCGTTTCTGTAAGGATCATACTCAATCGCAGCCACTTTCCCTTCAATATTGTATTTGTTGCGTTTGAAATCAATAATGCGATAGAGTTTTTTAGCCCCTCTCTCTTTGTGGCGGCTGGTGATGCGCCCGTTATTGTTTCTCCCTGCTGTTGCTTTAAGCTTAGTGAGTAAGCCTTTGACACTGCTTTTTGCGGTAATGTCTTTAGAGTCCAACACCGACATGAAGCGTCTGCTTGGGGTGTAGGGCTTATAAGTTTTAATCGCCATAACGCTTTCTCCTTTCTTACGCGCCAAGGGCGGCAATGCTAGCGCCCTCTGGAACTTTCACATAAAATTTCTTAAACGACTTTCTTTGTCCAAGCTTCCCTCTAAAGCGTTTCACCTTACCTTCTTGTTTCAAAGAATTGATTTTCAAAGGCTCAAAGCCAAAGTAAGTTTTAAACACTTCTTTGAGCTGGTTTTTGGTTACATTTTGAGCCGTTTGGACCACTAAAACGCCTTTTTCTTGCAATCCTAATGACTTTTCAGTGTAAAGAATTGACTTTATATCCATGATGTCTGCCATTTTTTACTCCTCTGTCTTATCTTGCACCACATGCTGAAACGCTGCTTCTTCCATCACCACAGAGCTAAACGCCGCCAAAAGATAAGCGTTTAACTCGCTCACATCAACAATAAGGCATTTTTTAAGGTTACTAAAGGCTAACTCGGTGTATTCGTCCATGTTTAAGCACACAAACAAAGTGTCTCGTTGCTCTAAAGCCTGGAACATTTGGTTGGCTTCTTTAGTCAAATGCTTTCTTTTATTGTCTTCAACCACACCCTTTATAGCAATTTTTTCCACCACAAAAAGCTTATTCGCTTGCGCTTTTTCTTCTAAAGCGTATTCTAAAGCTAGGCGTTTTTGTTTTTTATTGATTTTAAGGTTGTAATTGCGGTTATTCGTAGCCCCATGAGAGACGCCCCCACCCACAAACACAGGCGAAGTGATGCTCCCTGCTCTGGCTCTTCCGCCCCCTTTTTGCGCCCAAGGCTTCCTACCGCCCCCGCTCACTTCAGCACGGTTTTTACTTTTAGCGGTATTAGCGCGTGCAGAAGATAAATAATGTTTCACATAAAGATAGAGGTTATGGCTGTTGATACCCTCATATCTTTTAGGTAACTCCACGCTACCCTTTTCTTTCAAATGGCTGTCTAAAACGATGGCCTTACTCATATCAAACCCTTTATATTATATTCAATGTATGGTTTTATACCGCTCTGATGCGTCCATAAGCCCCAGAAAAGCCGGCCACTGAACCCTTTAGCACTAACACCATACTTTCTTTATCAAAAGAGAGCACCTCGTTTTGGCAAGTAACTAGCTCATTGCCATAATGCCCTGCCATTTTCCTACCCTTTTGCACTCTTCCTGGCCATTCTCTGTTACCAATAGAACCAGGGCGGCGATGGAAACGACTCCCATGAGCGGCAGGCCCGCCTTGGAAATTCCAACGCTTCATCACCCCCGCAAAGCCTCTCCCTTTAGTTTTAAAGCTCGCTTTAACCCTTTTAAGCGTTTCTAAAGCGCTCAAATCCAAATCGCCCAACTCTTGTTGCTGGGAAGCTTTTAAGGTAGC
This sequence comes from Helicobacter pylori, assembly GCF_014498195.1. GTDB lineage: Bacteria > Campylobacterota > Campylobacteria > Campylobacterales > Helicobacteraceae > Helicobacter > Helicobacter pylori_DO. Next base: position 19,568 of record NZ_JACTGH010000009.1, on the reverse strand, counting down.
GAAATGGTTAAACTCTTTACTGAGTTGGTATTTCTTTTGCTGGCCTTCAATCGCCTTATTGTGTTTTTTATGCATCGCATAGGCCACTAAAGCTTTCCCGTTTTCTAATTGGCACACTTTCGCTTGCAAAACTTTAAGCAAGGTTACAGGCGTGCTGTTAGTGTCAATGGTGCGGCTCATGCCTATCTTTTGAACTAAAAATTCCATATCTAACCCTTATTTTATTATCTCAATGCGTTAGGACTACTTCGTTTCCATAGAGGTTACTTCTACATCCACTTCAGGAGCTAAATCCAACTTCATCAAGCTATCCACGGTTTCTGGGGTGGCCGAGATAATATCAATCAATCGGCTATAAACCCTAATCTCAAACTGCTCTCTTGAATCCTTATTGACATGCGGGGAGCGTAAAACGGTGTAACGCTTATTCTTAGTCGGCAAAGGGATAGGCCCTCTAATTTCAGAACCTGAGCGCTTTACGGCTTCCACGATAGCTACAACAGAGCGATCCAACACTCTATGGTCATAAGCTTTGAGCTTCAACCTGATTTTTTCCATAAACTCTCCTAAAAGAACTCGTTTTATCCGTTACTAAAAACAGAATAAAACAATAAAATAAAAACTGAAATACTACTCAAAATGCGCCATTTAGTCAATAACTTTTGCTATTTTTAGGGATTTTTAGAGATTTTTACTTCCTTTTTATAAGGAAATAGAAAAAATGCGCTACGATTATCTTAATCCAATCTCATTTGAAAGGAAGTTCATGCCCCTTTCTTGCTTGCACCCTTTTGGGCCTTTTGAAACCCCTAAAGAGCCGGCTTTAAACAACCCGCTTTTAAAGGCGCATTCAAGCGATAAAATCTGTCTTTTAGGTCCGATGAAATCCGGTAAAACCACTTTTGCCCTCAAACTAGCGAAGGATTTTAAAAACCCTGTGTATATCAATTACAATGACATGCGCTTGAACAAAAACATTCTAAGATCATGGCTTTTAAAATGGCATTTAGAAAAGAAAATGGATTTGCTCATTTTAGATCATATTGATCGCTTGGATTTCAGCCTGCCTAAGCTTCCTAAAATCGTTCTTATCCCTAATTATTTAAGCCCCATAACAACGCCAGATTGCAGCTTGTGCTATGCGTTAGGGTTGAATTTTAAAGAATATACTAGCTTTTTCAAACCCAACACCCCTAAAAACACCCTGTTTAACCGCTTTTTAAAAGACGGCAACGCTTTAGATTCGCTTTTTACAGAAAATGAGCAAGAAAAAATCCTAAAAAAACAAGAAAATATTAAATTAATCTTTCAAAATTACGCCCCCTTAATGGCTAAAATCTGCTCGCATCAGTCTAAGTTTGTGAGCGCTTTTTATCTTTATACGCAACTCAAAAAAGAGCTTAAGATCTCTAAAGACACCCTTTATAAATTGTTACACGCGCTAGAAAACCAGCGCATCATTTTTTTAGTCCCCAATTTTGAAAACAATAAAACTAAATTGTATCTGTGCGATTTTGCCTTTCCTTATAGCCTGACTCCTAACCCTTCGCTTTTAAATGTTTTTGAAAACATGGTTTTTTTAGAGCTTTACAAGCAATTCCCAAATCATGAGCTTTACTCCCATGACAATGGGATTTTTATCTTGCATAAAAACGCCACTAACAAGCTCGCCCTCATCGCCCACGCTTTCCCCACGCCTCATTTTTTAGAAAAACAGCTTTCTTGGTGCCATAAACATGGGTTTTTAAAAATTGCAGTCGTTTCTATCAACGCCCCTATTTCAGCAGCTAATACCCCCTACAAACACCTTAATTTCATTGATTTTTCTTTGGATATTCAATCTATTTTGGTATAATAACTAATTGTATTTATGTATTTATGTATTTATGTATTTATGTATTTATGTATTTATGTATTTATGTATTTATGTATTTATGTATTTATGTATTTATGTATTTATGTATTTATGTATTTATGTATTTATGTATTTATGTATTTATGTATTTATGTATTTATGTATTTATGTATTAAAATTATTAAACATTTTTTTATATTATTAACAGGTATTTTATTTTTTTTTAAGCTAACTCACTATAAGATATCCCAGTATTTCGCTTTTTTGAGAAATACCACCTACCCTAAAAGCGTAGGGCGTTTTTAATATTCTTTTATAGAAAGGAAGCTACAATGAACGCATTGAAAAAATTAAGTTTCTGCGCCTTGTTATCCCTAGGCCTCTTCGCTCAAACAGCGCATGCTGAGAGTTTGAAAGACATGATTAACTATCCTGATTGGCTTAAAATCAATCTTTTTAACGACAAGAACCCGCTCAATCAATATGTCGGATCGGCTTCAATTTTTGGTAAAAGGAACGATTTTTATTCCAACTATATCCCCTATGATGACAAATTGCCCCCTGAAGAGAACGCTGAAAAAGTGGCTTTTTTAAGGGCCAGGATGAACGCTTATAGCACTTTAGAGGTTGTCTTAGCGACCAAGAAAAAGAAAGTGCGAGAACGCATTTATAAGGAGTTTCAAGATAAAGACCAATCCATCAACAATCTGTTTAAAGTGGTTGATTTTTTAGTGTCTAAATCCATTTTAGCTAAAAGGTTCGTGGATACCACCAACCATCGTGTGTATGTTATGGTGCAATTCCCTTTCATTCAGCCTGAAGATCTCATCGCTTACTTTAAGGCAAAACGCATCAACCTTCCTTCAACGAGCGCTACCAATCTCAGCGCCATTTTAAACAAGGCGTTGTTCCACATCTAAGAGTTTGGGATTTAAGATGCGGTTTTTAAGCGTGAAGCTATGCCGATGAAAAGGCGTAGCCCCTAGCTTAATGATCGCTTCTATATGCTGTTTAGTCCCATACCCGCAATTCTTATCCCAGCCGTATTCCTTAAACAAAGCGTGCAATTGCCGCATTTCTCTGTCCTTAAAAGCTTTCGCCAAAACAGACGCCATAGCGATTTGAGCGATCTTTTCATCGCCCTTGATGATGGTTTGTATATTAGGGTAGCGTTTATTCAAGCCAAACGCCGTGTTGCCGTCTATTTTTATTTTATTGGCTAAAGAGCGGCCATTTTCTAAAATTTCTTGAATAGCGAGTTTCAAACACACCCCTAAGCCTAAGTTATCAATTTCATTTGCGCTTTTTTTAACCACCCAAAACTTGATCTCGCCATGCGTTTTGATTTTATCTTCCAAGAAAAAGCGCTTTTTTGGGTTAAGCTTCTTGCTATCTTTGAGACCCATTTCTAAAAACTCTAAGGCTGTTTTTTCACTACACACCACCCCAGCCACAAAAAGCGACCCGGCCAAACACCCCCTCCCCGCTTCATCAATGCCTAAAACCATTGATACGCAACCCAACCGGTATCAAATCCCTACTCACACGCTCCATGCGTTATCCTGTTTCCTCTTAGCTTCTTAATAAACTCTGTTAATTCTTTTTCAAAGTTTTTCACGCTTTTTCTGTCGCTTGGCGATGAAGGGATAGTCAAATGATGCACCCCATCAGTTAGCTTGGCATGCTTGCTTCCAGATTCCAAATAAAGATTCAAATCTTTATTGTCATGCAATACCTCTTATTAAGATCTTACGAATCTCTTTGCTATGAGTGGCTTTTTCAGGATTCATCTCGCACGCCCACCCAAGGTTTTCAAGCCTTAGGTCCGATCATCTTTTCAGGCACCACGAATTTGTCAAAATCTTCAGCGCTCAAGAGTTTCAATTCCAGCGCGCTTTCTTTTAAAGAAATGCCTTTTTTGTGGGCGTTTTTAGCGATTTTAGCGGCGTTTTCATAGCCTACATGCGGGTTTAGGGCGGTTACTAGCATTAAAGAATGGTGCAAGTAATAATCAATTTTTTCTTTATTAGGCTCAATACCGCTCGCGCAATGGATATTGAAACTTTCCATGCTGTCGCTCAAGAGCCTCAAACTCTGCAAGAAATTATAAATGATCACCGGCTTGAACACGTTCAATTCAAAATTACCCTGACTGGCCGCAATGCCAATAGCGGTATCATTCCCCATCACTTGCACGGCCACCATGGTCATCGCTTCGCATTGCGTAGGGTTGACTTTACCGGGCATAATAGAGCTGCCCGGCTCGTTTTCAGGGATATTAAGCTCGCCCAAACCACAGCGCGGCCCGCTCGCAAGCCATCTAATATCGTTAGCGATTTTCATCAAATTCGCCGCTAAAGCCTTAAAAGCCCCATGCGCATAAGCGATAGCGTCATGGCTAGTGAGCGCATGGAATTTATTGGGCGCAGAGATGAATTTCACGCCGCTAAACTGGCTCAATTCTTCAGCCACTTTTTCACTCAATTCTTTATGAGCGTTTAGCCCTGTGCCTACGGCCGTCCCGCCTATGGCTAATTCTCTTAAATGTTCCAAACTCTCTAAAATTTGTTGTTTAGAATGCTCTAACATGCTCGCATACCCGCTAAATTCTTGCCCCAAAGTTAAAGGCGTAGCGTCTTGTAAATGCGTGCGCCCGATTTTGACAATCTCTTTAAATTGTTGGCTTTTGTCTTTAAAGGTTTTTAACAGATTCTCTAAACTGGGCAGTAGTTTATGCGTGATTTCTAGTACGCTCACAATGTGCATTGCGGTAGGGAAAGTGTCGTTGGAGCTTTGAGACATGTTCACATCATCGTTAGGGTGGATGAGTTTTTTCTCCCTAAAATTACCCCCTAAAATTTCGGTAGCCTTATTGGCGATGACTTCATTGAGATTCATGTTCGTTTGAGTCCCGCTCCCTGTTTGCCATATCGCTAAGGGAAACTCGCCGCACAATTCGCCTTTTAAAATGCAATCGCACGCCTTGATAATGGCTTGCGATTTTTCCAGGCTCAATTTCCCTAACTTGTGGTTGACTACCGCCAGACTCCTTTTGAGTTTGGCAAACGCGCCAATGAGTTCTTTAGGCATTTTTTCAGTGCCGATTTTAAAGTTTTCAAGACTGCGTTGCGTTTGAGCCCCCCAGTATTGGCTATCATCTACTTTGATTTCGCCCATCGTGTCATGTTCGATTCTAAATTGCATGCTAATCCTTTGAAATTTGATTTTAAAACCTTAAAAAAATAGCATAAACTCTTATACCTTCTACTTAAAAACCCCTTTTTTTAAATACCATTTCCACAATTTTTACACAAAAGAGGGTTATCATTCGTCCGCAACAAGAATTTTCTTGTTATCTTAATGTAAAGGTCAAAACGATGAAAAAGTTAGCCGCTTTATTTTTAATGAGCGTGTTGGGGGTTATGAGTTTAAACGCATGGGAGCAAACCCTAAAAGCCAATGACTTGGAAGTGAAAATCAAATCCGTGGGTAACCCTATTAAAGGCGATAACACTTTTGTGCTTAGCCCCACTTTAAAAGGTAAGGCTTTAGAAAAAGCTATCGTTAGGGTGCAGTTTATGATGCCTGAAATGCCCGGCATGCCAGCGATGAAAGAAATGGCGCAAGTGAGTGAAAAAAACGGCCTTTATGAAGCTAAAACCAATCTTTCTATGAACGGGACATGGCAGGTTAGGGTGGATATTAAATCTAAAGAGGGCCAGGTTTATCGCGCTAAAACAAGCCTGGATTTATAAGCGCATGCTGTCTTTTATAAGCGCGTTTGATAAAAGGGGCGTTTCAATACGCCTTTTAACAGCCTTGTTACTGCTTTTTAGTTTGGGTTTGGCTAAAGATTTAGAGATCCAATCTTTTGTGGCTAAATACCTTTCTAAAAATCAAAAAATACAAGCCCTACAAGAGCAAATTGACGCTTTAAATTCTCAAGAAAAAGTCGTTAGCAAATGGGATAACCCTATTTTGTATTTAGGCTATAACAACGCTAACGTGAGCGATTTTTTCAGGCTAGATAGCACTTTAATGCAAAACATGAGCTTGGGATTGTCTCAAAAAGTGGATTTAAATGGTAAAAAACTCACGCAATCTAAAATGATCAATTTAGAAAAACAAAAAAAGATATTAGAGCTTAAAAAAACCAAGCAGCAATTAGCGATTAATTTAATGATAAACGGCATTGAAAATTATAAAAACCAACAAGAAATAGAGCTTTTAAACACAGCGATTAAAAATTTAGAAAACACCCTCTATCAAGCCAACCATTCCAGTTCGCCCGATTTAATAGCGATCGCCAAGCTAGAAATTTTAAAATCGCAATTAGAAATCAAAAAAAACAACTTAGAAGAAGCGCTCTCTAGCAGCCATTATTCCATGGGTGAATTGACTTTTAAAGAAAACGAGCTTTTAAGCATTGCCCCTAAAAATTTTGAATTTAATAAAGAGCAAGAGTTATATAACATTAGCGCCACTAATTACGATATTGCGATCGCCAGGCTTGATGAAGAAAAAGCGCAAAAAGACATCACTTTGGCTAAAAAAAGCTTTTTAGAAGACATAAACGTTACCGGGGTGTATTATTTCCGCTCCAAACAATACTATAACTACGACATGTTTAGCGTCGCTTTGTCTATCCCTTTGCCCCTTTATGGCAAGCAAGCCAAATTAGTGGAGCAAAAGAAAAAAGAAAGCCTGGTGTTTAAAAGCGAAGTGGAAAATACCAAAAACAAAACGCGCCACCTGGCCCTAAAACTCCTTAAAAAATTAGAAACCTTGCAAAAAAACCTAGAAGCGATCAATAAAATTGTAAGGCAGAATGAAAAAATCGCGCAAATTTATGCGCTTGATTTGAAATCTAATGGCGATTACAACGCTTATTACAACGCTTTTAATGACAAAATCACCATTCAAATCACCCAGCTTGAAACCTTGAGCGCTCTAAATAGCGCTTATTTGTCCTTACAAAACCTCAAAGGATTAGAATGAAACGACTTTTATTGTTGGCCTTGATTTTATTTTTTAGCCTCTTATTGGCTAACGCTCAAGAAACCAACGCTCAAGAAACCAAAGAGACTAAAAAAACTAAAGAAGCTAAAGAAGCTAAAAGCCAAACCCGTTTCAACATTTCCACCACTAAGGTTATAGAAAAAGAATTCGCCCAAAGCCGGCGCTATTACGCGATTTTAGAGCCTAATGAAGCGCTGATTTTTTCTCAAACCCTGCGTTTTGATGGCTATGTGGAAAAGCTTTATGCGAATAAAACCTATACCCCCATTAAAAAGGGCGATAGACTCTTGAGCGTGTATTCCCCTGAATTAGTGGACGTTCAAAGCGAATTGCTATCGTCATTGAAATTCAACCAACAAGTGGGAGCGATTAAAGAAAAATTAAAACTATTAGGGTTAGAAAACTCTAGCATTGAAAAAATCATTAGCAGCCATAAGGTTCAAAATGCAATCACTATTTACTCTCGTTTCAGTGGCGTTATTTTTAAAAAAAGCCCGGATCTCAATGAGGGGAGCTTTTTTAAAAAAGGGCAAGAGCTTTTTCAGATCATAGATTTAAGCCAATTGTGGGCGCTTGTTAAAGTCAATCAAGAGGATTTAGAGTTTTTAAAAAACACGCATCAAGCGATTTTGTTCGTAGAAGGGGTTAAAGGCAAGCAAGCAATCACGCTTGAAAACATCAATCCCATCATAAATGCGCAAGATAAAATGCTAGAAGCGCGCTTCAATGTGCCTAACGCTCAACAGATTTATTACCCTAACATGTTCGCTCAAGTAGAAATCTTTCACAAACCAAAAAAAATGAAGATTTTGCCTAAAGAAGCGGTTTTGATTAAGGGGGGGAAAACTATCGTGTTCAAAAAAGATGATTTTGGCTTAAGCCCGTTAGAAATTAAAGCCGTTCGCTTGAGCGATGGGAGTTATGAAATTTTAGAGGGTTTAGAAGCGGGCGAAGAAGTCGCTAATAGCGCTTTATTCGTGCTAGACGCTGACGCTCAAAACAATGGGGATTATTGAATGATAGAAAAAATCATTGATTTAAGCGTTAAAAACAAACTCCTTACCACTTTAATCACTCTACTCATTTTTTTAGCCTCTTTGTGGGCGATAAAAAGCGTTCGTTTAGACGCTTTGCCGGATTTAAGCCCCGCTCAAGTGGTCGTGCAGATCACTTACCCCAATCAAAGCCCTAAAATCGTGCAAGAACAGGTTACTTACCCATTAGTTTCTACCTTCATGAGTATCGCTAACATTGACACGGTTAGGGGGATTTCTAGCTATGAAAGCGGCTTGATTTACATCATTTTTAAAGACGGCGTCAATCTGTATTGGGCTAGGGATAGGGTTTTAGAGCAACTAAACCGAGTGAATAATCTGCCCAAGGACGCTAAAGTGGAAATAGGGAGCGATTCCACTTCTATTGGCTGGGCGTATCAATACGCCTTATCTAGCGATAGCAAGAATTTAAGCGATCTGAAAGTCTTGCAAGATTTTTATTACCGCTACGCGCTTTTAGGGGTTGATGGGGTGAGTGAGATCGCAAGCGTGGGGGGCTTTGTGAAAGATTATGAAGTAACGCTTCAAAACGACTCTTTGATCCGTTATAACTTGAGTTTAGAACAAGTCGCTAACGCGATTAAAAATTCCAATAACGATACCGGTGGGGGGGTTATTTTAGAAAACGGGTTTGAAAAAATTATAAGATCGCATGGCTATATCCAATCTTTAAACGATTTAGAAGAAATTGTGATTAAAAAAGAAGGGGCTATCCCTTTAAAGATTAAAGATATAGCCAGCGTGAGACTAGTTCCAAAACCACGCAGAGGAGCGGCTAACCTCAACGGCGATAAGGAAGTGGTGGGCGGGATTGTCATGGTGCGCTATCACGCTGACACTTATAAGGTGCTTAAAGCCATTAAAGAAAAAATCGCCACCTTACAAGCGAGTAACCCTGATGTGAAAATCACCAGCGTGTATGACAGGAGCGAATTGATTGAAAAAGGCATTGACAATTTGATCCACACGCTCATAGAAGAAAGTGCGATTGTGTTAATCATTATTGCGATTTTCTTACTGCATTTCAGGAGCGCTCTAGTGGTGATCATCACTCTGCCTTTAAGCGTGTGCATCAGTTTCTTGCTCATGCGTTATTTCAATATTGAAGCGAGTATCATGAGTTTAGGGGGCATTGCGATCGCTATAGGGGCGATGGTGGATGCGGCGATTGTGATGGTGGAGAACGCTCACAAGCATTTGCAACGCATTGATACGAAAGACGACACTCAAAGGGTCAATGCCATCATGCAAGGGGTTAAGCATGTGGGGGGCGCGATATTTTTTGCTTTAATGATCATCGTGGTTTCTTTCTTGCCAATTTTTGCGCTCACCGGCCAAGAAGAAAAGCTTTTTGCCCCTTTAGCTTACACCAAAACCTTTGCCATGCTAGTGGGAGCAATGCTCTCTATTACGATAGTCCCTATTTTAATGGTATGGCTCATTAAAGGGCGGATTTTAGAAGAGTCCAAAAACCCTATTAACGCTTTTTTCATGAAAATTTATGGCGTGAGTTTGGATTTTGTGCTTAAGTTCAGATACGCTTTTTTAATAGTAAGCGTTGTGGGTTTAGGGGGCTTGTATATATCATACAAAAAACTCAACTGGGAATTTATCCCCCAAATCAATGAGGGGGTAATCATGTATATGCCTGTAACGCTTAATGGCGTGGGCATTGACACCGCTTTAGAATACTTGAAAAAAAGTAATGCCGCTATCAAACAACTGGATTTTGTCAAACAGGTTTTTGGTAAAGTGGGGCGCGCTAACACCAGCACCGATGCTGCCGGTTTAGGAATGATAGAAACCTACATTGAATTAAAGCCACAAAACGAGTGGAAAGAAAAGCTCAGCTATAAAGAAGTTAGGGACAAATTAGAAAAAACCCTGCAATTAAAAGGCTTGACTAATTCATGGACTTACCCCATTCGTGGGAGGACGGACATGCTCTTAACCGGCATTAGAACGCCCCTAGGCATCAAGCTCTATGGTAACGATACGGATAAATTACAAGAATTGGCGATCCTTATGGAACAACAGCTCAAAACCCTAAAAGAAAGCTTGTCCGTCTTTGCCGAGCGATCCAATAACGGCTACTACATCACGCTGGATTTGAACGATGAAAATCTGGCTCGTTATGGCATCAACAAAAACGCCGTGTTGGACACGATTAAATTCGCTTTGGGCGGAGCCACGCTCACGACCATGATTAAAGGCGTAGAAAGCTACCCTATTTCTTTACGCTTAGAAGACACCGAAAGAAACACCATTGAAAAATTAAAAAACCTCTACATCAAAACCGCTTACAATTACATGCCTTTAAGGGAATTAGCCCATGTGTATTACGACAATTCGCCGGCGGTATTAAAAAGCGAAAAGGGCTTGAACGTGAATTTTATCTATATCGTGCCGCAAAATGGTATCAGCTCTGATACTTACAGACAACTAGCGATAAAAGCGCTAGAAAAAATCCAATTGCCTAATGGGTATTATTATGAATTTAGCGGCGAAAGCCAGTATTTAGAAGAAGCGTTTAAAACCCTACAATACATCGTGCCGGTGAGCGTGTTTATCATTTTTATTTTAATTGTCTTTGCGTTAAAGAATCTCACTAATTCCTTGCTATGCTTTTTCACTCTGCCTTTTGCGTTTTTGGGGGGGTTGATTTTTATGAATCTCATGGGATTTAACATGAGCGTGGCGGCGTTAGTGGGCTTTTTAGCCCTTTTAGGGGTAGCGAGCGAAACGGCTATTGTGATGATTATTTATTTAGAGGATGCGTTTCAAAAGTTCATCAAAACCCCTTTAAAAGAGCGAACGACTACCGCCTTAAAAGAAGCTATCATGCATGGGGCGGTGCTTAGGGTAAGGCCCAAGCTGATGACCTTTTTTAGCATTTTAGCTTCACTCATTCCGATCATGTATAGCCATGGCACCGGAAGTGAAATCATGAAATCCATCGCCGCGCCCATGCTAGGGGGCATGATAAGCAGCGTTGTTTTAACGCTTTTTATTATCCCTACGGCGTATTTTGTGATTAAAAACGCTAGGATCAGGAAACATGAATATTAAAAAAAGCCTTTTCTAACGCATGGCTTTGGACTAAAACCATATAAAGAATGGTAGGGAGCGTGATGCTTAAAACAAACACCTTAAAAATGCGGTGCAAAAGGATGACGGACAAAAAAGCGGTGATTTCATTGATTCCATAAGGGGGTTTTAAAATGTGAATGTCTTTAAAACAATAGATCACGAGCATGCCTATCACTGAGCATGATAAAGCCCTACCCAAATAACGCACAAAGTCGTTAGGCGGGTTTTTAGCGTTAAACACCATAAAAGGCCAGATGCGCGTGAAATAAGTCGTTAATATGATGACTAAAAGAATGAGTATAGAATGCGTTAACATTCTAACTGCTTTCTAAACAAAATGAGAGCGAGCACCATTAAAATCAAAGCGATGAGCAAAAAGTATTCAGTCCCAAAGAGCGCTAAACAAACAACCGCAATAAAAATCCCAAGCCATGCGTTTTTGTGGTTTGTGTTCCGTTTGTATTGCTCCATGAACAGCACGATAAAAATCGCTGTCATCACAAATTCCATGCCTTGAGTGTCAAAGGAAAAATGCGAACCCACCAACGAACCCACCAACGAGCCAAAAATCCAATAAGAGTGGTTGAGTAAGGAAATGCTAAAAATAAAGTCTTTTTCACTCACCCCCTCTTTAGGAGCGTATAAATTCAATAACGCAAAGGTTTCATCCGTGAGCGCATGCGCTAAATAGGGCAAACGCCATTGGGTGTTTTTGAATCGATCTAGCATAGAAAGCGCATAACAAGTCTGTCTCGCATTCACTAGCAAGCTCACAATAACGACATTCATCAAACTCGCTTGCGCGCTTAAAAGCGTGATCGCTACAAACTGCACCGCCCCAGCGTAGATGAATAACGACATGAACAAAGCGACTTTATAATCATAGCCATGCTGGACTAAAAGCATTCCAAAGGTCATTCCCATAAGCAAATACCCTAAAAAGATAGAAATGGTATGAGGGAAAGCGTCTTTGAAGGCTTTTAGAAACTCGCGCACCAACAACCTTTTATTTGAACCAGTCTTTAATCTTAGAAATACAGGTTTCTAAAACGCTTTTATGCGGTTCGCCCTCATAGCCAAAACTCGCATGCAATTTTTCCAATAACCCTTGCTGCTCTTTATTCAAGCTTTTAGGATAAATCACTTGCAACACCACGATCAAACTCCCCCTATAAGAGCTTTCGGGGTGCTTCACGCCCTCGTTTCTAAACGCAAAAGTTTGCCTGTCTTTGGCGTTTCTAGGGATTTTTAATTCCAATTCGCCTCCTCTTAAAGACGGCACTTTAATCGTATGCCCCAAAGCAATAGTGGTGAAAAACACCGGCGCTTCAATGAACAAATCACAGCCTTCGCGCTTGAAATGCTCATCTTCTTTGACTCGCGCTTCTAAATACAAATCCCCTCTTTTCCCCTTCTCGTATTCATTGCCTTTATTTTTAAGCACCATGCGGTTTTGATCATCAATGCCCTCAGGGATTACCGCATCAATTTCTTCATCTTTAAGAATGTAGGTTTTACCCTTACACGCTTGGCATGGGGTTTTAACGATCTTGCCCTTGCCTTGACACGCCCCACAAGTTTGCGCAAAACTCATAAAACCTTGACGCATGAACACCTGCCCCTGCCCGTTGCATTGTTTGCAAGTCTCTAGGGCTTTATCTTTAGCGCCCGTGCCATCGCAACTTTCACAAACACTCTGGTATTGGACTTTAATGGTTTTTTTACAGCCAAAAACCGCTTCTTTAAAACTCAATTCAATGGTTTGCAAATAATCTGGTGCGACAGAGCTTTTTTGCCTTTTACTCCCCCTAGCGCCAAACCCAAAAGCGTCTTCAAAAAACGAGCCTAAATCTTCAAAAAAATCAGAAAAATCGCTCTGGCTTGAACCGGCTTGGTTTAAGCCTTTTTTGCCATACCTGTCGTATAAGGCCCGCTTCTTTTCATCGCCTAGCACCCCATAGGCTTCATTGATAAGCTTGAATTTTTCTTCGGCTTCTTTATCGCCGGCGTTTCGGTCCGGGTGGTATTTTAAAGCCAGCTTTCTGTAAGACTTTTTAATGGTCTCTTGGTTGCTGTGTTTTTCCACTTCTAAAATTTCATAATAACTCAATTCCACGATCGCTCCAAAAATGGCATCAAAACGCTTATTTTATCTTAAAAGCGATAATTTTGCGTGTTTTAGCGCATGCCAAAACTTAGATAAAATAACACGATGAAACTATAGTAATAAAGATAACCTTATGAGATTTTTTTGCTTCTTCTTATTTTTTCTAACCTTTTCAAACGCGCAGATAATGATGACTTTTGATTCTCAAACAAACGCCAAGCTCTCGCGCTCCAACGAACAGCTTTCTGACATGCTCTATAAACTCAATGAAAGTTTAAGAATCTATCAAAGCGTGCTTTCTAATAACCAGGATCAACTTAAAGAAATCAAAAAGGCTAACAGCACCCTAAATAGCCAGAGGCGTTTTTTTAACGCCAGCCAGATCCGCCTTATGGACACGGATGCACTATTGAAACAAAGCGCTTTGGAATTAGAAAAATTACAAGCTTTAGAAAAACGCTTAAAAGAGAGCATGGAACAAGAACGCTTAATCAAAGAATCCCAAACGCTTTTCTTGCAAGAGCATTGCCCTTATTTGAGCGGCGTTAAGAATTTAGAAGAGGCTTCAAACGCTTTAGAAGTCCAAGAGCAAAACAACGCCCTTTTCTTACTCAAAGAGCCTAAACTCGCCCATTTGCTCTCCCAATTGGATTTGATGAGCGCTTTAAACGCCTTGTGCGATCAAGTTTTAGAAAACCAAGCCCATAACCAACAATCCCATAACAAGACCCTAGAATACAACGCTCTTAAAAACCATGATTTTCAAGCCTATAAAGCCATGCGTTTGAAAAAATTTAAAAACAAGCTTCAAAGCCAAATCCAAGCCAAAGAAGACGCCCTAAAAACCTTTTTACCCTTAGAAAAACGCCTAGAAACTTTAAAAACGCATTTTTTATGCGATAAAGAAAACCTCAAATCATGCGCTAAAGAATTGCACCAACGCTACCAAAACGCCCTTATAGAGCGAGACAAAGAATTAAAAGACGCTAAAAATAATAAAGAAAAGCATGCTCTAATCTTAGCCAATTACGAGCATACTTTAAAAACCTTGAATATAGAATTTTTAAGCGAATTAAATAAGCAAATGGCGTTTTTGAATGAAACCATGGCGTTAAACGCCCGAGTTTTAGCCCTTTTAGCCCAACAACAGACTAAAAAGCCCCTAAATTTGAGCGGTGATTTGAGCGGTGGAAAAGCTCTTATTAAAAATATCCGCTTAGATCCGCATGGATTCCCTAGCTTTAAAAATTTTAAGCAAGAGTGAGTTAAAAAAGCGATCAACTAGGCTATAAACGCCAAAAGCCCTAAACGATCACGCCCCCACCAAGCAAGATGTCATCTTTATAAACGACTAAGGCTTGCCCTTTAGCCACGCCATAAAAAGGCTCTTCAAACTCCACTTCAATCACCTCATCTTTTAAACTCACAAACGCTCTAGCAGGCACGCTCCTGTAACGGGCCTTGATAAAATATTCGCCATCTTTAAAATCTTTCATTAAAGATTTGTTTTTAGCCTTGAGGAAACGCGTGGCTAAATCTTCTTTTTTGCCCACAATTAACTCGTTCTTTTTAGCGTCAATCCCCACCACAAAATGCGGTTCTAACGCGCCTTTAATACTAAAGCCTTTGCGTTTGCCAATCGTGTATTGCATATAGCCCTTATGCGTGCCAATGATTTCGCCTTGTAAATTCTTCACCACGCCCTCTTTTTCCACTTCAACATGTTTTTTTAAGGTGTCAATGTAGCTTTTTTCCACAAAGCAGATTTCTTGAGATTCTTTATAGGTTTCTAAAGTGCCTAAAAAAGGCATCGCATTCAAGGCTAAAGGCTTAATGTCTTTTTTTAACAAATCCCCTAAAGGGAACACCAATTTAGCGATCACTTCATGCTCTAAAGCGTATAAAAAATAGCTCTGATCTTTAGTTTTATCCACAGCCTCTTGAATATAACTTACCTTGTCAATTTCTTTGACTCTCGCATAATGTCCGGTAGCGATCTTTTCACACCCTAATTTTAAAGCGTGATCTAAAGCTAGCCCAAATTTCATTAAAGGGTTGCACAACGCGCATGGGTTAGGGGTTTGCCCTTCTTCATACGCACTGATAAATTCATCATAAACCGCGCTTTTAAAATCCTTTTGAAAATCCAACACCTCTAAAGGAATGCCTAAAAACTCGCACGCTTTTTGAGCGTTTTTGATGTATAAATCATGCTTTTTTTCACTCGCATGGAGTTTTAAATAAATCCCCACTAATTCATGCCCTTGCTCTTTTAAGCTATAAGCGCTATAAGAGCTATCCACCCCCCCACTGAGTAATACCGCTATTTTCATTTTTAATCTTTCATAAATGAGTTATGGCTCGTAGTCTAGCGCAAAAACCATTCATAACCACCTTTTTTTAACCATTGGCATGCTAAAATACCTAAAGATTTTTAAAAATCGCATCAAAACGCATGGAGAAAATAAGGGCAATGGCCAAAATTGAATTGTTAGCCAGATTCACGCAAATCGCGCTCCCTAACAGCCACCCTTTATTGAAAAAAGTTTTAAACTACGCTAAAAAACATTTCAGCCAATGCCACATGCTCTCTTCATCATTGCTCATTTTAAACGACACGGAATGCTTTAAAAAAAACTACTTGCTCAATTGGGTTTATCATGCCCTTGAATGCACGCATGAGAAAGATATTAGCATGCATTCTTTAGAAGAGATTTTACAAAAAAGCCGCTTGCCCATACGCATCAAAATCATCAATCAAAACACGCTTTTAGAAAAGATAGAGGTGAAAGTTTTAACCTTTGGGGCAGAATACGCGCTCTTTATCACCAAACACCCTATCGCTAAACGCTTTTTACGCCAAAAATTTAGCGGCTATGTGTTTTTAGAAACCCAAGATGAATTGCATATAAGAGGCGATTCAGAGCGTTTTTGGGAACTCATTGTAACGCTCAATGAAAATAGAATCGTCCATAACGCATGCTTAGATTTCATCTACCCTAATGGCTTTGGCAAAGACAGCTACACCACTATGGCTGAACGCAAATTAAAAGAATGCTATAAAACGCTAGGGTTTATCAAACATGAAAATTTCAGCGAAGTCAAAAAACGCTATTTAGAGTTGGCTAAAACCTACCACCCTGATTTATGCGATCTCAAAGAAAAAAAGGCTCTTTACGCCAAACGCTTCGCTATCATTCAAGAAGCCTATAGCCACATTAAAAAACACGCCTAAACCCCCAAACTAGCCCTAATCGCGCTAGAAGAAATCGGCGCGTCAATGCCCTTTAAAGGGTGGTAGTGTCCCTTAAACTGGATCTCTTCATAGCCAATCCTTTCAAAAACCACTAATTCCACCCTTTTTAAAAGCTCTTTAGCGTTAGTCCAAGAAGAAAGGTGCCTCAAGCAATCCGCCCCTATGACTAAATAAAGCGTTTTAGGGCGGTAGAGTTTTTGGAAATGAAGAACGCTTTCTATCGTAGGCACAGCCCTTTCTTGCTTGATTTCAAAATCGCTCAATAGCACCCTATCTATTCCCTTTAAAGCTCTTTCTAACTCTTTAAAACGGGTTTTTGCGTCCAAAAAACATGGCTTTTTGAAAGGGTTTTGATAAGCGGGCAAGACAATGAGCTGGGCAAAGGGCAGTAATTCTAAAGTTTGCTCAATAATGGCTAAATGAGCCTTATGCAAGGGGTCAAAACTCCCTCCATAGAGCGCTAATTCTTTACATTCTAACACGCTATTCATTGTATTCAAAGCTAGACGCCTTAGTCAATTTAGCGAATTTAACCCCCCTAAGCCCCCCAATTTCTAATTGCAAGCGTTGGATTTCAAACGAATTGCCTTGTAAAATAATCGTCTCCAAACAATTATGCTCGTCCATGTGAATATGAGTGGTGCATAAAACATGCGTCCCGCTGGCATGCTGAATGTCTATCATGCGCTGGTTTAATTCCCTTTGATGGTGATCATAAATCACCACAAGCACGGCGATTTTACCCTCATCATTAGGGTTATCTTCGGCCCAATTGTCTTCTACTAATTTTTCTCTGATCATGTCGCGCACTAATTCTGATCGAGAAGAATAGCCGTTTTTAATGATGCGGTTGTCTAATTCGTCTAATAAATTTTGTTGCAAAGAAACCGAAAAGCGGATGATTGAATCGTCTTTATTGGGTGTATCCATTTGAGAAAAATCCTTTTTTGGCATGAGTTTGTTAAAAGCCGCTCATGCTAGTATGATTGAATTAATTTAAAATGAACAATTATAATACAGATTGGATTTAAATGGTTGGTCATAAGAGCGTTTGAATTTGATTGTAATTATTAGCTTAATCATCATTGACTTGTTATTATTAAAACAATATAATCAACAAACCAACATTCCTTTATCATTTTGGAGCGTTTATGCGAACGAATGCTTCTTAAAGAGTGCATGCTCTTTAGAGTATATCTGTATCGCATGTGGCTTTAATCTTAAGGGAATTGTTTTATCATAGACAAGGAGTTTTTATGGGCGGTTTTTCAGTGGGAATGTTGAAAGATTATGTGGACATATTTGTTTTTGCGGTGCTTGGCGTGGCCAGTTTTTTAGCCTTGTGGTTTGTGATTGAAAGGGTTATTTTTTATTCTAAAGTCGATTTGAAAGCTTATGACGATATAGACGCCCTGAATTTGGATTTAACCAAGAATCTAACCATTCTCTATGTGATTTTTTCTAACGCGCCTTACGTGGGCTTATTAGGAACGGTTTTAGGGATCATGGTGATTTTCTATGACATGGGCGTGAGCGGCGGGATGGACGCTAAAACGATCATGGTAGGTTTGTCTTTAGCTTTAAAAGCGACCGCTCTAGGGCTTGCTGTGGCGATTCCCACTTTGATCGCTTATAATAGCTTGTTGAGAAAATCCGATGTTTTGAGTGAAAAATTCAGGATCATGAAAAAATGAAAAGCATCAGAAGAGGCGATGGGCTGAATGTTGTCCCTTTCATTGATATTATGCTCGTTTTGCTAGCGATTGTGTTAAGCATTTCTACTTTTATCGCACAAGGTAAGATTAAAGTCAGTCTCCCTAACGCTAAAAACGCGGAAAAATCCCAGCCAAACGATCAAAAAGTGGTGGTCATCTCCGTAGATGAG
Organism: Helicobacter pylori; assembly: GCF_014498195.1. Classification (GTDB taxonomy): domain Bacteria; phylum Campylobacterota; class Campylobacteria; order Campylobacterales; family Helicobacteraceae; genus Helicobacter; species Helicobacter pylori_DO. The sequence continues at coordinate 1,301 of NZ_JACTGH010000009.1, read as the reverse complement.
CATGACAATATTTTCGTAGATGACAAACCGACGAATTTAGAAGCTTTGAGTGCTGTAGTCAAACAAACAGACCCTAAAACCCTTATAGACTTAAAAAGCGACAAAAGCTCTCGTTTTGAAACTTTTATCAGCATTATGGATATTTTAAAAGAGCATAATCATGAAAATTTCTCCATCTCCACGCAAGCTCAGTAAAGTTTCAACGAGTGTCAGCTTTTTAATCTCTTTTGCCCTATACGCTATAGGGTTTGGCTATTTTTTACTGCGCGAAGACGCCCCAGAGCCTTTAGCGCAAGCCGGGACCACTAAGGTTACCATGAGTTTAGCCAGCATTAACACCAATTCTAAAGTGAAGACGAATGCCGAATCCGCTAAACCCAAAGAAGAGCCTAAAGAAAAACCCAAGAAAGAAGAACCAAAAAAAGAAGAACCCAAAAAAGAGGTGACAAAGCCTAAGCCAAAACCCAAGCCCAAGCCTAAGCCTAAACCCAAGCCAAAACCTAAGCCTGAGCCAAAACCCGAGCCAAAACCTGAACCTAAAGTTGAAGAACCTAAGAAAGAAGAGCCTAAAGAAGAACCCAAAAAAGAAGAAGCTAAAGAGGAAGCTAAAGAAAAAAGCGCTCCTAAACAAGTAACGACTAAAGATGTAGTCAAAGAAAAAGACAAGCAAGAAGAGTCTAATAAAACTTCTGAGGGTGCCACTTCTGAAGCTCAAGCTTATAACCCAGGGGTGAGCAACGAATTTTTAATGAAGATCCAAACCGCTATTTCTTCTAAAAACCGCTACCCTAAAATGGCGCAAATTAGGGGCATTGAGGGCGAAGTGTTGGTGAGCTTTACAATCAATGCTGATGGGAGCGTTACAGACATTAAAGTCGTCAAAAGCAACACGACGGATATTTTAAACCATGCGGCTTTAGAAGCCATTAAGAGCGCGGCGCATTTGTTCCCTAAACCAGACGAAACCGTGCATCTAAAAATCCCTATCGCTTATAGCTTGAAAGAAGACTAACTAGCCTTTCTTTTAGGGGCGGTTTTAAGCCTTAAAAGCCGGGTCAAAATCCCTATTTTTCCCAATTTTTACAAAAAAAAAAAAAACAAAACCTCTAAAATTTAGCGCTAAAATTAGTTAAAATTCCATTTATTGCTTATAATACGAAGTTTCTTTGTATCAAAGAAAAATCTATTAAAAGGAGAAAACATGAAAATCAAAAAATCTCTCTTGCTCTCTCTTTCTCTCATGCTCTCATTATCAAGGGCTGAAGATGACGGATTTTACATGAGCGTGGGCTATCAGATCG
>NZ_JACTGH010000008.1:0-96538 GCF_014498195.1 Helicobacter pylori | reverse complement strand
AACTTTGATTTTTAATAGAATGCACTAAAAAGCGAATGGATCTAGGTGAAACGATATTCAAATACCTAACAGATATGCACTTACATCTCCGCCCTAAAGGACGGAGTTTTTCGTGCTAGTGGGATAAAATCCCCATACCTACGATATAATCATAAGATTGATTGATTTTAAGGGGCGTGTTTGACATCATTATTCCATCTGAAGTTTTTAAAGCCCCTAAGTTGTCTGCAAGCCGGTTTGCTCTATAGCCTTATTTTTGGCGTTTTATACCATTTCCCCTTATTCGCTTATGTTTATAAAGAAAGCAACCAGGTTAGTTTTATAGCCATGATTATTATCGTGCTTTTTTGCGTTAATGGCGCTCTCTTTTTGGCGTTAGGCTTGATCTCTGCTTCTTTGATGCGCTTAAGCGCGGTTGTTTTTAGTTGGCTCAATTCCGTCGCTTTCTATTTCATTAGCACTTATAAGGTGTTTTTAAATAAGAGCATGATGGGTAATGTCTTAAACACCAACACGCATGAAGTTTTAGGCTTTTTGAGCGTTAAATTATTCATTTTTATCGTTGTTTTTGGGGTGTTACCTGGCTATATTATCTATAAAATCCCCCTTAAAAATTCTTCTAAAAAAGCGCCCTTTTTAGCGATCTTGGCGTTAGTGTTTATCTTTATCGCTAGCGCTTTAATGAACGCTAAAAATTGGCTGTGGTTTGACAAGCATGCGAAATTCATAGGGGGCTTAATTTTGCCCTTCGCTTATAGCGTGAACGCTTTTAGAGTGAGCGCTCTTAAATTTTTCGCCCCCACCATCAAGCCGCTCCCTCTCTTTTCGCCCAACCATTCCAATTCGTTTGTGGTGCTAGTCATTGGCGAAAGTGCCAGGAAACACAATTACGCCCTTTATGGCTATCAAAAACCCACCACCCCAAGATTAAGCAAGCGCTTAGAAAATCATGAACTCACCCTTTTTAACGCTACTTCTTGCGCCACTTACACGACAGCGAGTTTGGAATGCATTTTAGATTCTTCTTTTAAAAACAGCTTGGGTGTTTATGAAAACTTGCCCACTTACTTGACTAAAGCGGGTATCAAAGTCTTTTGGTATAGCGCGAATGACGGCGAAAAGAACGTTAAGGTTACAAGCTATCTTAAAAACTATGAATTGATTCAAAAATGCCCCAATTGTGAAGCGATCGCCCCTTATGATGAATCCTTACTCTATAATTTACCCAACCTTTTAAAAGAACACTCTAATGAAAATGTCTTACTCATCTTACACCTTGCCGGCTCGCATGGCCCCAACTATGACAACAAAGTGCCTTTAAATTTTAGGGTGTTTAAGCCCTATTGCTCAAGCGCTGATCTGTCTTCTTGCTCCAAAGAAAGCTTGATTAACGCCTATGACAACACCATTTTTTATAACGACTATCTGTTAGACAAAATTATTAGCATGCTTGAAAAAGCCAAGCAGCCCGCTTTAATGATTTATTTAAGCGATCATGGCGAAAGTTTGGGCGAAGAAGCGTTCTATTTGCATGGCATTCCTAAAAGCATCGCTCCTAAAGAGCAATACGAGATCCCCTTTATCGTTTATGCCAATGATCTTTTTAAAAAGGAGCATTCCATTATCCAAACCCAAACCCCCATTAATCAAAACACCATTTTCCATAGCGTTTTAGGGGTGTTTGAAGATTTTAAAAACCCTAGCGTTGTTTATCGCCCTTCTTTAGATCTGCTCAAACACAAAAAAGAGTGAAATAACACGCATGAAAAAATTCTTATTTAAACAGAAATTTTGTGAAAGCCTGCCGAAAAGCTTTTCTAAAACTTTATTAGCCCTCAGTTTGGGGTTGATTTTATTAGGCATTTTTGCGCCTTTCCCTAAAGTCCCTAAACACCAAAGCGTGCCTTTGGCGCTTCATTTCACCGAGCATTATGCGCGCTTTATCCCTACGATTTTATCTGTGGCGATTCCCTTGATTCAAAGAGATGCGATAGGGCTTTTTCAAGTCGCTAACGCCTCTATCGCTACAACCCTTCTCACGCACACCACCAAAAGAGCCTTAAACCATGTAATAATCAATGAGCAGCGTTTGGGCGAGCGCCCTTATGGGGGTAATTTCAACATGCCAAGCGGGCATTCGTCTATGGTGGGGTTGGCGGTGGCGTTTTTAATGCGCCGTTATTCTTTTAAAAAATACTTGTGGCTCTTACCCCTAATCCCTTTAACCATGCTCGCTCGCATTTATTTAGACATGCACACCATTGGTGCGGTGTTGGCCGGGCTTGGTGTTGGAATGTTGTGCGTGGGTCTTTTTACAAGCCCCAAAAACCTTAATTAAAGCTTTAATTCCTGTTTTTATAATCTTCATAAGAAAAGTTTTTAAGGATCTTAAAACCTTGCGAGTCTATTTTAGCCAGACTTGGGAGCGGCACGCCGTTAAACGAGTTGTTTTTGACAATCGTATAATGGAGCATGTCTTGAAACACGATTTTATCGCCCCTTTTTAAAGGCGTTTCAAAACTAAAGCTCCCCATAAAATCCCCCGCTAAACAAGTAGGGCCACCTAAAAAGTAAGAAAACGCCCCTTGATTTTCGCCCTTTTCAACTTCAATAATTTCTTCGTCATTTTCTACAGAAACCTTAAGAATACTAGGGCGATAAGGCATTTCTAAGCAATCGGGCATGTGAGCGCTAAAAGAAGCGTCTAAGATCGCAATTTCTTGATCGTTTTTAACGATGTCTATCACGCTTGCGATTAAAAACCCGCATTGCCACCCTATGGCTTCCCCGGGCTCTAAAATCACTTCTATATCGTGGTAGTGTTCTTTAAAGTCCTTAATCGTTTGGATGAGCAAATTCACATCATAATCGCTCCTAGTGATATGATGCCCCCCACCAAAATTCACCCACGCCATGTTTTCTAAATAAGGCTTGAAATGCCTTTCCACATGCTCTAAAGTCCGGCACAAAGCGTCGGCGTTTTGCTCGCAATGCGTATGGAAATGCAACCCGCTCACCCCCTCTAAGCCATGCTCTTTCACCCCCTTTTCAAATTCGCTAGGCGTAATCCCTAACCGGCTCATTTTAGAGCATGGGTTATAAATCGCTGGGGTTACTTCGCTATAAAGAGGGTTAATCCTCAAACCCATTTTAATGGGGCTTAAGCCCAAGTTTTCTAACTGCTTGTTTTTGTCTAAAATCCTGTCTTTATAGGTAGCGTATTGGTAAAAAGAGTTGAAAATGATGCTTGTCGCTAGGGGTAAAATCGCGCTCATTTCAGCCTCTTTAAAGGCCGGGCTATAAACGCAAATTTCCTTATGGCTCTCTCGCCCCCCAAACTCTTCAAAAGCGAGCTTAGCCTCATAAAGACCGCTCGCGCAACACCCGTTCAATTTTTGCCTTAAAATCCCAAACTCACGCCAAAACGCATACCCCTTTAAAGCGAGCAAAACCTTTGCCCCACTTTGTTGGCGCACGATTTCTAAAATCTTGGCGTTTTTTTCTAAGCGTTCGCTCTCTAGCGCATAGCAAGGGGTGGGGATAGCGCTGTATTTTTTCATGCTAATTCCAAAAATTGCTTAACCACCCGCTGGATGTCTTTAGGGTTAGACTTGGAGATGAAATCATCGGCCTTTAAGCTCCTGGCCATGTCTTCATTAGAACTGCCGCTCATAGAAGAATTGACCACAATGGGGATTTTTGAAGTCAAAGGATTGTTTTTAACCTGCTTGATCACTTCAAAACCGCTCGCTTCTGGCATTTCTAAATCGGTAATAATCAGGCCAATATTACTCACATCGGTTGTGGGGTTGAACAAATGCTCTAATAAGGTTTTACCATTGATAAAATCAATGTGCTTGACGCCCAGCTTGTCTAAAATCATTTGCATGGTTTTTAAAACGCTTGGGGAATCATCAGCGAGTAAAACGCATTGGTTAGAATGGATTTTAGAAAGCGTCTCTAAATCGTTGTGTTTTTCATCTTCAATCCAAGGGAACACGTCTATAAGCATTTTTTCAATATCCACCACTTGCACCAAGCGCCCGTCAAAATAGCGCGTGCGGCTCACGAGCTTGTTATTGCCTGCAGATCCCCCTAACCCGGCGCTTTGCTCCATTTCAGTCCATTTCTTGCTCAAAATCCTATCCGCTTCATAGATCCTAACCCCTATGGTCCAGCGAGAAAACTCACAAATCATGACAATATCGTCTTCGCCTTTTTCTTTTTCTATCCTATAAGGGCGTAAATCCTTGTTTTTGTTTTGGCTGTCATAATAAAACCATTTTTTCATATCAATCAAGGGAATGGTGAGCTCTCTTATAATGATTAGCCCCTCAACGAGCGAATTGTTTTCGTGGCTAATGATGGTGAGATTGCCATGGTATTTCACCACTTCACGGATCTTAAAAACATTGACCGCATACAAATCCTTGTTTTTACCCAGCCTGAAACACAACAATTGCAACTCGTTATTTTTATGCAAACTCGTAACTTGATCAATGCCCGCTAAACTATCAGCCATGACTTCCCCTTAATTTAGGTTTTCGTATCGTTTTATAATTATATCGTGTTTGTGTTTAATGCCAACGACACTTAAAAACTATCTTTGGGGTTTTTTAAATCATTTTAAATGACTCAAAACAAACCCATTTTTAAAACTGCGGATGTATAAAATATTATGGTGGTTAGAGCAAAAGATTTGTGGGGCTGCTACAAACCCAGAAAGCAATTCCCTAGCGTCAATGACTTTAGGGTTTTCAAGCGATCTTTTACAAGGCTTTAATGAAAACGAAAAAGCGTCAATGGAATCAGCTCGAACTTCATAATTTTCAAAAGCTTTGTTTTTGATGCGCATGAGATAGATTTTATGGGCAAAAATGCTCGTGTTCCTGGTATCTGCAAAGGTGCTAACACCTGAATACAACGAAGTTACTAGCCCGCCAACAAACCCTAAATAATAGTTCGCCACCGCTTGCATGCCCACTTTAAAAGTGGCCGATAAAATGGCTCTGGTGATAATGTAGGGCAATTGCTTCCTAAACTCGCTAGCGACTACTGCATCTATTGAGGCTAAAGTGTCAAAGGGCGTTACTTTTTCTCCATCTTTAAGAGTGAAATTTTGATAAAACGCTTCCCCTTTTTCTAGCTTGGGCAAGGCTATACTCACGTTATAAACCGAATCAATCATAAAAATAGGCACATCAATTTTAAATTCGCTTTTTTGCGGCTCTTTACCATCTTCAATGATGATCCAAGTGAAATGGCTCCTGTTAGGGTTTTTGAAAAAAACCAAGTCTTTAGCCACGAAAGGGCTTTGACTGATCCCATAGGCTTCATTAAGATAGCCTAACCCCTTATTCTTATCCCCATCTAAAGCGTAAAACAACCCTGAGAGATACGAAACCGCCGGGTTAAGCAAACCTTGATAAGCTTCGTATTTGTCTAAATTAGAATAGGTGTTGTTTAAAATCTCGCTCACTTCCACCCTAGAGCGTTCCATATTAATATTGTGCTTTTTGCTAGAATCGATCTCTTTAATGGCTTTTTGAACTTCCTCATAATAAAATTCCTTAGCCCTGCGCTGGCGTTCATTCGCGCGGTTGAATTGCACCCTAGCTTTCGCGCTATCGTTTAAAAGCATGTAGTCTATCGCTTTGTAATAATTGATTAAAACGCCCTCATAAATATTCCCCCCATAAGCGCGCACGTTATCATTAATCATGGTAGCGCCCACATAACCAGCCCCTCTTGTGAAAGCGCTTTGGGTTTTATCAAAGCGTTGCTCGGCTTGATCTAACACCCCTAAAGAAGTCTTATAATCCCTTGCGTATAAAGCGCTCAAGCCGTTTTGCAAGTCCCATAAAAGAGCGTTCTTTTTTTTCTTAGTGAATTGTTTGGAATATTCATAAGCTTGTTTGGGGCTTTCTTCATAATAGAGCGTGTTAAAATGTTCTAAGTCCATACGATAGCCTATGCAACCTGTTAATGATATTCCTAAAATTACCGACATCAACAGAACGAATATTTTCAATCTAACCCTTTTAATTTTTTTGCTTGTTTGCTTGACTAATTTGAGCGTATCATAACATTTTTAATGAAAACATAAGCTTTTTATGGTTAAAATGATCCCTAAGCTCTTATTTGGACCTATGCAATAGGATTTTAGGGTAACGCTTCAGGGTAGGAATACAGCAGAGTCCCCTAATTTCTTGTGTGCCTTAGCCATCTGAATAGGAGTGCTTCAAAATGATATTGACTTTTTAAAACTAGCTCTTCAAAAGTTTCTCACGCCACTCTGTAGGGTGGTCTTTTTGTAACGCTTTCACTTTATTGACATGGCTAGAATCCGAATTAAAGATTTTCAAATAACGCCCCAAGCCCTCCAAACTCACATCAATCATGTTGGAACTCCCATTACCCAGATTTTTGACTAAAACCTGCCTGGCATACAAAGGGGTGTTTTCTAAAAAAGAAATTTCAGTCTCGCTCAAAGGCACATTGAAATGGTGTTTCAACTCCCTAGCGTTTTTTTGCGGATACAAAATAAGAGTCCCCATGTTGCTTAAAAAACTATGAGCGTTTTTAACCCCGCTTAATTGGTAAATATCTTGCAAAGCCAACACCACCACGCCATTAGCTTTCCTGGCTTGCGTGATTAAAGCGTTGATTTTAGCGTTCAATAAATCGTTTTCCACATAGGATTTAAACTCGTCTAAAAAAACCAAAAAACCGCTGTCGTTTTTCCTGGATTCTTCTAAGATTTTATAAAACAAGTAATAGGCTAAAAGCCCTAAGTCTTTAGGGTTTTGGGTGATAGCGTCTAAGTTGATTACATTTAAAAAAGCACTGGAGTTGAACGCGTCATTCAAAGCGTTAAAAAGGGGGTTATTCAAATACGGCTCTAAACTCAAGCCCAATTGATTAGATGAGGTTCTTTTAAGCGTTTCTTTAAAATCCAGCAAACTAAAGGCTTTAGGGTATAAGGTCTCATAAAGGCTCTTAATCGCGCTAAAAACCGCATTCATATCTTCCAAGGCTTCTTTATCCCTTGAAGGGGCAAGATCAAACATGCTCAAAAAGAAGGATTGCAAAAATTCTAAATTCTGCAAATTAGGCTCTAAACAAAAGGGGTTGATGCTAAAAGATTGGCCGTCATGGTAATGCCCTTTAAAAAATTTTGTGAAAGAATACAGCCCTTGCATCCTATCAAATGCTAAAAGGCGCATGTTTTGGTATTTTAAAGTGCTCATCATTAAAAAGCTAATCAGCGTGCTTTTACCGCTTCCGGTTGCCCCTATAACTAAAGTATGCCCATTCACCCTAGCGATTTCTTTAGCGTTATTGTGGCTCACTTCTTGGTTGTGGAAATTGAATAAAAAAGGGGAATAATCCAAATTTTTAAACACGCTCAAAGGGCTATTCCCCCATGAATTAGCCTTAAAACCTAAATTTTGCCTTTCAAACACCATTAAACACGCTAGGGCTTTAGAGGTTAAAAAACGCAAGCGGTGGTTTAAATGGATGCGTTCAGGGAAAAAGGAAAAATACCCCCCTTTCAAGCCAAAAGTTTCTATAACGCCCACTAAATTTTCTTTAAATAAAAGCCCTAAAACTAAGCTTGTTTGAGCGTCTAAATCCTCTAATCTAGGGGCTTTGATAAGAATGTTTAGGGCGAATTTTTGCATGGATAGGCGTTTGGTTTTGACTAATTCTTGGTATTCTAGCAGCTCGTTTTTAACGAGATTGGACATGCTAAACTTGGCCCTCTCTTTTAAAAAACTCAGCGTTTTATGCACACTCATAGGCTCTATAGAAAAGATAATGTCTAAAGGCGTTTCTTGGTATAAAAGCGCTCCCACCGCTATAGAAGTGATGCGTTCGCTCTCATAAGCTTTAATGCCAATCAAGCGGTTGTAGGTTTTTTGATTAAAACTTTCTTGAATGAAATAATCTTTTTCAAAAGTGGTAGAACTAGCAATATAGCTATCGCTCAAATACCCCCCTACTAGGGGCTTTAGGGGGAGATCAAACCCGTTAATGTATTCCGCATAAAAATTCAAAACCTCTTTAGAGCTTAAGAGTTTGGGGGCATAATTTTTGAGCTGGATTTCTAAGCTTTTTAAAGTTTCTTGCAAAAAATGCGCTTTATAAGAGAGAATATCCTTAAAATTTTCCCTATTGGCATGCATGAGAGATTTTTTCTTATGCTCCAAAACGCCCTGTAAGGAATGCGCGCTTTCTAAAACTAAAAAATACTGATTTTCATACACTTCTTTGTTTTCAAATTGATTCAAAATCGCTTGCAAATATTTAGAGTCAGATTGAATGTTTTGTTTATAATCAATTTTACGCCTTTTAACCACCAGGCGCGCCACGACTTTTTCTAAAGAATCCAACGCCATTTGGCGCTCGGTGAAAAGATCTTGCAATTGCTCTGTGCTTAAATGGGTGTAACTCACCCCTTCTAAACGGAGGATGCCCACTAAGTTTTCGTTTTTAGTGAGCAAGAAATGCTCATCATACAAGCCTAAAATGTTGTTTTCTTCGCTCATAGAATAGCTTTTAGGCAAAACCCCTAAAAAATAGTTTGAAACTTTTTGTTTGACAGCGTTCAAAAGCTTTTCTAACATCCTACGCTCTATAACATTTGGTTTTAGTCTTTATTTTGCTTTTAGCGATAATAATATCTGCAATGTCTTCATCAAAAAATTCCAGCACGCTAAAGAGCACTAAAAACCCTAAATACAATAAAAAAGCGCTCAACAAATCAATCCAAGGGAGCAAGATAAAAGGCGCAAAAACAGAAATCAAATAAGACTTGGCGTTCAGCCATAAAAATTTTTCTTTAACCGAAATTTCACGCAAATTCTTCACGCTCGCTGAGAGGATAATCATTAAAAAATTCCCATAAACCAATTCGCCAAACTCGGGGCTTTAAAGAATAAAAAGATCCCAAACACCACGCCAAGGATCGTGAATAAAATCTCTTTCCACCGGTCTAAATTCCTCCACACATAAATAGCGATCCCTATGAAAATCACCATTAAAATCCCCTTAGCGATGGGGCTTTTGAGCTGGGCTTCTAGGGCGTTAAAAAACCCCTCTAAACCTTCAGCGAACAAACTTGAAACGCACATGCCTACTAAAAAAATGATTTTTAAAAAATGAGCGGACATCAAAACCCTTTTGTTTAATTTTAATTAACTTTATAACGCTTTATTATCTCAAAAAAACCATAAAAATTCTCTAAAAGGGGGTTAAAAGGGGTGCATTTAATCTTTAAAAGGGTAAAAAAGCAAAGCCAAAGAGTGTAAAAGCCTTACTATTCTACGATTTGATAGACATAAGAAAGATTAGCGTGTTCTTTGGTTTGTAGGGCGTCTTCTTCTAAGAGGTTTTGAATCTTTTCAAAGCTGTATTGTAAATGGTTGTAAGCGATAATCACCACCTCATCGCCTTTTTGTAAGAAATGCTCTTGTGCAAAAGGCATATAAGGGGTAGCCCCGATCGCAAAAATCATTTTAGTAGGGAAATTATGGCGTTCTAAAAAAGGTCTTAAAGCCTCTAAAGAATCGCCATCTTGTTGGTGGTTCAATCTGTCTTTGATCCAGTCTAAAAGCTTTTGATAAAAAAACTCGTATTTGAGCAATTTGCTGTTTTCCCCATAAATGTGCCAAACATTATTGTATTTCAAAAAAGATGCGATAGAGAAATTGTTACACACCCCCCCATAAGCAAACCTGTCAATAGGCAATTTCTGCCCTATACCTTTAGAAGCTGGTGAAAAATTCTTTTTTTGGGAGAGCTTTGTGGCTTCTAAATTACGCACAGAAGCGTCATTAAACGCCATGAAAAAATTAGGCACAAGCTTGGTTACCAAATGTTTTTCATCGTATTTAACATCGCATTCTAAAGCGATTTCTGGCTCTGCTTGCACTTTCAAATTCAAATCATTTGGCAAAATAATCTTATGGTTATTAATGCAACAACGCCCCAAATAGCAATTCTCATACGGGATATAAAAAGGGAACAACCCCTTAGGGGCGTCCTTTTCTTCGCTTTTCATGTTAATAAAACTATGACTCTCTCCTGCTTGCTCCAAATGCCCTGCAAAATTCCCCACCACACCAAAACCTAAAAACTCTTGCATGCAAACCTCCTAGCAAATAGCTTAATGATTAGAGCTTTTTCCATTATAGCATAAAAGAAAACCCCTAAAACCCTCAAAAAAACTCCCTTTTAAGCGAATAAATACTCTCTAGCGCTCTCTTTATCCAAAGGGTAAAGCTCGCGTTTTTCGTTCCCTATTTGAATGAGATAAGCTTGATTTTTTAAAGTCTTAGCATAGCCTAGAGCGATACGACCGGCCAATTCTTTATCTTCTTTGCTAGCGTTTTTATCCACTAAACTCAAAGGGCCTTTACAGCTTAGCAATTCAATCTTATCCATTAAGGGGTGTTGAATATCCAACTTATGGTTTTCTTCTTCATTCCTTGCCACCACCAAACGAGCGTTATGGGGTAGGACAAAATAGCGCCCAATTTTAACAATCACGCTGTCTTCAAACACCATTTCTCTGTATTCTTTCAAATTCTTAATCTTATTACTCACTTGAATGTCCGTAAGCAAGCACCCCCCACCTGGCTTTTCATAATATTTCAAGCCGTAATCTTTGATCATTTGCAATTGCCTAGTGCGCCCCCTACCGCTCACATCTAAAAGCTTTTCCCTATCAACAAAACCCTTTTCTTCCATAAAAGTAGGCTCTAAGAGTTTAGCGCTCATGGGTCTTAAGAGCAATTCGTCTAAAAATTGCGGTTTTTCACCGCTTGCTTGCGTTCGGTCTAAAATGGGATCAAAACGAGCCTCTTTGCCCACTTCTCTGACTAATTTCCTCACCTGATTGAGCGCTTCTTTCCTTTGGGATTTAGGGCGTTGCCCTAGCACTTCCCCGCTCAAAACAAAATCCGCGTTCAATTCAAGCATTTTATAAAAAGCGTTCCTAAACATGTTGGCATGGCAGTCAATACAAGGGTTGAAATACTTCCCATAGCCGTATTTGGGCTTGAACAACACATCGTTAAAGAACTGCTCTCTAATATCGCACACCAAGAGTTTAGCCCCAATTTGCGCGGTGGCGTTTTCAAAATACTCTCTTTTATCTTTATTCCCCCCAAACCCTATATTGAAGTGTAAAGCGATTACTTCAATGCCTTGATCAATGAGTAATTTCATGGACAACAAACTATCCAACCCCCCACTAAATAGGGCTAAAGCTTTTATTTGTTTCATATGGCGACTAATTCTCCTTGTTTTAATTTCATAATGGCCTGGCGAGCCTTTTTTAAACAGATCATTTTTTCGCTAAAAGGGAGCGAACTCTTAGGGATTTCTTTGAGTTGCCGCTCAAAATAGCGCAAAATCAACAAACGCAATTCCTTTTCAAACCCCCCTTTTTTTAGGGGTAAATTCGCGTCTAATAATAACGCAACTAATTTAGGGTCGTCTAATTTTTCTTGACACAAAGCGTCAAATTCTTGTTTTTTATGCAAGAACACCCCACTATGGATATAACCCACCGCTAAATCCAACAAGCTCCTGTCTTCTAAAAGATAGCGGATCACTAATTTTTCTAAAAATTCCAAACTGGGCGCGCTAGGAACATGCGCGAACTTTTGAGAGCGATTGGGTTTTTCTGTTTTGGGGTAAAAAGGCTGAAAAGAGATTGGCTCTCTAATCCCTAAAACATGCAAAGGCGCTTGCAAAAGCGTAGCGATTAAGGGCTTGTATTCATTTTGTAAAAGCAAGGAAAAGTTTTTCAAAAACCCTAACATTTCTTTAAGGGCCTTATCTTTTTCTAAAGGATCGTCTAAAACATAAGAACCCGCCATGCGCCTTAAAACAAATTCAATAAAAGCCATGGGGCGCGATAACAAGTCTTTTAAGGTTTCAATCTGGCCATTAGCGATCATCTCCGCAGGGTCTAGGTTGTTTTCAAACAAAATCACCCCCCCCCTCCTTTGCTCTTTAGCCAACATCAAGCTCGCTTTATAAGCCGCATTCCGCCCTGCCTTATCCCCATCATAGCTTAAGAGAATTTCTGGATCGCCTTTTTTAAGCAAGGGCAAATGCGATGGCGTTAAAGCTGTCCCAAGCGTGGCTATGGCGTTTTTAAAACCCGCCTGGTGCAATAAAATCACATCCAAATACCCCTCTGTTACAATGACTTGCTTTTGTTTATAAATGTGTTCTTTAGCCAAATGATAGCCATAAAGCAAGCTGGATTTATCAAAAAGCTTACTTTGGGGCGAATTGATATATTTGGCCGCTTTTTCTTTTAAGGTGCGCCCTCCAAAACCCACCACTTGAGCGCTAGGGCTATAAATAGGGAACATGATGCGATCCAAAAAGCGCAAATAGGTTTTATCCTTTTTATCGCTCTTGCCTAACACGCCTAATTCAATGAGCTTGTCTTTATTCAAGCCTTTATTTTCAATGCCGTAATCAATTCTATGCGTGCATAAGCCTAATTTAAACGCTTTGATGCTCTCCATGCTAAGCCCTCTTTTTTGCAAGTAATTTAAAAAAAACGGAGCGTTAAAAAGCTCTTCTTGATACAACGAGCTCACCATTTCTAAAAGGTGGTAATCTTCTTTATGATCGTAATAAACGCCTTTGTCATGCTCTAAAACTATATTGAATCGGTGGGCTAATTTCTCAAGCGCTTCCACAAACGAAAGTTTTTCAAACGCCATCACAAATTTAATGCTATCCCCGCTCGCCCCACACCCAAAGCAATGGTAAAACCCTTTAATTTGATTGACGCTAAAACTCGCGCTCCTTTCTTCATGAAAAGGGCAACAAGCCATGTAATTCGAACCTGATTTCCTCAAATCCACATAAGAGCTAATGACTTCTACAATGTCTATCGTTTGCAAAAGGCGATCAATGGAACTTTTAAGAATCATTTTTCATGCTTTCTTCATCGTGCTTTCTTGTTTTAAGCTGTTTGAATGAATTATACTCAATAAATAAAATCTTCAAAAAGGTTTGTTGATAACGCCCCTTTTTCTAATCCTTATATTTTTAAACTAATGAAACTTTATATAAATAGACTTAATAATCCTTATAGTTATAGTCTTATATTTGTTTTTATGGCTTGACTTATCCCTAAAAATGCGCTATAGTTGTGTAGCTTAATAACAATAAGCGCTAAATTTCTATTTTATTTATCAAAACTTAGGAGAACTGAAATGAAGTTTCAACCATTAGGAGAAAGGGTCTTAGTAGAAAGACTTGAAGAAGAGAACAAAACCAGTTCAGGCATCATCATCCCTGATAACGCTAAAGAAAAGCCTTTAATGGGCGTAATCAAAGCCGTTAGCCATAAAATCAGTGAAGGTTGCAAATGCGTTAAAGAAGGCGATGTGATCGCTTTTGGCAAATACAAAGGCGCAGAAATCGTTTTAGACGGCACCGAATACATGGTGCTAGAATTAGAAGACATTCTGGGCATTGTGGGCTCAGGCTCTTGCTGTCATACAGGCAATCATGACCATAAACATGCTAAAGAGCATGAAGCTTGCTGTCACGATCACAAAAAACACTAACAAACATTATTATTAAGGATACACAATGGCAAAAGAAATTAAATTTTCAGATAGCGCAAGAAACCTTCTATTTGAAGGCGTGAGACAACTCCATGACGCTGTTAAAGTTACCATGGGGCCAAGAGGCAGGAACGTGTTGATTCAAAAAAGCTATGGCGCTCCAAGCATCACCAAAGACGGCGTGAGCGTGGCCAAAGAGATTGAATTAAGTTGCCCGGTGGCTAACATGGGTGCTCAACTCGTTAAAGAAGTGGCGAGCAAAACCGCTGATGCTGCCGGCGATGGCACGACCACAGCGACCGTGTTGGCTTATAGCATTTTTAAAGAAGGTTTGAGGAATATCACGGCTGGGGCTAACCCTATTGAAGTGAAACGAGGCATGGATAAAGCCGCTGAAGCGATCATTAATGAGCTTAAAAAAGCGAGCAAAAAAGTGGGCGGTAAAGAAGAAATCACCCAAGTGGCGACCATTTCTGCCAACTCCGATCACAATATCGGGAAACTCATCGCTGACGCTATGGAAAAAGTGGGTAAAGACGGCGTGATCACCGTTGAAGAAGCTAAGGGCATTGAAGATGAATTGGATGTCGTAGAGGGCATGCAATTTGATAGAGGCTACCTCTCCCCTTATTTTGTAACCAACGCTGAGAAAATGACCGCTCAATTGGATAACGCTTACATCCTTTTAACGGATAAAAAAATCTCTAGCATGAAAGACATCCTCCCGCTATTAGAAAAAACCATGAAAGAGGGCAAACCGCTTTTAATCATCGCTGAAGACATTGAGGGCGAAGCTTTAACGACTCTAGTGGTGAATAAATTAAGAGGCGTGTTGAATATCGCGGCGGTTAAAGCTCCAGGCTTTGGGGACAGAAGAAAAGAAATGCTCAAAGACATCGCTATTTTAACCGGCGGTCAAGTCATTAGCGAAGAATTGGGCTTGAGTCTAGAAAACGCTGAAGTGGAGTTTTTAGGCAAAGCCGGAAGGATTGTGATTGACAAAGACAACACCACGATCGTAGATGGCAAAGGCCATAGCGATGACGTTAAAGACAGAGTCGCGCAAATCAAAACCCAAATTGCAAGCACGACAAGCGATTATGACAAAGAAAAATTGCAAGAAAGATTGGCTAAACTCTCTGGCGGTGTGGCTGTGATCAAAGTGGGCGCTGCGAGTGAAGTGGAAATGAAAGAGAAAAAAGACCGGGTGGATGACGCATTAAGCGCGACTAAAGCGGCGGTTGAAGAAGGCATTGTGATTGGCGGCGGTGCGGCTCTCATTCGCGCGGCTCAAAAAGTGCATTTGAATTTACACGATGATGAAAAAGTGGGCTATGAAATCATCATGCGCGCCATTAAAGCCCCACTAGCTCAAATCGCTATCAACGCTGGTTATGATGGCGGTGTGGTCGTGAATGAAGTGCAAAAACACGAAGGGCATTTTGGTTTTAACGCTAGCAATGGCAAGTATGTGGACATGTTTAAAGAAGGGATTATTGACCCCCTAAAAGTAGAAAGGATCGCTCTACAAAATGCGGTTTCGGTTTCAAGTCTGCTTTTAACCACAGAAGCCACCGTACATGAAATCAAAGAAGAAAAAGCGGCCCCAGCAATGCCTGATATGGGTGGCATGGGCGGTATGGGTGGCATGGGCGGCATGATGTAAGCCCCCTTGCTTTTTAATACCATTTTTTATAAAAGCTCTCTTCTTGGGGGGCTTTTACCTCACAAAACCGCTCGTTTTGAAAAACGCGCAAACAAAAATCCCCATTAAAATCAAGCTTTTATCATTAGCGTTCCATTAAAATAAAACCTAAAAACCCTTTCAATACCACCCAAACAAACGCGTAAAAAATGCAAAATTCTAAAATTTTCTCTAAATGACAAAAAAAAACGATTTCATGCTACAATGTTCCAAATACATTCTTAATGTATAAAATTCCAATCACTCAATTTTATTTCAAGGAGAAAACATGAAAAAAACCCTTTTACTCTCTCTCTCTCTCGCTGCATCGCTTCTAAACGCTGAAGACAACGGCTTTTTTATCAGCGCAGGCTATCAAATCGGCGAAGCCGCTCAAATGGTGAAAAACACCGGCGAATTGAAAAAACTCTCAGACACTTATGAGAATTTGAGCAACCTTTTAAGCAATTTCAACAACCTCAATCAGGCGGTAACGAACGCGAGCAGCCCTTCAGAAATCAATGCTGCGATCGATAATTTAAAAGCAAACACGCAAGGGTTGACCGGCGAAAAAGACAATTCCCCCGCCTATCAAGCCGTCTCTTTAGCGCTCAATGCGGCGGTGGGGTTGTGGAACGTGATAGCTTATAATGTCCAATGCGGTCCTGGTAAGAGTAGGGAAGCAAGCGTAACTTTTGAGGGCCAGCCAGGACACGAATCAAGCTCCATTAATTGCAATTTAACCGGTTATAATAACGGGGTTAGCGGCCCTTTAAGTATTGATAACATGAAAAAGCTTAACGAAGCTTATCAAACTATCCAACAAGCTTTAAAACAAGATAACGGATTTCCTGTTTTGGATAGTAAAGGAAAACAAGTAACTATAACTATAACAACGCAAACTAACGGGCAAAGCGAGAAAACTACTACTACTACTACTACTACTACTACTAACAACGCTCAAACCCTTTTGCAAGAAGCCAGTAAAATGATAAGCGTCCTCACTACAAACTGCCCATGGGTCAATCACAATTCAGGACAAAATGGAGGGGCGCCGTGGGGTTTAGATACGGCAGGGAACGTGTGTCAGGTGTTTGCCACGGAGTTTAGCGCCGTTACTAGCATGATCAAAAACGCCCAAGAAATCGTCGCGCAAGCTCAAAGCCTTAACCAGCAAAGCAATCAAAACGCGCCACAAAATTTCAACCCTTACACCTCTGCTGATAGGGCTTTCGCTCAAAACATGCTCAACCACGCGCAAGCGCAAGCGAAGATGCTTGAACTAGCCGATCAAATCAAAACCAATCTTAACACTATCCCGAAACATTTCACCAAAGACTACTTGGCAGCTTGCAAAAATGGGGGTGGGACACTGCCTAATCAAGGGGTTACTAATAACACTTGGGGAGCCGGTTGCGCGTATGTGGAAGAGACGATAACGGCTTTAAATAACAGCCTTGCGCATTTTGGCACTCAAGCCGAGCAAATCAAGCAATCTGAGTTGTTGGCGCGCACCATACTTGATTTTAGAGGCAGTCTTAGCACTTTAAACAACACTTATAACAGCATCACCACGACCGCTTCAAACACGCCCAATTCCCCATTCCTTAAAAATTTGATAAGCCAATCCACTAACCCTAATAACCCTGGGGGTTTACAGGCCGTTTATCAAGTCAACCAGAGCGCTTATTCGCAATTACTAAGCGCCACGCAAGAATTAGGGCATAACCCTTTCAGACGCGTTGGATTGATCAGCTCTCAAACCAACAACGGCGCGATGAATGGGATCGGCGTGCAAGTGGGCTACAAGCAATTTTTTGGCGAAAAAAGAAGGTGGGGATTAAGGTATTACGGCTTTTTTGACTATAACCATGCTTATATCAAATCCAGCTTTTTCAACTCCGCTTCTGATGTGTTCACTTATGGGGTAGGGACAGATGTCCTTTATAACTTTATCAATGATAAAACCACCAAAAACAATAAGATTTCTTTTGGGGTGTTTGGAGGTATCGCCTTAGCGGGCACTTCATGGCTTAATTCCCAATACGTGAATTTAGCGACATTCAATAATTTTTATAGCGCTAAAATGAATGTGGCGAATTTCCAATTCTTATTCAATTTAGGCTTGAGAATGAACCTCGCTAAAAACAAAAAGAAAGCGAGCGATCATGTTGCGCAGCATGGCGTGGAATTGGGCGTGAAGATCCCCACGATCAACACCAATTACTATTCTTTGCTAGGCACTCAACTCCAATACCGCAGACTCTATAGCGTGTATTTGAATTATGTGTTTGCTTATTAAAAGCTTGCGTTAAACCCTTTATGGAACTCCCTTTTTTGGGGTTTTCTTTTGAACCCTCTTTCTTTTTGGGGGGTTTTTGTTTTGAAGCCTTTGTTTGGGGGTTTCTTTTTTAAGGTCTTTCTTTTTTAAGGTCTTTCTTTTTTAAGGTCTTTCTTTTTTAAGGTCTTTCTTTTTTAAAGTCTTTCTTTTTTAAAGTCTTTCTTTTTTAAAGTCTTTCTTTTTTAAAGTCTTTCTTTTTTTGGGAGGGGGGCTTGATTAAAAATTCTTTTTAGCATTTTTTATAACTAACAATAAAAAAGCTTGTCGTTAGTTAAGCGATAATTTCTCAAAAAAGCGCTCTTTTTAGGGGGATTTTAAAAGCTTTGTAGGGGGGGAATGGTTTCAAAATACCCCCTACTTCCTTAAGGGAATGCGTTTTTAAATACTTTAAACAAACTCAATGAAATGATTTTCACAACAAAATGAGATCTAAAACGATAAAACAAAAACCCATTTTTTAAAAATGGAATTTTTTAAACAAAAAAAGCATTGAATCCTAATAAGATTTATTAGCGCTTGGGAGAAACAAAGCCTTTTTAAAACCCCAAAACTAACGCTAACCAACATTAAAACGCATGGCGTCTATGTGATCCTTGCAGCATTAAGCGCAACCAAGTTTTAAGCGTAATAGTTGTTATCCATGCCGTTTTGAGAGCGTGTCACTTCTATGAAAACCGCAATATTTTTCAATTATTCTTGACAAGCGTTAAAAAAAATTGTATCATTATCTTTTTTTGTGAGACCCGTTAGCTCAGCTGGTAGAGCAATTCCCTTTTAAGGAATGGGCCGTTGGTTCAAATCCAACACGGGTCACCATGAGCATCGTGGCTCCTTCATCTAGTGGTTAGGATACCACCCTTTCACGGTGGTTACAGGGGTTCAAATCCCCTAGGAGTCACCACTCTTTTATACGGGTTTAGTTGGATTTTATCTCAATATTTTGGTCGCTTAGCTCAGTTGGTAGAGCGCTACCCTTACAAGGTAGATGTCATAAGTTCGAGTCTTATAGCGACCACCATGACTAAAGCATGCATTTTTAGGCTATGGAGTTTGGATAGGGAGCGGTAGTTCAGCTGGTTAGAATATCTGCCTGTCACGCAGGGGGTCGCGGGTTCGAGTCCCGTCCGCTCCGCCACCAAGCGCTTTTTAAATCATTTTCTACGCTTTATTTCCAATATAATAGTCAATCGTTAAAAATGACCCTTTCATCTAGTGGCCAAGGATACCACCCTTTCACGGTGGAAACGGAAGTTCAAATCTTTCAAGGGTCGCCATAAAAATTCCAAACTACACCCATAAATTGTCTAAAAGCCTGGTTTTACCCACACGAGCCGCCACTAAAACCAGCGTGTTAGTTGGCTCTATGGTTTTTAAAGGCTCTAGCTTGTGGTTGCAAAATTCCAAATAATCCACTTCTAAAGTTTCTAAAATTCCAAGCCCTAGTTTTTTAAGCTTTTCGCACGCTTTTTCGCCCTTATCTATGGCTTGCTTGATGTTTTCTAGAGCTTTTGGAATGGCTAGAGCTTGTTTTCTTTGTGTTGCATTCAAATACACATTCCTAGAGCTTAAAGCCAAATTATCGCTATCGCGCACGATCTCGCATGGCACTATTTCAATGTCTAAAAGCAAATCTTTGACTAAATGCTGGATGATTAAAAGCTGTTGGGCGTCCTTTTTGCCAAAATACGCTCTAGTAGGATTAACAAGATGGAACAATCTTAACACGACCTGAACAACCCCATCAAAATGCCCTTTACGCATTGCTCCCTCTAAAGAGTGGGATAAAAATGTAGGGGCGTAGAGTTTTAAGCGTTGCTCTATCTCATAGGGATACATTTCGCTCGTTTTAGGCACAAACACCGCGCTAACGCCCAATCCTTCACACAAGGCCAAATCCTTTTCTAAAGGGCGCGGATAAGCGCTAAAATCTTCGTTAGCCCCAAATTGCGTGGGATTGACAAAAACGCTCACTATCGTGTGGGAATTTTCTTTCAAACTCCTTTCTATCAAGCTTTGATGCCCTTTGTGTAAAGCCCCCATAGTCGGCACAAACCCCACGCTTTCTTTCAAACTTTTACGATATTCTCTTAAAGCAGCAATCGTTTCTAACGCTCGCATTTAACAATCCTTTAAAAGCTCTAAAACCACTTCTCTAGGCTCTTTAGCCTGATAAATGGGGCGGCCCACCACGATAAAATCGCTTAAATTTTGTTTAGCCTCTTTAGCGTTCGCTACCCTTTCTTGATCTTCTTTATCATTTTTATCCAGCCTGATGCCAGGGGTTAAAGTCAAAAAGTCCTTACCTAAATTCTCTTTGATTGCTAAACTTTCAAACACCGAACACACCACCCCATCAATCCCGCTCTCTTTACCCATAGCGCTTAATTTGATCGCTTGAGTTTTTAAAGGAGCGTTATACACGCTCCAAAATTCCTCTTCGCTAAAGCTGGTTAAAGCGCTCACGCCCATGATTAGGGGGCGTTTTTTAAGAGCGTTTAGGCGTTGCATTAAAATTGTTAGCGCGCTTTTAGCGCTGCTTAAATGCACGGTGAGCATATCAACTTCTAATTTCGCGCACTCTAGCGCGGCATTTGCCATCGTATAAGGAATATCATAGAGCTTCAAATCCAAAAAAATCTTAAAATTCCCATCAACCTTTCTGATTTCATCTAAAAAAACAGCCCCATCTCTTATAAAAGATCTAAGCCCCACCTTAGCCCACAAATCTAAGCCTTTCAATTCTTGCAATAAAGAAAGATTGTCCTCTTTTTTTTCTAAATCCAATGCGACACATAATTGCATGAAAGCCCTTTAAAGTGTAAAATAACGCCATTATAACAAAAAGAAATGCAAGATTTTTAGCTATGATAAGCGTTTTAAAAACAAACGAATTTTAATCAAAATAAGATTTAAGGATTAAAGAGTGAAAGCGTTTTTAGGAGCGTTAGAATTTCAAGAGAATGAATATGAAGAGCTTAAAGAGCTTTATGAGAGCTTAAAAACCAAGCAAAAGCCCCACACTTTGTTCATTTCTTGCGTGGATTCACGAGTCGTGCCTAATCTGATCACCGGCACCAAACCGGGCGAATTGTATGTGATCCGCAACATGGGCAATGTGATCCCCCCTAAAACAAGCTATAAAGAATCCCTTTCTACCATTGCGAGCGTTGAATACGCTATTGTGCATGTGGGGATTCAAAACTTAATCATTTGCGGGCATAGCGATTGTGGGGCTTGCGGGAGCATTCATTTGATCCATGATGAAACCACCAAAGCTAAAACCCCTTACATTGCAAACTGGATACAATTCTTAGAGCCTGTTAAAGAAGAATTAAAAAACCACCCGCAATTCAGCAACCATTCCGCCAAGCGTTCATGGCTTACAGAGCGTTTGAACGTGCGCTTGCAACTCAACAACCTCTTAAGCTATGATTTCATTCAAGAAAGAGTGATGAATAACGAATTGAAAATTTTTGGTTGGCACTATATCATAGAAACAGGCAGGATTTATAATTATAATTTTGAAAGCCATTTTTTTGAGCCGATTGAAGAAACCATTAAACAAAGGAAAAGTCATGAAAACTTCTAACACAAAAACCCCTAAATCCGTTTTAATCGCTGGGCCATGCGTCATTGAGAGTTTAGAAAATCTAAGAAGTATCGCTACTAAATTGCAACCCCTAGCCAACAACGAGCGGTTGGATTTTTATTTTAAAGCGAGTTTTGATAAGGCTAACCGCACGAGTTTAGAGAGTTACAGAGGGCCTGGTTTAGAAAAAGGCTTAGAAATGTTACAAACCATCAAAGAGGAATTTGGTTATAAAATTTTAACCGATGTGCATGAGAGCTATCAAGCAAGTGTGGCAGCCAAAGTAGCGGATATTTTACAAATCCCGGCGTTTTTGTGCCGCCAAACGGATCTGATTGTAGCAGTGAGCCAGACTAATGCTATTGTCAATATCAAAAAAGGGCAATTCATGAACCCAAAAGACATGCAATATTCTGTCTTAAAAGCCCTTAAAACGAGGGATAAAAGCATTCAAAGCCCCACTTATGAAACGGCGTTGAAAAATGGCGTGTGGTTGTGTGAAAGGGGGAGCAGCTTTGGGTATGGGAATTTAGTGGTGGATATGCGCTCTTTAAAAATCATGCGAGAGTTTGCCCCTGTGATTTTTGACGCTACCCATAGCGTGCAAATGCCGGGGGGAGCGAACGGGAAAAGTTCAGGGGACAGCTCTTTTGCCCCTATTTTAGCCAGAGCTGCGGCTGCGGTGGGGATTGATGGGTTGTTCGCTGAAACGCATACTGATCCTAAAAACGCCCTAAGCGATGGGGCAAACATGCTAAAACCTAATGAGTTAGAATATTTAGTAACTGATATGTTAAAAATCCAAAATTTATTTTAAAGGAATTTCATGCGAACCATAGAAGGGAAATTGCAATTACAAGGGAATGAAAAAATCGCTATTTTAACCTCGCGCTTCAACCATATCATCACAGACAGATTAAAAGAAGGGGCGATGGATTGCTTTAAAAGGCATGGGGGCGATGAGAATCTTTTAGATCTCGTGCTGGTGCCTGGGGCTTATGAATTGCCTTTCATTTTAGAGAGGTTGTTAGGGAGTGGAAAATACGATGGCGTGTGCGTTTTAGGAGCTATTATTAGAGGGGGGACTCCGCATTTTGACTACGTGAGCGCGGAAGCGACTAAGGGCATTGCCAGCACGATGTTAAAATACAGCATGCCGGTAAGCTTTGGCGTGCTTACCACAGACAATATTGAACAAGCGATTGAAAGAGCGGGCAGTAAAGCCGGCAATAAAGGCTTTGAAGCGATGAGCACCCTCATTGAATTGTTGAGCTTGTGCCAAACTCTCAAGGGTTAAAATGGCGACACGAACTCAAGCCAGGGGGGCTGTGGTTGAATTGTTGTATGCGTTTGAGAGCGGTAATGAAGAAATTAAAAAAATCGCTTCTAGCATGTTAGAAGAAAAAAAGATTAAAAACAACCAGTTGGCTTTCGCTTTAAGCCTTTTTAATGGCGTGTTAGAAAAAATCAATGAAATTGACGCCCTCATTGAACCGCATTTGAAAGACTGGGATTTCAAGCGATTAGGGAGCATGGAAAAGGCGATTTTACGCTTAGGAGCGTATGAAATTGGCTTCACGCCCACACAAAACCCTATCATCATCAATGAATGCATAGAGCTTGGCAAACTCTACGCTGAGCCTAACACCCCTAAATTTTTAAACGCTATCTTGGATTCTTTGAGCAAAAAGCTCGCTCAAAAACCCTTGATTTGAGGGCGTTTTATGCTAAATTTAAAAAATGATGCTATAACCGCTTTATTTTCTTTTTAGCCATTATTTTATTAGTTGTTTTTTATAAAAAGAGGACATTATTCAAGCAATAACCAAAGAATTGATGCTTTAAAGCAATCTTAAGAGCGTTGGGCTTTTGAGTTTAAGCCTTTTTAGAATATTAAGTATAGTTTTAGACAAATGATATTAAAATCAGTAATCACTTTAGAAAAACAGCGATGAAGTGCGAAAAGTCGTTTGTTTTTAATAAGTGATAAAACAATATAAAGGAATAATATGGCATACAAATATGATAGAGACTTGGAATTTTTAAAGCAACTGGAATCTAGTGATTTATTGGATTTGTTTGAGGTGCTTGTTTTTGGTAAAGACGGCGAAAAAAGACACAATGAAAAACTCACAAGCTCCATAGAATACAAAAGGCATGGCGATGATTACGCTAAATACGCAGAAAGAATCGCTGAAGAGTTGCAATACTATGGGAGCAATAGTTTTGCGAGTTTCATTAAAGGCGAAGGAGTCTTATACAAAGAGATTTTATGCGATGTGTGCGATAAATTGAAGGTCAATTACAACAAGAAAACCGAAACGACTTTAATTGAACAAAACATGCTTTCTAAAATCTTAGAAAGAAGTCTAGAAGAAATGGATGATGAAGAAGTGAAAGAAATGTGCGATGAATTGTCCATAAAAAACACGGACAATTTAAACAGACAAGCCTTAAGCGCGGCGACTTTAACGCTGTTTAAAATGGGAGGCTTTAAATCTTATCAATTAGCGGTCATTGTTGCGAATGCGGTCGCAAAAACCATTCTAGGGCGTGGTTTATCGCTTGCGGGCAATCAGGTGCTTACAAGAACTCTGAGCTTTCTAACAGGCCCTGTTGGCTGGATCATTACAGGCGTATGGACAGCGATTGATATTGCAGGGCCGGCTTATAGGGTAACCATACCGGCATGCATTGTGGTTGCCACTTTACGCCTAAAAACGCAACAAGCCAATGAAGATAAGAAGTCGTTGCAAATAGAATCCGTTTAAGCTTTTTTTTAGGGAAAAAGGTATAGAACGGAAACCTAGATGCGAAAACGCATCTAGTTTTTATTTTAATTTAAGGGAGACACAATGAGTAACAGTTGCAGTAATCAAAACCACAATCAAAAAGGTGATTCTAAAAATCAAGACAACGGAAGTTGTCAAAAAAATAGCCAAAACCAAGCCAATCAATGCAACGCTAACCACGAACATAAAAACGATAAAAAGTAAGGGTTAGAGGGTTAAAGGAGGGGGTTTTTGTGCCAAAAATCGAAGTAGCGTTTCATTAAATTATACCTAAAGAAAGATCAATAGTTTCCTACTTTCAAATCAGATTTATCGTATCTAAAATGATAAGTGTATCAAAATCTTTTAATTATTATCATCATTCTCTAAACACATCAATAAAGGTGAAAAATCGTTGTAAATAGATTCCTTTTAAGCTTTTCTTTAGGAAAAAGATATACAATGGATAAGCAAAAACGCATCTGATTTTTATTTTATTTTAAAGGGAGAAAAAATGGGTAAAAGCTATAGTCAAAGAAGCAACACTAAAAACCCTAACAATCCGGCTTATAAAAAGGCTATGGACAATCGTGCCAACCAGCTTAACCCTAACAACTCTAGATACAAGGGTAAGTAAAAAGTAAAGGGTAGGATTTTAATATATTCTCTACTTATCTATTGGATTTAAAATAAAGGAAATAAATATGGATAGTTCAACTAGGTTGTTATAGTAGGAGTAATTGGAACTTTAACTGCAGTTATGGGATTAATATGGTAGATTTTAAAAGATGACTTTTAAACTATAGTAACTAGAAAATATAAAATGATAATTAAAAAGGAGAGTAAAATCCCCTTTTAGCGTTTGAGAGAATTGACTGTTTGGAGCATGGCGTCAGCGGTTTGAATGCTTTTAGAATTGGCTTCATAAGCCCTTTGGGCGGTGATTAGATCCGTCATTTCTTCTACCAATCTCACATTGCTCAATTCCAAAAAGCCTTGCCTTAACTTGCCTAAGCCTTGAGAATCCGGGTTGCCCACAATCGCATCGCCGCTAGCGTTGGTGATGGAAAACAAATTATCCCCCATAGAATGAAGCCCCGCTGGATTGACAAAATTAGCCAAAGTGATTTGCCCGATCACATTAGAAGTCGTTTGCAAGCCTTGAGTCACGCTCACCGTGCCATCCACACCGATATTTACTTGCGTGGTGTCTTCAGGTAAAGTGATTTGAGGGATGAGAAGATAGCCTTCGCTCGTTACAAGATTGCCCTGTTCGTCTAGCTTAAAATTCCCACTCCTTGTATAAGCGGTGGTGCCATCAGGCAACTGGACTTGAAAAAAGCCTTTACCCGTGATGGCGACATCTAAATTATTTTCCGTCTCTTTAGGGCTGCCTTGCGAAAACATTTTAGTGATCGCGCTAGGGCGCACGCCTAAGCCCACTTCCATACCATCTGGCGATAAAGTCGTGTTGCTTGTGTTGGTGCCAGCGTATTGCATCGCTTGATAAAACAAGTCGTTAAAATCCGCACGAGATTTTTTAAACCCAGTGGTATTGACATTGGCGATATTGTTTGAAGTGGTGTCAATATGCGTCTGTTGGGCGAGCATCCCTGAAGTGGCGCTATAGAGAGAGCGGAGCATTTTTTCCCTTTAAACTAAAACTTAATAACCTAGAATTATAACAAAAATAAGATTAAATTTGACTAAAAACGCTCTTTTAATAAAAATTTAAACCCATTCAAGCAAGAAATCCCAAACGCTTTTAGCGTTTGAAATGAATGATTAGCATTTTTAAGCGCTATAAAAACCTTGTTAGTAGAATTAACTCTGCTCTTCTCAGTGTCTTGTAATATTATGTTTTTCACAAGTAAGTATGTCAAAATTCAGCTTGAGATCAGTAGTTTATAGAAATTTTTTATTTTATGCTTAATACCTTATTCTAATGGGATTTAGACTGAAAAATATTATTTTATGATACAACAAAACATGTGGCTGTGTTTTTGCATACACTTGAAACTAACTTAATGGTTTGAAGAATAATAATGCATGTTAAGAAACATGCCACAAATTAATAAACAAGGAGACAAATATGAAATTAATCATGATTATCATAGTGTTAATGGTGCTCGCAACACCACTATACTAAACTACAAATCCTCGAGAGTTAATAGCTCTTAAGGTTTTTTAAACCCTTTTTTATGACGAAACTATAATACAATAATCATTAAAGTTAGCTTAAAACTTATAAAAAAGTATGAGAATAATACTGAATACAAAATTATTATAAAACATAGGTTCAAAATAACAAGCGTTACGCTTGGGACTTTATTCTTGTATCTCGTCAAGCGTTTCAAGGCTTTTTGCTTACTCGTTAATTCAGTTTAATGCGTTTTTATTCAATAATCATCTCAAATACAGATAAAAGGTTGATAAATTTTAGGGCGTTTTAGCGCTTTCTTTTTTGTATCCATTCATTCAAAACTTTTTAACAGCGTTCTTGGCGAAATGTTGGCCTTTTCTAAAGGGACAAAGCACTTTTTTTGATAAGCTTCTAGGCTGGATCGCCCTATCATGGCGGCATTGTCGCTGCAAAATTCTAAAGGGGCTAAAACAAGCTTGCAATCAAACTCATCGCACAAATTTTCAAACGCCTTTCTTAAGGCTAGATTTTGGCTCGCTCCCCCCACAATACCAAAAATTTTAGGGTGCTTGATTTTAAAATAGCGTTTGGTTTGCTGGATTAAATGCTCAATAGCCGCGCTTTGAAAATGATAGCCAATCTTTTGTTTTACCTCATCGTTCAAATCATGGGCGTTTTTTTCAATCTCCAAACGCACCGCATTTTTTAAACCTGAAAAGCTAAAAGCCAGATTCGGGCTGTTTTTTAAAGGGATAGGGAACATTAAAGGCTCGTTTGGATGCCTATAATCAAGGGCTAATTTTTCCACTATGGGGCCTCCTGGATAGCCTAAATCAAGCATTTTAGAAACCTTATCAAAACTCTCCCCAAAGCTATCGTCCAAACTCGTGGCAACGATTTTAATGTCTTCATAATCTCTAGCTTCTAAAATCAAAGAATGCCCCCCAGAGACTAAGAGCACGCTTAAAGGCATGCAGGTTTGTTTTTCATTGATGAATAGCGAATACACATGCCCTCTCAAATGATCTTCTAAAATTAAGGGTAAATTCAAAGACAAACTCAAGGCTTTCGCCATCATCAAACCTTCTATTAAAGTAACGCTCAAACCTGGCTGATTAGTAATAGCGATGGCTTTAATTTTGGAAAAATCCTTATTCAAGCTTATTTTAATGCGTTCTAATAAGAGCGGCAAATTCTCAGCATGCAAGCGCGATGCAAGCTCAGGCACAACGCCCCCATAAGAGCTGTGGTGCTTTTCTTGAGAGATTTTAAAATGAGCGATAAGTTTGGCGTCCTCTATTCTTGTAAGGGCTAAAGAGCTGTCATCGCAAGAACTTTCAATGCTTAAAATCATGTCTTTATCTTTGGGTGGTGTTTTTGCTTGAATTATACCTTGTTAGCGGCATTCTAAAGCCTTTAAACCAAAACTAAAAAGTGGATTTACAAAAATACCAATGACAAAAATACCAATGAATAGAAAGCTAGAATTAAACATTGAGCATGAAGAATAAAGAGATGAAATCTAAAATTAAAGCTTTGAATGAAATAAGCCCCTTTTTAGAAAAAGCCTTTAAGCTAAGTATTTGATCGCATTCAAATAGCTTTTGTTGTTCGCTTTGTTTTGATAAGCGATATCAAACGCCGTGCCGTGGTCAGTGGAAGCGCGTAAAATGGGAGCGTTCAAACTCACATTGATGCTTTCATCAAAATAGAGTGCTTTTAAAGGAGCTAGCCCCACATCATGGCTCATGCTCACATAAAAGGGGGTTATCTTGCGTTTATTGGGGGCAAAAGCGCTATCAGCGGGCAATGGCCCTAAAAAGCATTCAAAACCCAGCGTTTGGTTGCTCTTTTGAATGGCTTTTAAAATCTTTTCATCTTCTTCCCCAAACAAGCCCTCTTCGCCCGCATGGGGGTTAAAGCCACACACTTGGACGATTTGAGCTTGAGTGCTTTTTTGAAACGCTAATAAAAACTTAACTAACGCCTCTACTTGAATGAGTTGAGAAACCGCCCCTAAAGGCACATGGTCGCTAAATAGCCCCACAAAGAGTTTTGAACACCCAAGCATCATAATAATTTGATGATCTTTGTAGCGTTGCTTTAAAAAATCGGTATGCCCCACAAAAGGGATTTGAGCTTGTTGCCATGCGAGTTTGTTGATAGGCAAAGTGCAAATGCCATCCACTTCTTTACTATCCGCTAACTCGCAAGCCTTTTTAAAACTCTCAAAACTATACGCCCCGCTTTGAGCGCTGACTTTGCCTATCGTGCTAGAGTTCAATAAGGGTAAGGGGGAATCAATAGCGAGCGTGTTAAGCGTTTTAGTTTCATAAGCGTTATGAAGCAATTGGTTGGCCCGCTCTAAAAGTTCGCTATCAGTGAGATACAACGGCTCACAAATCGCGCTCACTTCCTTATGGCTTTTTAAAATCAATTCTAAGCCTACGCCTTGAACATCCCCGCAACTGATCGCAATTTTCTTTTTAGCCATTTTATCGCTTAATAAGTTGTGCCATTTCTAAAATCGCTTTTTCTAAACCCACTAAAACCGCCTTTGAAATCACGCTATGACCGATATTAAGCTCTCTTAAAGAGGGGATTTTTAACAATTCTTTCACATTAGTATAATTCAACCCATGCCCTGCGCACGCCGTGATGCCCATAAAAAACGCTTCTTTACTCATTCTTCTTAATTGCAAAAAGGCGTTGTGCAATTCTTCTTTCAATTCTTTAGGGCTTTTGTCTTTGAGCACGCTAATGGCATGGATTTGATTGTTAGCGTTAGAATATAAAGCGTTGTGCAAATTCGCATACACCCCAGTGTGGAACTCCACTTGCTTGACTTGATGCTCCCTTGCAAAATGCAGAGCGTCTTTTAAAGGATCAATAAACAAAGACACTTCAATGCCCTTATTGTGATACGCTCTAATCACCTCTTCTAAACCCTTTAATGAGCAATCCAATCCCCCCTCTGTCGTAACCTCATTTCTGTTTTCAGGCACGATCGTAACCTTACTTGGCTTATTTTTCAAAGAGCATAAAAAATCAGTGATTGCTGCATTGATAGAGCATTCAATATTGATAGGCAAAGGGCTTATTTCAAGCAGCCTCAAAACATCTTCATTTTGAATGTGTCGTTTGTCTTCTCTTAAATGAATGGTGATTAAATCCACTTTATGGGTGTTTTTAGCAATAAATAGGGCTTCTAAAATCTCAGGCTCATAAGTCTTTCTCACTTCTCTTAAAGTAACAATGTGATCAATATTCAATCCAAAACGCATGACTATCCTTTATTTTATAATAATGATTTTTGGAATTGTAACATAAAACCCGCCTCTTACACCTATAAGATTTTATCATCAAGCTATCTTTTGCTATAATAGTGAAAATACTAAATCCAATAAAAAGTGTTGTGGGTGCTATATTTTTTAACCAGTTTATTTATTTGCTCTTTGATTGTTCTGTGGTCTAAAAAATCCATGCTTTTTGTGGATAACGCTAATAAAATCCAAGGCTTTCATCATGCAAGAACCCCACGAGCCGGGGGGCTTGGGATCTTTCTTTCTTTTGCGTTGGCTTGTTATTTTGAACCTTTTGAAATGCCTTTTAAGGGGTTTTTTGTTTTTTTGGGTTTGTTGTTAGTCTTTTTAAGCGGTTTTTTAGAAGACATTAACCTTTCATTAAGCCCCAAAATACGCCTTATTTTGCAAGCCGTAGGGGTTATTTGCATCATCTCATCAACGCCTTTAGTGGTGAGCGATTTTTCGCCCCTTTTTAGCTTGCCTTATTTTATCGCTTTTTTATTCGCAATTTTTATGCTAGTGGGCATCAGTAACGCTATTAATATCATTGACGGGTTTAACGGGCTTGCATCAGGGATTTGCACGATTACTCTTTTAGTCATCCATTATATAGAGCCTAGCAGTTTGGCGTGCCTATTAGCTTACATGGTGCTTGGGTTTATGGTGTTAAATTTCCCTTTAGGAAAGATTTTTTTAGGCGATGGAGGGGCGTATTTTTTGGGCTTGGTGTGCGGGATCTCCCTTTTGAATTTGAGTTTGGAGCAAAAAATCAGCGTGTTTTTTGGGCTCAATTTAATGCTTTATCCGGTCATAGAGGTGCTTTTTAGTATCCTTAGGCGCAAAATAAAACGCCAGAAAGCCACCATGCCGGATAACTTGCATTTGCACACCCTTTTATTTAAATTCTTGCAACAACGCTCTTTCAATTACCCCAACCCTTTATGCACGCTTATCCTTATTCTGTGCAACTTGCCTTTTATTCTAATCAGCACCTTTTTTCGCTTAAACGCTTATGCGCTCATTGTCATTAGCCTAGTCTTTATCGCATGCTATTTAATGGGCTATGCTTATTTAAACAGGCGGGTTTATGCTTTAGAAAAGCGAGCGTTTTAATGAAAAAACTCAAAGGTCTTTTTTTGAGCCTACTCTTATGGGTCTATCCTTTAAGGAGTGAGCCGATCAATGAGGGGGCATACATTTTAGAAGAGATCGGTGATGTGCTTAGGTTTTTGCCTATTTTTGTGGGCACGGTCAGTTTGGCGATGCGCGATTATAGAGGTTTAGGGGAATTAGCGGTCGGCACATTGGTTACTCAAGGAGTGATTTATGGCCTTAAAGGAGCTTTTAATAACGCCCATAAAGATGGGGCTAGAGTGGAATTTGCTAAACGCCCGTGCTGTAATTCTTGGAGAGGCATGCCAAGCGGGCATGCTGGGGGGGTGTTTAGCGCGGCTGGGTTTGTGTATTACCGCTATGGGTGGAAGCCGGCTCTTCCTGTGATCGCTCTTGCAATCCTCACTGACGCTAGCAGAGTGGTGGCAAGACAACACACGATCTTGCAAGTTACGATCGGCAGCCTTATCGCATGGGGGTTTGCTTATTTATTCACTTCACGCTACAAACCCAAGCAATGGATGCTCTATCCTGAAATTTCTAGCGATTTTAAGGGCAGTAGCCGCTATGGGGTGAGCTTTTCTTATCAATGGTAAAGGGATAAAGTGCTAAAAAAATTATTATTCATTGTGCTCTTTTTAGGGTTTTTAAGAGCGGAAGGCGAACATTATGAAATCATTGTTGAGCTTTCAAAGGCTTTTTTGAAAGCCCAAGAAGTTTTGACTACGATCCATCAAGCTTATAAAACCTGCATAGAAACCGGGCATGATCGCACCCAAATACGCCTTCAAAGCGCTTTTTTAGAGAACTTGTCTCAAACAGAACAGCAATTTGATGACTATTTTGAAAAGGATTTTAAAAGCGTAGAAGTTTTAAAAACCTTGCTTAAAAACCTCCAATCGTTAGAAAAAGCTTCCAACAAACTCGCATGCGTTGCCCCAAAAAACGCTAAAAATTTTGAAATTTTAGAAGGAGCGATAACGCAAATCATAGACTTAGAAAAACAGATGGATAAATTTATCAATAAAAACTAACATAAGCTATGATATAGTTTATTTTCACAAAATCTCCAAGGAAAATTGATGCAACATGAAATCCCTATTGCCTTTGCCTTTGATAAAAACTACCTAAAAACAGGGGCTGTGGCTCTCTACTCTTTATGCATTGCCCATCGTGCAGTTGAAGGGGTATTTTTCAGTATCTATATATTCTATAGCGGTTTGAATGAAGATGATCTAAACAGGCTCCAAGAAACTATCAAACCTTTCAAACATTTTGCCGCTTTAAAATGCCAAGATATTAGCGCCACTCTTGATTCTTTGCCCACCATCACGGATAGTGCATGGGTTAATCGCTATTCTAGAATGATTTTGGTCAAATACCTTCTCCCTAGTTTATTCCCCCAATACAGCAAAATGATTTGGTCTGATGTGGATGTGGTCTTTTGCAGAGCTTTCGCTGATGATTTTATCGCTTTAGACACAAGCGAATCTTTTCATTTGAGTGGTGTGATAAGTTTAGTATCACAATCAGTTACAGAGGGGTTTTGGTTTTGCAATTTGGATTACATGCGAGAGCACTCTTTCACCCAACAGGTCTTAGAAAAATTTAAAATTCAAGTAATGCGTCCATATTTTAAAGAACCTACATTAATACACCATTTGCATGCTTATATTAAAGAACTTCCCTTACACTATTGCGTTCTGCCTTATTATTATCAAGAAGAACTTGATGATTTGAGACATAAAGCTTCCTTACCCATTCGGTTTGAAATCATCCACCAAGACAAACCCAATGAATTTATCCATCGCCAGCAAATCCCCTATGAGATCTCTCAAATTCAAGACATTCTTTCAAACCCTATTATCATGCACTATGAATCTGATAAAGATGCTCTTGGAATTTACAATGGCAAACCTTGGGAGTTCCCTTTGGGGAATCAATACCACCTGTGGTTAGAGATGCTTGCACACACTCCATTTTGGAAAGACTTCACTCTGGAAATGCAAAAAAAACGCGTAGAATACCGAGATATTGCTCAAAAAATCCATTATTTTTCTCAAGACAAGCATCTCTATGAAGTGAGCATACGCTCCATTAAAGTTTTTGCATCTCATTACTATAATTTAGTGGTTAAAGAACGATGGTCTAAACCAATAAAAACTTTCTTTCAAAAAAATTTTTTTCAAAAAAAGTTCTAATTTGTTGGAATCACAGGGCGAAACCAAATCCCTAATACTTATGCTTTCTCAGGCGTTTCACCACATAATCCCCTACGCTTTGAATGATTTGCACCAAAACAATAATCACAACCACCGCATAAAAAAGCACATCGCCCCTATAACTTTGATAGCCAATCCTAATGGCTAAATCCCCCAAACCTCCAGCCCCTAACGCTCCTGCCATAGCCGAATAGCCTATTAAAGAAATTAAGGTGATGGTGATATTGTTCACTAAAGAGGGCAGGCTCTCTAAAAGCATCATTTTAATGACTCCCAAGTGAGACGCTCCTAAGCTTAAAGTGGTTTCAATCTTGCCATGCTCTACTTCCATTAAAGAATTTTCAAAAAGCTTTGCGACAAAAGGAATGGCTGAAATGGCTAGCGGGATAATGCTCGCGCTAGAGCCAATG
This sequence comes from Helicobacter pylori, assembly GCF_014498195.1. GTDB lineage: Bacteria > Campylobacterota > Campylobacteria > Campylobacterales > Helicobacteraceae > Helicobacter > Helicobacter pylori_DO. Next base: position 63,350 of record NZ_JACTGH010000008.1, on the reverse strand, counting down.
CTTGTGCCAATCAAAAAGCGCGATAAAGGCAGGAGCAAAATAATGAGAATGATAAAAGGGAAAGAGCGAGTCATGTTGATGGAAGTGTCTAAAATTTTATGCAAAAGGGGCTTGTTTAACAAATGCCCTTTTTTACTCACTAACAATAAAACCCCCAAAGGCAAGCCAAAAACAACCGCCAAAAAGCTCGCCACAAACACCATATAAAGCGTTTCTAGCGTGGCTTGAATGAGCATTTGAGAAATCATTTTAATCCTTTAATTTTTCCACTTGTAAGCCTAAAGCGTTTAGATACTCTAAAGCCCTTTGAGTCTCTATAGTGCTGCCTAAAAACCGCACCACTAAATACCCTATATCTTTAGTCGTAAGCTCTTCAATGTTGCCTGAAATGATGCTCATGTCTATTTTAAAACGCCTGATCAAATTAGAAATGATCGGCTCGTCTAAATGCTCCCCTAAAAACACGATACGATAAACGTCTTGCGATTTTTGATCCCCATGCTCGTTTTTGATGCCAAGCAATTCTTTAGTAACGGCATATTTAGGGTTGGCAAAAATTTCTTCCACCGAGCCTCTTTCCACGATTTCGCCGCTGCTGATCACGCACATTTGATTGCACAATTCTTTAACCACTTCAATTTCATGCGTGATGAAAACGATGCTCAAATTAAGCTTTTTTTGAATGCCGCTTAGAAGCGTTAAAATAGAATGCGTGGTTTTAGAATCCAAAGCGGATGTGGCTTCATCGCAAAGCAGTAAATCAGGGCAATTCGCTAAACTCCTAGCGATCGCCACTCGTTGCTTTTGCCCACCGCTGAGCTGTTTAGGATAAAAATGCATTTTATCTTCTAACCCCACTAATTCCAACAATTCATGCACCCTTGATTTAATCTTAGTTTTTTCCCATCGGGCGATTTCTAAAGCGAAAGCGATGTTTTCAAACACGTTTTTAGCGCTCAATAAATTGAAGTGCTGGAAAATCATGCCTATTTTTTGGCGCGCTTTTTGCAATTCTTTAGGCTTTAATTTTAACAGATTGACCCCATTGACTAGAACTTCGCCAGAACTGGGGCGCTCCAAACAATTAATCAAGCGAATGAGCGTGGATTTCCCCGCCCCTGAATAGCCTATCACGCCTAAAATATCGCCTTTTTTCAATTCCAAATTCACGCCTTTTAGAGCATGGAATCCGTTTTCATAAATCTTTTCAATGTTTTTTAATTCTACTACCATCGTTTTAACTTTATATCCCGATCACTTGGACATTTGCGCGTTATTTTCCACGCTATTGAGCCATAAAAACACTTGCACCACGCTTTCATACAATTCTTCAGGTATCGCGCAGTCTAATTCCACCTTTAAAAGCGAATCCACTAGCATGGGGTTAGAAAAGAGCGCTATATCGCATTCTTTAGCTTTTTGAATGATCCTTTTAGCCACTTCGCCCACCCCGCTTGCGATCACTTTTGGGGCATGATCTTGCCCCATGTTATAGGCTAGAGCGGCGGCTTTTATGGTTTTATTCATCTAATACCCTAAAGTCAAAGAATCCGCGTCATTCCAAGAGAAATTTTTTTCAAACCCTTTTATTTTTTTCAAAATAGACGCAACGCTGCGGACTAGCATGTCTGTTTCAATATTCACGCGCCGTTTGAGTGGGTAAGTTTTAAAAAGGGTGTTTTCTAAAGTGTAAGGGATAATCGTTAGCCAAAACCCCTTTTCTTCTACCTTGCTTAAAGTCAAACTCACCCCATCAACTGCAATAGAGCCTTGCTCAACGCACAACAAAAGCGTTTCTTTAGAAGCGCTGATGAAAAAATCCACTTGATTAGAGTTGTGAATGATTTTTTCAATGACCCCGATAGCGTCAATATGCCCTTGCACAAAATGCCCGTCTAAACTAGCGTTCGCTTTTAGGGCTGGCTCAATATGGACTAAATCCTTGTAATTTTCTAACGCTACGCTGTTTTGGGTTTTTTGGCTCAATTCCACGCTAAAATGCGTTTTTGAACTTTCTATAGCGGTCAAACACGCCCCATTAACCGCAATGCTGTCGCCAAGCTTGGGATTGAGATCGCTCTCTATGCTTAAAATATTGTTGTGGAAACTCTCCACTTTAGCTATTTTATGGATTAACCCACTAAACATAATTGATTGTTATTCTCCTTATGTTAGAATGTTTGATTATTGTAACATACTAAATAAAACCATAGGATAAAAGCATGTTTATAGACACGCATTGCCATTTGGATCACAAGGATTATGAAAACGATTTAGACGAAGTGTTAAAAGAAAGTTTAGAAAAAGGCGTTACTCAATGCGTGATTCCGGGCGCGGACATGAAGGATTTGAATAGAGCGGTAGGGATTAGCGAAAAATTTGAAGGCGTGTTTTTTGCCATAGGCGCTCACCCTTATGATGTGGAAAGCTTTGATGAAAATTTGTTTGAAAAATTTGTCAGTCATCAAAAATGCGTGGCGATAGGCGAATGCGGACTGGATTACTACCGCTTGCCTGAATTGAATGAAAGAGAGAGTTATAAAAGCAAACAAAAAGAAATTTTCACCAAACAGATTGAGTTTTCTATCCAACACAACAAACCCTTGATTATCCATATTAGAGAGGCGAGTTTTGATAGTTTGAATCTTTTAAAAAGCTATCCTAAAGCTTTTGGGGTGTTGCATTGCTTTAACGCTGATAGCATGCTTTTGGAATTGAGCGATCGTTTTTACTATGGGATAGGAGGGGTTAGCACTTTTAAAAACGCTAAAAGACTGGTAGAGATCCTCCCTAAAATCCCTAAAAACAGGCTTCTTTTAGAAACGGATTCGCCTTATCTAACCCCACACCCTTTTAGAGGCACTAGGAATAGCCCCACTTATATCCCTTTAATCGCTCAAAAAATTGCCGAAATCATCCACATAGAAACTGAAGAGCTCGCTTCTTTAAGCACGCATAACGCTCAAACGCTTTTTAACTTCCCCTAAAATTAGGGCTGTGTTAGAAAGCGTTATTCAAGTTTAGTTATAATCAAGGCTATTTTAAAAGCTAGATTAATTATTAGGATATGATGCCAAAAAGAATGAAGTGTTTTAGTCAAAAATGGTTGGTTTTTTTTGTTGCCCATTGGCTTTTGTTGGCTTCTTTAAGTCATGCGAAGATGGCTTTTGAATCTAATATTGACACCAAAGCGTTAGAGGCTTTTGGGGTCAATGCGAGCTTTTTATCCCAAATGCCAGGCGTTTTAAAAAAGGTGAATAAAGAAGAGGAATGGAAAAAGTTAGTCAAAAGATTTGATGTGAATTACCAATTCATCCCTATCATTAAAAACATGCTCATAGAAGCGAGCGTGCCGCAAGAATTTTTATTTTTAGCCATGGCCGAATCTAAGTTTTCATCAAGGGCTTATAGCAGGAAAAAAGCGGTAGGGATTTGGCAATTCATGCCAAGCACGGCCAAAGAGTTAGGGCTTAAGGTCAATCATTACATTGATGAAAGGAGAGATCCCATTAAAAGCACTCAAGCGGCGATCACCTATTTGAAACGGCTCTACAAACAAACCGGGGAGTGGTATTTGGTCGCTATGGCGTATAATTACGGCTTACGAAAGGTTCAAAACGCTATTAAAGCCGCCGGCACTTCAGACATTAAAATTTTGTTAGATGAAGATAAAAAATACCTCCCTAAAGAGACACGAGAGTATATCCGCTCCATTCTAAGCCTAGCGTTAAAGTTCAATAGCCTAGACAACCTCAAAGATAAAGAGTATTTGCTCAATCGTGGGGCGAGGGTGAGTTTAGTGGGCGTCCCGTTTAAAAGGCACACTTCTTTAGTCCAAGTGGCCAAAAATTTGAATTTGAGTTTAGAAACCTTAAAATCTTACAACCACCAATTCCGCTATAATATCCTGCCTTCTAAAGACCCCACCTACACCATTTATATCCCTTATGAAAAACTCGCCCTTTTCAAACAACGCCAACTCAAACAAAATAAAAACGCTCAAGCTAATCCTAAAAACCCTTTCATCACCCATGTGGTCTTGCCTAAAGAAACCTTATCTTCTATCGCTAAACGCTATCAAGTCAGCATTTCTAGCATCCAATTAGCCAATAACCTCAAAGATTCTAGTATTTTTATCCACCAACGCTTAATCATCCCCACTAACAAAAAGTTACTCGCTACAAGGGAATTTTAATGGGTTGGGCGTTGAAAAGAGTTTGTTTTTTAGGCGTTGTTTTTTTGATTAGCGCTTGCGCGGTTAAAAAAAATGGGGTAAAGAATTTGTCTTACAAGCATGAAAGCTTGCGCGCTTATGAAAACGCTAAAGATTATGACCCAACAACCAAAAAAGCCACCTATAAACGCAATTTTTTTGAACGCCATTTCAAACACCACACCGATTCGCAAGGTAACAATACAAAACAACCCCTAGATAACGGCATGCGCGATTCTAGCGCGATCCAAAGAGCCACCATGCGCCCTTATCAAGTGGGGGGTAAGTGGTATTACCCCACTAAAGTGGATTTAGGCGAGAAATTTGATGGCATTGCGAGCTGGTATGGCCCCAATTTCCATGCCAAAAAAACCAGTAATGGGGAAATTTATAACATGTACGCCCACACCGCCGCGCACAAGACTTTACCCATGAACACCGTGGTGAAAGTCATCAATGTTGATAATAATTTAAGCACCATTGTGCGCATTAATGATAGAGGGCCTTTTGTGAGCGATCGCATCATTGATTTGTCTAATGCGGCCGCTAGGGATATTGACATGGTTAAAAAAGGCACAGCCAGCGTGCGTCTTATTGTTTTGGGTTTTGGTGGGGTTATCTCCACGCAATACGAACAATCCTTTAACGCCAGCTCTTCAAAGATCTTGCACAAGGAATTTAAAGTCGGCGAGAGCGAAAAAAGCGTGAGCGGAGGGAAATTTTCTTTGCAAATGGGGGCTTTTAGAAACCAAATAGGCGCTCAAACTTTAGCGGATAAATTGCAAGCAGAGAATAAGAATTACAGCGTCAAGGTTGCTTTTAAAGACGATTTGTATAAAGTTTTAGTTCAAGGGTTTCAAAGCGAAGAAGAGGCTAGGGATTTTATGAAAAAATATAACCAGAATGCGGTTTTAACGAGAGAATGATTAAGTTATTGCTTTTAGATGTGGATGGCACGCTCACAGACGGATCGTTGTATTTTGATGAAAATTTTCACGAATTCAAGGCTTTCAATGTCAAAGACGGGCTTGGCATGACGCTATGGCAAAAATTAGGCAAAAAAATCGCTATCATTACAGGAAGAACTTCAATCATGGTGAAAAAACGCATGGAGAGTTTGGGCGTTCAGTTTGTTTTTATGGGCGTTGAAAATAAAAGCGTGGTTGTGGAGCGGCTCAAAAAAGACTTGCAATTGAGTGCGCAAGAAATCGCATGCGTAGGCGATGATTATAACGATTTAGGCATGTTTAAGGCATGCGCTTTGAGTTTCGCCCCTTTTGATGCGCACCCCTTGCTTAAAAGCAAGGCCTATAAAGTGTTGCAAAACTCAGGGGGTAAGGGGGCCGTTAGGGAAGCGATTGATTATCTTTTAGAATTAGAAGGTTTGCAAGATGAAGCGCTCAAGCTTTACCTCTAATAGCGTTTTAAATTTTTTTGTGGTTTTGTCTTTCATCACGATAGGGCTAGTGTTTTTCTTTTTGCGTTCCCAACCCACTAGCGTGGTCTCTAAAGAAAATATCCCTAAAATTGAATTAGAAAATTTTAAAGCGTTTCAGATCAACGATAAGATCCTTGATCTGTCCATAGAAGGCAAAAAAGCTCTACAATACGATGATTACGAAATCTTTTTTGATTCCAAAATCAAGCGCTATGATGAAGACACCATTGAAAGCGTTGAATCCCCTAAAGCCAAGCGGCAGCAGGATTTGTATTTCTTCCCTAATGGGGTTACTTATAAAAGAAGCGATGATTCCAGTTTTTGGAGTGAAACAGGGATTTACAACCATAAAGAGCAAAATTTTAAAGGCAAGGGCCGTTTCATTCTCACTTCAAAAGATAGCAAGATTGAAGGGCTTGACATTTCTTATTCGCATGCTTTAGCTATTATTGAAGCTCAAAGCATTCAAGCGTATTTATTCTTAGATGAAATCAAACAAAGCCAGAAAGAAAAGAAAAAACTCCCCACTTTCAAAGGAGGATTTTAATGCGTTGGTGGTGTGTTCTTGTGTGTTGTTTTGGTATTTTAAGCGTGATGAGCGCTCAAAAAACAGATAATAAAGGTTTGAAAAAAGAAAGAGAGCTTTTAGAGATTACTGGCAACCAATTTGTGGCGAACGACAAAACCAAAACCGCCGTTATTCAAGGCAATGTGCAGATCAAAAAAGGTAAAGACCGGTTGTTTGCGGATAAAGTGAGCGTGTTTTTAAACGATAAACGAAAGCCAGAGCGTTATGAAGCCACAGGGAACACGCATTTTAACATCTTTACAGAAGATAATCGTGAAATCAGCGGGAGCGCTGACAAGCTCATTTATAACGCGCTGAATGGGGAATACAAATTATTGCAAAATGCGGTGGTTAGAGAAGTGGGGAAATCTAATGTCATCACCGGCGATGAAATCATTTTAAACAAAACCAAGGGTTATGCTGATGTGTTGGGGGGCGCGAAACGGCCCGCTAAATTTGTGTTTGATATGGAAGACATTAATGAAGAAAATCGTAAGGCGAAACAAAAAAAGAAGGACGCTAAGGCAAAACCATGATTGTCATTAAAGACGCTCATTTTCTCACTTCTTCTAGCAATCTTTCGCAATGCCCTGCGAGCCTGACTTCTGAAATGGTCATTTTAGGGCGCAGCAATGTAGGTAAAAGCACTTTTATCAATACTCTATTAGGAAAAAATCTCGCCAAAAGCTCAGCGACGCCTGGAAAAACCCGTTTAGCGAATTTTTTTTCCACCACTTGGGAAGATAAAGAAAACGCTTTAATAACAACCTTTAATGCGATTGATTTGCCCGGGTTTGGCTACGCTAAAGTTTCTAAAAGCTTGAAAAAAGAATGGGAGGGGTTTTTATGGGAATTATTGAGCGTTAGGGTTTCTATCAAGCTCTTTATCCACTTGATAGATGCGCGCCATTTGGATTTAGAAATTGACAAAAACGCCAAAGAAAGCATTCAAGCCCTTTTAAGGCCCGATCAAGCCTATCTCTCTCTTTTTACGAAATTTGACAAGTTGAATAAAAACGAACAACACCGCCTTTTTTTAAACGCCCCTAAACCCTTTTTAATCAATACCACCCATTTTAACGCCCTTTCTTCAAAATACCCAACCCTTGAAATAGTGCGCCAAACCTTATTAAAACACTTGCTCACTAACCCTTTATAAGCCACAAGAATGCTCTCTTTAAAACAAGATTCTTTTTTTTTCTTATGTTTAGGGATCTTTGGTTTTTATTTTTATAGCCTTTTAAGGGACTTGATGCCTTTTTTACCCCCTATGATTGGGTTTTTATTTTTGTTTTATGCGAAAAAATACGACCATTTTCTGCCAAGTTTGAGCGTGTTTGGTTGCTTGTTTTGGTTTGAAAGCATGCATTTAAAGACTTTAGGCGTTTTAGCTTTATTGTTTTTAATCTACCATCAAATCGTCTATAAAAACTCTTTAAAGTTTTTTAATGACGGCTTTTTATTCAAAACTTTGCATGCGTTTTTTATTTATTATCTCTATCTATCGCATTTTTTTTCTGTGTCTTTGGGCTTGAAAACGCTAGGTCTTTTCGCTCTTTTTGCACTCATAGAGGGCGCTTTGTGGGGTTTAAATGAAAAGTCTTCGCTATAAGCTTTTGCTCTTTGTTTTTATAGGGGTTTGGGGGTTATTAATCTTAAATCTGTTTATTCTAAGCGTTAAAAATCAAGAATACTATGAAAAACTGGCCGAACGCAACATGACCAAAAAGGAATTTTTAGTCCCTACAAGGGGCAATATTACAGACAGAAACCATGAGTTTTTAGCCATTAATGAATTGGTGTTTGGCGTGTTTTTGCCCAGCAGATTGAAACAAAAAGAGCTTTTAGAAAAAATTGAGGTGATCCAAAAGTTTTTCCCTAATTTTTCCAAAGAAACGCTTTTAAACAATTACCAAAAAGAAAATTCGCTCTATAACCATAACCTCATCAAAGTGGTGGGCTTCATTCCCTATGCCACCATGCAATCCCTTTATACCAAACTCATCCAAACTCAAGGCATTTTTGTGCGCCCTTTAGACAAGCGCTACTACCCTAATAACGCTTTAGCTTCGCATGTTTTAGGTTATGTGGGGGTGGCAAGTTTGCAAGATTTAAAAGACGATGAAGAGAATCAATACAGCCAGATTGTAGGCAAAACCGGCATTGAAAAAGAATACAACAAGCTTTTACAAGGCAAGGTGGGTTATAAAATCGTGCATGTCAATGCACTCAATCAGGAATTAGCCACCTTAGAAGTCGTGCCACCAAGCGCCAATAACCACTTGCAATTGAGTTTAGACAAACGCTTGCAAAAAGAAGCGGACAAGCTCTTTGAAAATAAAAGGGGGGCTATTTTAGTGATGAACGCAGAAAATGGGGAATTGCTCGTTGCAGGAAGTTACCCTGAATACAATTTGAACGATTTTGTGGGCGGGATCAGTCAAGACAAATGGCAAAAACTCCAAGATGATATTTATAACCCCTTATTAAACCGCTTCGCTAACGCTTTATACCCGCCGGGATCTGTGGTTAAAATGGGCGTGGGCTTGAGCTTTTTAGAAAACCTTCATATCACAGAAAACACCACCATACCCACCCCCCCTTTTATTGAAGTGGGTAAGCGCAAATTCAGGGACTGGAAAAAAACAGGGCATGGCAATTCTAATTTGTATAAAGCGATTAGGGAGTCCGTGGATGTGTATTTTTATAAATTTGGGCTTGAAATCTCTATAGAAAAACTCTCTAAAACCTTAAGGGAAGTGGGCTTTGGGGAAAAAACGGGCGTTGATTTGCCGAATGAATTTGTGGGGATTGTGCCGGATAATTTGTGGAAGCTCAAACGCTTCAATCAAGACTGGCGCGTTGGGGACACGCTCATTACCGCTATTGGGCAAGGCTCTTTTTTAGCCACCCCCTTACAAGTGCTAGCCTACACGGGCCTCATTGCGACAGGCAAACTGGCGACGCCTCATTTTGCTATCCATAACCAACAGCCGCTCAAAGATCCCTTGAATAGCTTTCAAAAAAAGAAACTCCAAGCCTTGCGCGTGGGCATGTATGAAGTGTGCAACCATAAAGACGGCACGGCTTATCATTCCACAAGAGGTTCTAAGGTTACTTTAGCGTGTAAAACCGGCACCGCGCAAGTCGTAGAAATCGCTCAAAACATCGTCAATCGCATGAAAGAAAAGGATATGGAATATTTCCATCGATCCCATGCGTGGATTACGGCATTCTTGCCCTATGAAAAACCCAAATACGCTATCACTATTTTAGTAGAACATGGGGAGGGAGGGTCAAAACTGGGGGGGTTGTTAGTGAAAATGAGCAACAAACTCTATGAGCTTGGCTATCTTTAATAAACCCCAAATCTTTTCAAAAACGCATTAACCCAAACGCTAAAGACAATCAGCCAACTTGTTTCCAACTGATTCTATCGCTCTATAACTCACTCAGTCTAATAATTGTTTAAAACTAGCCTCTATTAGAGGAAAATCTAAAAGGGTAACTTCAGTTAGATTTAGGCTTGTTGTATTTTTGGCTTTATTCTAATCAAATGTTGATAACTAAAGTCTTATTTAATGTTTTTTAAAAAATGGTTTTTAGTCAATCGCTTCATTGTTTAAAATTTTTTAATAGCAACAATTTTTCTGATAGGGGGTTATTTTGCGCCATTCCTCCCCCCCCTCAATCAATAGCACTTTTTAAGAAATTATCGCTTGATTAGCGCAAGCTCTTTTCGTTTTATTTTAAAAATACTTTTAGTATTTTTGATCAATGTCCAATGAGAACAAAGCCTTTTATTAGCGCCTAAAACACCCCATTCATCTTAAAGATGAATTTTATCCAAATGGCTTAAAAAGCCGGGATAATCGCCCCTTTATAGGTATCCAAAATAAATTTCCTGGTCTTTTCGCTTTGTAAGGCTTCAATCAGCGCTTTTATGGCTTCATCTTGCGCGTTATCCTCACGAGCGGCTACAAGATTAGCATAAGGCGAGTCCTTGTCTTCTGAAAATAAGGCTCCGGTGAGTTTTGCTTGCAAGGCATAATTCCCTGTTACAATAGCCCCATCCACATCCCCTAAAACTTTAGGCAATAGCGCGGCTTCTAAAGGCTTGATTTTGATGTTGTAAGGATTTTTGACAATATCAAACTCCGTAGCGTATAGATTGCTTGGGTCTTTGAGAGCGATAAGGCCTTGTTTATGGAGTAAAATCAACGCCCTGCCTTGATTGGCCGGATCGTTTGGCACGGCAATCACTGAGCCTTTTTTAAGGTTTTTAATGTCTGTGATTTTTTGAGAATAAAATCTTAAAGGCTCCACATGGATATTGGCCAAACCAACAAGGTGCATTTTTCTGTCCAAATTAAATCTGTCCAAATAAGGGCGGTGCTGGAAGTAATTCGCGTCTAAAGAGCCGTCATTGAGCGCTAAATTAGGCAACACATAATCCGTAAAAGACACGATCACTAATTTGATCCCTTTCTCTTTCAAATCGTCCACGACTGATTGCAAGATTTGCGCATGCGGCACAGGGTTAGCGCCCACTTTAAGCTCACGAGTGATTTTGTGGTTTTCTTTTTTTTCTTTGTGGTGTTTGGCGTCTAAAAGGTTAAACAAACCTAAAGCAATTACCCCCACACTAATAATACGCTTGAATGCATTCATAAAAACCCCTTTATTAAAAAAATTAATTCAAAAATGATAAAAAGATAAAACGATACGAAAATTTTAGAAACTGGCAAAGAATAAAAAGAAAAGGATTCAACCAAGAAAAACGAAGTTTCTCTTGATCAAACAGCGAATCAAACCATTAAAGGTTAATGGAATTTTCTTTAAGATATTCTGCAACGCCTTGATGAGTCGCTTTCATGCCTTTATCGCCTTTTCTCCAACCTGCTGGGCATACTTCGCCATGTTCTTCAAAGTGTAAGAGAGCGTCTACCATGCGAAGCATTTCATCAGCATTCCTACCCAATGGCAAGTCATTGATCACTGCGTGTCTTATTTTCATGTTTTTGTCAATCAAAAAAGCACCTCTCAAAGCGATCGCTTCTTCAAACAGCACATCATAGTCTCTAGAAATGCTCTTAGTAATATCAGCCACCATAGGGAAAGACACTTGACCAATACCGCCTTTTTCCACAGGGGTGTTTTTCCATGCGAAATGCACTTGTTCGCTGTCAATAGACACGCCAATCACATTAAAGCCTTTTTCTTGGAAGTCTTTCACTCTTTTGTCAAACGCAATGATTTCTGTAGGGCATACAAAAGTAAAATCTTTTGGCCAAAAGAAAAGAATCGCACCGCTTCTACCTAAATTTTTAGAAAGCTCAAAGTGTTCATCAACCTCATTGTTTCCTAAAACGGCAGGTGCTTTAAAGTCTGGGGCAAGTTTTGTAACTAACATATACAACTCCTTAAGTGTTTTAAAATTTTGTTGGATCAAAATTAAACCTAAAACAGATTTAATTTATTATGCTTTCCACTCAATCAGCGGAAACATGGTGGAGTATAATCTTAAAAAGTTAATGAAAAAATATTTTCTTTAATATTTTAGGATTTTGTGAAAAATAGTTTCATTTTTACTGCTTGTATTTCCTTGAATAGTGTTATAATCGCTTCATAAATCATACGAAAGGAATTGTCATGCTAATCGCTCGCTTTAAAAAAGCTTTAATCTCTTATTCTTTAGGTGCACTTATTGTTTCATCGTTATTAGGCGTGGCTAACGCTTCAGTGCAAGAAGTCCAAGTCAAGGATTATTTCGGGGATCAAGCCATCAAGCTTCCTGTTTCTAAAATAATCTACTTGGGTAGCTTTGCAGAAGTGCCTGCTATGCTCCATACTTGGGATAGGGTCGTGGGTATTTCGGATTACGCTTTTAAATCTGATATTGTTAAAGCCACTCTCAAAGATCCTAAACGCATTAAATCCATGAGCAGTGATCATGTGGCGGCGTTGAATGTGGAGCTTTTAAAAAAGCTTGGTCCCGATCTTGTGGTAACCTTTGTGGGCAACCCTAAAGCGGTAGAGCATGCGAAAAAATTTGGGATTTCATTCCTTTCTTTCCAAGAAAAAACCATTGCAGAAGTCATGGAAGATATTGACGCTCAAGCTAAAGCCTTAGAAATTGACGCTTCTAAAAAACTAGCCAAAATGCAAGAAACTTTGGATTTTATTGCTGAGCGTTTGAAAGGCGTTAAAAAGAAAAAAGGGGTGGAGCTTTTCCATAAAGCCAATAAAATCAGCGGCCATCAAGCCCTTGATTCAGACATTTTGGAAAAAGGGGGCATAGACAATTTTGGCTTGAAATACGTCAAATTTGGGCGCGCTGACATTAGCGTGGAAAAAATCGTTAAAGAAAACCCTGAGATTATCTTTATTTGGTGGATAAGCCCGCTTAGCCCTGAAGACGTGTTAAACAACCCCAAATTTGCTACCATCAAAGCCATTAAAAACAAGCAAGTTTATAAGCTCCCCACAATGGACATTGGCGGGCCTAGAGCCCCGCTCATTAGCTTATTTATCGCTTTAAAAGCCCACCCTGAAGCGTTTAAGGGCGTGGATATTAATGCGATGGTGAAAGACTATTATAAAGTGGTTTTTGATTTGAATGATGCAGAAGTTGAGCCCTTTTTATGGCATTAATTTTTAAAAAAGGCTGATATTTTTTAGCCTTTCGTGTATCGCGCTAGGCTTAGAACAAGCCCTATAGCGATACAATTCGCTAAAAGCGAACTCCCTCCATAGCTCAAAAACGGCACTGCAAGGCCTTTAACCGGAAAGATTCCGCCCACCCCAAAAGCATTAATCACCAAAGAAAACCCTAAAAGCAGCACCACGCCCACGCAAAATAGCGAATATTTTGGCTCTTTCAAGCGGTTAGCGATCCTAAAAATCAAAACAATCATGACAGAAAACAAAATAAAACAAACGCATAACCCCAAAAACCCCCATTCTTCGGCGATCCCAGCTAAAACCATGTCCGTATGCACTTCGCTCAAAAACCCAAGCTTGATTTGCCCAAGCCCAAGCCCTTGCCCTAATAACCCCCCATTATGCATGGCATTGCCTGCATGAAAGACTTGATAGGATTCGGGCAAGTCGCTTATTCTAAGAGCGTTCGCTAATTTGTCCGGCAAAAGCGTGAAAAGCGAATTTTGTAAATTAGACCACCATAATTTTAGGCGTAAAATCCTATGTTCGCTTGTAACAATCGCTAAAACGCTAATCGCAAACGCCCCTGAAACAATCAAGCCAAATAAATGCGTGCTCCCCCCAGAAAAGACCAATAACACCGCTAAAACCGCCCCCAAAAGAACAATCTGCCCCAAATCGTTTTGCAAAATCCCCACCCCAATCGCTAAGGCCACAAACACAAACGAATAAGGCACAAAAGCGATCAGCTCTTCTTTGACATTAGCCTTTTCTTTTGCCACAAAGGTGCGAGACAAACTCCACGCAAGAAAAAAGGTGAAACCAATCTTTAAAAACTCCAAAGGCGCTAGAGAGAAAAACCCCAAACGGATCCAGCGCTTCGCCCCCCCTGCGCTGCTGGAAAGGCTTTCTGGCAAAAAAAACATGCCAATAATAAGTAATGATGGGACAAAAAGGAGAAAAAACCCCAAACGGCTAAACCACTTGCTAGGATCAACCCTAGACAACCCCCACATGATAATAATGCCCATGATAGCGCTCACAAGCTGTCGTATAAAAAAATGGAATTCCCCATAATGATACAGCACCACTGTGGTGTAAGTTGAGAGCGAATAGCTCATCAATACCCCTAAAAAAATCAACAACGAAGCGCAAAAAAACAGGTTTCTGTCTGTAGTCATTAGGATTTCCTTATTTTGGTTTTTTGAATAGGCGTTATTTTAAGGTATTTTAGGGGTATTTTACACTATAATGGCTCTGAATTGGCTTATCGCTCCAACTTTAAGCATGCTGTGAAATTCATCGCATTCTTTAATGAGAAGCGAGAAAAAAGCGAGCCGATTTTGGAATGCTTTTTGCATGTTATTAATTTGCAAGGGTTTAAAAAAGGGGTTTTGTATGGATTTTTCTAAAGCGTTTGGGTTGGTTTATAAAGCGTTAGATTATAGGGCTTTAAGGCAGGATATGATCGCTTCTAACATCGCTAATGTGGATACCCCTTTTTATAGGCCAAAGGATTTGGATTTTGAAAGCGTTTTAGCGGAGAAAAAAGCGGAAATTTTTGAAAACCAATCCAGTAAAGTTTTGCCTTTAGCCCACACTAATCCTAGGCATTTAGACTTTGAAAATAGCGCTAAAGATGGGGCGAGCCTTTTTTTTAGAGATGGGCATTTGGCTAAGAATGATGGCAACAGCGTGGATTTAGACATTGAAACGAGTGAAATGGGCAAGAACTCTACCATGTATTTAGCCTTGAGTTCAGCCTTAAAAAAGTATCGAGGCGTGATCAATTACGCCATTGACTCTAGTAAGAATTTATAATTAGGAGAAAAGCATGTTTTTATCTTCTTTTGATATTAGCGGTTATGGTTTGTCCGCCCAACGCTTAAGGGCTAATTTGATTTCTTCTAATATCGCTAACGCTAACACCACGCGCACGAGCGAAGGAGGCCCTTATAGGAGGCAAGAAGCGGTGTTTAAGGCTTTTGATTTCAATGAGATTTTAAACCAAAAAATCGCCCAAAACAATCAAATTACCCCCTATGAAGATCCCTTAGATGAAGGCGATGACAACCCCTTAATCCCCATTACAAGCGTGGTGGTGGATAAGATTGCGCGCGATGATAGCGAGCCGTTAATGAAATATGATCCCAGCCACCCTGACGCTAACGCTCAAGGCTATGTGGCTTACCCCAATGTGAATGCGGTGGTTGAAATGGCGGATCTAGTGGAAGCGACTAGGGCTTATCAGGCTAATGTTGCAGCCTTTCAAAGCGCTAAAAACATGGCGCAAAACGCGATTGGCATGTTACAAACATGAATGATTTGTAACAATTTATGGTAGTATAAGAAAATTTAGGTAGCATTAGCCAAAGATCAGTAGAATACAGAAATGAATAAGATATTTAATAGAGTTAAATTTTTAAAAAAGAGCTTAAGGAGGTTCTATGCAAGCCATACACAATGATAAAAGCTTATTGAGTCCTTTCTCTGAGCTTAACACGGACAACAGGACTAAAAGAGAAGAATCGGGTAGCACCTTTAAAGAACAAAAAGGTGGGGAGTTTTCTAAACTCTTAAAACAATCTATCAATGAGCTTAACAACACTCAAGAGCAGTCTGATAAAGCCTTAGCTGACATGGCGACAGGGCAAATCAAAGACTTGCACCAAGCGGCTATCGCTATAGGGAAGGCTGAAACGAGCATGAAACTCATGCTTGAAGTGCGCAACAAAGCGATTAGTGCTTATAAAGAGCTTTTAAGAACGCAGATCTAGTCTCTTAAGTGGCTTCTCTTTAAATGATCGCTTGGTCCTTTTTAAAGAGAGAGTTTGTTGTTGCTACACCCCATTTTAACAGGTTTTACCATCAAAAATTCATGTTCTCATGCGTTGTGAAAAACCGAAGCTACGCCATTTTCAAGTAAGCGTTCATGGATAAAAATAACATTGACTCCCACTCCAACCCAGAGCAATTCTTAGAAACCCAAAGAGACAAGGGCTCTGTTACAGCATTAATCTTTTTATTGCTTTTTATCGTTTTTTTAATGGTGGCTTTTAAAAAAGCTTTTTTTGCCCAAGCCAACATGCCCACTCTAGTGATGAGCAAACAAGACACTGCGACTAGAGGGACTATCTATAGTCAAGACAACTACAGCCTGGCCGCTTCGCAAACCCTTTTCAAACTGGGCTTTGATACAAGGTTTTTAAACCCGGATAAAGAAGATTTTTTCATTGATTTCCTTTCTATTTATAGCAATATCCCTAAAAAGTCCTTAAAAGACGCCATCAATACGAAAGGTTATATTATTCTAGCCTATGATCTCACGCCCAATATGGCCGCTAATATTAGGGACTTGAATAAGAAATTTTTAACCTTTGGGGTTTTTCAAAATTTCAAAGACATGCACGATAAAGTGTGGCAAAAGCAAGGGCTAAACATTGAAGTGAGCGGCGTTTCTAGGCATTACCCTTATCAAAATAGCCTAGAGCCAATCATTGGCTATGTGCAAAAACAAGAAGAAGACAAACTCACTTTAACTACCGGTAAAAAAGGCGTTGAAAAATCTCAAGATCATTTGCTTAAAGCCCAACAAAATGGCATAAGAACAGGCAAAAGAGACGTGAGTTTTAATTTTATCCAAAACCACTCTTACACAGAGGTTGAACGGCTTGATGGCTATGAGGTGTATTTGAGCATTCCTTTAAAACTCCAAAGAGAAATTGAAACCCTATTGGATAAAACCAAAGACAAACTCAAGGCTAAAGAAATCCTGGTGGGCATTATCAACCCTAAAAGCGGGGAAATCTTATCGCTGGCTTCAAGCAAGCGCTTCAATCCTAACGCCATTAAAACCAGCGATTATGAAAGCTTGAATTTGAGCGTTGCTGAAAAGGTTTTTGAGCCAGGCAGCACGATTAAACCCATTGTTTATTCCTTGCTGTTGGATAAGAATTTGATCAACCCTAAAGAACGCATTGATTTAAACCATGGCTATTACCAATTAGGAAAATACACCATTAAAGACGACTTTATCCCCAGTAAAAAAGCCGTTGTGGAAGACGTTTTGATCCAATCTAGCAATGTGGGCATGATAAAAATCAGTAAAAATCTCAACCCAGAGGATTTCTATAACGGGCTTTTAGGCTATGGATTTTCTCAAAAAACCGGCATTGATTTATCCTTAGAAGCCACAGGGAAGATCCCTCCTTTGTCCGCTTTCAAGCGTGAAGTGTTAAAGGGCAGCGTCTCTTATGGCTATGGGTTGAACGCGACTTTTTTGCAGCTTTTAAGGGCTTATGCGGTGTTTTCTAACGAAGGCAAATTGACTACCCCTTATTTAGTGCAACGAGAGACCGCCCCTAATGGCGATATTTACATCCCTAGCCCCAAACCCACTTTTCAAGTCATTAGCCCCAAAAGCGCTAGGAAAATGAAAGAAACCTTAATCAAAGTGGTGCGTTATGGCACAGGCAAAAACGCTCAATTTGAAGGGCTATACATAGGGGGCAAAACCGGCACGGCTAGGGTTGCCAAAAACGGGAGTTATAGCGCGGAATCCTACAACAGCTCTTTTTTTGGGTTCGCTGAAGATGAAAGGCAGGTTTTCACTATCGGCGTGGTTATCTTAGGCTCGCACGGCAAGGAAGAATATTACGCTAGCAAGATTGCAGCCCCCATTTTTAAAGAAATCACCGAAATTTTAGTGCGTTACAATTATCTCTCTCCCTCTATTGCGATTCAAAACGCTTTGGAGAAAAACCGCTTTAAAATAAAATAAAAGGCTCTTTTCAACCCAAACTCCAAAAAAGGAGTCTTAAGTTGCCGGCTCTGCGATTCGGGGCTAAATTTAGAGGCTAGATTAGAAAAGATCTGTTCAAGTTAGATTGAACCCAATTAAATAAAATGAGACTTGCATGATCCCTAGAAAGACAATCAAAACTAACCCTTAAACCAAAAAAGAATGCGGATTAACTTGTTATTGTAATTTAAACGCAAGGTTTACAATAGGCGAGTGTTCAAAATTTAATCAAAATAATGTAAAATTAGAGCAACTATGCCGATGTCTAGTGGCATCAATTCAAGCTAACTAAAAGGCGAATTTAAATGATTAAAAGCATAGAGATTGAAAATTACAAAAATTTCAAGCACTTTAAAATGGAAAATTTTAAATAAAGAAAGTTGAAAGGTTAGAATAAACAACCTTTAAAGGTTGTTTGCTAAAATCTCACTTCATTTGCAAAGCCACTTCTTCAGCGAAATTTTCTGCCTTTTTCTCAATGCCTTCGCCCAATTCAAAACGCACATACTCAGTGATTTTTAAATCGTCATTCCATTCTTTGGAACAATCAGCAACCACTTGAGCGATAGTTTTTTTATCGTCCATGACATAGAATTGCCCTAAAAGGGTCAGGCGTTGATCAATAAGGGTGTTATCAGCGATAAACCTTTCCATCTTTCCAGGAACGATTTTATCCCAGATTTTTTCAGGCTTGCCTTGCGCTTTTAATTCGTCTTCAAAAGCTTTCTTTTGATGGGCTAAAACTTCATCGCTCAATTCAATGCGACTCCCAAAAGTGGGGATGTTTTTTAAAGGTTTGCCCAAGCGTTTAGCCTCTTCATTGTCTTTTTCAATTTCAGCGATCAAGACTAAAGTTTCTTTTTTGACAAAATCAAGGCTAAAGTCTTTGCAATCTAATACTTGAGGTTTCATCGCTGCGGCATGCATAGCGATGTTTCGGGCTAATTCCACCACTTTTGGAGCGTTTTTCTCATTATCGTATTTTATACCGATTAACACGCCCACTCTAGCGTTAGAATGCGCATAACCATTGATGATATGAGAGCTAGGGGCTTTTAAATGAGCGATTTTTCTCACTAAAATGTTTTCACCAATCACAGCGATTTGAGAGTGCAAATATTCTTCAAAAGGCTTGTTGTCTAACGGGCTTTTAAGCAGTTCTTCTGGGGTATGAATGTTATGGGCTTTGATCGTTTCTAAAGTTTTTTTAACCAATTCCTTAAAGCCCTCATTTTTAGCCACAAAATCCGTTTCGCTATTGATTTCTACCATCATCGCGCTTTTAAAATCAGGCGCTACTTTTAAAGCGACCACGCCCTCAGCAGCGATCCTATCGGCCTTTTTAGCGGCTTTACTCAAGCCTTTTTCGCGCAAGAAATCAATGGCCTTTTGCAAATCCCCAGCCACTTCCACAAGGGCTTTTTTGCAATCCATCATGCCCGCATCGGTTAAGTCCCTTAATTTTTTGACTAATTGAGCGCTAATTCCTGACATTATTCGGCTCCTTGAGTGATTTCTTTTTGGATTTCAGCGAGCATTTCTTCTTTTTCTTCATTGCTCACATACTCTATCTCTTCGCTATTTTCATCCGCATGGACGATTTCTTCTTGCATGAGTTCTCGCCCCTCTAAAATCGCTTCGCTCATTTCTTTACAAAATAGCCTAATAGAGCGGATCGCATCGTCATTTCCAGGAATGGGGTAATCCACTAAATCAGGATCGCAGTTGGTGTCTAAGGGAGCCACGATAGGGATATGGAGTTTTCTTGCTTCAGCGACAGCGATTTTTTCTTTAGCCACATCAATCACAAAAATCATATCAGGGATTTTTTTCATGTGGCGCACCCCACCAAGATACTTATCCAGCTTTTCTTTTTTCCTTAAAATCATGAGCTTTTCTTTTTTAGTCAATAGATCAATTTGACCGCTATTTTCCATTTCTTCAATAATTTCTAATTTCCTAACCGACTTTCTAATGGTGCTAAAATTAGTCAGCATGCCACCAAGCCAGCGGTAATTGACATAAGGGACTTGAATGCTTTCAGCAAATTCTTTCAAAGTCTCGTTGGCTTGTTTTTTAGTGCCTACAAACATGATGCTCTTGCCTTGAGCGCTCGCATCGCGCACGATATTATAAGTGTATCTAAAATAGCGCAAAGTTTTTTGCAAATCAATAATATGGATATTTTTCCTAACGCCAAAAATGAATTTCTTGGTTTTAGGGTTCCAACGCCTTGTTTGGTGTCCAAAATGCACACCGCATTCTAATAAATCTTTCATGGTTACCATGAGAATATTCTCCTTAAAGTTATTTTGGTTCTCTTCCTCCATGCTCATTTGATTCTTAAATTCTTAAGAACACCTAAATACAAGGATTAGCATGTGTGAATTTGACGCTGTCTTTGCCTTGTTCCTAAAATGATAGAAAAAACGACAAAACCCTATGATTATAGCAAAAGATTAGGGTTTTTTAGCTTAAGTAAAAAAGGCTTTTAGGTTATAATAAAGACAAAACAGAAATTTTAGGATAGATCTCAATGGATACAAAAAGACAATGCATGGCTTTAAAGGCTTCAGCAGGGAGTGGGAAGACTTTCGCTTTGAGCGTGCGGTTTTTGGCCCTATTGTTTAAGGGGGCTAATCCTAGCGAGATTTTAACGCTCACTTTCACTAAAAAAGCCACCGCCGAAATGAAAGAGCGCATTTTAGACTATTTAAAAATTTTGCAACAAGAAAACCTTGAAAATGAAAAAGAAAAATCCCAAAATATCCTAAAAGAATTAGAAGAAAAATACCATTTAGACCCTAGCTTGGTGCAAAATAGCGCTCAAAAAATCTACCAACGCTTTTTAAACGCTGAAATTAGAATCAGCACCATTGATGCGTTTTTCCAAAGCATTTTAAGGAAATTTTGCTGGTTTGTGGGGTTGAGCGCGAATTTTGAAGTCAATGAAGACACCAAAGCGCACCAGCAACAGCTTAATGAGGGTTTTTTGAGCGCTTTAAATGGCGAACAGCTTGAAGAATTGAGCGCTTTTATCGCTCAATGCTTAAGTTATGAGAGTTACACAAGCGATTCCATTTTAGAGCGGTTGCGTTTTTTAAAAAACAAGCTCTATTTATTTGATCCTAATAAGAAAGAACCTGCATTTGATGAAGAGGGTTTTTTAGAAAAACTAAGGAGCTTAAACGAACAAATTCAAAGCATAGAAACAGCGTCAGATAGGGCTAAAACAGCCATTAAATGCGATAGTTTTAGGGGATTTTTAAACAGCTCTTTAACCTGGCTTGAAAAAAAGAGCGAATATCAATCTTTCAAAAAACTTAAAAGTGAAATCCCCACTTTAGAGAGGGAGTGCGAAGAGATTGAAAACGATTTAAAACGCTATTATGAAGCCAAAGAAACCGCAATATTTAAAAAATTCCCTAAATTCATCCAGCTTTATGATAACGCCACTTCTAAAATCCAAGCCCTAGATTTTGATGCGATTAAAGATAAGGTTCATGTCTTATTGAATGGTTATGAAGAAATGCCGGCGGAGTTTTTTTATTTCAGGTTGGACAGCAAGATTGCGCACATTTTGATTGATGAATTTCAAGACACGAGTTTGAACGATTATAAGATTTTAGCCCCTTTTATTGATGAGATTAAAGCCGGGATAGGGCAAGCAAAATGGCACAGGAGCGTGTTTTTTGTGGGAGATGTCAAGCAGAGCATTTATGCCTTTAGGGGGAGTTTTAGTTCCTTGTTTGAAAGCGTTTCTAAGGATTTTTACCACGATAATCTGGAATTCAACCACCGCAGTGCGCCTTTGATTATTAATTATGTGAACACCATTTTTAAAAAGGCTTATCAAAATTCCCCCACCACTTATTTGGAGCAAAAATACCCTAAAACTTCTCAAAATAAACATGTTACAGACGGCTATGTTAAAGTCTCTTTAGTGGCTGATGAAAGAGAATTGCTATTAGATCAGGTCTTACAAGAAGCTCAAAACCTTTTAGAGCATCGTATTGAGCCTAAAGACATTACCATTTTATGCGCCACTAATGACGACGCTTTAGAAATCAAAAATTATTTGCAAGAGCGTTTGAGTGCAATCCACCCAAGCACGGAATCTAGTGCAAAATTGTCTCAATTTGTAGAGTCTAAAATCATTAAGAACGCTTTAGAATACGCTCTAGCGGAAGAACCTTACAAGCCCTTTTATAAGCACAGCGTTTTAAAACTCGCTGGATACTTGCATGATGATGCGATCGCTTTAGCTGGTTTTAACCCCAAAAAAGAGAGCGTGGCAAGCTTTGTGTGGAAGGTGATGGAATTGTTTGAGCTTTATGGAGAGCCTGCGCAAAGCTGCTTGGAATTAGCGGTTGGGTGCGAAGACGCTGATGGATTTTTGGAAAAATTAGAGGCTAAAGCGATCGCTTCTTCCCATTCAAAAGGTGCACAGATCATGACCATTCATAAATCTAAAGGCATGCAATTCCCTTATGTGATCGTGTGCGAACGCTTGGGCAAGCCTAATTCAAGCCATTCCAATCAACTCCTTGAAGAATATGACGGCGCAGAGCTTCTTCGCCTTTATTACAGAATGAAAAATCGTGAGGTGGTGGATAAAGATTACGCTAGGGCTTTAGACAAAGAAGAAGCGGCTAAAAATCATGAAGAAACCAATGTGTATTATGTCGCATTCACTAGGGCTGAGTTAGGGCTGATTGTCGTGGCCAAAGACAAAAAAGAAAGCAAAAATAAAGGAATGCACGAAAAATTGGATCTTGTGCCTTTAGAAGAGGGGGAAATTATGCCGGTTATTTCTCCTCAAAAAGAGCCTTTAATTACAAGCACTCTCATCAAGCCCCATGCCTATGGCGAGCAAGTCCAAGAGATAGAAGAAGAGCCAGATAGCGATTATGAAAAGAATAACGACCAGGAAGCGATCAACTTTGGTATCGCCTTGCATAAGGGATTGGAATACCAATACGCTTATAACATTCCTAAAAAAAGCGTTTTAGAATATTTAAACTACCATCATGGTTTTTATGGTTTGGATTATCAGGCGTTAGAAGAGAGTTTAGAGCTTTTTGAAAACGATGCAGAGATACAAGCTCTTTTTAAAAATTATGCCTTAAGGGGTGAAGTGGCTTTTTTATTTGAAGGGGTTGTGTCTAGGATTGATGTTTTGTTGTGGGATAAGGGGCAAAATTTGTATGTTTTAGATTATAAAAGCTCTCAAAATTACCAGCAAAGCCACAAGGCTCAAGTGTCTCATTACGCTGCGTTTTTAAAAACTCAAGCCCCCCATTTTAAGATACAAGCGGGCATTATTTACGCTCATAAAAGACTGCTTGAAAAATTATGGGTTTGAAAATAAAAATTTTAAGGTTGTCTATGAATCTCAAAAAAACAGAAAACGCGCTCAGTGTGACGCTTAAGAACTTTATTAAAAGCGAGTCTTTTGGAGGGATTTTCCTCTTTTTAAACGCTGTTTTAGCGATGGTGGTGGCTAATTCGTTTTTAAAAGAAAGTTATTTTGCGCTATGGCACACCCCTTTTGGGTTTCAAATAGGGGATTTTTTTATCGGCTTTAGTTTGCACAACTGGATTGATGATGTTTTAATGGCGTTATTTTTTTTAATGATAGGCTTAGAGATCAAGCGAGAATTGTTGTTTGGGGAATTATCCAGTTTCAAAAAAGCTTCTTTCCCTGTGATCGCGGCTCTTGGGGGCATGATAGCTCCAGGATTGATTTATTTTTTTCTTAACGCTAACACGCCTTCTCAGCATGGTTTTGGGATCCCTATGGCGACGGATATTGCGTTCGCTTTAGGCGTGATCATGCTTTTAGGCAAGAGGGTGCCAACCGCCTTAAAGGTTTTTTTAATCACTCTAGCGGTGGCTGATGACTTGGGGGCTATTGTGGTGATCGCGCTCTTTTATACCACGAATTTAAAATTCGCATGGCTTTTAGGGGCTTTAGGGGTGGTTCTTATCTTAGCGGTATTGAACCGCCTGAATGTCCGCTCGCTCATCCCCTACTTGCTTTTAGGGGTGTTGCTTTGGTTTTGCGTGCATCAAAGCGGTATCCATGCGACGATTGCTGCAGTGGTTCTAGCTTTTATGATACCGGTGAAAATCCCTAAAGATTCTAAAAATGTAGAGCTTTTGGAACTAGGCAAACGATACGCAGAGACGAGTTCAGGAGTGCTTTTGACCAAAGAGCAGCAAGAAATCTTGCATTCTATTGAAGAAAAAGCGAGCACTTTACAAAGCCCCTTAGAGAGATTGGAGCATTTTCTAGCCCCCATTAGCGGGTATTTCATCATGCCCTTATTTGCGTTTGCAAACGCTGGGGTGAGCGTTGATTCTAGCATCAATTTAGAAGTGGATAAGGTGCTTTTAGGGGTTATTTTAGGGCTTTGTTTGGGCAAGCCTTTAGGGATTTTCTTAATCACTTTTATAAGCGAAAAGCTTAAAATCACCGCACGCCCTAAAGGCATCAGTTGGTGGCATATTTTAGGGGCTGGGCTTTTAGCAGGGATTGGCTTTACCATGTCTATGTTTATTTCTAATCTGGCCTTCACGAGCGAGCATAAAGACGCTATGGAAGTGGCAAAGATTGCGATTTTGCTCGGATCTTTGATTTCTGGAATCATAGGGGCTTTGTATTTATTTGCACTAGACAAAAGAGCGGCTTTAAAGAAATAGCTAAAAATGCTATAATTTGAGATTAAAACATCTTTTAAGGAAATTAAATGGGACAAATTAGAGACATTCTAACAACGCTTTTACCCTTTTTGGTGTTGTTTCTTATTTTTTATTTTTTGATCGTTCGCCCGCAACGCCAGCAACAAAAAAAGCACAAAGAAATGATAGAGGGTTTGACTAAGGGCGATAAAATTGTTACTCAAGGCGGGCTCATCGTTGAGGTGCTTAAAGCGGAAGCGAATTTTTTTAGCGTGAAGCTCAATGATGACACCACCGCCAAACTTTCTAAAAACTATATAGCGTTCAAATTAGACGAATTGGATCAATTTGGTTTGGCAGAGCCTATAGTTATCCAACAAGGCAGAGAAGAAATCTCGGCAAAATTATCTGGTACTAAAACTTTGAAACAACGCCAAATAACAACTAAATGAAACTTTTTAACTCTCGTTTAATCGTTTTTATTTGCGCGCTTCTTTTAGGGGTAGGGTTTTCTGTGCCTTCTTTACTAGAGACTAAAGGCCCTAAAATCACTTTAGGGTTGGATTTAAGGGGGGGGTTGAACATGCTTTTAGGGGTGCAAACCGATGAGGCTTTAAAAAACAAGTATTTAAGCTTGGCGTCCGCTTTAGAATACAACGCTAAAAAGCAAAATATCTTGCTTAAAGACATTAAATCCAGTCTAGAAGGGATCAGTTTTGAGCTTTTAGATGAAGATGAGGCGAAAAAATTAGACGCGCTTTTATTGGAATTGCAGGGTCATAGCCAGTTTGAAATCAAAAAAGAAGCGGAGTTTTATAGCGTGAAGCTCACCCCTTTAGAGCAAGAGGAATTGCGTAAAAACACGATTTTGCAAGTGATAGGGATCATTCGTAACCGCTTGGATCAATTTGGTTTGGCAGAGCCTGTAGTCATTCAGCAAGGTAGAGAAGAAATTTCAGTGCAATTGCCTGGCATTAAGACTTTAGAAGAAGAACGGCGCGCTAAAGACTTGATTTCAAGATCCGCTCATTTGCAGATGATGGCGGTGGATGAAGAGCACAATAAAGATGCGATGACAATGACGGATTTAGAGGCTCAAAAATTAGGCAGCGTGTTGTTGTCTGATGCGGAAATGGGGGGTAAAATCTTGCTCAAAGCGATCCCTATTTTAGATGGCGAAATGCTTACAGACGCGAAAGTGGTGTATGACCAAAATAACCAACCGGTGGTGAGCTTCACGCTAGATGCGCAAGGGGCCAAGATTTTTGGGGATTTTTCAGGCGCGAATGTGGGCAAACGCATGGCGATTGTTTTAGACAATAAGGTTTATTCAGCCCCGGTGATCAGAGAGCGTATTGGCGGAGGGAGCGGGCAAATTAGCGGGAATTTTAGCGTGGCTCAAGCGAGCGATCTAGCGATCGCTTTAAGGAGTGGGGCGATGAGCGCTCCCATTCAGGTTTTAGAAAAAAGGATTATAGGCCCAAGTTTAGGGAAAGACAGCGTTAAAACTTCCATTATCGCTCTCATAGGGGGCTTTATTTTGGTGATGGGTTTTATGGTGCTTTATTACTCTATGGCGGGAGTGATCGCTTGTTTGGCGTTAGTGGTCAATCTTTTTTTGATTGTGGCGGTCATGGCGATTTTTGGAGCGACGCTGACTTTACCGGGAATGGCGGGGATTGTTTTAACCGTGGGGATTGCCGTGGATGCTAATATCATTATCAACGAGCGCATTAGAGAAGTCTTAAGAGAGAATGAGGGTATCGCTAAAGCGATCCATTTAGGCTATATCAATGCGAGCCGGGCGATTTTTGATTCTAATATCACTTCTTTGATCGCTTCAGTGTTGTTATACGCTTATGGCACAGGAGCGATCAAAGGCTTTGCCCTAACCACAGGCATTGGGATTTTAGCCTCTATTATCACCGCCATTGTAGGCACGCAAGGGATTTATCAAGCCCTTTTGCCTAAACTCACTCAAACAAAAAGCCTTTACTTTTGGTTTGGCGTGAATAAAAGAGCTTAGGAGGTTTTATGGAATTATTCAAACAAACTAGAATCTTAAGCTTCATGCGTTATTCCAATTATGGGGTGGTTGTTTCAGCGATCTTAGTTCTTCTAGCGTTAGGGCTTTTGTTTTTTAAAGGGTTTTCTTTAGGGATTGATTTTGCGGGGGGGAGTTTGGTGCAAGTGCGTTACACCCAAAACGCTCCCATTAAAGAAGTGCGCGATCTTTTTGAAAAAGAAGCTCGCTTCAAAGGCGTGCAAGTGAGCGAATTTGGCTCTAAAGAAGAAATTTTAATCAAATTCCCTTTTGTAGAAACGGCTGAAAATGAAGATCTGAACGCTATTGTGGCTAACATTCTAAAACCCAGTGGCGATTTTGAAATCCGTAAATTTGACACCGTGGGGCCTAGAGTGGGGAGTGAATTGAAAGAAAAAGGCGTTTTGTCGCTGATTTTAGCTTTAATAGCGATCATGGTTTATGTGAGTTTCCGCTATGAATGGCGTTTTGCCTTAGCGAGCGTTATTGCGCTTGTGCATGATGTGGTTTTAGTGGCAAGTTCAGTGATTGTTTTTAAGATTGATATGAATTTGGAAGTGATTGCGGCCTTGCTCACCTTGATCGGGTATTCCATTAATGATACGATCATTATTTTTGACAGGATCAGAGAAGAGATGCTCTCTCAAAAAACCAAAAACGCCACTCAAGCCATTAATGAAGCCATTTCCAGCACGCTCACGCGCACGCTTCTAACTTCTTTAACCGTGTTTTTTGTGGTGTTGATTTTGTGCGTGTTTGGGAGTAAGATCATTATTGGCTTTTCATTGCCCATGCTAATAGGCACGATTGTAGGGACTTATAGTTCTATTTTCATCGCCCCTAAAGTGGCGTTATTGTTAGGCTTTGATATGGATAAATATTATGAGAATGAGGCTAGAAAAATCAAAAAAGCTCAAGAGAAAGAAAAAATGCGCCGTTTGTATGAGGGCGGTCAAGTTTAAGGAGTTTCTATGGATTGGGGTCGGGTCGTTCATGTGCTGTTCAGCCTTATTTCTTTAACCACCATTGCAGGGTTTTTGTATGAGCCTAACACGGTGGTGTTGTTTGTAGCGTTAGCTTTAAACCTTATTTCTGTTACGCTCAAAATTGGGGTGTGCAAGCGTTTCGCTTCAGAGCTATTGGCCAGCTCTTTAGCCACCGTGTTGCACCTCATACCGGCATTTGTGTTTTTACAGATTTTAAATAATTTGGTTACAGCTTACATGCTCATGATTGGGGCTTTGATTAGCAACGCTTTCAGCCTCATCTTTTTGTTGATTGAAAGCGTTGTAACGAGCGAAACGGATTAAGGGGTAACGATGGATTTTATCAATATAGAAAAAAAATGGCAAGAATTTTGGTGGAAAAATAAGAGTTTTGAGCCTAAAGACGATTTTAACCTCCCTAAAAAATACATTTTGAGCATGCTGCCTTATCCTAGTGGGGAAATCCACATGGGGCATGTGCGCAATTACACCATTGGCGATGCGTTGGCGCGCTATTATCGTTTGCACCATTACAATGTGTTACACCCTATGGGGTTTGATTCTTTTGGTATGCCTGCAGAAAATGCGGCCATTAAGCATGGTATCCACCCTAAAACCTGGACTTATGAAAACATTGAAAACATGCAAAAAGAGTTTGAAGCTTTAGGGTTTTCTTTTTCTAAAAACAGGGAATTTGCCACTTCAGATCCGGATTACACGAAATTTGAACAGCAATTTTTCATTGATTTGTGGGAAAAGGGGCTAATTTATCGCAAGAAAGCCATGCTCAATTGGTGCCCTAACGACAAAACCGTTTTAGCTAATGAGCAAGTCATTGATGGGAGGTGTTGGCGTTGCGATACGGAAGTCATTCAAAAAGAACTCTATCAATATTATTTGAAGATCACAAATTACGCTGAAGAATTGCTAAAAGACTTAGAGGCTTTAGAAGATCATTGGCCTTCTCAAGTCCTAATTATGCAAAAAAACTGGATAGGGAAATCTAGCGGGTTGCAATTTGGTTTTAAAATCGCTGATGAGTGCTTGAAGGCTTGCAATGGCATTCAAGAAATTGAAGTTTTTACCACAAGAGCGGACACCATTTATGGCGTAACTTACATCGCCATCGCCCCAGAACACCCTTTAGTAGAGCATGCCATTAAGCGAGTGAGCCAAGAAGATTCAAAGATTATTAAAGCGATTTTAAACACGACTCAAAGAGAAAGAGCCTTAGAGAAAAAAGGGGCGTTTTTAGGCATTTACGCTATCCACCCTTTAACGAAGCAAAAAATCCCTGTTTGGGTGGCTAATTTCGCCCTAGCCAATTATGGCTCTGGAGCGTTAATGGGCGTGCCAGCCTGCGATGAAAGGGATTTTGAATTCGCTAATCTTTATCATATCCCTATTAAAGTGATCACGCAAAGCCCTCAAAATTTGCCCCACACTAAAGAAGAGGTTTTAAAAAATAGTGGGGAGTGGAGCGATCTTTCTAGCTCAGTGGCCAGAGAGCAAATCATCGCTTATTTTGAAAAAGAAAATCTCGGTAAAAGGGTCATCAACTACCGCTTGCAAGATTGGGGAGTGAGCCGTCAAAGGTATTGGGGAGCGCCCATTCCTATGATTCATTGCAAACATTGCGGGATCGTGCCTGAAACCCAACTGCCGGTAACTTTACCTGAAGACATTGTGATTGATGGGGAGGGCAATCCGTTAGAAAAGCATGCGAGTTGGAAATTCGCTCAATGCCCCAAATGCCACAAAGACGCTTTAAGAGAAACAGACACCATGGACACTTTCATCCAGTCCAGTTGGTATTTCTTGCGCTACACCACCCCCAAAAATCAGCGTGAAAATCAAGCGTTTGATCAAAATTACTTGAAGTATTTCATGCCGGTGGACACTTATATTGGCGGTATTGAACATGCGATTTTGCACTTGTTATACGCGCGCTTTTTCACTAAGGCTTTAAGGGATTTGGGCTATCTTCATTTAGATGAGCCTTTCAAACAGCTTATCACTCAAGGCATGGTCTTAAAAGATGGCGCTAAAATGAGCAAGTCTAAAGGCAATGTCGTCAGCCCTAAAGAAATACTCAAAAAATACGGGGCCGATGCGGCAAGGCTCTTTATCCTTTTTGCTGCCCCACCGGCTAAAGAATTGGAATGGAATGACAGCGCTTTAGAAGGCGCACACCGGTTTATCAAGCGCTTATATGATAAAGCGAACGCCATTAGCCCTACTACTTCTAAGCCTGAATTTAAAGAAGTGGGCCTGAATGAAGCGCAAAAACTAGGGCGTAAAAAAGTCTATGAAGCGTTAAAAAAATCGCATGAAATTTTCAATAAGGCTGAAAGCGCTTACGCGTTTAACACTTTGATCGCAAGTTGCATGGAGGCTTTAAACGCTTTGAGTGCGCAAAGTAATGAGCAAATTTTATGCGAAGGCTATTTTGTGTTGTTGCAAATTTTAGAGCCTATTATCCCGCACACCGCATGGGAGTTGAGCGAGAGGCTTTTTAAAAGAGAGAATTTTAAGCCTATAGAAGTAGATGAAAGCGCTTTGATAGAAGACTTTATGACTTTAGGGCTTACCATTAATGGCAAAAGGCGTGCGGAATTGAAAGTCAATATTAACGCCAGCAAAGAAGAAATCATTGTTTTGGCTAAAAAAGAATTAGAGAAATATTTAGAAAAGGCGAGCGTTAAAAAAGAAATTTATGTGCCTAATAAGCTTGTTAATTTTGTTGTCGCATGAGGGCTTTACTTTTTTTTATTTTGTTGCTTTGGTTCAAGGGTTGTGGGTATAAGCCCATTGCGGCTTACGCTCAAAACGCTTTAGGCGATAGCGTATACGTGAAACTCATTGTGAATTTGCCTAACCCTGAAAATTCTGTAGAGTTTAAAGACTTGATGAATCGTTTAGTCATGCAACGCTTCCAAAACCGCTTAGCGAGTGAAAAAGATGCGGATTCTATCATTATTATAGAAATCACGAATGTAACCGATACGAGTATCACGCAAAATAAAGAAGGCTTTACGACTTTCTATCGCGCAACCGTGTCTGTGAATTACACCTACGATAATAAAAGAGGCACACAAAAGACTTTTCAAGATAGCGGGTATTATAATTACGCTGTGAATTTGCAAGACCCCCTTAATACCTACCAGAACCGCTATTATGCTATCAATCAGGCTGTGGAACAGACTTTGACTAAATTTGTGGCTCAAATCGCTTATGAGGGGAAATTCAATAATGAAAAATAGCCATGGATTAAAGGCGTTTTTAGAAACAAAGCCTAAAGAATACCATAAGTTTGACCCTAGCCGTTTCATTCAAATTTATAAAGATTTTAAAAACGCTTTTTTTGAGATTCAAGCGAAAGTCATTCATGTGGTAGGGACTAATGGTAAGGGCAGCACAGGGCGGTTTTTAACCCTTTTATTAGCCGATCAAAATTTTAAGGTGTTGCATTTCACCTCCCCTCATGTTTTTGAATTTAGGGAGCGCTTTTTTTTGAATGATTCTGTTGTTGAAGAAAGCGTTTTAGAAAACGCCCACCAGCAATTGCAATCGCACGCTTTCAGCAGCGCTTGCTCGTATTTTGAATACGCCACCTTACTAGCCGTCATGCTCGCTAAAGATTGCGATTATTTGGTTTTAGAAGCGGGGCTTGGGGGGGAGTTTGACAGCACGAACGCATTAGAAAAAACCCTAAGCGTTTTCACCCCCATTGATTACGATCATAAGGAATTTTTAGGGGATAGTTTAGAAAGCATTGCGACCACTAAATTAAAAGCGATGGATTCTCTTAATATCATCGCTCCCCAACAAGAACTGGTTTTAAATATCGCTCAAAAAATCGCCAAAGACAAACACGCAAAATTGATTGTGGTTCAAAACGAGATTTCAAAAGGAGTCAAGGATTATATTGAACGCTACCATTTAGCCCATTTTTTAGCGATGAATTTAGAAGTGGCTCTAAAAGCGTTTGAAACGCTTATGCCATGCAATAAACAAGAAGTTTTAAAAAACCTAAAACCCCTAAATTTAATCGGCCGTTGCGAGCTTTTAAGCCCTAATATCTTAATAGATGTGGGGCATAACCCCCATAGCGCTAAAGCCTTAAAAGAAGAAATCAAACGCATTTTTAACGCTCCAATCGTTTTGATTTATAATTGCTATCAAGATAAAGACGCTTTTTTGGTGCTAGAAATTTTAAAACCTGTCATTAAAAAGGTTTTGATTTTAAAATTGCATAATGAAAGAATTATCCAATTAGAAAAGCTTAAAGGGATTTTAGAAACTTTAGGGTTAGAACACGCTTTGTTTGAAGATTTGAAAGAAGATGAAAATTATTTGGTGTATGGCTCATTTCTGGTAGCCAACGCTTTTTATGAACGCTATCCAAAGAAGAGGGATTGATGCCGCAAAACCAGCTTGTGATCACCATCATTGATGAATCAGGCTCTAAACAGCTCAAATTTTCTAAAAATTTAAAACGCAACCTCATCATTTCTGTTATCATTCTTTTATTGATCGTGGGGCTTGGCGTAGGGTTTTTAAAATTTTTAATCGCTAAAATGGATACGATGACAAGCGAGAGGAATGCGGTTTTAAGGGATTTTAGGGGTTTGTATCAAAAAAATTACACTTTAACAAAAGAGATTAAAAACAAGCGAGAAGAGCTCTTTATTGTGGGGCAAAAGATTCGCACGATAGAATCCTTGATTGAAGTCAAAAGAGGGGCTAATGGGGGCGTGCATCTTTATGATGAAGTGGATTTAGACAATTTGAATCTGGCTCAAAAACATTTAGCGCTCATGCTCATTCCTAATGGCATGCCCTTGAAAACTTATAGTGCGATCAAACCCACCAAAGAAAGGAACCACCCCATTAAAAAGATTAAGGGCGTTGAATCCGGGATTGATTTTATCGCACCATTAAACACGCCTGTTTATGCGAGTGCTGATGGGATTGTGGATTTTGTGAAGACCAATTCTAATGTGGGGTATGGGAACTTGGTGCGCATTGAACATGCGTTTGGTTTTAGCTCCATTTACACGCACTTAGATCATGTCAATGTGCAGCCCAAAAGCTTTATCCAAAAAGGGCAGTTGATTGGCTATAGCGGGAAGAGCGGTAATAGCGGCGGCGAAAAATTGCATTATGAAGTGCGCTTTTTGGGTAAAATTTTAGACGCAGAAAAATTTCTGGCATGGGATTTGGATCATTTTCAAAGCGCTTTAGAAGAAAATAAATTTATTGAATGGAAGAATTTGTTTTGGGTTTTAGAAGACATTGTCCAGCTCCAAGAGCATGTGGATAAAGATGTGCTAATAAGCCAGTAAGGATTTTGGTGTTTTTAGACAGGCGTTTGATTGTGATGGTTACGGACTCTAAAGGGAGCCGTTACATTAATGTTCATATCTTATTCCGTCAAATTGGCTTGTATGCGCTGTTGAGCGTTGTGGGATCTTTATTGTTTTTAGGCATTTCGTTACTGGTTTTAAATAAAGAAATTAGAAATATTGAAAAGCAGCATGCCCTAATCACTAAAGAATTTGAGAAAAAAAAAGAGACGAATGAAAAGCTTTCCTTGCAAATGGATGAATTTTTAGACGATTTGCAACTTTCAGGGGAGCGCATCAACGATTTAGAAGAAGTGGTGGGGGTGAATAGGCCTGAAGAAGAAAAAGAAGAGGGCAATTTTTCCAGCCGTCTGGATGTCGCTGGGATTACCGGGCTTCAAAAAAGCTTTATCATGCGCCTTATCCCTAATGACTACCCGCTAGAATCCTATCGGCGCGTTTCAGCCGCTTTTAATAAAAGAATGCACCCTATTTTGCATGTGTTGCACAACCATACCGGGCTTGATTTAAGCACCGCCATTAACACGCCTGTGTATGCGAGCGCGAGCGGGGTAGTGGGGTTAGCGAGTAAGGGGTGGAATGGGGGGTATGGGAATTTGATTAAGGTTTTCCACCCTTTTGGTTTTAAAACCTACTACGCCCATTTGAATAAAATCGTCGTAAAAACGGGCGAATTTGTCAAAAAAGGGCAGTTGATTGGGTATAGTGGTAATACAGGAATGAGTACAGGACCGCATTTGCATTATGAAGTGCGCTTCTTAGATCAACCCATAAACCCCATGAGTTTCACCAAATGGAACATGAAAGATTTTGAAGAAGTTTTTAATAAAGAAAGGAGCATCAGATGGCAATCTTTGATAACAATAATAAATCGGCTAATGCAAAAACAGGACCAGCGACTATCATCGCTCAAGGCACAAAAATAAAGGGTGAGCTTCATTTGGATTACCATTTGCACGTAGATGGCGAATTAGAGGGGGTGGTGCATTCTAAAAGCACGGTGGTGATCGGGCAAACCGGCTCGGTAGTGGGTGAGATTTTTGCTAATAAATTAGTGGTCAATGGCAAGTTCACTGGCACGGTGGAAGCGGAAGTGGTAGAAATCATGCCTTTAGGGCGCCTTGATGGTAAGATCTCTAGCCAAGAGCTTGTGGTGGAAAGGAAGGGGATTTTGATTGGGGAAACTCGCCCTAAGAATATTCAAGGGGGGGCGTTGTTGATCAATGAGCAAGAAAAGAAGATTGAAAATAAATAGGGAATGATCCAATCTAGCCTTTATAGAGCCTTAAACAAAGGCTTTGATTATCAAATACTCGCTTGTAAGGATTTTAAAGAGTCCGAGCTCGCTAAAGAAGTCATAAGCTATTTTAAGCCAAATATTAAAGCCGTTCTTTTCCCGGAGTTTAGGGCTAAAAAAAACGACGATTTGCGTTCGTTTTTTGAAGAATTTTTACAGCTTTTAGGAGCTTTGAGGGAATTTTATCAAGCCTTAGAAAACAAACAAAAAACTATCATCATTGCCCCTATTAGCGCGTTATTACACCCTTTGCCCAAAAAAGAACTTTTAGAGAGCTTTAAAATCACTCTTTTAGAAAAATATAACCTTAAGGATTTGAAAGACAAGCTCTTTTATTATGGCTATGAAATTTTAGACTTAGTGGAAGTGGAAGGCGAAGCGAGCTTTAGAGGGGATATTGTGGATATTTATGCGCCCAATTCTAAAGCATATCGCTTGAGTTTTTTTGACACGGAGTGTGAGAGCATTAAGGAATTGGATCCCACCACTCAAATGAGCCTTAAAGAAGAGTTGTTAGAAATTGAAATCCCCCCCACGCTTTTTAGTTTGGACGAACCATCTTATAAGGATCTAAAAACAAAAGTGGAACAAAGCCCCTTAAATAGCTTTTCTAAAGATTTAACCAGTTTTGGTTTGTGGTTTTTAGGAGAAAAAGCGCAAGACTTGCTAAGCGTTTATAAAAGCGTTATAAGCCCTAGAGCTTTAGAAGAAATTCAAGAATTAGCGAGCTTAAACGAATTGGATTGTGAGCGTTTCAAATCTTTAAAGGTTTTAGAAAACGCGCAAGGTTATGAAGATTTAGAAATCCATGCGCATGCCCTAGAAGGCTTTATCGCTTTGCATTCAAATCATAAAATCACGCTCCTAGCCCCCAATAAAACGATTTTAGACAATGTATTAGGCGCGCTTGAAAAAAGCAGCATTCAATGCGTCATCGCCCCCTTTGTGTTAAATTTTAAAACCCCTGATGGGATTTTTATTTCGCTCAATTCCTTTGAAAGGAAGAAAAAACGCCAAAAATCCAAGCTCGCTTTGAATGAATTGAATCCGGGCGAATGGGTGGTGCATGATGATTATGGGGTGGGCGTGTTTTCTCAATTAGTCCAACACAGCGTTTTAGGGAGCAAGAGGGATTTTTTAGAAATCGCTTATTTGGGCGAAGACAAACTGCTATTACCGGTAGAAAATTTGCATCTCATCGCTCGTTATGTGGCGCAAAGCGATAGCGTGCCTATTAAAGACCGGCTAGGGAAAGGGAGTTTTCTCAAATTAAAAGCTAAAGTCAGGACTAAGCTTTTAGAGATTGCAGGCAAGATCATTGAATTAGCGGCTGAACGCAATTTGATCTTGGGTAAAAAGATGGATGTGCATTTAGCGGAGTTGGAAGTCTTTAAATCGCATGCGGGGTTTGAATACACCAGCGATCAAGAAAAGGCTATCGCTGAAATTTCAAAGGATTTAAGCTCTCACAGGGTGATGGATAGACTTTTGAGTGGGGATGTGGGTTTTGGGAAAACAGAAGTGGCGATGCATGCGATTTTTTGCGCGTTTTTGAACGGCTTTCAAAGCGCGTTAGTTGTGCCTACCACTTTATTAGCGCACCAGCATTTTGAGACTTTAAGGGCGCGTTTTGAAAATTTTGGCGTTAAAGTGGCTCGTTTGGATCGGTATGCGAGCGAAAAAAACAAGCTTTTAAAGGCGGTGGAATTAGGGCTAGTTGATGCGCTAATAGGCACGCATGCGATTTTAGGCGCGAAATTTAAAAACTTGGGCTTGGTGGTGGTGGATGAAGAGCATAAATTTGGCGTGAAACAAAAAGAAGCTTTAAAAGAATTGAGTAAGAGCGTGCATTTTTTAAGCATGTCCGCCACGCCTATCCCGCGCACTCTAAATATGGCGCTCTCTCAAATTAAAGGCATTAGCTCTTTAAAAACCCCACCCACAGACAGAAAGCCCAGCCGCACTTTTTTGAAAGAAAAGAATGACGAACTCTTAAAAGAGATTATTCATAGAGAATTACGCCGTAACGGGCAAATTTTTTACATCCATAACCACATCGCTAGCATTTCAAAAGTCAAAACCAAGCTAGAAAATTTAATCCCTAAACTCAAAATCGCTATTTTGCATTCCCAGATTAACGCTAATGAGAGCGAAGAAATCATGCTAGAGTTTGCTAAGGGGAACTATCAGGTTTTATTGTGCACTTCTATTGTGGAATCAGGGATCCATTTGCCTAACGCTAACACGATTATTATAGATAATGCGCAAAATTTCGGGCTGGCTGATTTGCACCAATTGAGAGGGCGTGTGGGGAGAGGTAAAAAAGAAGGCTTTTGTTATTTCCTTATAGAAGATCAAAAAAACTTGAACGAACAGGCTTTAAAACGCTTGCTCGCTTTAGAAAAAAATTCGTATTTGGGTAGTGGGGAGAGTATCGCCTATCATGATTTAGAAATCAGGGGGGGCGGGAATTTGCTTGGGCAGGATCAAAGCGGGCATATTAAAAACATTGGTTATGCACTCTATACGCGCATGCTTGAAGACGCGATTTATGAATTGAGTGGGGGGAAGAAAAGGCTTGAAAAAAGCGTAGAAATCCAACTTAGCGTGAGCGCTTTTTTAAACCCTGAACTCATTGCAAGCGATAGTTTGAGGTTGGATTTGTATCGCCGTTTGAGTTTGTGTGAAAATGTAGATGAGGTGGGGCAAATCCATGAAGAAATAGAAGACAGGTTTGGCAAAATAGACGATTTGAGCGCTCAATTTTTACAAATCATTACGCTTAAAATCTTAGCCAACCAGCTTGGCATCCTTAAACTTTCTAATTTCAATCAAAACATCACCCTTACTT
This sequence comes from Helicobacter pylori, assembly GCF_014498195.1. Classification (GTDB taxonomy): domain Bacteria; phylum Campylobacterota; class Campylobacteria; order Campylobacterales; family Helicobacteraceae; genus Helicobacter; species Helicobacter pylori_DO. Next base: position 26,436 of record NZ_JACTGH010000008.1, on the reverse strand, counting down.
ATAGCGATGAACATAAAGAAAGCTTAAAAGCCCCAAGCAAAGACGATAACGATATTTTAGAAACCCTTTTGAAACATCTGCGCGCTCAAATTTCTTTAAAGCGGCGGTGAAAAGCGTTTGATTTTAGCCTCAATTTGTTATTTTAAAAAAATTATTAAGAGAGTTTGTTGTAAAATAGGGATTTGCTAGGCCTTTAGTCGTTAAAAGGTAATTATCATTAAGGAGTTTTTAATCATGGCAGATATTCAAAGGCGTGATTTTTTAGGAATGAGCCTTGCTAGCGTTACAGCTATAGGGGCTATAGCCAGTCTAGTAGCGATGAAAAAGACTTGGGATCCGCTTCCAAGCGTTGTTTCAGCCGGTTTTACAACCATAGATGTGGCGAACATGCAAGAAGGGCAGTTCTCCACGGTGGAATGGCGTGGGAAACCGGTCTATATCCTCAAGCGTTCTAAAAAAGAGGGCTTTAATGAAAGGCGCGATTTTAAAATTGGCGAGAGCGTTTTTACCACAGCCATTCAAATTTGCACGCATTTAGGGTGTATCCCCACTTATCAAGATGAAGAAAAAGGTTTTTTATGCCCATGCCATGGGGGGCGTTTCACTGCTGATGGCGTGAATATTGCCGGCACTCCCCCTCCACGCCCTTTTGATATCCCGCCTTTTAAAATTGAAGGCACTAAAATCACTTTTGGTGAAGCCGGGGCTGAATACAAGAAAATGATGGCTAAAGCGTAAGGAGAGTTCCATGGCAGAGATAAAAAAAGCGAAGAATTTAGGCGAATGGCTGGACATGTGCCTTGGCACTAACAAGCTTGTTAAAGTGCTAATGACAGAATATTGGATCCCTAAAAACATCAATTTCTTATGGGCGATGGGGGTGATTTTATTAACCCTTTTTGGCGTGCTTGTGGTCTCAGGGATTTTCTTGCTCATGTATTACAAGCCTGATGCGAAAATGGCGTTTGATAGCGTGAATTTCACGATCATGCAAGAAGTGGCTTATGGCTGGCTTTGGCGCCACATGCATGCCACGGCAGCGAGCATGATTTTTGTCATCATTTATATCCACATGTTTGTTGGCATCTATTATGGCTCTTACAAAAAGGGCCGTGAGATGATTTGGATTAGCGGGATGATTTTGTTTGTGGTCTTTAGCGCGGAAGCCTTTAGCGGGTATATGCTGCCTTGGGGGCAGATGAGCTATTGGGCTGCAGCGGTTATCACGAATTTATTTGGAGGCATTCCTTTCATTGGGGCTGATGTGGTGGAGTGGATTAGGGGCAATTATGTTGTGGCGGATTCCACTTTAACGCGCTTTTTCATGCTCCATGTGTTTTTACTGCCCATTGCGATCATTCTACTTGTTGGGGTGCATTTTTATTCTTTACGCATCCCGCATGTCAATAACCAAGAAGGCGAAGAAATTGACTTTGAATTGGAAGAAAAGAAATTCATTGAAGGCAAGAAAAAAGAATCCAAAGTCATTCCTTTTTGGCCGGTGTTCTTGTCTAAAGATATTTTTGTGGTTTGCGCATTCATGGTTTTTTTCTTTTACCTGGTGTGTTACCACTACGATTTTGCGATGGATCCTATTAACTTTGAAAGGGCTAACAGCCTTAAAACGCCGCCTCACATTTACCCTGAATGGTATTTCTTATGGAGCTATGAAGTCTTAAGGGGCTTTTTCTTTAGCGCTGATTTAGGGCTAATGGCCTTTGGCGTGGCGCAAGTGATTTTCTTCTTACTGCCCTTTTTAGACAGAAGCCCAGTCGTCGCTCCCGCGCACAAACGGCCAGCGTTTATGGTGTGGTTTTGGCTTTTAATCATTGATATGATTGTTTTAACGATCTATGGTAAATTGCCTCCGCTTGGGATTGGTAAATACATCGGCTTATTTGGTTCAATCACTTTCCTAGCCCTTTTCTTTGTGGTATTGCCCATTATCACTATCGCTGAGAGCAAGAAACAAGGGGGTGTTAGATGAAAGAATTTAAGATTCTCATCATCCTTATTGTGGTGGTAGGCGTGATTTATTATGGGGTTGAGCCTTATGCGCATTCGGTGATGCACCCTAAAGTCGCTCCGGTAGATTTTGCGTTCAAGGATTTAGAGCCGATTGATTTAAAAAATGGCGACGCTAATAAGGGCAAACAGCTTGTAGCCGAAAATTGCACCGCTTGCCATGGCATTAAATCCCAAAACATTCCAGCCCCTATGGACAGCCTTAGCGCGAGCAACTCTTTTGGGGTCGTGCCACCAGATTTAAGCCATGTGGCGGGGGTTTTGAACGCGAATTTCTTAGCCCACTTCATCAAAGATCCTGTGAAAACGGCGAAATTGAGCCATAAATTCAACGATGAAAGGCCCTATCCTATGCCGGCCTTTTCTCAATTTAGCGATCAAGATTTGAGCGATATTGTGGCGTATCTCACTTCTATTTTGCCTAAAAGTTTGAGCGATAAGGAAGTGTTTGCCCAAAGCTGTCAAAGGTGCCATAGCCTAGATTATGCGAAAGATAAGGCCTTTAGCGATCCTAAAGATCTAGCCAATTATTTAGGCTCTCATGCGCCTGATTTGTCCATGATGATTAGAGCTAAGGGCGAACATGGCTTGAATGTTTTCATCAACGATCCGCAAAAGCTTTTGCCTGGCACGGCTATGCCCAGAGTGGGGTTAAGTGAAAAAGCTCAAAAACAAGTCATCTCTTATTTGGAAAAAGCGGGCGATAGGAAAAAACATGAAAGGAATACCTTAGGGATAAAAATCATGATTTTCTTTGCGGTGCTGTCGTTCTTGGCTTATGCATGGAAAAGAAAAGTTTGGAGCGAAGTGCATTGAATTAAAAAAGGGGGGGAGAGCATGTAAGGGGCTTTTTCTATGAGACTAATCATCAATTTCTTTACGCTAAAAATAAACTCGTGTTTTACAAGAAATAGATAAATGGGTGCAAATATGCTAATGAGTGAGCGTTTTCAAAAATTCTAAGACATTCTGCTCTCTTAAAATGTGATTATGCGAAAAGAAGCTTTCAATCTGGTGGTGGTTAGAAAATTCCTTTTTATGCTCATAAGCTTTTCTGATGTAGGGGGCAAACCCAAAAGGGTTTTCTAAATCCTTTAAGGCGTTTTTCAAACTTTCTTCATCTTTATCTAAAGTATCAAAATACTTGAGTAAGATCTCTCTGGTTTCATAACTCAAAATATCTGAGCCTTTAAAAAAAGTGATGTTTGCATTAGCAACTCCATACACATAAATCGCATTGGGTTTAGGCAGGTTTGAATTCCACATGGGGCGAGATGTTTGAAGATTTTTTTCACCCTTATCGTTTTTAGAAAACTTGATTTCAATCCCCACCACATGATCAAAAATAAAAACCAAAAAATCAGGGTAAGTTTGTGAGCCAAAAGGCTGGTATAAAAAATGGCTTGTAAGGTTTGAAAAAGGGTTTTTAAGGGTGTGTGGGTGGTTTTTTTCTAAAACTTGCTTTTTGAGTTGGTTAAAAGCGGTTTTAATTTCCTTATTAGGCTTTTCTTCGATATGGCTTAATTCTTCTGTTAAATCGCCATTGATTTCGCTAAAGTGTTTTTTTAATTCATCCCTAAATTGGTTTTCAAACTGCTCCCCTGTGCTAGAACTTGCAAAAAACTTTCTTTTATTGGTAATTTCTTGGAACACTTTTTCAAGCATGCATTTCCTTTAATTTGCAATATTCTTCCACAAAATCATAAGTAGAAAACCCTAAAACTTGCGTGTTTTTATGGGCGAGTTTGTTAAAATCAATTTTATGGATAATCCTTAAAGCTTCTTTAGAGTGGGCTTTGATGAAAAAATATTGTCGGTTTTTAATCAGTAAATTTGCATTGGTGATCTTTTCGTTGTAATCATAAAAGCCTTGTCTCACCACCGCAAAATCCCATTGGTATTTTTCTTTGTTGAAATACTTAAGGGTGTGTGGCGTGTTGTTATGAATGTAAGTAATAAAGTCACTATGGCGGATTTTTGGGGGAGCAATGATGCGCTCGTCTTTAAGATTTAGGGCGATATTTTTATGCATATAGATTTGAAAAACGCATTTCACATCATAGGGTCGTTCATTAAAAATAAAAGCGTTTTTCTCTAAAGGGGCGTTTAAAACCAATTTTGCACGCTTATCAATGTGTTTTTGAATGGAATAGCGTTTGAATAAATTGGGCAAAATAAACGCTGTAATAGGCGCTTCGTTTAAAGATTTGTTTAAAAAATCTAGGGCTAATTTCCCTCTATGCCCAAAAGGAGGGTTGCCAACAATGACACGCTTTTTATCAAACTCAATCAATTCCAACAGATAATCTTTTTTTTGAATGCCTTGAGCTTTAGGGGCAATATCAAGGGCGATGCAATCAGCAATCCCTAACTCTTTTAATGCATCAACAAAGCTCCCACTCCCTGCACTTGGCTCTAAAAAATGGAATGCGTTTAAGTCTAGCCCTAGATTTTGAGCGGTGAGATCTCTTAATAAATCCAAGCAAAATCGCGCGATTTTGGGGTGGGTGTAAAAAGCGTCTAAATTCTTTTGCAAGGTAGTGTTACTGACCATTTTAATCCCATTTTAATTGAAATCAAACCCGCCCGCTTCGCCTAAACTCATGCTTTCATAAGCCGCATCCACATAGCTGTTGCGGATTTCGCATTTTAAAACCTGCTCGCATTTCAAGCAACTCGCTACTTGCCTTTCTTCTTGGCATGCTTGTAATTTCAAAAGAGCGTCATTAAAACGCTCTTCATATTCTAATTTTTTAGCGCTATTTTGCATCATTCTCCCTTTAAATATTTTTCTAAAATCTGAGCTTCATGCTGGCTGGCTAAATAGCATTCGCTTTTTTCATGGTAGCTTTCTACGCTTTGCTCTAGCAAACGCTTTTTAACCCCTTTATCAAAATAAAACGCTTCCCCCTTAGCTTTTTCAACCATCAAGGCCAAAGGAAAGACTTCAAAAAGCTTTCGCAATTTCTTTTGCGGGTAGGAAAACATTCCGCCTTTTTTGATCAACACATGATGGACATCAGCCACCATAGACCCTGAGTATCGTAAGCGGTAATTTTCTGCAAAAAACCTCTCTAAAGCCTTTTTTAAGCCCAAAGAAAAATCCTTTTGATTGCCTCCGCTAGCGATGATTTTACCCTTATTTTCTAAAACGATGGTTTCTATAAAATGAAACTTGTTCTGGTAAAACGAGTAACGATAAACTTCTTCTAAAGCCACCACTAATTCTATTTTATGCCCAAAAACCACATAAAGGCTTGCAACTAAATTTTGCGCCTTATAATCCTTTTCATAAACCCCTATAATCGTGCCTACTAAGAAATTCGCCTCCATCACTGAGCTCCCGTCTAAGGGGTCATAAGCGATCAGATAAAAGCCGTTTTCTTTAGTAACAGGCGTTTCTTTTTCTTCGCTAAAAACGCTTTTGATGTTTTCTAAACTCAAAAAAGCTTCTTCTAAAAATTTGTCTAGGGCTAAATCCGCTTTAATAGGCGTATCCCCGCTGCTGTTTTCTAACTTAGTGTAACTCCCAGCGTCCGGCTTTTCTAAAATCTCTTGGGCTTTTTTAACCCCTTTTTCTAAAAGACTGATGATTTCTATAACGATGTTCGCATGCTTGCCTTTAAAATGTTTGTAATCCATAAAAACCCTTTTATGATTTGATTAAAGATGCTAATATTTTACTTGAAAACATTGAAAATAGGGAAGTATTTTGAAAGTAGCTCCGAGCCTTTTGAGCGCTGATTTTATGCATTTGGCCAAAGAGATAGAGAGCGTGAGTAACGCTGATTTTTTGCATGTGGATGTGATGGATGGGCATTATGTGCCTAATTTAACCATGGGGCCTGTGGTTTTAGAGGATGTTACTCAAATGAGCCAAGTGCCTTTAGATGTGCATTTAATGGTAGAAAACGCGAGCTTTTTTGTAGAATTATTCGCCCCTTTAAACCCGCAAATCATCAGCATTCATGCAGAAAATGAAAAACACCCCCATAGGGTGTTGCAACTCATTAAAAATTCAGGCATCACGCCAGGCGTTGTCCTAAACCCCCACACGCATGAAGAAAGTATTAAATACTTGCTAGAAAGCGTGGGGCTAGTGCTTTTAATGAGCGTGAATCCGGGCTTTGGCGGGCAGAAGTTTTTAGATCTGGTGCTAGAAAAGTGTTTGAAAGTTAAAGAATTGATCAAACGCTACAACCCTAGCTGTCTTTTAGAAGTGGATGGGGGCGTGAATGATAAAAATATCTTTGAACTCCAACAAGCGGGCGTGGATGTGGTGGTTTCAGGGAGTTATATTTTTAAATCTAAAGATCGTAAGCTGGCTATTGAAGGCTTACAGAATGCTAGACAGCCTCTTGCATAAAGACATTCAAGCCCTAATCGCTCACTTAAAGCACCAGGATTTAAGCTTAGGCATGCTAGAAAAATCGCTCTCTCGCCTTATTTATGATGAAATCAATTTGGAATATTTAAAAGCGTGCGGGCTTAATTTCATAGAAACGAGCGAAAATTTAATCACGCTCAAAAACCTTAAAACCCCCCTTAAAGATGAGGTTTTTTCTTTTATTGATTTAGAGACCACCGGCTCTTGCCCCCTAAAACATGAGATTTTAGAAATCGGGGCTGTGCAAGTGAAGGGGGGGGAAATTATTGATCGTTTTGAAACCCTTGTGAAAGTCAAAAGCGTGCCTGATTATATCGCTGAGCTTACAGGCATCGCTTATGAAGACACCCTAAACGCCCCAAGCGTGCATGAAGCTTTGCAAGAACTGCGGCTTTTTTTAGGCAATAGCGTGTTTGTGGCCCACAACGCTAATTTTGATTACAACTTTTTAGGGCGTTATTTTGTAGAAAAATTGCATTGCCCCTTATTGAATTTAAAGCTTTGCACTTTGGATTTATCCAAACGAGCCATTTTGTCCATGCGTTATTCTTTGAGCTTTTTAAAAGAGCTTTTAGGGTTTGGCATAGAAGTCAGCCACAGAGCCTATGCGGACGCTTTAGCGAGTTATAAACTCTTTGAAATATGCCTGTTAAACTTGCCCAGCTACATCAAAACCACAATGGATTTGATTGATTTTTCCAAATGCGCTAACACTCTTATCAAAAGACCCCCAAGAGCCAGACACCAAGAGACTCCACCGCCGTTTTCTCTTTTTGAAAGGACAAAGGGTTTGTTCAATATCATAAAAGCGACCAGTTAAACGAAAGCTGTTTGATTAGGTTTGATTAGGGATAAAATTTGATTCCATTATTTTTGTTCTTTGAGAATACCGCATGCTTCTCTTAATTCTAATTCGCAAGCTTTAGCAGTAGCAGTGTGTTCAAGAGCTTTTTCAATGCTTTCTCTTGCATTTTCTCTCATTATAGCTTTAGAATAAATCTCTCTTAAGATTATGCAACCATCAGCATCGTTTAATTCGCAAGCTTTTTTTAAAATATTTCTTGGCTCTAGTGGAATTTTTATCCGTGTAAATAGTTATACCTGAAAATACAAGCTCTTTAGGATCTTATTCTGTCATTAACCCACACATAAACACAACGCCAATAAAACCCTAAAAACCGCTTTTTTGACGCTCATGGCACTTCTTTTTTATGCTCAAAACTTTAATGTTTAAAAGGTAGGGTTTTAGTCGCTTTGTTTTCATCGTTTTATAGCAAAAACTCATAAAAAGATAGGGGGTTATTTGCGATACCCTACCCCACAATATCCAGCAAATGCTCTTCATGCCACAATTCAATTTCTTCTTCTTCCAAGCCAAACGCCTTAGCCCTTTGGCTGTTTGGATAGCGGTTTTTGGAGCCTTCTTTAGGATCTTTATCGCTAATAGCTTGCATGTTTTCTAACGCCCTTGTTTCTTGGGCTAATTCAAGCTTGCTTTGAAAACTTTGCGCTAAATCCAGCATATCACTTCTTGCACCCTGTTGGATAGCAGAATTTAAAGGAGCGTTTTGGTTGATATAAGTTACATTGCCTAAAGCTGAAACACCCATGCTAACCTCCTTAAGTGTTTAAGTGTCCTTTAGACTAATAGTTCGGTATTTTGAGTAAATGACATTAGCTCCTTTGATGATTTTGACAAATTTTCGTTGCGTGTAGTCAATTTCGTAACTATTAAACACATCTTTTTGCATTTTAATCAACATTTTGGCTAATTCCATAATGACCTCATCTTTGGGTGCGTTCTTTTGGCAAAAAACGATCAAATGCGATCCGGGAATATCTCGCACATGCATCCATAAATCATTCGCTCTTGCGTCTTGTAAAAGCTTGATATTCTCTTTTTGGTTTTTCCCTAAACCGATTTTAAAATCCTTATAATACAGCACTTCATACCCGCTCATCGGGCGTTTGATTTTAGAATTTTTAAAGGGCATAAACATTTCTAAAACGCTTTCTTCTTGCGCTCCTTTAACATAGTTGATTTGATTTTCCTTAAAAGCGATTTTTTCTTTTAGATTCTCTTCTTCTAAATACAAGAATTGCGATTTTTGTTTCTTTTTTTTGCTGAGAGTGAATTTTTTATTGATAAAAGCGTTTAAGGGCATGCTCTTATCAATTTCAATTGCACATTCTTTATCTTCAAAATCCTTTAAAACCACGCGGCTTTCATGCTTATGGATTAAATGCTGGTAAGTGAGCAACAATGAGGCTTGAGTTTGCAATTCTTTCGCTTCCAATTGTAAATTTTTAGAATCTTCTAGTTTTTCTAATTTTTCTTTCAAGCGTTCTTTTTGAATATTTAATCGCTTGATGATTTGATTTTTTTTGTGTTCCAATTCTTTGTGTTGGTAAAATAAAAAATCTTTTTCTAAAATTTCTAACAATCCCTTAAAGTCCAAATCCTCTTCTTGATGCTCGTAAATATTAGGAGGCAATGCCCCTAAAATATCGTTTTTAGCGACCCTGTCATTAAAACGAAAGGCTTCTATCACGCATTTTTCTTTATCTAAAATCATGAGATTGGCTTTTTTAGGGATCATTTCTAAACGCAAAATAAAATTTTCACTCTTATAAGCTAAATCTTTAGCGCCTGTGATTTCTAAAATCCGATCGTTATCAATGACGTTTGCTTGTAAAATTTTGGCGTTTTTGGTGAATTTATTCAAACAAAAATCTAGTGCTAGGGTGTTTTTTAAAACGCTCTCTGGGAGTTTTTTGGACAAACCGATATAAGGTGCGCTCAAATCTACAACAAAGGCGTGTTTTTCTTTAGAAAAAGTCTCTAATAAAAAGCTAGACGCGTTCAAGCGTTTGAGGCTAAAATGCGTTTGAGCGTTTAAAAATTCGCTGAATTTCTTTAAAAGAAAAAATTTCATTCTTGCGCCTTTAATTTTTCCTTAGCGAAAGAAATCGCACTCTCTATATTCTCGCTCCCCCCTATCATGCGCGCGATTTCTAAAACCCTTTCTTCGTTATTAAGGGTTTTTGCAAGGCTTTTGTGGTTTTCTTTGAAGACTAAAATATGGTTTTTAGCGAGCGCTGGGATATGGACTTGGTGCGAAATGGCAAAGATTTGCGAATGGCTGCTTAAGGTTTCAAGGGCTTTAGAGACCGCCAAACTCTCTTCACCGCTCAAGTTGGAATCCATTTCATCTAACACCAACACGCCTTTAAAATCCTTTAAAAACTCCATTTCTAAAAGCATGAACGCCAGCCTCAAACGGCTGTATTCTCCAGAGCTTAAGGTTTCTAATTGGGAATTTTGTAAATTCAAAACGAGTTTTTGAGCGCCTTTTTCGCTCATGGGGGCTTCTTCTAAAACCAAACTAGGGCTTTTTAGGAGCAAATCTTTAGCCTTAACGCTTAAAAGAGCGTTAAAACCGGCTAAATACTCTTTTCTAAAGCCGCCTATTTCTTCGCACAATTTCAAGCATTCGGCTTTCAATCGCTCTATTTCTTTGTGGTAAGTTTCGCAATAATGGTCAATTTCTTTTAGGTTATGCAATTCGTTTTTAACATGCCCTAATCGTTCTTTAGCATGCATAATACTCCCGTAATCCTTAATGATCCCACTTAGCACACCAAGCCTTTCTAGCACTTTTTCAATATCCAGACGCTCGCACTCTTCTAATTTAGCCTGCTCTTTTTCCAATAGAGCGCTCGCTTCTAATAAAGCGCTTTTTAAAAATTCAGCGCTATGGCCCACACTCTCTAAAGCATGCGTGATCTTGTGGGTATTTTCTAGCACATCTAACGCCAGGGCGATTTTATCGTTCAATTTTTCCTTACTAGAGAGCAATTTTTTCTGCTCCAAAAGGCGTTCGTATTCGTCTTCTTTTAAATCTAGCCTCTCTAATTTCATTTTTTCAAAATTCAAACGCTCTTCTAAATCCTTTTGGAAACGCTTTTTATCTTCTAACGATCGCCTTTTTTTTTCCAGATTCTCTAAATGGGTGAATTTTTCTTCAAGCGTGCCTAAAAGGGGGCTAAACGCCTTATTTTTATTTTGGATATAGCCATCCAGTAAGGAGAGCATTAAAATATCATTGAGTTCATTCTGGCTGAATCTATCGTTAGACAAGCGTTTAATCAAACCTTTTAATAACGTTTTGAGCGTGTTTTTAGACAGGCTTGTTTGGTTTAAAAAATAGCGCGTTTTTTCTTTTTTAATCACGCTGATGACTAAGGGCTCATGTTCATCTTCTCTAAAAATGCCGTATTCTTCAGTGTCTAAAAAAGGCGCGATCAATTCCACTTCAATGTTTGAAGCGTTGCTCTCTTTAAGCCCAAACGCCCCTAAAAGGCTCGCAATCAGAACGCTTTTTCCCACCCCGCTAGCCCCACTAATCGCGCTCAAGCCGTCTTTAAACTCCAAATCCAATTTTTCAAAAACAGCGTTTTGACGCACTTTTAAGCGTGTGATTTGAGCGTTATTAAAATCTCGCATGTTTTACCCTTTTTATCTTTTTTTGCTAGGGCTTTCCCCCCATAAGAGCTTTTCTTTAAGCACTTTAAAATAATCCCTTGAATTTTTTTGTAAGAGTTTGGTGGTCGTGGGGCTTTTTTGAATGTATAGGGGTTGGTTGGCTTTTAAATCATAGGTGGCTTGCCCATCAATGACCACAAGAGCGTCTTCATGAGCGCAAAAATTCAAGCAAAATTCCGCCCCTAACACTAGGGGGCGTTGCGTTAAAGAAAAATCGCACAAGGGCGTTAAAATATAGCTCTGGCTCAAAGCATGCACAATCGGCCCATGAGCGCTCAAATTATAAGCGGTCGAGCCTAGGGGCGTGGCAATGATAAGCCCATCGCCTTTATAGGTGTTAAAGGGCGTATGGCCTGCATAAGCTTGGATGTCTAAAACCCCTAAAGCTTTTTTTTTGGCGATCACAATTTCATTGATCACATAAAAAGAGGTTTTCCCGATACGGCCCTCTAAAGCCAAATGCTCTTCTAATTTGATCTTATCTTGCTTGAGATCTTGTAAGAAATCTTTCAAGCCATTCAATTCAACCGCGCTCAAAAACCCTAAATTCCCTATTCTAACCCCAAAACATGGCTTATTGTAAGAATGCGTCATTCTTAAAGCCCCTAAAATCGTGCCATCGCCCCCTAAACATAAAAACGCGTAAGCTTTTTCTATCAATCGTTCATCTTTTGATCCATCAAGGCTATCAATTATGAAGCTTTCAAACCCCTCATCTTCTAAAAGCGTTAAAACCCATTCTTTAGCCTGCTCTAGCTCTTTAAAAAGAGCGTTTTGATAATGGGTGGGCCGCACAAACACGCCGATAGTCTTGTTTAAATCTTTCATGCGTATATTGTAGCTTAAAGCTTGAAACAAAATTTTAAAAAAGGGGGTTTTAATTGCTTTTTTATCATCTTGTGTAAAGTTCATGAAAAGTTTTTATTGTGGTTAATGTTTCATTTTTTAAACTTTTTTAATTGTTTTTTGGGTATTCTTTTTAAGAATGTAAACATTATGTTAAGGAATTATCCATGAAAAAATTTTTTTCTCAATCTTTGTTATCCCTTATTATCTCTATGAATGCGGTATCTGGCATGGATGGTAATGGCGTTTTTTTAGGGGCGGGTTATTTGCAAGGACAAGCCCAAATGCATGCGGATATTAATTCTCAAAAACAAGCCACTAACGCTACTATCAAAGGCTTTGACGCGCTCTTGGGGTATCAATTTTTCTTTGAAAAACACTTTGGCTTACGCCTTTATGGGTTTTTTGACTACGCTCATGCCAATTCCATTAGGCTTAAAAACCCTAATTATAACAGCGAAGCGGCGCAAGTGGCGGGTCAAATTCTTGGGAAACAAGAAATCAATCGTTTAACGAGCCTCGCCGATCCCAAAACCTTTGAGCCAAACATGCTCACTTATGGGGGGGCTATGGACTTAATGGTCAATGTCATCAATAACGGCATCATGAGTTTGGGGGCTTTTGGCGGGATACAATTGGCCGGTAATTCATGGCTTATGGCGACGCCGAGCTTTGAGGGCATTTTAGTGGAGCAAGCTTTGGTGAGCAAAAAAGCCACTTCTTTCCAATTTTTATTCAATGTGGGGGCTCGCTTAAGGATCTTAAAGCATTCCAGCATTGAAGCGGGCGTGAAATTCCCCATGCTAAAGAAAAACCCCTATATCACTGCAAAAAACTTGGATATAGGGTTTAGGCGCGTGTATTCATGGTATGTGAATTATGTGTTCACTTTCTAGGGGCACATCCCTAGAGCGTTAGAACGCTCTCAATTTTTTGAATCAACTCTTCTTTTCTCTTTTCTAAACTTGTGGGCGTCCATTCTGTGTATTGTGCAACATCTATGGTCATCTTATAACAAGTCATCACCTTAAAAGTTTTTTCCCTACCTCGCTTGTCCTTACCTAGCTTGACAGCGTTTCCCATATAGATTTCTTTTTTCTCTTTGAAATCTTTATTTGAAGCTTGAGTGTTTTTCTTGCCCCCCAAAAGCGTGAGGTTGGCTAAAGAATGCGTGTATAATCCTCTTTCTTCTTCGCTAAAGTCTTTCACCCATTGGCTTGAAGGATCGGGGTTTTGGGGCAAAATACGTTCAACATGCAAATCGTCATCCATTTTAATATAAGCGGGGTTGGCGTTATCGCTCATGAAATATTCCACTAAAATGAGAATGGGTCTGAGCCATGAATTTTTTGAAGCCTTTTTGTGTTTTTCATACAAATGGTCATCTTTTAGTTTTTCTCTAAAGTTTTGTGTTATCTTATTATTATCATCATCTAAATATTCTTTCACAATAGAAGCGATGTTTTCTACGCTTTGCTTTTCTTTTAGGGCTTTAATAATATTGCAATTAGTTTGTTTTTTAGGTTCTGTTTGCTCTGCAACCCAATTTTGGTAGTAAAACTTGACCAACAACTCCTTTAAAGCCTCTATGTCTTGAGAGCTATAATGGTGCAATATGCTAGTGCACAAAATAACGCGCCAAAAATCAGAAGCTAGATAAGAAAGCAAATGAGCATGCCAATCTTGCATTTCCAATACCTTACAATAAGCATTGTAAAAATCCTCTACGCCCTTAAAGTATTCTAAAGGGGGTTTATTAAGCCTTTCAAACTGATCGGCAAGTCTTTCTTCCATGCTTTTCCCACTAGTTACCGGATTGAGATAGGTTAAATACCAGCTGAATAAGGTTTCTGTGGCATTCTTCTCTCGCTTGTTCTCTTTTCTCTTTGGAAATTTTGACTCATTCTCTGAGCATTTTTGATGCAAGGCACTCCAACGAGACACAAACTCTTCTTGATCCTTTTTGTTAGCGAGTTTTTTTAGTAACTCCACCTTAAAAACATCTATCGCATGCAAGGGCAAACCTCTAGCGTTTAAAACACTAAAAATCCTTAACGCCATACTTACATTGGGGCAAGTGGTTTTGATAAATACGACCTTAAAATACAGCCACTTAATGAAATCGTTAATGTCTTTAATCTCTTTCTCTTTAAGATAGTTTTTTAAACAAACCGCATTTTTTAGGTAATTGTTCTTATTATTTTTATTCTTGCTTGCTTGAGAGTCATTGAAATGTTCTAATGCATACACAAAATCATCTTTAGCGTTAAGCCCCATAGCGTTAAAATGCAACCGCTCTCTTTTTTCTCCATCAATATCGCCCAAACTCTTTTCTAAAAGTTCTCTGCTAGTTGGGTTTAAATCTTTATCATAGAGGGTGGCTAAAACTTTTGCCAGCAGAATGAAAGTGCTTAAGCGTTGCTGGCCATCCACAATATCATAGGTTTCAGCGTTAGTTTCGGAATCTGTGTTAATTACGATTAAAACTAATGATCCGCAAAAATAACCGCTTTCTTTATAATATTCATAGCTAGAAAACAAATCGTCTAAAAGCTTTTCGCAGTTTTTTTCTGTCCATTGATAAGGGCGTTGGTAATCAGGGATTTGGTAATAAGAAACAAGTGCTGTAGCTAAAATATCTTTTAATGGACAATCTATGCCTTTGACTTCATTCGCCATAAAAACCCCTTGTATGATTTAGGATAGATTATAACATTAAAAAGTGTTTTTTTTTTTTTTTGAAATATTTCTACGCATTAAAACGCATGGTCTATCGCCATGCTCTTTTTTACAACTTATTTTTTAAAGCTCCTTTAAAATCTCTAGAGGCGATTTGAACGCTAGATTGAACGCTTTAGCGATGCCTTCTTGGGTGATATAGCCGTTATAAGCGCTCAAGCCTCCAAGCGTATTCGCCACGATTTTAGTGTTGGCTGTTAAAAAACCTTTTAAGCCATGCTCTAAATAATACAACAAATACGGCACGCTCGCATGGCTATAAGCCGTAGAACTCGTTTTAGCGACAATCCCTGGCATGTTCGGCACGCCATAATGCAACAAATCCTCTTCCACATACACCGGGTTAGAATGGCTTGTCTGGTGTATGGTCTCTATGCACCCCCCTAAATCGCAAGCCACATCAATGACTACCCCTTGTTTTTGCATGTATTTTAAATGCTTTCTTAAGATCACTTTAGGGGTTTGGCTCGCTGTAACCAGCACCGCTCCCACTAGCCCCACCGCCCCCTCTAAAGCGTGAATGATATTGGCTTCATTCACGCTTAAAACTTCTAAATCATACAGATGATAATAGGGGTGGTTTTGCAATTTGGCGTAGTCTAATTCTAAAATCGTTACTTTAGCCCCCATTTGGCCTAAGACTTTCGCGCTCTCCATGCCAACCACACCGCCCCCAACCACGACGATTTTAGCCCTTTGCGCACCCGACAAACCCCCTAGCATGACCCCCTTACCCATAAACCCCTTAACATGCTCTAAAGCCAATAAATAATGTTGGACTAAATGCGCGGCCAACCTCCCAGCCACCACGCTCATAGGCGCTAAAATAGGGTAGTCGTTTTTAGGCCCGGCAATGGTTTCAGTGCAAATAGAAGTGATTTTTTTATCTATAAACATTTCGCACAAGCTTTTTTGATACGCTAAATCCAAATAACTAAACAGAGTCGCTTTTTCTTTGAGCAAAGGGTATTCATGCTCTAAAGGCTCTTTGCATTTGACCACCAAATCCTGCCCCCACGCCGTTTTAGAATCCACGATTTTAGCCCCCACGCTTTCATACGCTTCGTTACTATAACCGCTATTAGCGCCCGCGCTATTTTGAACTAAAACCTCCACGCCCTTTTGAATGATTAGCGCCACATCATCAGGCACTAAAGCCACTCGGGATTCCAAATCCATGCTTTCTTTGACTAGCCCAATAGTCATGTTAATCCTTTAAATAGTAGTGTCAGTTATGATTATATTCGCTCAATAAGACTATTTGAGCGTTTTTCTGTCAAAAACTTGAATGGCTTTACTCTTTTACACAATGAAATTGTTCTATTTATTATCCATTTGCTTATTAATAATTGGTTGTTAATTTTGGTTTAGAATAAAAATATGAGTGGGGATTTAAAAAGGAGCAATAAAATGATTTTAGTAGGATTAGAAGCGGAGTTAGGAGCGTCAAAAAGAGGCACCGATAAAGGGGTTAGGCGTTTGAGAGAAGCTTTGAGCGCAACGCATGGCGATGTGATTAAAGGCATGCAAACGATCATTCAAGAGCGGTGCGTGCTTTATAAGGAGTTTAGATACGCTAAGAATTTTGAAGATTACTACCTTTTTTGTAAAGAAAATCTGATCCCTTGCATGAAAGAAGTGTTTGAAAAAAAAGAATTCCCTTTGATTTTAAGCTCAGAGCATGCGAACATGTTTGGGATTTTCCAAGCCTTTAGGAGCGTTCATAAGGACAAAAAAATAGGGATTTTGTATCTAGACGCGCATGCGGATATTCACACGGCTTATGACAGCGATACAAAGCATATCCACGGCATGCCTTTAGGCATGGTTTTAAATCGTGTCCATAGCGGGGTTAATCGCATGAGCGAGAGTGAAGAAAAGGCATGGCAAAAGCTCTGCTCTTTGGGGTTGGAAAAGGGAGGGTTAGAAATTGATCCTAAATGTTTGGTGTATTTTGGGGTAAGAAGCACCGAACAGAGCGAAAGAGATGTGATTAAGGAATTAGAAATCCCTTTATTTAGCGTGGGCGCGATAAGAGAAAACATGCAAGGAGTGGTTCAAAAAACCAAAGAATTGTTAAAAGCGGTGGATATTATTTACCTTAGCTTGGATTTAGACATTATGGATGGCAAGCTTTTCACTTCTACCGGCGTGCGTGAAAATAACGGGCTGAGTTTTGATGAATTAAGGCAATTACTGGGCTTGCTTTTAGAAAGTTTTAAAGACCGATTAGGAGCGGTTGAGGTAACCGAATACAACCCCACGGTGAGCGTCAAACACAATAACGAAGAAGAAAAGCAGGTTTTAGAAATCCTGGATCTCATCATCAATCGCTGTAAAATTAAAGACAAGGAGCGATCTTTTGCAATGAGTAGCTGATCGCTTTTCAAACCAAACGATAAAAGGTTGAAAAAAGGGGCAGTGTTTTGAAAAGTTAAACCACTCAAATATTTAATACAAAAGAATGTCTTCTGTGTTTTAGGGTGTGTGAGACTCGTTGTGTGTCAAAAATGGGTATTTTCTACTAAAACCAAGCGAAATCAAAAAAAAAAAAAAAAAAAAGATTTTCATGGGAATAATAAAATTTTAAGAATTTTATGACAAAATTCTGCATGTTATTAAGTTTTTTTGTTTTTATTACTTAATAATTGGCGTTCGTTATTGGTGCGATTTTACTTGAAAAATTTAAACCATTTTTTAATCTTTCAAAACATAAGGAGCTTGTTTTGCATAAAAAAGTTCTGTTGGCTTTAACTGCCAGTTTGATTTGCCAAGAGTCTTTGTCCGCTAAGGAAAAAGACTACACTTTGGGCAAGGTTTCTACTGCCGGGAAAAAGGATAGATCTGATTATTCTGGGCAGGTCAATTTGGGTTATAGCGGGATTACCGCGCCTAAGAGTTGGCAAGATGAAGAAGTGAAAAAATACACAGGAAGCCGCACGGTGATCTCTAATAAAGCGCTCACCCAACAAGCTAACCAAAGCATTGAAGAAGCTTTACAGAATGTCCCGGGTCTGCAAATTAGGAATGCGACCGGTGTAGGGGCTATGCCTACTATCCAAATCCGTGGCTTTGGGGCTGGGGGTTCAGGGCATAGCGATGCGACGCTGATGTTAGTTAATGGTATTCCTGTTTATATGGCCCCTTACGCTCACATTGAGCTAGACATTTTCCCCGTTACCTTTCAGGCCATTGATCGCATTGATGTGATCAAGGGTGGAGGCAGCGTGCAATACGGGCCTAACACTTATGGGGGTATTGTCAATATCATCACTAAGCCTATCCCTACTCAATGGGAAAACCAAGCGGCTGAAAGGATCACTTATTGGGCTAAGGCTAGAAACGCCGGGTTTGCCGCTCCCCCTGATAAAACCGGCGATCCTTCTTTCATCAAGTCTTTAGGCAACAACCTCCTCTATAACACTTACGTGAGAAGCGGAGGGATGATCAATAAGCATGTGGGTATCCAAGCGCAAGCTAACTGGGTTAGAGGACAAGGCTTTAGGGACAATAGCCCCTCTAATATTTCAAACTATTGGCTAGATGGGGTCTATGACATCAATGAAAACAATGGGATTAAAGCCTATTACCAATACTACGATTTTGCTATCGCTCAACCGGGATCACTCAGCGAGCAAGATTACAAAATAAACCGCTTCGCTAATTTGCGCCCCTTAAATCAAAAAGGCGGGCGCTCACAACGCTTTGGGGCTGTGTATGAAAACCGCTTCGGGGATTTAGACAGAGTGGGCGGGACTTTTAGCTTCACTTACTACGGGCAGTTGATGACTAGGGACTTTCAAGTGAGCTCTAGTTATAATAGTGCTAACATGGTTACTTGTTTTAGCGAAGCGGCATGCAGGGCGGCAGGACTTCCGGCAGGGTATAACTTGGCTGTGCCTTATTATGCCACTAACTACAATGGCTGGGCAGAAGTAGAAAACCCTGTGCGTTCCATTAACAACGCTTTTGAGCCTAAAGTGAATCTGATCGTCAATACCGGGAAAGTCAAGCAAACCTTTATCATGGGCTTGCGTTTCATGACCACCACCTTTTTACAACGCCAATACTTAAACACCAATGAATGCGCCACTAAAACGAGCGGTGAGGGGGCAGGATTCTTGTGTGAGGGTGCTAATGTGATGAGCGGTTGGAAACCCCACATCAAGCATGGCGTTTATAGAAACTGGAATAACTGGCGTAACAATTACACAGCAGTCTATTTGAGCGATCGCATTGAAGCTTGGGATGGGCGCTTTTTTATTGTGCCTGGTTTGCGCTACGCTTTTGTGCAATACAACAACGAAAATGCGGCTAACTGGATGCAAATCCCTGAGAAGGATTTAAGAAAAATCAAGCACATGAACAATTGGATGCCCTCAACCAACATTGGCTTTATCCCTGTGCAAGGCGATCACAATGTGCTTACCTACTTCAACTACCAACGCTCTTTCGTCCCGCCTCAATTAGACGTTTTGAGCTATGGAGGAGCGGAGTATTTCACCCAACACTTTGACACGGTGGAAGCAGGAGCACGCTACACCTATAAAGATAAATTCAGCTTCAATGCGGACTACTTTAGGATTTGGGCGCGCGATTTTGCCACCGGGCAGTATTCAGTCTATACAAGCGGCCCCATGAAAGGTAATGTGCGCCCCATTAATGGCTATTCTCAAGGCGTGGAGCTGGAATTGTATTACAGGCCTATTAGAGGGTTGCAATTCCATGCCGCTTTCAACTACATTGACACTCGTGTAACCAGCCATGGTCCTTTAACCGACTTGAACGGGGATGTGCTAAAAGGGACTAGCTATAACAAGCATTTCCCTTTTGTAAGCCCTTTCCAGTTCATTTTTGACGCTCGTTACAATTGGCGTAAAACCACCATTGGTATTTCTAGCTATTTTTACAGCCGCGCTTATAGCGGGATTAGCAACAGCGCAGCAGGAGGCTATTATGGGATGCAATATTATAGTGGGGGGAACAACTATGAAAGCGTTCTTAATAGCGGCTATCAATGCGAAGCTTGGTGTATGACCCAACATGAAGGGCTCTTGCCTTGGTATTGGGTGTGGAATATCCAAGTGAGCCAAATTTTTTGGGAAAACGGAAGACACAGAGTTACAGGAAGCTTGCAAATCAATAACATCTTCAACATGAAGTATTATTTTACAGGGATTGGCTCTAGCCCTGCAGGCTTGCAACCCGCGCCTGGAAGATCGGTTACAGCGTATTTGAACTACACTTTCTAAAGGCTTTTAAAAGGAGGGGGATTGTTGAGCGATGATGAGCCGCTCAAATCAGCCGCTTAGCGGTTTTGTTGAAATAATGGAATCTTTATTTAAGAATACTCCAAATAAGTTTCTTTGAGGCTGGCCTTAGCCCTTTGCCAATCAGGCAAATACAAACTCAGCAAATCCCTAAAATATTCGTTATGGTGGCGCGCTTTTAAATGCAATAATTCATGCACAACCACATATTCAATGCCCTTTCTAGGTGCTTTAGCCAATTCCAAATTAAAAAGTAGGGTGCGTTTAGCAATGTTGCAACTCCCCCATATCCGTTTCATTTTTTGGATTCTAAAGCTTTGTATGCTTTCGTTTAAAATCTTTTCGTATTGGTTGATGTAGGTTTGTATTTTTTCTCTTAAGACTTGTCTGTAATAGTTTTCTAACACTTTTAAGCGGTTTTCTAAGCTTGTTTTTTTCTGGACATGCAAGATTAAATATTTAGGGCTTTGGAGAACGAAGTGTTTTTTTATAGTGTGTTCAATCTTTAATAAATAGCGTTTCCCAAAAAGATAATGGCTTTCTCTCTCTAGCATTCCTCTTTGGCTCTGTCTGTTTTGGTTTAAAAAATTTTGTTGCTGTTCTTTTATCCAAGGGAGTCTTTTAATCAAAGAAAGCCTAAGGCTCTCATCGTTTAAAGCTAGGGGGCAAGACACATGCACAGAGCCATCAGGCGGGCAAACGCTAACGTGTAAATGCTTAATATCCTTTTTTTCTATAGCGATGTTGGTATTATTTAAAGTCAAACAATAAGCGTTCATTAATGATACTCCTCTATGTGTTTGGCTAAATTAAAGATGTTTTCCAACAAACCCTCATCGTTTATGATTTTTCTTAAAGCGATTTTAAGGTTTTTTTCTTTTTGATTGTGCCCCACCCAACCATCTTTTTTATTACCCCTTATGCATGCGTCTGTCTCTAGGGCTAAGGCTTCATTTTCATCTAAATTATCATAGAGGGTTTTTAAAGCCTTAGTGTTGATCTTTTTAGGGTAATTTCTATCTTCTTTATCAATAACTTTTTTGGCTAAGTCGTGGATTTGTTGCAAGTATTCTAAATAGGTTAATTTCTTTTCCCTAAACTGGTTGATCAAATCGTTTAAAAGCGAAGATAATTTTTCGTAATACTTAGGATCGCTCGCTTCTTTTTCTATAATGCGTTTTTTAGTGTTGTTAGCGATGCTTTCTGCCATAGAGCTTTCATTTTTAAATACTTGAGATAACGCCTTATTAAAATCATCAATATTCATTTGGGCTAAAACTTCGCACAGCCCTTGATCTTCTATTTTAATTAGCGTCTCGCTATCCGTGGCTTTAATGTAAGCGTCTAAGATCCGGCGCATGTCTTCATTATAGCTTTTTAAATCCACGCTATCCCCACTACTCAAGCCAACCGCTTTTTGTAAATGCCTATAAAATTCCGCTTCTTGTTTGATTTGTCGCGTTTCTTCTTTAGAATAAATGGGCTTTTCTAAATTGTTCAATTCCACAAACATTCTTAAAAACGCACCAACAAGCTGGTAAAACAACCGCCTTTTTTGAGCGTTTTTTTCTAAATCGTTCCCACAAAAATAAGCGATATAATCCATTTCATCTTTTGGCTCTTTCACGCTTTCGCAAAGCGATTTTAACTGATCTCTAGTTTCTTCTAATTTTTTCTTAATCTTTTGGGCTTTGTCAGAGATAAGCCCTTGAATGTCTTCTCTTTCGTAGTTTTCAAACGCTTTATTGGTGTAATCGCTGTGCGCTTCTTGTAAGCTGTCAAACAAATCCTTATAGTCTATGATACAGCCAAAATCCTTATCTTCGCTATCTAGTCTATTCACCCTGCACACCGCTTGAAAAAGCCCATGATCTTGCATTTTCTTATCAATATATAAATAAGTGAGGCTTGGCGCATCAAAACCGGTCAATAGCTTATCCACCACGATCAATAGCTTCATTCTATTAGGCTCATTAATAAAACGCTCTTTAACTTTTTCTTCAAACTCTTTAATTTGATTAAGGGCTTTTTTCTCATCTTTTTCATTAAAAAAGTTTTGCAGCATTTTGCAATAAATGCGGTATTGATAACTCTCTTCGCTCTCATCGCTCCCGCAATCTTTAAGATCAGCGATATTGGGTTCATAGCTTGTGATCACAGCCACCTTATCCTTTAATTCTGTTTCTAAAAAGAGTTCAAAATACCGGCATGCGTTATACACGCTTTCAGCCACCAGCATGGCATTCCCCTTTTCACTCCTTAATCGTGGGAGTTTTGCCATATCCAATACAATATCTTGCACAATATTTTCCAATCTGTCTTTAGTGGAAAAAACTTTTTGCAAATTAACCCATTTCTTTTTAAGCTCTGTTTTAGCCGTCTCATTCAAGCCTTGGGTTTTCAATTCAAAATATTCATCTAGCTTTTCAGGGCTACTGACATATTGATCCACGCTTCTGGCTTCATAGTTTAAATCTAACACCACCCTATCGCTAACGGCTTCATTGAATTTATAGCAATGGATATAATTCCCAAACACTTCCTGGCTTGTCTTTTTATCTTGCTTCAATAAAGGCGTGCCGCTAAAGGCGATAAAAATCGCATTAGGGAGCAGGCTTTTCATGGCGTTGTGCAATTTACCGCCTTGGGTTCTGTGGCATTCATCCACTAAAACAACCCATTCCTTTAAAACAGGTTGTTTTTTTAAATCTTCTAAGTCGTTGTCATCAAATTTATGGACAAGCGCTCCAACCAAAGATTTCTTATTTTCAAACAGCGCACTCAACAAATCCTTCTTGCTGTCTGCGCGATAAAGATTCTTCTCGCCTATCCCACTAAACACGCCTTGAATTTGAGCGTCTAATTCCCTCCTGTCCGTAACGATTAAAATCCTTGGCTGTTTGATATTTCCTCTTAGCCATTGAGCGAGCCACACCATAGTAAGGCTCTTACCGCTGCCTTGCGTGTGCCAGATAATCCCCCCTTCTTTTCTTTTGATAAATTCTTGCGTTTTTTTAATTGCAAAATACTGATGGAACCGGGTGCATTTCTTTTGCCCCTTATCAAAAATCAAAAAATCATGGATAAATTCTAAAAACCTTTCTTTTTCTAAAAAGCATTCAATCGTCTCAAACAAATTTTTTAAAACGCCTTCTTCTTTCCAAGAAAGGTAGTGTTTTTCTTTAGTTTCTATGACGCCATATCTTAGCCCTTGACTTTCATTGCCCGCCATAACCAATTGGATCGTTTTAAAAAAATCTCTAATAAACTCTTTCTTCTGGTTGTCTAAATTTTGCCGGATACCGCTTTCCACGCTCACGCTGGATTTTTTCAATTCTAGCACCCCTAAAGCGATCCCATTAACATAAAGCACCACATCCGGCCGTTTCGTGTTTGGCCCTTTAACGCTCACTTCTTCAGCCACGCTAAATTCATTCTTAGAAACGTCTTTCCAATCAATGAGATAAGTCGTTTGATTGTTTTCATTCTGGCTTATTTTAGTGTTCACGCCATAAATCAAAAGGTTGTAAAATTTTTGATTCGCTTCGTATAAATCGTTTTTTAAAGCTGTATGGATTTTATGCTCAATTTTATGCCACCTTTCAGGCTCAATTTTTTGATTTTTAATTAGCCATGCTTTCAAGCTTTCTTTATTGATGTTTTTATTATCGCTCTTTGTTAAATCCCCTAAATACGCATAGCCCATGCTTTTAAAAGTTTCTATGACTTGTTTTTGAACTTCTCTTTCTGTTTTCATCATAAACCCTTAAGAACGCTTTTTATCGCTTTATATTATAATCCTAAAAACAAAATAGGGCGATAAAGAAATAGGCGACAAGCTCAATAAAATCATCGCCAAGATCGCAGAGCGAAACGACTTAAAAGGCGTGATTGACAGCGTGGATTTTAACGATAACACCAAGCTTGGAGAGGGTAAAGCGATGATAGACACCCTTTCTAATTTGGTTAAAATCTTTGCGGATTTGAGTTTGGGCGCGCATGGGGCTTTAGACGATGATTTATTGGGCGATGCTTACGAATATTTAATGCGCCACTTTGCCAGCGAATCCGGTAAATCCAAAGGGCAGTTTTACACCCCTAGCGAAGTTTCGCTTTTATTGTCCCTTTTGCTTGGCATTGATGCAAACACCAGACAGGATAAAAGCATCTATGACCCCACTTGCGGGAGCGGTTCGTTATTACTAAAAGCTTCTAGCTTGGCGGGCAAAAACGGCTTAACTATCTATGGTCAAGAAAAAGACATTTCCACAACAGCCCTTTGTAAAATGAATATGATTTTACACAATAGCACTGATGCTGATATTGCTAAAGGGGGTTCTAGCACCCTTTCTAACCCCTTTTTTATTAAAAACGGCATGCTGCAAACCTTTGATTATGTCGTGGCTAACCCTCCCTTTAGCTTGAAAAACTGGACTGATGGGTTAAGCATAGACCCTAAAAGCAAGCAAGTCATTAACGATAGTTTCAATCGTTTTGAAGACGGCACGCCCCCTGAAAAAAATGGCGATTTCGCTTTTTTGCTCCATATCATCAAATCCTTAAAAGACACAGGCAAAGGGGCAGTGATTTTGCCCCATGGGGTGCTATTTAGGGGGAATGCTGAGGCGCAATCAGAAAAAATCTTTTAACAAAAGGCTATATTAAAGGCGTGATAGGCCTAGCCCCTAATCTTTTTTATGGCACTTCCATTCCTGCATGCGTGATTGTTTTAGACAAAGAAAACGCGCGCACCAGAAAGGGCGTTTTTTTGATAGATGCGAGCAAAGATTTTAAAAAAGACGGCAATAAAAACCGCTTAAGGGATCAAGATGTCCAAAAAATGATAGACACTTTTAACGCTTACAAAGAAATCCCTTATTATTCCAAAATGGTAAGCCTAGAAGAAATTAGCGCTAACGACTATAACTTGAATATCCCGCGCTACATTGCCGCTAAGCAAGAATTGGAAAAAGACTTATTCGCTTTAACCAACAGCCACAAGGCCAGTTATTTGCCCAAAAACGAGATTGAAGCCTACGCCCCTTATTTTAGAGTGTTTAAAGAGCTTAAAAACACGCTTTTTAAAAAGAGCGATAAAGAGGGTTATTACGCTTTAAAAACAGAATGCGAAAACATTAAAGAATTAATCATTCAAAGCTCAGAATACCAAACCTTCCACGCTTCTGTTTTGAGCGCTTTTGACCGATTGGAACTATTTACAACTTTTAATGATTTAGAGCCAGGTTTTAACCCAAAAACCCTTATAGAAAGCGTTTGTTCAAAGGTTTTAAAAGAATTTGAAAAAGTGGAAATTTTAGACAAATACGGCGTGTATCAGCTCTTCAAAGATTACTACAACGAAGTCTTGCAAGACGATTGGTTCCTCATCTCATTCAATGGCTTTGAAAGCGCTAAAAATTTAAGGAAATTAACTCCCCTAAAAGACAAAAACAAAAAAGCCAACTATTTAGAGGAGCCGGATTTTGTCATTCAAAAAACCTACTATAAAAGCGATCTAATCCCTAAACATTTGATCAAACAACGCTTTTTTGAAAAAGAAACGAAAGAATTAGAAGAATTAGAAAACGCCCTTAATGAAAAAGAGGCCAATTTTGAAGAATTTATAGAAGAGCATTCTAACGAAGAAGGGCTTTTTTATGAGTTGAAAATCAATGAAAGCGTTTTGAAAAAAGAGCTAAAAAACGCCACCGATTTAGAAGATAAAAAAATCCTAAAAACCGCTTTAGAATGGCTAGAAGCTAAAAACAAGGCGCTAAAAATGAAAAATAAAGCTTATGAGGAGTTGGAATTAAAAGCGTTCCACCAGTATAAAAACCTTGAAATCAATGAAATTAAAGATCTCATCATCAAAGACAAATGGCTTAACAGCCTAAAAAACGCCCTAGAAAACAAAATTTTAAAACGCATCAACGCTTTGACTAGCACCCTTAATGAAATCATTTCAAGCTACTCTAACAGCTTGTTAGAATTAAATAAAGAAGTCAAAGAGAGCGAATCAAAAGTTTTAGAGCATTTGAAAGATTTGGGGTTAATGGGGTGACAGAACGCATGGACGCGTTAACAACGCCCTCAAATTGGCAAAGAGTAAGGCTTGGGGATGTTGGCAAACCATGCATGTGTAAAAGAGTTATGAAGCACCAAACAACACGATATGGTGAAATTCCATTCTATAAAATAGGCACATTTGGCAACACCGCTGATGCCTTTATTTCAAAAAAGCTATTCTTAGAATACAAAGCAAAATATTCTTTTCCAAAAAAAGGCGATATTTTAATTTCTGCTTCCGGAACTATTGGTAGGGCAGTCATTTATGACGGAAAACCCGCTTATTTTCAAGACTCAAATATTGTTTGGATTGACAACGATGAAACATTAGTAAAAAATGATTTTTTATTTTATGCCTATTCTAATATTAAATGGGATACAGAACATACAACTATCTTAAGACTTTATAATGATAATTTTAGAAATACTTTAATCCCCCTACCCCCCCTAAACGAACAAATCGCTATCGCTAACGTTTTAAGCGATTTGGATCATTATCTTTATTCTTTAGACGCCCTCATTCTTAAAAAAGAGAGCGTTAAAAAAGCTTTAAGCTT
>NZ_JACTGH010000007.1:0-97521 GCF_014498195.1 Helicobacter pylori | reverse complement strand
AGGACATTGATATTTACGATTTCACGCATTACCTTTTAATGGTCAATAGAGAGCCAAACGAAAATAACCCTACCTTAAAGCGCTTGATAGAAGCTATTAAAGACATGCAAAAAGAGAGCGAGAAAGGCAGTAAAGAAGTTAGTAAAAAGAGTGCAGAAGAAACAGAGAAAGGGATTAAAGAACGAGCCTTTAAAGTCATAGAAGACAAAGAAGCGTTTTTGAAAGATTTGAACGCTATCAAGCCTACACCATTACCAAAAGAGATTGACACCGAGAACTTTTTAAACGCTTTTAACGGCGTTAAAAATAAAGAAAATTTCATTAAACATTTACAAAGCAAGCCTGACAGCGCGCACCGATTAGCTTATTTGCATTTAGTAGAACCTACCTTAAAAGAACCCGATATTACGCTTATTTTCAAAGAGCAAGGTAAGGAAGTAAAAAAAGAGCATATCAAAGCCTTCCAAGGCGATCCTAAAACGATTTATTATTTTTTAGTTACGCAAGATAATGATAGTAAGCTTATAATAGGATTAAAAGTTAAACCAATTTACATTAAAGCAGAGATTGACAAGGCGGACATTATCCACTCTTTCATTCCGCAGGCAAGAACGCTTAAAGAATAAGCCGATGAAGTGGGCTTGCATTGAAACTATAAAACAAAAAATTGAAAAAGTCAAGGAGTGTTAAAATGATAAATTACCCTAATCTACCTAATAGCGCTTTAGAAATCACCGAACAGCCACAGGTTAAAGAAATCACTAACGAGCTTTTAAAGCAATTACAAAACGCTTTACATAGTAACGCGCTTTTTACCGATCAAATACAGCTAAGCCTTAAAGGCATGGTTAGGATTTTAGAGGTGCTTTTGAGTTTGGATTTTTTCAAAAACGCGAATGAAATTGATAGCAGTTTAAGAAACTCCATTGAATGGCTGAGTAACGCCGGCGAGAGCTTAAAAAATAAAATGAAAGAATACGAGCGCTTTTTTAGCGAGTTTAATACGAGCATGCATGCTAACGAGCAAGAAGTAACCGCTACTTTAAACGCTAACACGGAAAACATCAAAAGCGAGATTAAAAAGCTAGAAAATCAATTGATAGAAACCACTACTAGGCTTTTAACGAGTTATCAGATCTTTTTAAATAACGCACGAGATAACGCTAACAACCAAATCACAGAAAACAAAACCGCAAGCCTTGAAGCAATCACCCAAGCGAAAACAACCGCTAATAATGAAATAAGCGCTAATCAAACGCAAGCGATAACTAACATTAACGAAGCGAAAGAAAACGCTACAACGCAAATAAGCACCAAAGAAACGCAAGCGATAACTAACATTAACGAAGCTAAAAGACGATCATTATCAAAACATTGATTTTTTTGAGATTGAATAAGGCGTGTTAAAAACCTACTATAATACCCCTAAAAAATGCGAGTTTTAAAGATGCCTTTATTTGATTTAAAAAGCCCTTATCCACCAGCAGGCGATCAGCCCCAAGCCATAGAAGCTTTAACAAAAAGCTTGAAAAATAACAACCATTATCAAACTCTAGTGGGGGTTACAGGGAGCGGTAAGACTTACACGATGGCCAATATCATCGCTCAAACCAATAAACCCGCTTTGATCATGAGCCATAATAAGACCTTATGCGCACAGCTTTATAGCGAGTTTAAGGCGTTTTTCCCGCATAATAGGGTGGAGTATTTTATCTCCCACTTTGATTACTACCAGCCTGAAAGCTATATCCCTAGGAGGGATTTATTCATTGAAAAAGACAGCTCTATTAATGATGATTTAGAGCGTTTGAGATTGAGCGCGACCACCTCACTTTTAGGTTATGATGATGTGATCGTGATAGCGAGCGTTTCGGCTAATTATGGTTTGGGTAACCCTGAAGAATATTTAAAAGTCATGGAAAAAATCAAAGTGGGCGAGAAACGCGCTTACAAGAGCTTTTTATTAAAGCTAGTGGAAATGGGTTATAGCCGTAATGAAGTGGTGTTTGATAGGGGGAGCTTTAGAGCGATGGGGGAATGCGTGGATATTTTCCCCGCTTATAATGACGCTGAATTTATTAGGATTGAATTTTTTGGCGATGAGATAGAAAGGATTGCGGTCTTTGACGCTTTAGAAAGAAATGAAATCAAGCGCTTGGATTCTGTCATGCTTTATGCGGCCAGTCAGTTTGCTGTAGGGAGCGAGAGGTTGAATTTAGCCATTAAAAGCATTGAAGACGAACTCGCTCTAAGATTGAAATTTTTTAAAGAGCAGGATAAAATGCTTGAATACAACCGCCTCAAACAACGCACCGAGCATGATTTAGAAATGATTAGCGCAACCGGTGTGTGTAAGGGCATTGAAAATTACGCGCGCCATTTCACCGGTAAAGCCCCTAACGAAACGCCTTTTTGCTTGTTTGATTATTTAGGGATATTTGATCGGGAATTTTTAGTCATTGTAGATGAAAGCCATGTGAGTTTGCCGCAATTTGGGGGGATGTATGCAGGGGATATGAGCAGGAAAAGCGTTTTAGTGGAATATGGTTTTAGATTGCCTAGCGCTTTAGACAACCGCCCTTTAAAGTTTGATGAATTTATCCATAAAAATTGCCAGTTCCTTTTTGTGTCCGCTACGCCCAATAAGCTAGAATTAGAGCTTTCTCAAAAGAATGTCGCTGAGCAAATCATTCGCCCTACAGGGCTTTTAGACCCCAAATTTGAAGTGCGAGACAGCGATAAGCAAGTCCAGGATTTATTTGATGAAATCAAGCTAGTGGTGGCTAGAGGTGAAAGGGTGCTCATCACCACGCTCACTAAAAAAATGGCAGAAGAATTGTGTAAATATTATGCTGAATGGGGCTTAAAGGTGCGTTACATGCATAGTGAAATTGATGCGATTGAAAGAAATCACATCATCCGCTCTTTAAGGCTTAAAGAATTTGACATTTTAATAGGGATCAATCTTTTAAGAGAGGGGCTAGATTTGCCTGAAGTTTCTTTAGTAGCGATCATGGATGCGGATAAAGAAGGGTTTTTAAGGAGTGAAACAAGCCTCATTCAAACCATGGGGCGAGCCGCTAGAAACGCTAATGGCAAGGTTTTACTATACGCTAAAAAGATCACTCAAAGCATGCAAAAAGCCTTTGAGATCACTAGTTACAGGCGCGCTAAGCAAGAAGAGTTTAATAAAATTCATAATATCACCCCCAAAACCGTTACGCGCGCTTTAGAAGAGGAATTGAAATTAAGAGACGATGAAATTAGAATCGCTAAAGCCTTAAAAAAGGACAAAATGCCTAAAAGTGAAAGGGAAAAAATCATTAAAGAACTGGATAAAAAAATGCGAGAATGCGCGAAGAATTTGGATTTTGAAGAAGCGATGCGTTTGAGAGACGAAATCGCTCAATTAAGAACGCTTTAAAAACTATCTCTTAAAAACTGCACTTTAAAAACTATAAGTGTAGTTGAAATAAACCGAGTAATTGCGCCTGAAATCAACTTGGTATAACAAGCTGTTGATCCCGTATTCTAAAAATCGTAAAACCTTTAGGACATTTCCACTATTATTGCTAATGTTATTCATGGAATAATAGTGGTTAAGATAATAAGTAGGGACTTTAATCCCAAAGCCAAATTGGTTGCGCTTATTCCCTAAACGAACCCCTAAATTTACCAAAAACTGGAAACCATTTGGATCCACTTTCCCGCCAAAAGTGTCTAAAAGAAGTGCTTGATACAATAACGCATCGCTCAATTTGTCATACACCCCGGCAAAAGCAATCCCCAGATTGAACCCGGCAAAAAACTTATCCCCATTATAAGCGTTCAATAATAAATCCATATAAGTGCCGTAAGTGGAAATGATAATAGACTGCGATTCTTTTTGTCCATAAAGAGAGGCGCTCAAATCATAAAACAGCCCCCACCTAAATCCAAACCATTTCGTTTCTTCATGCTTACCCACCCATTTATAGCCCACCTGAACGCCAAGGCCATTAGACACATACGAATTTTTAAAAACAAGGCTTAAGCCATCGCTAAAAATGATTTGGCTTTTATTGAATTGTTGGGATAAATTCAAGTTGCTGTAGTTGTGCTGAATGCTCCCTAACTGATACCCAAACCCCAAATAAAACGCCGATTGATCCGCATAGCGTTTAATGGGCGAAACCACCTTTTTATTAAAAAAAGTGTAATCCCCTTTAGTCAAAACATCTTTAAAACCCTTTGCATTAAGCGCGCAAAAAAGCCCTAAAATTAAGTATAACGCTCGTTTCAAAAAACCCCTTAAAACTTCAATTTTTTAGCGCTTATTTTATAGTTTTGTTTTTGTAAAAACGCGCCTTATTCAAACACCCTTTTAAAAATCGCCCCCACATTTTTAGTGTAATAATTGTAATCAAAACATGCTTTGATTTCATCTTCGCTCAAATATTTTTTCAAGCGTTCATCGTTGAGTAGAGCGTTTAAAAACAAATTTTCATCAGCGTTTTTAAAAGCGCCTTGTTGCAAAACCTCCCATATTTTCATCGCATTTTCTTGCACGATAGAATAGCTTTCTTCTCGGCTCAAACCTTTTTTAGGCAATTCCAATAACACCCGTTGCGAAAAGACTAGCCCCCCACTCAAAGCTAAATTTTTAAGCATGTTTTTAGGATAAACCACCAGATTTTCAATCACGCCATTCAAGCGGCTGAGCATAAAATCGCTAGTGATAAACAGATCGGGCAGCGCAAAACGCTCCACAGAGCTATGGCTCATGTCCCTTTCATGCCATAAGGCGACATTTTCTAGCATGGGGGTCGTAAAAGAGCGAATCACCCTGCAAAGCCCGGTGATATTCTCGCTCAATATGGGGTTTCTTTTGTGAGGCATCGCAGAGCTTCCTTTTTGCCCTGTTGAAAAAGCTTCTTCCACTTCATAGACTTCACTGCGTTGCAAATGGCGGATATTGACAGCGATTTTTTCACAACTGCTCGCTAAAAGAGCCAGATCGCATGCAAGCCTAGCGTAGCGGTCTCTTTGAATGACTTGATTATTGATATTGGCGGTTTTTAAGCCTAAAAATTCGCACGCTAATTCTTCTAATTCTAAGGGGGCGTGCGCGAAATTCCCCATAGCCCCACTGATCGCTCCCACGCTGATAAATTCCATCGTTAAATCTAAGGCTTTTAAATGCCGTTTGATTTCATCAGCAAAAAGGGCTAACACTAAGCCAAAAGTAATGGGTTCGCCAAACACCCCATGGCTTCTGCCTACCATTAGCGTGTCTTGATGCTCTAAAGCTCTGTTTTTAAGGGTTTCATAGAGGTTTTGAACGCCTTTTTGAATGAGTTTTAAGCTTTTGGTCATCAATAGCGCCATAGCCGTATCAATGCAATCGCTAGAAGTGATCCCATAATGAAAAAAGCGGGATTCTTCGCCCAAGCTTTCAGCCACGCAAGTAGTGAAGGCGATTAAATCATGCTTAGTGGTTTTTTCAATTTCTTTGATGCGCTCAAGATTGAATGCCGCTTTTAAGCAGATTTTTTCACAATCGCTATCTTGGATTTGCCCAAGCTTGTTCCACGCCCTAACGACAGCTTTTTCCACTTCCAAATAAGTTTCAAACTTGGTTTGCTCATTCCATAGGGCTTTCATTTCTTCATTCGCATAGCGTTCTAACACCGGACAATCCTTACAATCAAAATGGGATTTATGTTACTTTAAAGGGGTTTAAAGAATCAAGGGGGAAAATCGCACAAGGTGCAAGAAAGCCCCTTGATTTAATTAAAGGGTTATACTTTAGCTTCTTCTCTGCGTTGCAAGTATTCCCAACGCTCATTCACATCTTTTTGCAATTCTTCAATAATGTGTTCGTTTTCTTTTTTGAAAAGATGTTTGAAGCGTTTTTGTGCCCCTAAATAATCCCTTACAGGAATGATATTTCTGGGGCGGTAAGTGATTTTTAATTCCCTGCCATTAAAGATTTCAAATAGGGGGAACATCAAGCTATCCACAGCCATATCCGCTAATTCAATGGTTTTATTGGATTCAAATTTCCATTCAGTCGTGCATGGGCTAAGAGCGTTGATGAAGCAAGGCCCTTCAGTGTCTAGCGCGGTTTTAATCTTTTTGTTCATGTCTTTCCATTTGTTAGGCGAGAGTTGCGCCACATAAGGAACCCCATGGCTTGCCATGATATTGACGATGTCTTTTTTCTTTTCTTTTTTACCAAAGCTCACCGATCCTGATGGCGTGGTAGAAGTGCTAGCCCCTAATGGCGTAGAGCCGCTTCTTTGACCGCCGGTATTGGCGTAGTTTTCATTATCTAGGCAAATGTAAGTCATGTCATGCCCTCTTTCCATGCAACCGCTGATGAATTGAAGACCAATATCATAACTAGCCCCATCGCCCCCAAACGCCACAAATTTTGGTTTTTGACCTTGATAGCGGCCCTTATTCACTAGCGCTTTATACATCGCTTCCACCCCTGAAATCGCCGTAGAGCCATTTTCAAAACCAATATGAATCCAAGGCACATCCCATGAAGTGTGAGGATACACAGCCGAGCATACCTCTAAACAACCGGTAGAATTGCCTAAAACAATAGGCCCATCTACAGCGTTTAAAACTTCGCGCACAATAATGCCATGCCCACAACCCGGGCAAAGCAAGTGCGAGCCTTGAAATTTCTCAGCGCTTTGGCTAAAACCTTTGAGTGTTTTGACTTCTTTTACC
Organism: Helicobacter pylori; assembly: GCF_014498195.1. Taxonomy (GTDB): domain Bacteria; phylum Campylobacterota; class Campylobacteria; order Campylobacterales; family Helicobacteraceae; genus Helicobacter; species Helicobacter pylori_DO. Next base: position 90,798 of record NZ_JACTGH010000007.1, on the reverse strand, counting down.
ATGATATTTCCTTTTTAAAAAAAGCTCATTTTAGGGCCGTGCAAACCTACGAATTGTTGGGTAGGGTGCGTGAGCGTGCCTTTAAGAGCGTCTTCATTGATTTCTTCAAAAATCTCGCATAAATGCGCGATCGTCATATCCCTTTCGCCTAAACCATAAATGTAGTTAGACACCACAGGGTGTTTAGTCCCTTGCGTTTGATACACCGCGCTCGTTACTTCATTAAACATCGCCCCCATAGCGCCCGCTGGGGAGCTTTTATCTAAAATCGCTAGAGCCTTAAGATTTTTCAAATCCTGCCCCAATCTTTCATAAGGGAAAGGGCGCAGAGAATGGATGGTAGCCACGCCGGCCTTAATGCCTTTTTTACGCATTTCCTTAGCCGCTACGATCGCTGATTCATAAGTAGTGCCTAACGCAAAGATAGCGATTTCAGCGTCTTCTAGCTGGAAAGTTTTAGTCAAATGGTATTGTCTGCCTGTGAGTTTAGCGAAATCATTGAACACTTCTTCAATCACAGAAGATGCACTCATGATCGCATGATGGAGTTGGGCTTTATGCTCATAATGCCATTCTTCTTCAGCTTGCGCGCCATAGCTTACCGGTTTATCAAAATCCAAAAGGGAATGTTTGGTTTGGTATTCGCCTACGAATTGATAAGCCACTGCATCGCTCAAAGGGCGGACATTTTGCACGGTGTGCGAGCATAAAAACCCATCTTGATTGACAATAGTAGGCACGCGCACCTTTTGATGCTCTGCGATTTTAAACGCCATTAAAGTGAAATCGTAAGCTTCTTGGGGGTTGCATGTGCATAAACTGATCCAGCCAGAATCCCTGCTTAAATACATATCCGAATGATCGCCATGGATATTTAAAGGGGCTGCTAAAGCGCGATTGACTAAATTCAAAACAATAGGCAAACGCATGCCAGAAGCCTGGTATAAAACCTCTACCATTAACGCCAAACCTTGAGAGCTGGTCGCAGTGCTGACCCTCCCTCCAGCTGCAGCAGCTCCCACGCATGCGCTCATGGCGGCATGCTCAGATTCCACTAAAACAAATTCGCCATCAATATAGCCATTATCTTTAAACGAGCCATAATTTTGCACAATGGGCGTTGATGGGGTGATAGGATAGGCTGCGATGACATCAATTTGAGCCTGTCTTAAAGCGTTAGAACTAGCGGTATTGCCATCCCACACTTCTATCTCTTGCAATTCAATACTTCTTGCCATATTTTTTCCTTATGATTTTTTCTTTTCTTGTTTTTGCGGCCATTGAGTGAGGGCGGTAGCGGGCTCAATTTGTTCTTCAAACATCCATAGCGATTTAGGGTTGGTGGGGCAGACATCCACACACACGCCACAGCCTTTACAATGAGAATAATCCACGCCTTTTAACTTGCCCTCTCTTGAAAGAATGGCAGCGTCTGGGCAATAAACCCAACAATTAAAGCAATTGATGCAAATATTATTGTTATGCACAGGCTTAGCCACGCGCCAATGAGCCACTGAAGTGGTGAAGTAGCTTTGCTCGGTGTAATGGCGCTCATCATTGTGTTTTTCCATTTCGCTTTGCGCGTTTTTTTCAAAAGGGAAGAGCACCGCTCCCATTTCAAATTCATTCCAATCTTTCATCTTTGTTCCTTAATGTTATTGAACTTCTTCATAAGCTCTTTGGATAGCGAGCATGTTAGCGTCAATGACTTCTTGCGTGAGTTTTTTGCCTAAAACTTTCTTAAAAGCTTCTTTAAAAGCCCCAATTTCAAGCATGCCAGACACTTTCATTAACGCTCCTAGCATGGGCGTGTTAGGGATGGGGCGTTTTAAGGTTTCCATAGAGATTTTTAAACAATCCACTAAAAACACCTTACGGGTTTTTAATTCAGGTTTTTTTTCAAACAATTCTTCTTTGTTAAGATAGCTAGTGATAATATAAGTCGTGTCTTCTTTTTCATTAGCGAAGATGTTTTCAATGAAAACCAAACCGGGATCAATCACCAGCACATAATCAGGCTGCATGAAGCGTTCATGGTTTAAAATAGGCTCATCATCAACGCGGTTATAAGCCATCATAGCAGCCCCCCTTTTAGCTGAACCATAAGAAGCGAACGCTTGCACTTCTTTACCTGTTTTTGAAATCACATCAGCTAACCCTTTAGCACCGGTGATAGCGCCTTGGCCAGCTCGCGCATGCCATCTAATTTGAAACATGGTAATATGTCTCCTTAATATCGTATAAAATAAATTGAATTTAGCCTAGAATTATACAAGAAAAACTATTAATGTGTCTTATAACAATATCTTTTTAGGAATTTTTATAGGAAAATGGGGGCATACTTACAAGAATTATGGCTATTTATTCTAAAAAGATAGGCGTTCTTAATCAAAACCACTAATATTTATTTTAAACTTTGTTATTATTTAGGGTGTGATTTGATTTTAGTCTGTATGGGGCAAGTGTGGGGCAGGATAACATAAGGAATTGGGTTATGAATAAAACAACGGTTAAAATATTGATGGGCATGGCGTTATTATCATCGCTCCAAGCCGCAGAGGCAGAGCTTGATGAAAAATCAAAAAAACCTAAATTTGCGGATAGGAATACGTTTTATTTAGGGGTTGGGTATCAGCTTAGCGCGATCAACACATCTTTTAGCACCGAGTCTGTAGATAAATCGTATTTCATGACCGGCAATGGCTTTGGTGTGGTGTTAGGGGGGAAATTTGTGGCTAAAACGCAAGCTGTAGAGCATGTGGGTTTTCGTTACGGGTTGTTTTATGATCAGACCTTTTCTTCTCATAAATCCTATATTTCTACCTATGGTTTAGAATTTAGCGGTTTGTGGGACGCTTTCAATTCGCCAAAGATGTTTTTAGGGTTGGAGTTTGGCTTAGGTATCGCTGGGGCGACTTACATGCCAGGAGGGGCTATGCATGGGATTATCGCTCAAAATTTAGGCAAAGAAAATTCGCTTTTCCAATTGCTTGTGAAAGTGGGTTTTCGTTTTGGCTTTTTCCACAATGAAATCACTTTCGGGTTGAAATTCCCTGTCATTCCTAACAAAAGAACTGAAGTCGTTGATGGCTTGAGTGCGACTACTTTATGGCACCGCTTACCGGTCGCTTATTTCAATTATATCTATAATTTTTAGATATAGTTATTTAGAGGTTTTAGATTTGACAAAATCAATCAACTCTCGTGTGTCTATGGTTAGGGTTAAGAATTGCTGATAGGTAGTGATCCACTTGCCCCCTTTCCCATACAAATGATACCCATCGCCCCCACCTAAAAAGTTAAAAAACGCATCCGCTCGCACGCTTATCCATTTATTTTTATAAACATAATAAAGCCCTATCATGTCAAAATTAGGGGCTCTATACCATGGCAACCCGGTATAAAGGGATTGGCCATAAGTGGCGTAAAAGTGCATTTGGGGTTTGTTGGAAAAATAGTATCTGTTAAAAATCCCAAAGCCTTTGTATTGCGCTTGAGCGTAAAATTCCCCCCCAAAGCTGTTATAAAACTGAGCGTTTTTGCACTCGCTAGCATAACGCACGCAATAATGGGTTTGAGACGACTGCGTGCCAAAGGTCATAAAAATATTATCCATATAAGGCATGAGATTTTTAAAATCCGCTTTTAAATAAGCATGGTAATAGACCCTATCTAAAATGGTAGGGTTAGAGTATTTCCCTATTTCTCCGCCTTGTGGGTTATTTTTTTGACTGAAATAGGGGTAGCCATTAGGCCATTGCGGGGTTGCATCGCCTGGTTTTAAGTAAGAATTACCGCCGTAAGGGTAATTATCTCCCATGCTATGATGGCTGGCGTTATGAAAAACGACAAGCTGTCCCCCCAAACCTAAATACCCTTTAAGAAACTGAAATTCTGAAGAAACAAAATACAAGAATTGATCAAAATCGTAATTTTTCTTTTTGGGCTGGTTGTTCCAATTACGCCCCCCATACCAATCCACAACGCCCTCAAACCACCCATTCCACCAGCGGTTAGGATCATAAGCTGGTTTGAATTGAAACGCTCCTCCCCTAAAAGTAGGGTCTATAAACCAAAAAAGTTTTTTAAAAGCGCTTAAAGGGTAATGCCCTATTTGATAGCTTCGCGGCACAATGCCTAAAAAAAACCTCAAATTTTTCCCTATGTATTGGTAATACATGGTAACCCCCCACGAATAAGGGAAATAGCTATAATGCGTGTGTAAATTTTGAATGAACCACGCTCCAAACATCAAGGCCTGTCTTTTGTCCAATTGGACGCCAATTTGAGGCATGAGACGACCTTGCATTTTGGTTAGGCTATTCCAATAGGGGTTGTTGTTTGGGGCCACTAAATTGAAATTAAAGCTCATAAACTTCAAATCATAGACAAAACTAGCCGCTTTCATTAAGGGTGGTATTAAAAAACCTGAAAACAACAACGCATAAAGAGATTTTTTTAAGGAAATCAAACTAAAACACAGCCCCTTTCATCAACGCCCTTTAAAAATGGTGGCAAAAATAAGGTAAAATTTTAAATTAATTTTCATTAAAAACAACATAAAACCAAAAACAGAACCCTTTCAAGTTCTGTTTTTTTTTTTTTTTGGATAAAATAGCTTTAAAAAAGGGTGTTTCATTTTTTATGACTTCAGCTTCAAGCCATTCTTTTAAAGAACAAGATTTTCATATCCCTATCGCTTTCGCTTTTGATAAGAATTACCTCATTCCTGCGGGCGCATGCATTTATTCTTTATTGGAAAGCATCGCTAAAGCCAATAAAAAAATCCGCTACACCCTACACGCTTTAGTGGTAGGCTTGAATGAAGAAGATAAAGCAAAGCTTAACCAAATTACAGAGCCTTTTAAAGAATTTGCTGCTTTAGAAGTGAAAGATATTGAACCTTTTTTAGACGCTATCCCTAACCCTTTTGATGAGGATTTCACCAAGCGTTTTTCTAAAATGGTGTTAGTGAAGTATTTTTTGGCTGATTTATTCCCCAAATATTCTAAAATGGTGTGGAGCGATGTGGATGTTATCTTTTGCAATGAATTTAGCGCTGATTTCTTAAACATTAAAGAAAATGATGAGAATTATTTTTATGGGGTTTTAGAAGTTGAAAAGCACCACATGATGGAAGGGTTTTTGTTTTGTAATTTAGATTACCAACGCAAGAAAAATTTCACCTTAAGAATGCATGATCTTTTAAAGGAGAATGAGGTTAAAGGGGAGTTGGATTTTACGAAATGGTGTTGGCCTAATATGAAAGCTTTAGGGATTGAATATTGCGTTTTCCCTTATTATTACACCATTAAAGATTTTTCTAACGCGTATTTAAACGAGAATTATAAAAAAACCATTTTAGAAGCGCGAAAGAACCCTATCATTATCCACTATGACGCTTGGTGGGGGGCGGTGAAGCCTTGGGATTATCCTTTTGGTTTAAAAGCGGATTTGTGGCTGAACGCTTTGGCTAAAACCCCCTTTATGAGCGACTGGATTGATTCGATCGCTAGGGTGGAAATAGGCAGCGAAAAATGGCATCGTTACCACAGCATCGTTGCCTATCACTACTACTTTCCCCTATGGAAGACTGAAGAGCAGATTGCCCATGACGCGCTTAAGACCTTTTTAGACCATTATTTTTCGTGCATTCATGCCACAATCAAGCAAGAAAATCTCGGAATGTTCTTGAACCACTACTTCTCGCATGCCCATGCAGAGATCAAAGAAAACTCCCTTGAAGCGTTCTTAAACCACTACTTCTCGCATGTTTATAGGCTCCCTAAAAACGCGCGAAAGAAACTCTTTAGGGTGTTTATCAAACACTGCATCCTCATACCGCTTAAGAGCTTTATTAGTAAAACCCTTAAAATTTTAAAACTCCATGCATTGGTGAAAAAAATCCTAATCCAACTCAAGCTCTTAAAAAAGAGCTAGAGTAAAAAGCCTTTAATCAAACGATTTTTTCATGTCAATCACATAGCGGAATTTCGCTTTCCCATGGGTTAGGTTGTGATAAGCCGTGTCAATATCCTTGCCTAAAATCAAATCCACTTCAGGGTAAATATTGTGTTTGATAGAAAAATCCATCATCTCTTGGGTTTCTTTAATGCCCCCAATCAATGAGCCATAAACCTTGCGATTGCATAAATGGGTAAAATCAAAAACGCTAAGCACTGGAGCGACTTCTACAGGAGGGAGTCCCACAAGAGCTAATTCGCCACTATAAGTTAAGAGCTTGAGGTAGTCTTTTAAATTATAATGGGTAGGAATGGTTGAAATGATAAAATCCAATTCTTCTTTGCATTGTTTAGGGTCCGTGTAGAAATGTTTAACCCCCATGCTTAAAGCGTCCTGCTTTTTGTGATCGTTTCTTGCAAAAACGCTCACTTCAGCCCCCATAGCCACAGCGTATTTGACCGCCATGCTTCCTAGCCCGCCAAACCCAGCGACACCAACTTTTGTGCCTTTAGTAACCTTAGAAAATTTTAAGGGCGAATAAGTGGTGATGCCCGCGCAAAGCAAGGGGGCTACTTTTTCTAAAGGAGCGTTTTTATCCACGCTAATCACATAGTTTTCATCCACGACAATATTATTAGAGTAACCGCCCATGTGGGGTTCGTTGTCATGGAAATAATCCAAACAATCATAAGTGAATACCACTTTGGCGCAAAATTGCTCTTGGTGTTCTTTACAGGGCTTACATGCTTTGCATGAATTGACAAAACAGCCCACGCCCACCACATCGCCAACCTTAAATTTCTTAACTTCCTTACCCACTTCTTTGATGACCCCAGCAATTTCATGCCCAGGAACCATAGGATAAATGCCTTCTTTCCATTCGCTATAAGCGCTATGAATATCGCTATGGCAAATCCCTGCATAAAGAATGTCAATCAACACATCTTTAGGGCCTACAGCATGGCGGCTAAAATCATGGGGTTTGAAATGCCCGTCTTTAGAAAAAATAGCAAAACCTTTAGATTGAACTCTCATTAAAACTCCTTGTTTGATTAAAATACCGCTATTGTATCGTTTTTATGGTTTGCTTATATTTCTATAGGTTTAACTAATTTTATAATTGTCGGTTATATGGTAGCGTTGTTTGGCGCGTTTAAACGCACCCCTTATACTAATCGCTTTTATCTTAAGCGGCTACTATTTGCTAAATTTTATCATGCAGTAAATAGTTCTCTAACGCAATACCTGCCCCATCAAGTCCCGGAGTTTTTTTCAGCACGACATGCACAGGGATGGAAGCGAGAAACGCTCCCATGCGTCCTTTTGTTTCAAAACGCGCTCTAAAGGGCGAAGTTTTAAAATAATCAATGAATCGTGGGATAATCCCCCCACACAAATACACGCCCCCTCTAGCCCCCAAAGTGAGAGCCACATCAGCAGCGAGCGTACCTAGCATGGAGCAAAAAGTGTCCAAGGTCAATCGGCATATGGGGTAATCCCCATTCAAAGCGCGTTCGCTAATGATTTGTGGGGTTAATTCAGCCTTGCTTAACTTCGCCACTTTTTCTAAGCCTTTGCGTTTAGACAGGGCTTCATAAATCAACACCAAACCGCTACCGCTTAAAAACCTTTCCGCGCTCACATGGTTGAATTTAGAGCGGGCGTATTGCCACACTAAAATTTCTAAATCATCAAAAGGGGCAAAGCTCACATGCCCCCCTTCGCCGGGTAAGACTTTCAAAGAGCCATCGCTGTTTTGGATAAGAGTGCTTACCCCAAGCCCGGTTCCTGGCCCTAAAATCGCTTTAGGGGCGTTGATTTCGCACTTAATCCCACCTATTTGAGCCAGATCGTTTTCTTGCATCGCGCTAATGGCATAGGCTTGTGCGACAAAATCATTGATGATAAGCAATTTTTTTAAAGTCAAACATTGCCGTGTCGTTTCAATAGAAAAAGTCCAATGGTTGTTCGTCATTTGGACAAAATCCCCCATAATGGGTGTAGCCACAGCAAAAGAGCCATAAATAGGGTGCAGTTTAAGGCTTTCTTTGCATTTAGAAAGGTAAAACCGCACCGCATCGCTCAAGCTCTCAAAATCTTCGCACCTCAAGACTTCAATGCATTCAATCTGTCGTGGGGCGACTTCCAAACCAAAGCGTGCGTTCGTGCCGCCAATATCGGCTAAGAGTCTTGGGTAAGTTTCAGTTTTTGGCATAAAACACCTCCGTGGTAACTTTTTTAGAATGTAAAATCCGAGCAATCGGCAGAGAATAGGGGGCGTTTTCTTTTAAAGCTTTTTCTAAAACCTCCCTTTTTTCTGCCCCACTAATACTTAAGAAAAGTTTTTCGCAATTTTCTAAGGCGTTAACAGACATGCTCAGGCGCTCATAAGGAGCGTTAGCGGGCTTAGTCAAAACGATATTTTCTTTTTCTTCGTTTAAAAAAGCGCTCGTTTCGGGAAAAAGGCTAGCCGTATGCCCGTCAGTCCCCATGCCCAAAATGGCTAAATGGGGCTGTTTGAAATGCTGGTTAGCAAAATGAAAAAGCGCGTTTGTATCGCTAGAAATCTTTTTGGGCAAAAGCGGGGTGAAAGAAGCTTTTAAGGCGTTATTTTGCAACAAGTAATCATGCAATAATTTAGTGTTGCTATCCTTGTGGCTAGTGTCTATTATGCGTTCATCTACCAAACTGATTAAACACTCATGCCATTTGAGATCTAAAACGCTCAATTTTTGCAACAAACTAATGGGCGAACGGCCTCCAGAAAAAGCGATAGAAACTTGATGGTGCTTTTTTAAAGCGGCGTTAAAAAATTCTTTAAAACGATCTGTTAAAGCCCTGTGGCAATCTTCTAAATTTTCAAATTCAAACAATTGATAACCCATGAAATCCCTTTATTGATAGAGTGGTTTTAAAAATTCTAATTCGTTGAGATTGTGGCTTTCATAGGAATATAAGGGCGTGGCGTTATTGATAAAACCTTCTATGAGCGTGTCAATAAACACCCATGACGCTTCTAATTCCAGCTGGTGGGCGAAATTATTGTGGTTATTTTGTATCGCATCATAGAGCAACTTAGCGTAGGGCTGTAAAAATTCTTGTTGGTTGTGGGTTTCTAAAATAAGGGGGTTTTGATTGTCTTTTAGGGTGAGGGTGATTTTATCTTGAGAGAGAAAAAATTCTAGCGTATTGACCGCGTTAAAATGGATTTTCACGCTCGCTTGGTTATGGGGCATTTTTTTAGCGTGCTTAAGGTAGAAAGGCACGCCTTTAAATTTAGGCGTATCCAAAAAGGCTTTAATAGCGACAAAAGTCTCTGTCTGGCTCTCTTTATTAACCTTATTTTCATCTCTATAGCCTTGATACTGGGCCCGAATAACCTGTTTTTTAAAGTCTTTAGGGGGTTGTAAGGTTTTTAAAACTTTGATTTTTTCTTTCCTCAAGTCTTTTAAATCGTTGGGTAAATCTGTAGCGATAAGGGATAAAACTTGCAAGAGATGGTTTTGAACCATATCCCTTAAAGCCCCTATTTTATCGTAAAACTCACCCCTTTCTTCCACCCCCAAAGTCTCATACACGCAGATTTCAACCGCGCTGATTTGATCCCATAAAATGTTTAAGATAGGGTTATTTAAGCGCAATTCAAGGATATTTTGAACGCCCTTTTTCCCTAAATAATGATCGATTCTAAAGATTTGTTCTTCTTTAAAAAAAGCACTAATGCTTTGGAAAATCTCCTTGCAAGTCTTTAAATCATGCCCTAAAGGCTTTTCTAAAATCAAGCGCACATTAGCGTGATTGAGTGCGTTTTGGGCCAAATTTTGGGCGGTCGTTGCAAAAAAACTAGGGGAGATAGAAAAGTAGAAAATCAAGGGTTTATTTTTTGTAGCGATTTTACTCAATTCTTCAAAGTCTTTAGGGTTATCCAAACGAACGCAAAAATAACTGATATGGGCTAAAAATTCCTCACCCTTTTCTCTTGAATGCAGTTGTGTCTTTTCGCAAAGAAGCGCTAAAAATTCTTCATTGGATAGCTCCTTACGCCCAGATGCGATAATCTTAGAATCTTTTTTAAAACCATAATGGGTATAAATTTCATAGAGCGAAACAAAGAGCTTTCGCATGGCTAAATCCCCAGTCGCGCCAAAAAGAACCAAATCAAAATCTAACATCAATAACCCTTTTAGAGTGTTTTTGAGTTATTATTATATATTAAATCTTAATTAAAGGGGTGTTCATGCCTAAGCATTCTTTAGAACAAATCAAAGAAAAAATTACAGAGCGTAGCAAAAAAACCAGAGAGCTTTATTTAGAAAATACCTTTAACCCTAAAAACCAGCCCAAGATTGAGAGTTTGGGTTGCGCGAATATTGCGCATGTTACAGCGAGCATGCCAGAGCATTTGAAAATGCCTTTAGGGTCGCATAAAAGAAAGCATTTTGCGATTATCACGGCTTATAATGACATGCTTTCAGCCCACCAACCTTTTAAAAATTACCCTGATTGGATTAAAAAAGAATTGCAAGAGCATAACGCTTATGCGAGCGTCGCTAGTGGGGTTCCAGCGATGTGTGATGGTATCACGCAGGGTTATGATGGCATGGAATTGAGCTTATTCAGCAGAGATGTGATCGCCTTAAGCACCGCCGTGGGGTTGAGCCATAATGTTTTTGACGGGGCGTTTTTTTTGGGCGTGTGCGATAAAATCGTGCCAGGCTTACTCATAGGAGCGTTAAGCTTTGGGAATTTAGCGAGCGTGTTTGTGCCAAGCGGGCCTATGGTGAGCGGGATAGAAAATTATAAAAAAGCCAAAGCACGCCAAGATTTTGCAATGGGAAAGATCAACAGAGAAGAGCTTTTAAAAGTGGAAATGCAAAGCTATCATGATGTGGGCACTTGCACTTTTTATGGCACGGCTAATTCTAATCAAATGATGATGGAGTTTATGGGGTTGCATGTGGCTAATTCTAGCTTTATCAACCCTAACAACCCCTTACGGAAGGTTTTAGTAGAAGAGAGCGCGAAAAGATTAGCGAGCGGGAAAGTCCTGCCTTTAGCCAAACTCATTGATGAAAAAAGCATTCTTAACGCTCTTATAGGTTTAATGGCAACAGGGGGTTCTACTAACCACACTTTGCATTTGATCGCTATCGCTAGATCTTGTGGGGTGATCCTCAATTGGGACGATTTTGACGCCGTTTCTAATCTCATACCCCTTTTAGCTAAAGTCTATCCTAACGGATCAGCGGATGTGAACGCTTTTGAAGCCTGTGGGGGCTTAGCGTTTGTGATCAAAGAATTGTTAAAAGAGGGGCTTTTATTTGAAGACACTCATACCATTATGGATACAGAAACGCAAAAAGGCATGCAAAATTACACCAAAACCCCCTTTTTAGAAAACGACCACTTGGTGTATAAAGACGCCATCAATCATAGCCTGAATACGGATATTTTACGCCCTATTAGTGAGCCTTTTGCCGCTAATGGGGGGCTTAAAATTTTAAAGGGTAATTTGGGGCGGGCCGTGATTAAAATCTCAGCCATTAAAGATGAGCACAGGAAAGTTAAGGCTAGAGCGATTGTTTTTAAAACCCAAAGCGAATTTTTAGAACGCTTTAAAAATAAAGAATTAGAAAGGGATTTTGTCGCTGTCTTGCCTTTCCAAGGGCCTAAGTCTAACGGCATGCCAGAATTGCACAAACTCACCACGAATTTAGGGGCTTTGCAGGATATGGGCTATAAGGTCGCGCTCGTTACGGATGGGCGCATGAGCGGGGCGAGCGGGAAAGTGCCTAGCGCGATTCATTTAAGCCCTGAGGGGGCGTTAAACGGGGCGATCATTAAGATTAAAGATGGCGATTTGATAGAATTAGACGCTCCTAATAACGCCTTGAATGTGCTTGAAAAGGATTTTGAAAAGAGAGGCATCAACCCCTTGTTTTTAGAAACCTTAGAAAATTTAGAAAAGCCTACTTTTGGGTTGGGTAGAGAATTGTTTACAAGCTTGAGATTGAATGCCAATACCGCTGAAGAGGGTGGCATGAGTTTTGGCATAAAGGTATAAAAATATAAAGGAGATAAAATGCAAGATAAAATAATAGAGGTTTTACAAATCAGCCCCATTGTCCCTGTGGTGGTGGTTGAAAATATAAAAGACGCTGTGCCTTTAGCGCAAAGCCTGATAGAGGGGGGTATTCCAATCATAGAAGTAACTTTGCGCTCCAGTTGCGCTTTAGAAGCCATAGAGCTTATCGCTAAGAATGTGCCAAAAATGCGCGTGGGCGCTGGCACGATACTCAATCTCACTCAATTAGAGCAGGCTCAAAATAGGGGGGCAGAGTTTTTGATTAGCCCGGGCCTTACGATAAAGCTTTTAAAACACGCAAAGAAAAAAGGCATGCCTTTAATACCCGGGGTTTCTAGCAGTAGTGAAGTCATGCAAGCCTTAGAATTGGGCTATAACGCTTTGAAATTTTTCCCGGCAGAGTATTGCGGGGGCGTTAAGCTTTTAAACGCTTTTAACGGTCCTTTTAAAGGGGTGAAATTTTGCCCCACTGGGGGGATTAGTGCAGATAACATGCGTTCTTATTTGGCTTTAGAAAACGTTGTGTGCGTGGGGGGGAGCTGGCTTACCCCTAAAGATTTAATTCAAAACAAAGAGTGGGATAAGATCACAGAAATTTGTAAGAGGGCGTTAGCTTTAAGATAATAAAGAGATCATGGCGTTTTGTATTTGCTTAATAACACTATAATAAAATTTTTAATAAGGAGATACATCATGTTAGAAAATGTCAAAAAGTCCTTTTTTAGGGTTTTGTGCTTGGGTGCGTTGTGTTTAGGGGGGCTAATGGCAGAGCAAGACCCTAAAGAGCTTGTGGGTTTGGGGGCAAAGAGCTACAAAGAGCAGGATTTCACTCAGGCTAAGAAATATTTTGAAAAAGCTTGCGATTTGAAAGAAAATAGCGGGTGTTTTAATTTAGGGGTGCTTTATTATCAAGGGCAGGGGGTGGAAAAGAATTTGAAAAAAGCCGCCTCCTTTTACACTAAAGCTTGTGATTTAAATTACAGTAATGGGTGTCATTTGCTAGGGAACTTATATTATAGCGGGCAAGGCGTGTCCCAAAACACCAATAAAGCCTTGCAATACTACTCTAAAGCGTGCGATTTGAAATACGCTGAAGGGTGCGCGAGCTTAGGGGGGATTTATCATGATGGTAAAGTGGTTACTAGGGATTTTAAAAAAGCGGTGGAATATTTCACTAAAGCGTGCGATTTGAACGATGGCGATGGTTGCACGATATTAGGGAGCTTGTATGATGCAGGCAGAGGCACGCCTAAGGATTTGAAAAAGGCGCTCGCTTCGTATGACAAAGCTTGCGATTTAAAAGACAGCCCAGGGTGTTTTAACGCAGGGAATATGTATCATCATGGCGAAGGCGCGGCGAAGAATTTTAAAGAGGCCCTCGCTCGTTATTCTAAGGCATGCGAATTGGAAAATGGCGGAGGGTGTTTCAATTTAGGGGCTATGCAATACAATGGCGAAGGCATAGCAAGGAATGAAAAGCAAGCCATAGAAAACTTTAAAAAAGGCTGTAAATTAGGCGCTAAAGGGGCATGCGATATTCTCAAGCAGCTCAAAATCAAAGTTTAGTTTGAATAAGGCTTGATCAAGCTTGATCAAGCGGCTTTAAAAAGCGAACTTTTGGGAGGTTAGGGGGATTTTAAAAGGAGGTTTTAGGGGGAATAATTTTAAAATACTTCCTATCCCCTTAAGATAATGAGTTTAAAATAAAGCAACCAAAATTCTTTTTTTTTAAAACTTAAAGAGTCGTTAAAGTTTAAAAAAACCTTAAGTATTTAACCAAAACAAAGCCTTTATTTAAAACCCCTTAAGGGTTTTTATGGGTGGGTAGGGGAGCGAAAGTTTGGCTTGTGGGCATGATTTCTATGCGGTTGATATTGACATGCAAGGGTTGTTCATAAATCCATAGCACGATGTTAGCAATATCTTGTGGTTTGAGGTAAAGAGTGTTTTCATAGACGGATTGGGCTTTGATTTTATCGCCTTTAAAACGCACCATGCTGAATTCGGTTTCGCCGCACAAACCGGGTTCAACATTACTCACTCTAATGTTAGTGCCAGCCAAATCCGCTCGCAAATTTAAAGAAAATTGCTTCACAAACGCTTTGCTCGCTCCATAGACATTCCCACCAGGATAGGGGTAAGTGCCAGCGATAGAGCCAAGATTGATGATGGTCCCTTGGTCATGCTCTATCATAGAGGGCAAAATCAAACGAGTGAGATACAATAGCCCCTTGATGTTCGTGTCTATCATGATTTCCCAGTCGTTTAACTCGCATTCATAAGCCTTGTTCAAGCCTAGCGCTAAGCCGGCGTTATTGATTAGAGCGTCAATGCGATCCGTCATAGAAAAAATAGTCTCTAGCGCTCGCTTAGTTTCAAGCTTGTTTCTAAGATCAAAACACAAGGGAATGAAACGCTTGGGATAAGCGAGTTGCAATTTTTGTAAATTCTCTTTTCGCCTCCCTGTGCCAAAAACCACATGGTTTTTTTGTAAAAACGCCTTAGCGATTTCTAGCCCAAACCCTGAAGTCGCTCCGCTAACTAAAATGTGCGCCATTTCTATCCTTTAAAATTTTAAAAAAGCCCCTTAAGCCCTTTTTCAAGCTTTTCTTTGAGCTTATCATCTTTAAGCAAATGATCTAAACCTTTTTTAAGGGTGTCGTTTTTAAGGATTTCTTTCAAGCCTTGTTGCAGGTTTTGCTGAATGGCTTTTTCGTTTAAAATGAGGGAAAATTTTGGCTGGTGCATGTTGCCTTGAAGCTTCATTTTAAAAATGAATTTTAAGATTTCCGCATCCATGAGCATGTCCATTTGTTTGGTGTTTAAATCCAATAAGCCGTTATGGATTTTCAATTGGGTTTTGGGGCTTTTTAAACTCAAATCAGAGAGCAGGCGTTGCTGGTTGATTTGGCTTACCAGATTGGCATCGTTATAGATTTCTTTAGTAATATCAAATTGAGAAATGGAGTAGAGGAAATCGCTGAATGCATTTTTGAGGAATCTTGCGTTTTTGAGATTGGCTTTCAACACGCCTTGCTTAGAGATAAGGTCATAATCCAAGTTAGCGTCTGCAATGGATTGGAAAAATTTAGGGTAATGGAATAAATCTAAGGCTTTTAAAGTGGAAATATTGGAAAAACGGGCTTTCAAATCTTTATTTAAAAGCGTGAAATCTAGCACGCCGTCTAGTAAATTTGAATGGCCATTGACTTTTAAGAGTTTGGGGCTTTGCTCTATATCGCCTTTTAAAGTCAAGCTCCCTTTTAAGGGGTGGTTGATCATGTTTTGGAGTTTGGCTAGATGGGGTATTTCTAAAGTGTAGGGGGCGTTGAGTTTTAAAGTAGGGAAAGAATATTCGCTTTTTAGGGCTGTGAAATTAACTAAAGGGCTAGTTAGGGTGGTATCGCTGATGGCTTTGTTTCCTTTAAAATCGCTTGAGTGCGAGAGGTTGAAGATAAGCGTGTCTTTAAGGTTTAAATGAAAGATTTGATTGATTAGGGCGTTATTGATTAAAGCGTCATTAGCTGTCAGAGTCAAATGCCCTTCTAAGGGCTTTAGAGAGTTAAAATCCGCTTGTAAGGACACTTTTGCGTTCGCATAAGCGGGGCGATTGATTAAATAAAGCAAATCTTCTAAATTGGCGTCTTTTGCGTTCAAACTTAAGTGAGAAAGCTTGAAATCATCTAAAAGGGCGTTGTAGGCAGTGTGGGATTGAGCCACATTAGAGACGCCTTGAATCACAAGGGCTTTTCTATGCCCTTTAATATTCCCAGAAGTCATAACAGCCCCCCTTAAAGGGTAGGGTATCAAATCCTTAAAAGAGCGTAAATTTTTAATGTCTATATGGTAATCCAAATTTACGCTTTGCTTTAAAAGCGAGAAATCCCCCTTAAGAATGAGCGTGGAATCATCGTTGGCTTGAGCTTCAAAGTCTAAAGAGTTGAATCTCAATTTAAAGGTTTTAACGCTCAAATAACGCTCGTTCGGGTTGATTTTTTTCTCTATATACGAAGCGATGATTTTATTCCCCCATTCTGTGAAAAGGATAAGATAGGTTGTTAAAAGGCCGATTAAAAGAAGCGCGAGTAGGGTATAAAGAAATTTTTTCATGTTTGTTTGTCCTTGAAATAAATTGAATAGAATATATTAGCTTGTTTTGTAAGGGTTTCTAACATTTTTTATAAAGCCTTAACGAAAGGCTTGAATTGGGACAATAAAGAAAGAATCAAGCACTCAAAACCCACATTTTTCCAACAACACGCTTGAAATTATTGAAGGACTCAATAGCGGCGTTAAGCTTAGGTTAGTAGTAGATGATTTAAACAATGGAAATAAGATTTTTGATTTTTATAGCGGTAGGAATTTTAAAGATTTTAGGGACGCCAATCTACACTCTGGAAACCATCCCTATGAAAATAATCCTACACAAAAAGACTTAACAAGTCAAGAGGATTTTATTAAAAAGAACAGAAAATTTAAACGAATTGACAAAAGAGCCTAAAAACTTAAGCCCCCTAAAGTAAGCCAACGCCAAAAAGCTTGCGAAATTACAAAGCGAACAACTACAAAGCGAGCAAGATTTTTAAAATATACAAGGCAAACAAAAATCTAAAAAACTCAATCCAACTTGATCTTTGAATTTTAATTAAAAAGACTTGCGGTGTTAAAAAGGATAATCTAATCGCTCAAGAATTTCCTAAACAAACATGATTAACACGATTGATGAAAAGAGTTGTATCAAAAAAGAGGAATACAATGGTGGAGAATAGCGGGATCGAACCGCTGACCTCCTGCGTGCAAAGCAGGCGCTCTCCCAGCTGAGCTAATTCCCCAAAGATGGTAAAAAATGGTGGGCTTAGGAGGAGTTGAACCTCCGACCTCACCCTTATCAGGGGTGCGCTCTAACCACCTGAGCTATAAGCCCTTAAAGTCAATAAAGATGAAATTATAGATTAAATTTTCTTAAGAAATCCTTAAATGATAAATGGGATTAAGATGTTATAATAGTTGTTATTTTTTCATTTTAAAAGGGGTTTTATGGCATTATTACTCACAGGAGCGTGCGGGTATATAGGCTCGCATACCGCAAGGGCGTTTTTAGAAAAAACCAAAGAAAACATCATTATTGTAGATGACTTAAGCACCGGTTTTTTAGAGCACCTCAAAGCGTTAGAGCGTTACTACCCTAATAGGGTTGCGTTTGTTCAAGCGAATTTGAATGAAACGCAAAAATTAGACGCCTTTTTAAATAAACAACAGCTAAAAGATCCCATTGAAGCTATTTTGCACTTTGGGGCTAAAATCTCAGTAGAAGAATCCACGCGTTTGCCTTTAGAATACTACACCAACAACACGCTCAACACTTTAGAGCTTGTCAAACTTTGCTTAAAACATGCAATCAAGCGTTTTATTTTTTCTTCCACGGCCGTGGTTTATGGCGAGTCTGATTTTAGCTTGAATGAAGAAAGCCCCTTAAAACCCATTAATCCTTATGGAGCGTCTAAAATGATGAGCGAAAGGATTTTGTTAGACACTTCTAAAATAGCGGATTTTAAATGCGTTATTTTGCGCTATTTCAATGTGGCTGGGGCATGCATGCACAATGATTATACCACGCCTTACACGCTAGGGCAGCGCACGCTTAACGCCACGCATTTAATCAAAATTGCATGCGAATGCGCGGTGGGGAAAAGGAAAAAAATGGGGATTTTTGGCACTAACTACCCCACTAGAGATGGCACTTGCATTAGGGATTATATCCATGTAGATGATTTGGCTAACGCGCATTTAGCGAGCTATCACACTCTTTTAGAAAAAAATAAGAGCGAGATCTATAATGTTGGCTACAATCAAGGCCATAGCGTGAAAGAAGTGATAGAAAAGGTCAAAGAAATCTCAAACAACGATTTTTTAGTGGAAATTTTAGACAAACGACAAGGCGATCCAGCAAGCCTTATTGCCAATAACGCTAAAATCTTACAAAACACCCCTTTCAAACCCCTTTATGACAACCTAGACACCATTATCAAAAGCGCTCTAGATTGGGAAGAACACCTTTTAAGATTTCAATAATACACCCTGTGCAAATACAAGCCATTAGCCATTATGGGCGTTCTTATGGTGGCTTTGAGGTTGTGGATTTGCATTTCAATTTCAGCGAGCGTGATTTTTTCTAGTGAATATTGAACGCATGCTTGAACGATTAAACGCACGCTGGAGCGTAAAAACGCATCGCCAATGATTTTAAACACCACGCACTCATGCCCCATGATAAAGGTTTTATAAGCCAAAGCGTTAAAAATGATGCGATTAGGGTTGGTTGTAGCCCCGCCTTCTTTTTTAAACATGGAAAAATCATGCCTGCCTGTGAATTGCTTTAAAGCGGTGTTTAATGCATCCAGTGAGCCATAATCCCCACAAGCGATATAAGGCGCTAAAAAAGGCGTTTTTAAATTCTTCGTCAAAAGGTAACGATACGCTCTTTTTTGAGCGTCAAAACGCGCATGGAAGTTTTTTTCTTCTAGCTTTTTTAAGACAATATGCGGGGCGAGTTTAGGGGCTAGATAATAAAATAATTTAGCGGCATTCCAGTGTTTTTGAGCGTAAAAAGACAGCACTTGATTGTTCGCATGCACGCCTTTATCCGTGCGCCCGGCCGCAATCACAACGCTTTTAATCCCTAGCGCATTTAAAGCGCTCTCTATCTTATCTTGAACGCCGAGTTTGTTAGGTTGTTTGGCATAGCCTAAAAAATACGCCCCATCATAAGCGATAGTAGCCTTAAAACAACGCATTCAATAACGCTTTAAAATGAATTTTCTAAACAACAAATAAGAGATAAACGCCCAAATAAAGGGGAAGAAAAAGGTCATTAAAAACAAATCCGTAGAAATCACATGCACCATTAAAAAATAAACCCCAACCGCTCCAAGGACATAAAAATAACTCCAATTCGTTTTGAATCGTGGGTTGGCGATGCCAAATAAGGGGATTAAAAACACGCTCGCTAAAGGGAACAATGAAACTAAAATCGCTTGAGAAAAACGGCGTTTTTGATTTTTATTAGCGTTTTTACCAAAGGCTTTTTTCCAATAACCCAAATAATCCGTGCCTTGCAAATAAGCCGCATCATTAGAATTGAAAGACTTGAGCTTGTTACGCAAATGCAATTCTTCAAAATCAACTTTACGCATTTTATCGCCTTGAGTGAAATACGCATGCCCTTTGTATAAATTCAATTCAAACACGCCGTTTTGATTGTTGATATTGCCTTTTTGGGCCAGAATGAAGCTTTCTTGAGAAAGGCTTTTATTAGAAAAAAGCACTAAATTATCATAGGAATTGTTCTCAGCCTTATCCACATACACGAGCCAATCGCCTAATTTTTGCCCGAATTCACCCGCTCTGATGTTAATATCAATCTTGTCTTTTTTTTGACGCAAAAACCCGTAATAAGCACTCTTAGAGGTGGGGATTAAAATGAGAGAAAACACTAATAAAATCGCGCTCACTAACAAACTTAAAGGCACAAACGCTTTAGTCATTTTTTTAGGCGAAACCCCTAAAGAGAAAAACACTAATAGTTCATGGTCATAGCTAAGCCTTGAAAGCCCCAAAGCGCAAGCCGCAAAAAAAGTGATCGGCAAAATAAAAAAGATAGTTCCTGGCAAGGAATACAAAAAGAGTTGCACTAGATCCAAAAAGCTCACTTTAATCACGAGCGTTACGCTTGCGATACTGATTAATAGCACGATGGAAGAGATAAAAAACAGCACTAAAAAGAAAGAGAAAAAAACTTGCGAAACCGCCATGAAAAGATAGTGTTTAATCATGCCTTAATCTTTATTGCACCCCATCTACAACAGGCACAAACGAGCATTTTTCTAACACTTTTTGGACGCGCAAAGCGTTATTTTGCTTCACAAAGCGTTTGATCACTTGCTCGTTGTTTTCTTGAACGGGCGCGACTAATATCCCGCCTTCTTCAAGCTGATCAATAAGCGCTTGGGGGATATTTTTAGCGCAAGCAGAGAATAAAATCCTATCATAGGGGGCGTATTGCTCCCAGCCCTTATTCCCATCAGCGAATTTAACATGAACGTTGTCTAAACCGAGAGTTTTAAGGCGCAAACGCGCTTCTAAATACAGGCTTTCAATCCTTTCAACGCTAAAAACGCGCCTGAAAATTTGAGACAGCACCGCCGCTTGATAGCCGCTCCCGCAACCAATTTCTAGCACGCTATCCACATGATCGATTTCTAAATATTGCGTCATTTTGGCCACGGTTAGGGGCGAAGAAATGTATTGTTGCGCTTGCATAGAAAGAGCGTTTAAAGTGTAGGCAAAATGCTTGAAAGGGGCTGGCACAAAAACCTCCCTTTCAATGCTTTCCATAGCCTCTCTCACTTTGGGGTGCAAATGAAAACGCTTGTGGATTTCTTCACACATCAAATGGTTTTTGATACTATTCAAACAAGCCCCTTAAAAATCATCAAAACTCACGCTCCCTTTAGCGTAATTACTCACCCTAGCTTCAAAGAAATTAGAGCGCTGTTCATTGAAACTTGAAAAGCTCTCTACCCATTTAATGGGGTGTTGGACGCCATAAACTTTAGCGATACCCACCTTACTCAAACGGCTATCCGCTAAAAACTGGATGTATTGCTCAATCAAGCTTGAAGTGAGCCCTAAAATCTTGCCTTGCGTGATATAATCCCCCCACAAAGCTTCAATTTCTACCGCTTTTTTAAACATTCCTATGACTTCATTAATCAATTGCGGCGTGAATAGATCCGCTCTTTCATTCCTTAAAGCGTTGATCATGTTTTGGAATAAAATCAAATGCGTTACCTCATCTCTTTGGATAAAACGAATCATTTGCGCTGAGCCTAGCATTTTACCGCTCCTAGCCAAAGTGTAAAAATAGCTAAACCCGCTATAAAAATAAATCCCCTCTAAAATCTGGTTCGCAAAAAGCGCTTTGAGGATGTTTTCTTCTGTGGGGTTTTTGGCTAATTCCATATACACTTGCGCGATATAGTCGTTCTTGCTTTTTAATTGCATATCGTTACGCCACATGTCATAAATTTCTTCAGTATTCGCACTAATGCTTTCTACCATCACCGCATACGCATGGCTGTGTAGGGCTTCTTCATAAGCTTGACGCACCAAACACAAATTGATTTCTGGGCTGGTGATAAAGGGATTGACATTATCAATTAAATTATTGGTTTGCAAGCTATCCATAAAAATGAGTTGCGCTAAGGCTCTGTCATAGCCGATCTTTTCTTCTGCACTCAATTTCAAATAATCCCTTTTGTCATCGTTCATGCTCACTTCTTCAGCAAACCAAGTGTTAGCGAGCATCGTTTTCCACAAATGATCCGCCCATTGATACTTGATTTTATTCAAATCAAACATGCTTGTAGGATTACCCCCAAAAATCTTTCTTTCATTCACACTTTCTGTAGAATCGGGGTTGTAAATTTTCTTGCGTGAAACTTCCATTGTGTTCCTTAATTTCCTTAAAACTATCTAATGATATAGTCTCGTTAGAATACCTTAAAAGAATTTAAAACCCCCTAAAAGCCAGAAAAAACTCCAAATTTATAAAAAACTTCAATTTTTCAGTATTTTTAAAGGATTAAAAAGCTAAAATACTGCTTCTTTATTTTCTACTTCTTATGTGCGCGATGGCGTGCGGTGTGCGGAAGTGGCGAAATTGGTAGACGCACTAGACTTAGGATCTAGCGCCGCAAGGCATGAAGGTTCGATTCCTTTCTTCCGCACCATTCTTAATGATTAAGATTTGAAGCCCTAAATGAAACTCATTCTATTTTAAAACCCTCAAAAGTTTTTAAAACGCCATGAGCGATGTTTTGAACGCTCTCTAA
The DNA here is from genome assembly GCF_014498195.1 of Helicobacter pylori. Classification (GTDB taxonomy): domain Bacteria; phylum Campylobacterota; class Campylobacteria; order Campylobacterales; family Helicobacteraceae; genus Helicobacter; species Helicobacter pylori_DO. Next base: position 68,856 of record NZ_JACTGH010000007.1, on the reverse strand, counting down.
ATTTAAATTCGCATGACAAGGTAAGGAAATTTCAGCACGATAAAAATCCTCTGCGCTTTTTAATGGGGCTGTGTTGAAGAGCTGTTGATACAATTGGTATTGATAAATAGGCTTGTAATGCACTTGGGCTAAAATGCCAAGCTTGTGCAAACTTTCTAAAATGAGTTTTTTAAATGTAAAAAATTTTTGGCGCATTAAAATAGGGTAAAGGTGGTTAGAGCTTTTATGTTTTAACAAGGGGTGTAAAGGGGTGAAATAAGGGTTATCTTTAAAAATCTCATCATAAACTAGAGCGGCTTCTTCTCTTTTTTGCATTAAAAAGGGGGCTTTTTTAAGCTGGCTCAAACCCAAAGCGCTTTGGATTTCATTCAAACGGAAATTATGCCCTACGCTTTTGACTTCGCCTTCAAAAAAATCTTTTTTGAGCATGCCATGAGAGCGAAACAATTTCATTTTTTCATACAATTCGCTATTATTAGTAACGACCGCTCCCCCCTCAGCCGTAGTGATAGGCTTAATGGCATGGAAACTAAACACGCTCGCTAACGCAAAGCCTCCTACTTTTTTGTTGTGATACTCGCTCCCTAAAGCATGCGAGCTGTCAGAAAGAAAACTCAAAGAATGCTTTTTGCAAAGCCTTTGAACGCTTCCTACTTCCACGCTTTTACCGGCATAATCCACGCTCACTATGGCTTTGGTTTTTTCGTTAATGAGCTTTTCTAGGGCCAATTCATCTATATTGCCATCGTTTTTAATTTCAGCAAATACGGGTGTATAGCCGCTTTCTAAGAGCATGTTAGCCGTCGCTACAAAGCTTATAGGGGTGGTGATTATTTCATTGTAATCAGCGTTAAAATCGCTAAAATTCCTATAAAGCGTTAAAAGGGCTGAAGTCGCGCTGTTAAACACCAACGCATGCTTAACGCCCAAAAACTCGCACAAAGCTTCTTCAAATAAAAGAGAGCGTTTGCCCTGGGTGATCTGTTTGGAATTTAAAACCTCTAAAACAGCCTTTTTATCTTCTTCGTCTAAACAAGGCTCGCTATAAGCAAACTCTTTCAAGCGAGCAAGTCTTGCAAGCGAGATGGGGTGATCTTGCTTGTGTCATGGACATCTTGGAATTTTTGAGCGTTCAATCTTGTTCTATCTAAGGTGTTGTATTCCTTGTTCAAATGATTCGTTTCAGCGAGCTGTTTTTTCCACTGGTGCAAAGAGTTTTGAATGCTTTCTTTCTCACTTTCTAATGATTTGGAAAATTTTTCCAAAGCCTTCGTGTCGTCAATGTCAATATTGCTAGGGAGTTTCAAGCTATCATTGCCTGATTTTTGATTGAAAGAATCAATCGCTTTATCCAAACGGCTTTTAAAACGCTCAAAATCGCTTCGATCTTTTTCATTATTATGAGCGTAAGCTTTAGAAATCCCCACCAATTCTTTAGCGTCTTTATCCATGCCCTTTAAGCTTTTAAGACGGCTTTCTAAATTCCCTATGGCTAGGTTATCCTGCTTGGCTTGTTTGGCTAATTTGATTTTTTCATCACTCTCTGAAAGATTTTGAATTTCCTTATTTTCTTCTTTTCTTGCGCGCGAACTAACCCTTTGGGTGTGGTAATCCCTCATCATCAAAGACGGGTTATAATGATTTGAAATCTTAGACATCCTATCCTCCATTTCGTTTGATTTTCTTAAAGATAAGACAAGCAAACTCTATTCCTAAAATATTTTGATCCACTCAATTCTATCTAAAAATATTAATCTAACTCTAAAATCCTCTCTAACTCTTTGATGAGGTTTGTAATTTCTTTCAGTTCTTTAAGATTGAGGGTGAGCTTATAATTGACTTGATTATCAGGATTCATTGGCACCAATTGCTTTTTAAATTCATTTTGTTTCATAAAGTATTTTCTTTCTTTATGAACGTAATGGATTTCATCTTTTTTAAAAATTCTATAAAGCAATTGGTCTTCGCACACTCCTAAGCAAATCAAAAAATCATAGTTGTATCGTGGGTTTATACCATTGAACTGAAAAGTGTTGTTGGTTCTGCCTTTTCGCGCTGTTTTGACCTCAAAAGACACACCGCTTTTTGTCATAATATTGTATTCATCATGAATAATGCCATCATTGATCACTTCATCTATAGCGTTAAGCGCACTTTTTAAAAACTCTTCGCCAATCTGCCCTATAGCGTTGGCTTCAAAATCTCTAATTTTTGAAAAAATAGCGTTGTAATCTTGCCCTAAATTCAATTCTTTATGTTTTTTTTCAATAATTTTTAAAAAAGTTTGTTCCAAATCCATCAATTATCCTTTAAACTATCCAAATGATCATGTAGGGCTTGAAAAATATGGCTTTTTCCTAAATGATAGCAAGAATTAGTCGCTAAACTTGCGTATTTTGTCCAATCAATTTCTTTGAATAGTTTTTTTAATTTAGCGTTTAAAACCTTGTCAGCGCTAGTAAATACCACAGCAATACCAGATTGATACTTAACTTTCTCAAAGTTCTCTACAATTTGTGTGCTTTTATAAAAAGTTGATGAAATGTAAAAAGACGCTTTTTGATTAAAAATCCACTCTTTACCGCATTCTCTGTTTTTAGCCAATGAAACCGTGAAAACCTTGATATATTCGCCAAAGGGTTCTTTATGGCGATTCTTATACCAAGAAAATTCACTTTTTTTATTTTGATACTTTTTGCTCCAAATTTGAAACACACAATGCACATCCACTTCTTTATTTTTAAAGTCTATAAACGCATTTTTTTCTAAGCGTTCGCTATAAAGCAGATTCAAACCTTTCACACGATATTTAATAGAGCCTTTTCCTTGACTTTCAAAGAACATGGGTAGGATAAAACACACAAAATCACAATTTCTAGCATGGTTGATAAATTCTAACGCCATAACCCCACGATGCCCAAAAGGAGGGTTGCCCAAGCAAATCACTTTTTGATGCGCAGGCAATTTATAATTTAAAAAATTGCATTGAATGAAACCATCTCTTTTGGGTTCAATGTCTATGCCAATGCGTCTATCTTTAGGAAACAAGTCATAAAACACCCCATCGCCTGCGCTTGGCTCTAAAAAAATAAAGTCATCTGGATTTTCGTATTTTTTAATAACTTCACAAGCTTTTTGGAAGCATTTTAAAGCCACACTAGGTTTAGTGAAATACTGATCTAGAACATTGCTAGAATTTTCTTTCATCTCATTGCCATTGACATAGCGTTTAGGGGTAATTTCTTTAAACAGGGTTTGCATGAAAAAATTTTACTATAAAACTACAAAACTTAATGCTGACTTTTTCTGATCGCTTAAAACCCTTAAATCATTGCTTAAGAAAATCCTTAAAACTTAAAAATTTTCTTCTAAATACTTCGTGTGGATTTTTGCTTGCCTGAAATCCGCATTTTCAAGCATTTCAAGGTGGAAAGGCTTTTAGCCTCCATACCAATTTCTAGGTAAGATTAGCGTAGGATTTTCAACCACATTATCTGCATCTAAAGGATGCGGGAATTCTGTGCAATACCCTAAAATATTTTTTACTCTATCTTTCCTAATAAAAGTGCATTCTACCACTTCAATGATTTCTAAACTATTATAATTAAAAATAGGACAACAATTATTTGGGTGCAAATGCACACAATAATGCGTTTTTAAAATTTTATTTAAAGCGCTTTGAACCATTTCAAAATAACTTTTATCCCATAAATATTTTAGCAAATGGATTTCTAAAGCAATGATCCTAAAACGATTCAATAATTTATCGCTCGCATTGATGAGAGCGAGGTATTCGCCCCCTTCAATGTCCATTTGTAACATTAAATCCCCTTCGCCCACTTGAGAGTTATTAACCCAAGTGTCTAGAGTGATGAAGTCTTTGTCGTTGGAACAACCGATGAATTTTTTGATAAAGGAGTAGTTTTCTTTGGGGATGTTCAATATCGGCTCATTGACCGATTTGTCTGCCATATATATATATATATATATATATACATATATCGTTAGGGTTTGTGGGCTTGCAATGGCGGTAAAAATCTTCTTCAAACGCACTCTCACCTCCCACGCCTGGCGAGAAAAGCGCTCTGATCCCTTCAAAATCATTGGGTATCAAATAGCCCCCATCATGCTTGGCTCCCCAACGCACCAGCTCATGCTCGGTTTTGATGGGGTGTAAGCTCTTAATGAACCCCTCTACCTTCTCTTTAGGGGTTTCAACAAACAATTCATTGATAGACATTACCCTTTCAGCTCGCCAAAGAATGGAATTGACTTGATTGGTTATAGAGTTGATTTGCTCTTTAATCGCTCCTAGAGTTTCAACATTAGAACGAACTTGCTCTTTAATCGCTCCCAAGTTTTCAACATTACGATACGCGTTTAAAAACCGATTGGGTAATAAACCCTTAAGAACCCTTTTAATCACTTGCTTCATTAAAATCTCCTTGCAATTAAGTTTAAAAATTTTCTTCCAAATACTTCGTGTGGATTTTTGCTTGCCTGAAATCCGCATTTTCAAGCATTTCAAGGTGGAAAGGAATGGTCGTTTTAATGCCTTCTACCTTAAATTCCTTTAAAGCCCTTTTCATCTTAGCGATCGCTCTTTCTCTGTTTTCCCCCCACACAATGAGCTTGCCAATCATAGAATCATAGTGCGTAGGCACGACATAATTAGCATGTGCATGCGAATCTAGGCGCACATTCACCCCACCAGGGGCGATCCATTCGGTGATTTTACCCGGGCTTGGGTAGAATTTTTTAGGATCTTCTGCAGTGATCCTGCATTCTATCGCATGCCCTTTGAGAGAAAAGCTTTCTTGCTTGGGCAATTTCTCGCCTTGAGCGATTTTAATCATCCACTCAATGAGGTTTAACCCGCTCACCATTTCGCTAATGGTGTGTTCCACTTGCAAACGAGTGTTCATCTCCATGAAATAAAAATCTTTCATGTTAGAATCAAGCAAAAATTCAAAAGTCCCCGCCCCCACATAGCCAATGTATTTAGCGGCCTTGATCGCTGTTTCTAGCAAACGCTTACGCACGCCTTCTTCTAAAACCACCGCTGGGGTTTCTTCAATGAGTTTTTGCTGGCGTCTTTGCACCGAACAATCCCTTTCGCCCACATGAATGACATTGCCATGCTTGTCGGCTAGAATTTGGACTTCAATGTGCTTAGGTTTGTTGATGAATTTTTCTAAATACACGCTCCCATCGCCAAACGCGCTCAAAGCTTCCGTTTCTGCGGCTAGATAAAGGTTTTTAAGCTTGGATTTATCTCCTACGACGCGCATTCCCCTTCCGCCCCCACCAGCGGCCGCTTTAATGATGACAGGATAACCGATTTTATCAGCGATTTCTTCGGCTTCCTGATAGCTTTTAAGCAGCCCTTCACTACCCTCAATCACAGGCATGCCGGCTTCTTTCATCACGCTTTTGGCTTTGGATTTATCGCTCATTAAGGCCATGACTTTCGCGCTTGGGCCAATAAATTCCAAAGAATGGTGCGAGCAAATTTCTACAAAGTTTTGATTTTCACTCAAAAACCCATACCCGGGGAAAATCGCATCGGCTTCAAACAATTCCGCCGCACTAATGATCGCAGGGATATTCAAGTAACTCTCGCTGGATTTTGCCCCCCCTATACACACTTTTGCGTTAGCCGTATTGAGGTAGTGGGCGTCCTTATCAGCGATAGAATAAATGGCTATAGATTCTTTACCCATTTCTTGAATGGTTTGGATCGCTCTTAAAGCGATCTCGCCTCTATTAGCGATCAAAATGCGCGAGAGTTCTTTTTTTTCCACCTTTTTGTTTTCTTTATTCATGGATTTTAAAGCTTTTCCACTTTGATGAGTTTTGTGCCGTATTCTACCGGCTGAGCGTCTCCCACTTCAATAGAAACCACCTTACAAGGGTATTCCACTTCAATTTCATTCATGATTTTCATCGCTTCCACAATGCCAATAATTTGCCCTTTTTTAAGCGTATCGCCCGCTTTGACATAAGGCTCAGCCCCAGGGGAGGGCGCATGATAAAAAGTGCCTACCATGGGCGAAAGCACGAAATCTTCTTTTTTATCCACAATAGGGGTGCATACCATAGGCACAGGGGTTTGAACGCTTGGCATGCTCGCTTCTACCATGATGGGGGCTTGGATGGAGGTTTGAGAATGAGCGGGATTTAGCGCATTTTTTTTCGCATAAGCGGATTCTTTATCCAAAACCAACTCAAGATGCTCATGCTTTAATTTCAAATGCCCTAAATCAGAAGCTTTAAATTCTTTGATCAACTCTTCAATTTCAGAAAGGTTCATAACGATCTATTCCTTATATTATTTTAAAATATGCCACAAACACATCATCTTACTAACCATAAGCGTTTTTAGCAAAAAATTATTGTTATAATAACATAATTATTAACAAACTTTAAAGGCTTTGTGCGTATGGGATTGAAAGCGGATTCTTGGATTAAAAAAATGAGTTTAGAGCATGGCATGATTAGCCCTTTTTGCGAAAAGCAAGTCGGTAAGAATGTGATCAGCTATGGTTTGAGCAGTTATGGGTATGATATTAGAGTGGGGAGCGAGTTCATGCTTTTTGATAACAAAAACGCTTTAATTGACCCTAAAAACTTTGACCCTAACAATGCAACTAAAATTGATGCGAGTGAAGAAGGGTATTTTATCTTGCCCGCTAACGCGTTCGCCCTAGCCCATACGATAGAGTATTTTAAAATGCCTAAAGACACCTTAGCGATTTGTTTAGGCAAAAGCACTTACGCCAGGTGTGGGATCATTGTGAACGTTACGCCTTTTGAGCCGGAATTTGAAGGCTACATTACGATTGAAATTTCTAACACTACTAATTTACCGGCTAAAGTCTATGCCAATGAGGGGATCGCGCAAGTGGTGTTTTTACAAGGCGATGAAATGTGCGAGCAAAGCTATAAAGACAGAGGCGGTAAGTATCAAGGGCAAGTGGGCATCACTTTGCCTAAAATTTTAAAGTGATTTGAAGAAAGATAAAAGCATTTATCCTTTGGGCGTTGTTTAATTTTTAATACAAACAATACCGCAATTTCTTAAAATGTATTATAATACGAAACTTCAGTTTGATTGAGTTACAAACTCTTTGAGAACAAAACGCTAAACCATTTAGGAAATTTAGGAAAATACCATGCTAAGATTCGTTAGTAAAACGATTTGTTTGTCCTTAATCGGCTTGTTCAACCCTTTAGAAGCCTTTCAAAAACACCAAAAAGACGGCTTTTTTATAGAAGCCGGGTTTGAAACCGGGCTATTAGAAGGCGCGCAAACCAAAGAACAAGCAATAACCCAAAACACCCAAAACACCCAAAAAATCTATGAAAACCCCCTAACCCACCCCCAAACCAAAGAACAACCTAAAGAACAAAACAAAGGCGATACAGCCACCCCACAAAGCGTCTATGGGAGATACTACATCCTCCAAAACACCATTTTAGAAAAAGCGACTGAGCTATTCACAGCGGCTAATATCAATGGCAACGGCTTAACTTTTTATTCTCAAAGCCCTGTGTATGTGATGGCATATAATCAAGAAAATGCCGAGTTTGAAGGCTATGGCAATAACAGTGTGGTTGTGATACAAAACTTCCTGCCCTACAATTTAAACAATATTGAGCTGAGTTATACAGATGCTCAAGGTAAGGTGGTTAATTTGGGCGTGATAGAGACCATCCCTAAAGATTCTCAAATCATTCTGCCTGCAAGCTTGTTTAATGATTTTTCCAACGATTCATTATTCAACTCTGATGGCCTCCAACAACTCCAAACCACTACCACCCCCTTTTCTGACGCTAACACGCAGAGTTTGTTTGAAAAGCTCAGTCAAATCACGACCAATCTTCAAATGACTTATGAGAATACAGATCCGTTTTCTAGCGGCAACAATGATCCTAATGGCCCTCTCGCTTCTCCTAAACCTCATTATGAATGCCCTGGTTATAAAAAGAGTTGTCAAGTCGCTTCGGTGTCTTTCACCCCACAAACCGCAGAAGAATTGACCAATTTAATGTTGGATATGATTGCGGTGTTTGACTCTAAATCTTGGGAAGAAGCCGTTTTAAACGCCCCTTTCCAATTTTCTAACAGCCCATCAGAGTGCGGCATTGATTACCCCAAATGCGTGAATCCCTTTAATAACGGGCTTGTTGATTCTAAAGATGAAAAATACGCGCTAACCCCAGAAGAAGTTATCAATAGTTATAGAGTCGCCAATGAACTTACCGTGAACCTCTTGAATGCGGCCAAGGGGTTTTTAGGGCTAGGATCCCAACTGGGTAGCGCCAATGCCCCCGATGATAATGGCTTCAATCAAGGTGTTTTAGGGATAGCGCCTTTTGCCTTAGATCCTGAAAAGTTGTTCGGTAAAAATTTGAATAAAGTAGCTATTTTGGAATTAAGAGACATTATCCATGAGTATGGTCATACTTTAGGTTATACGCATAATGGGAACATGACTTATCAAAGGGTGCGTTTATGCCAAGAAGGAAACGGGTCAGAGGTGCGCTGTGAGGGCGGGCATGAAGTGGAGAAAAACGGCAAAGAAGAGCTAGAATTCAGTAACGGGCATGAAGTGCGAGACCATGATGGTTACGACTATGATGTTTGCTCTCGTTTTGGCGGCAAAAATCAGCCCGCTTTCCCCAGCAATTACCCCAATTCCATCTACACCAATTGCGCTCAAGTCCCTGCTGGGCTTATAGGGGTTACTACCGCTGTTTGGCAACAGCTCATCAATCAAAACGCCCTCCCTATTAATTTCGCTAACCTAAATAGCCAAACCAGCCATTTAAACGCTGGGTTGAATGCGCAAAATTTTGCAACCTCTATGGTCAGTGCGATCACGCAAAATTTTTCCACCACTTCCACCACCACTTACCACTCTTCAAGTAAAAATTTTAGAAGCCCTATTTTAGGGGCCAATGTTAAAATAGGCTACCAACATTATTTCAATGACTACATAGGGTTAGCCTATTACGGCATCATCAAATACAACTACGCCCAGGCTAACGATGAAAAAATCCAGCAATTAAGCTATGGTGGGGGAATGGATGTGTTGTTTGATTTCATCACCACTTATGCTAATAAAAAGCAAGACCATCCAACTAAAAAGGTTTTTGCTTCCTCTTTTGGGGTGTTTGGGGGGTTAAGGGGCTTATACAATAGCTACTATGTCTTCAATCAAGTCAAAGGAAGCGGTAATTTAGATATAGTAACCGGGTTTAATTACCGCTACAAGCATTCTAAATATTCCATAGGCATTAGCGTTCCTTTAATCCAAAGCGGTATTAAAATCGCTTCTAATAATGGCATCTATGCAGACTCTGTTGTTTTGAATGAAGGGGGCAGTCATTTTAAAGTGTTTTTTAATTACGGGTGGATTTTTTAAATTTTAAAACTTTGCTTTACTTGAAGCTTTTTAGCAAAAAATTAAGATCTTAAGTTTTTAGAATTTGTTTTTAAAACTTTTGCGATACCCCCTAAATTTGCGCGATACTCGCTACAAACACGCACGCACTCTCAGATTTTAGCACCATATCTAACGGGATGCGATAAATTTCACGCTCTTTAAAATACTCCCTTTCTTGTTCGCTAAAGCCCCCTTCAGGCCCTATGATAATACCCTTTTCAAAATCCGTGCTTGCGGGTAAGGTTTCGCCGTTAAAATCTAAAACGCTCGCTTTAGGGTAGGCGTTTAACGCCTCTTTGGTGTTTGGAAACGCTTCCAATTCCATTAAAGCACTGCGACCGCATTGCTCGCAAGAATGGATCAAAATCTTTTGAAAGCGCTCTAATTTGGCGCTGTCTATTTTTTCATTACGCTGGCTAAAATCCGCATAGAATAAACTCAACTTGCTCACGCCTAACTGGTTTAAAAAGGGTAGGATTTTTTCAACGCTTTTGATTTCAATCACGCTTAAAATCAAATGCGTTTTTTTATTAGCCATAATCTCTAATGGTTGCGCGCCCACTAGCCTTAAAAGGGCGTGTTTTTTAGCGATTTCTGCATGCTCATAGGTGTATAAAAAGCCGTCTTTTAAATTCCTTAAATCCAAACGACTCGCGCTTTTGATACGCCTTGAGCGGTATAAATGGATGTAACTCTCGCCTTCTATTTTTAAAGTAGGCTCTTTGGCTAAAGGGTGATAGACAAAACGCATTCAAATGCCCATTAACACGACGATAAGAATCGTTTCTAAAAAATACAGGATTTTAGCTTTTTTGATATAGGCTTTCATCCTTTCTTTTTTGGTGATAGCGAATTTCACGCTTTTATGGCGTTTGATTTCTGCAATCAGCATCAACAATAACCCTAAAAGCATGATAACAGCGCTAAAAGAAAATTCAAATTGTTGCATCGCCCAAATAAAAACCCCACTCAAAAGAGCGATGCTTAAAAGAATGTAAATCGCCGGCATGACAAGATAGATTTTTCGGTTCAATTGGATGAAATTCTTTTCTTTAAAAAGGGTGTAAAGATTGATCATAAACGCTAGGGCGAGCAAGGCGGCAAAAAAGGCATGGATCAGCAAGGATTGAGCCATCACAGAAGAATCTTGTGTATTTAATGCTTGCAAACTCATCTCTAACATTAACTTCTTTCTAACGATTTATTTTTTATTAATCGTTTTATTTTAGCATGCACTAATGAATTTGATCAATGAAAAGCTTAATAATTTAGAAAATAACGCCACAAAATCCCCCAAAGAAGCGGTTGTTCTTTTGAATATGGGAGGGCCTAACAGCCTTTATGAAGTGGGGGTGTTTTTAAAAAACATGTTTGATGACCCCTTTATCCTTACCATTAAAAATAATTTCATGCGTAAAATGGTGGGTAAAATGATCGTCAATAGCCGTATAGAAAAATCCAAAAAAATCTATGAAAAATTAGGAGGCAAATCCCCTTTAACGCCTATCACATTCGCCCTTACAGAGCGTTTGAACGAATTGGATCCTACTCGTTTTTACACCTATGCGATGCGTTATACCCCCCCTTATGCGTCTATGGTTTTGCAAGATCTAGCCTTAAAAGAAATAGAAAGCCTGGTGTTTTTTTCCATGTATCCGCAATATTCTAGCACCACCACCCTTTCTAGTTTCAATGACGCTTTTAACGCTCTCAAATCTTTAGAAACTTTCCGCCCTAAAGTGCGAGTGATAGAGCGCTTTTATGCTGACAAAAAGCTTAATGAAATCATTTTAAACGCGATTTTAAACGCCCTAAACAACCGCAAAAGCCAGGATTTTGTCTTAATCTTTTCCGTCCATGGATTGCCTAAAAGCGTTATTGATGCGGGCGATACTTACCAGCAAGAATGCGAACACCATGTGAGTTTGTTGAAAGAATTGATGCAACAAAAAAATATCCCTTTTAAAGAGGTTTTACTCTCTTACCAATCCAAGCTAGGGCCTATGAAATGGCTAGAGCCAAGCACTGAAGAATTAATAGAAAAGCACCGCAAGTCTAATATTGTCATCTATCCTTTGGCTTTCACGATTGATAATTCTGAAACGATCTATGAATTAGACATGCAATACCGCTTGATGGCAGAGCGCTTGGCGGTTAAAGAATATTTAGTTTGCCCATGCTTAAACGATTCTATAGAGTTTGCAAAATTTATCATTGGATTAGTTAAAAACCTTAAAAGTGAGTGAAATTTGCATAAAAAACGATTATTATAGTAAAATACCGAGTTTTCAAATCTATTAAAAAATAAAGGTTATTACATGTTTTCACTTTCTTATGTTTCCAAGAAATTTTTAAGCGTTTTATTATTGATTTCGCTGTTTTTAAGCGCTTGCAAATCCAACAATAAAGAAAAGTTAGATGAAAATCTTTTAAGCTCTGGCTCTCAAAGCTCCAAAGAATTGAACGATGAGCGAGACAATATAGACAAAAAGAGTTACGCTGGTTTAGAAGATGTTTTTTTAGACAACAAGTCCATTAGCCCTAATGATAAATACATGCTTTTAGTTTTTGGGCGCAATGGTTGCTCCTATTGCGAAAGGCTTAAAAAAGATCTCAAAAATGTCAAAGAATTGCACGACTATATTAAAGAGCATTTTAGTGCTTACTATGTCAATATCAGCTACTCCAAAGAGCATAATTTTAAGGTTGGCGATAAGGATAAAAATGATGAAAAAGAAATCAAAATGTCCACAGAAGAATTAGCGCAAATTTATGCCGTCCAATCCACCCCTACGATTGTTTTATCCGATAAAACCGGTAAAACCATCTATGAATTGCCCGGCTATATGCCCTCTACGCAATTTTTAGCCGTGTTAGAATTTATCGGCGATGGGAAGTATCAAGACACAAAAAACGATGAGGATCTCACTAAAAAATTAAAGGCTTACATCAAGTATAAAACCAACCTTTCTAAAAGCAAATCCAGCTAGGAAAGTCTAATGAAGAATCTCAAAAGCCTGCTTTCTTTTTTGCTGGCTTCTTTTTGGGTCGCTATCCCTTTAATCGCGCTCTATGCCTTAGCGTGTGCGATAGCCACTTTTATAGAAAACGATTACGGCACGAGCGCGAGTAAGGCTATTGTGTATAACACCCCTTGGTTTAATTTCTTGCATGCGTATTTGTTGGTGGTTTTAATAGGCACATTCATTAGCTCTAAAGCTTTGAAGCGCAAAAGATACGCGAGCCTTTTTTTCCACAGCTCCTTGATTTTAATCATTTTAGGGGCAGCCATCACGCGTTTTTTTGGCGTAGAAGGGCTTATGCATGTGCGAGAAAATAGCGCGCAAAGCTCTTTTGAAAGCTCGGACACTTACCTTAATATCACCCTAAACGACGAAAAAAAACTTTCTTTAAAAACGCCTTTAACTTTTTATTACTCCAAACGATTAAAACCCATTCATGCTACTTTAGATCACAAGCCTTTAATTTTAGAACCCTTAGAGATTTACAAGCAAAACGCCATTAAAAAAGATGACGCTACCATTTTAGTGTTAAAAGCGACCTATAACGGCGTGAGCCACAAATTCAACCTCATTAAAACTAACAGGAATGAAGGCGTAGAAGAAAGCGAGATGTTTAAAGACGATAAGCTTTCTTTAAGTTTTGGATCGGCTTACATTGAACTGCCCTTTCAAATCAAACTGAAGCGTTTTGAATTAGAGCGCTACGCCGGCTCTATGAGCCCTTCATCCTACGCTTCAGAAGTGGAAGTTTTGAAATTGGATAACACTTTAATCAAACCTTATAGGATTTTTATGAACCATGTTTTAGATTATGAAGGTTATCGCTTTTTCCAATCTTCCTATGATACGGATGAAAAAGGCACGATCCTTTCTGTCAATAAAGACCCGGGTAAAATCCCCACTTATTTAGGGTATGCGATGCTTATTTTGGGAGCTTTGTGGTTGCTTTTGGATAAAAAGGGGCGTTTTTTAAAGCTTTCACGCTTTTTAAAATCCCAACAAGCCGCTAGTTTCTTACTCGCTTTAATTCTAGTCAGCCCTTTTACTTCTTCGTTCGCCAATGAAGGCCAAATTGACATGCATGGGGGCAAAAGCGCTAAAATTGAGCGACAAAAAATAGAAAATCCCGCTAATAAAGAAGATTCTAAAAGCACGATTTTAGAGCGTTTGAAACATTTAAGAGAGTATTCCAAAGACCATTTAAAAGCCTTTCAAAGGCTTCAAGTCCAGGATTTTGACGGGCGTATCAAACCCCTTGATACCATTAGTATTGAATATGTCCATAAGATTTTAAGAAAAGATGATTTTCAAGGGCTAAACGCCATGCAAGTGCTTTTAGGGATCATGTTTTTCCCCAATGATTGGCGTAGCGTTAAGATGATTTACACTTCCAATAAAGCCTTAAGAAAGCTTATCGGCACGCCTTTAGACGAAAGCCGTATCGCTTTTAGAGATGCGTTTGATAGCCGTGGGTATAAATTAAAAAATTTGGTTGAAGAAGTCAATCAAAAATCCCCCAATGCACGCAACGAGTTGGATAAAGACGCGCTAAAAGTAGATGAACGCATCAACTTAGTCTATACGCTTTTTAGTGCTCAATTTTTACGCATTTTCCCTAGCGATAAAACCACCGCTTGGCTCTCGCCCATTGAAGCGATCAACAGCCCCAATAAAGAAATTTCAAGTGTGGCAACGGGGTTTTTAAAAAATATTTTTAGCGGGTTTGATGACGCTTTGAAAACCAATCAATGGGATAAAGTAGAAAAAACCCTAAAAGATTTAAGCGTCTATCAGCAAGAGCATGCCAAAAACCTCTATTTATCTTCTTCAAAAGTGGATTCTGAAATTTTTTTAAACCACACCAATTTTTTTAACAGCCTGACCTTGCCTTATATCTTTCTAGGGTTATTGCTTTTTATCGTTGTGATCAGCTCTCTGGTTAAAAACACCCCCCCTAATATTTGGCTCACTAAAATCCTTTATATGGCTATCTTGCTTTGCGCGATCGCTCATTCTATGGGGCTAATCTTGCGCTGGTACGTGAGCGGGCATTCGCCTTGGAGCAACGCTTATGAGTCCATGCTTTATATCGCATGGGCTTCTGTTATTGCAGGGTTTATTTTACGATCCAAACTCGCGCTATCGGCTTCTAGCTTTTTAGCCGGTATCGCGCTCTTTGTGGCTCATTTAGGCTTTATGGACCCTCAAATCGGCCCTTTAGTGCCGGTGTTAAAATCCTATTGGCTCAATATCCATGTCTCTGTCATCACCGCTAGTTATGGCTTTTTGGGCTTGTGTTTTGTGCTAGGGATTTTAAGTTTGGTTTTGTTTATTTTGCGCAAACAAGGACGTTTCAATTTGGACAAAACCATCCTCTCCATTAGCGCTATCAATGAAATGAGCATGATTTTAGGCCTGTTCATGCTCACAGCCGGGAATTTTTTAGGTGGGGTGTGGGCGAACGAATCTTGGGGGCGCTATTGGGGGTGGGACCCTAAAGAAACTTGGGCGTTGATTTCTATTTGCGTCTATGCTTTAATCTTGCATTTGCGTTTTTTAGGCTCTCAAAATTGGCCCTTTATTTTAGCGAGCAGCAGCGTGCTAGGGTTTTATTCGGTTTTGATGACTTATTTTGGCGTGAATTACTACCTTTCTGGCTTGCACAGCTATGCCGCAGGCGATCCTTTGCCGATCCCTACTTTTTTATACTTTTTGGTAGCGATACCTTTTGCTCTCGTGATCTTGGCGTATTTCAAACGCCATTTGAGTTTGCCTAAATTGGTTTAAAGGGTAAAAATGTTCCAACCCTTACTAGACGCCTTTATAGAAAGCGCTCCAATTAAAAAAAAATTACCTCTAAATCTCCCCCCCTAAAAATCGCTGTGGCGAATTGGTGGGGAGGCGCTGAAGAATTTAAAAAGAGTGCTCTGTATTTCATCTTAAGCCAACGCTACAAAATCACCCTCCACCAAAACCCTAACGAATTTTCAGATCTCGTCTTTGGCAGTCCTATTGGATCAGCCAGAAAAATCCTATCCTATCAAAACACTAAACGAGTGTTTTACACCGGTGAAAACGAATCGCCTAATTTCAACCTCTTTGATTACGCCATAGGCTTTGATGAATTGGACTTTAGAGATCGTTATTTGAGAATGCCTTTATATTACGCCAGCTTGCATTATAAAGCCGAGAGCGTGAATGACACCACTTCACCCTACAAACTCAAATCTGACAGCCTTTATACTTTAAAAAAGCCCTCCCATCATTTTAAAGAAAACCACCCCCATTTATGCGCAGTAGTGAATAATGAGAGCGATCCTTTGAAAAGAGGGTTTGCGAGCTTTGTCGCAAGCAACCCTAACGCTCCTATAAGGAACGCTTTCTATGACGCTTTAAACGCTATTGAGCCAGTTACTGGGGGAGGGAGCGTGAAAAACACTTTAGGCTATAACGTCAAAAACAAGAGCGAGTTTTTAAGCCAATACAAATTCAACCTGTGTTTTGAAAACACTCAAGGCTATGGTTATGTGACTGAAAAAATCATTGACGCTTATTTCAGCCATACCATTCCCATTTATTGGGGGAGTCCTAGCGTGGCGAAAGATTTTAACCCTAAGAGTTTTGTGAACGTTTGTGATTTTAAAAACTTTGATGAAGCGATTGATTACGTGAAATACTTGCACACGCACCCAAACGCCTATTTAGACATGCTCTATGAAAACCCTTTAAATGAAATTGATGGGAAAGCTTACTTTTACCAAGATTTGAGTTTTAAAAAAATCCTAGATTTTTTTAAAACGATTTTAGAAAACGACACGATCTATCATAATAACCCTTTCATTTTCTATCGTGATTTGAATGAGCCTTTAGTATCTATTGATGATTTGAGGGTTAATTATGATGATTTGAGGGTTAATTATGATGATTTGAGGGTTAATTATGAGCGCCTTTTACAAAACGCTTCACCTTTATTAGAACTCTCTCAAAACACCACTTTTAAAATCTATCGCAAAGCTTATCAAAAATCCTTACCTTTGTTGCGTGCCATAAGGAGATGGGTTAAGAAATTGGGTTTGTAAAATTGGGGGTAATCAAACCCCTTGGGCTATCATCGCAGACGCCACTTTTCTAAAACCAGCGATATTAGCCCCTAAAACAAAATTAGTAGGGTCTTTAAACTCTTTAGCGGTTTGAGAGACATTCTTATAAATCTCTTTCATGATGTGGTGTAATTTCGCATCCACCACTTCAAAACTCCAAGGGTGCATGCTCGCATTTTGTGCCATTTCCAAGCCGCTCACGCTCACCCCCCCAGCATTAGCCGCCTTGCCTATACCATAAGAAATCTTAGCCTGCAAAAACAATTCAACCGCTTCATTGCTTGAGGGCATGTTCGCCCCTTCAGCCACGCATTTGCACCCATTAGAAAGGAGAGTTTTAGCGTCTAAAACGCTCAATTCATTCTCAGTCGCGCTAGGAAAAGCCGCAAAACAAGGCACATGCCATATGGCATTCCCCCCTTTGGGGTAATTTTCTGTTGGGGTGTATTTCGCACTCTTTTTTTCTAAAGCGTATTCTTTGATCCTCCCACGACGCACTTCTTTAATTTCTTTCAAAAGCTCTAAATCAATGCCGTCTTTATCATAAATCATGCCATTAGAATCGCTCGCCGTTACCGGTTTGGCTCCTATTTGAAGCAGTTTTTCAATGGTATAAATAGCGACATTACCGCTCCCAGAAACGCTGCAAACCTTACCCTCTAAAGAGCTGTTCCTTTCTTGCAACATTTCTTCAGCAAAATACACGCACCCATAGCCGGTAGCTTCTTTTCTGCACAAGCTCCCCCCATAAGTTAGCCCTTTACCGGTCAATACGCCCTCAAAACGATTGACTAATTTTTTGTATTGCCCAAACAGATAGCCAATCTCTCTTTCACCCACTCCAATATCCCCAGCTGGCACATCAGTCGTGGCCCCAATGTGGCGGTATAATTCATTCATGAACGCCTGGCAAAAACGCATGATCTCATGCTCGCTCTTCCCTTTAGGGTCAAAATCGCTCCCCCCCTTAGCGCCCCCCATAGCCAAAGTGGTGAGCGAATTTTTCAACACTTGCTCAAAGCCTAAAAACTTGATCACGCTTTCATTCACGCTAGGGTGGAATCTCAAACCCCCTTTATAAGGACCAATAGCCGAATTGAATTCAACCCTACACCCCCGATTGACTTGGATTTGATGGTTATCATCTAGCCAACACACCCTAAAAAAAATCTCCCTTTCAGGCTCAATCAAACGCTCTAAAATCGCATGCTTTTCATAGCTTTTATCGCTGTCTAAAAGGGGTTTTAAAGAAGTGATAGCTTCATAGACGGCTTGATGGAACTCTTTTTGATAGGGGTATTTTTTCTGTAAAGATTGGAGAATTTTTTCAACATACATGAGTGGCATCCTTTATTGTTTTAAGTGTTTTTATTGTAACACTAAAAGGGTAATTAAGTTTTAACTTTATCTTAAAAACTTTTTAAAACGCCTATAAACCCTCTATCAAAGCCACTCAAATCCTTGTAAAACTCTGCATCATAACCGCAAAATTCCAAGCATTCTTTCAAGCTTTTTAACTGGTCATACCCCATTTCACAAACCAAAAAAGGAATTTTTAATCCAGCGGCTAAAAGAATGATTTCTTTTAAGATTTCATCGCCTTTAACCCCCCCAAAAAGGGCTTCGTGCGGTTCTTTGAGGACGGATTTTTCCAAAGGATAATTTCTAGCGATATAGGGCGGGTTAGAGACAAGCATTTCTATCGTTGGCATGCGATCCCAAAGATGCGTTTGTTTTAAAAAAATACGCTCTTTTAAATTAAAGCGTTCAATATTTTTTAACGCCACTTCTAAAGCTCTTGGTGAAATATCGCTCGCATGAATACAAAGTTTAGGGTTTTCTAAAGCCAAACTCACGGACACGCATCCGCTCCCTATGCCGATTTCGCCTACCTCTTTTAAATGGTATTGAGAAATAATATCAAGGGCTTTTTGGACCAAAATCTCGGTTTCAGGCCGTGGGATTAAAACATGCTCATTCACAAAAAAAGAGCACCCATAAAAATCACAGCTTCCTAATAAATACTCTATGGGGCAGTCATTTAGGCGCTTTCCTACCAATTCAAAAAAGCGCGCCTCTTCTTCGTGGGTTAATTCCAAATGCTCATGCGTGTGCAAAAAAACCCTTTCTTTTTGCAAGACAAAGCCTAATAAAATTTCGGACTCTAACCCCCCCCTAAAGCCTTTTTGCGATAATTCTTTTTTGGTTTTGTTTAGGGCTTGTGAAAGGGTCATTCAATTTCATAATCCAAAGCTTTTAAGCGCTCTAATAGCGGCGGGTGCGTGAAATACAAGAAAACATAAAAAGGGTGCGAATAGGGGAACGCTTTATTTTCATTCACAATGGACACTAACGCTTTGGCTAAAGTCTCTTTAGAGCTTAAACTCGCCCCAAACTTGTCCGCATTGTATTCATTTTTTCGGCTAAAAAACCCGATCAAAGGCATGGCGTAAAAGGAAAACACCGGCAAAAACAAGAGTAAAATCGCAATCAAACTCGCTGGCGTTTGCGAGACATTAAAGCCTTCAAAAACCAACGGCGGCAAATGAGCGATCAAAGCAAAAACAAGAGCGAGCAAGCCTCCCATAATCCCTAAATTTTTCAACAAATCCTTATTTTTAAAATGCCCTAATTCATGCCCTAAAATGGCTAAAAGTCCTTCTGTCCCAACTTTAGAGATCAGAGTGTCAAACAACACCACCCGCTTGTTTTTACCCAAGCCCCCAAAATACGCGTTCAATCGCCCGTCCCTCTTGCTAGCGTCCATCACAAAAATGCCTTGAGATTTAAAACCCACCTTATCCATCATGCTTTCAATTTGACTTTCCAAATCCCTATTATTCAATGGGGTGAATTGGTTGAAAAGCTGGGCGATTTTAGGGTAAAAAAGATTAGCCAAGATCATAAAAACAAACACGACAAAAAACGAGCTAATCTCCCAATGTTCCACATGTTCAATGATCATAATGAGAGTGTAAATCAACAACAACCCCACGCTTAAAGTGAGCGATAACCCTTTGAAAAAATCCTTAAAAAACAACGACAAGCTCACTTTAGAAAAGCCAAATTCTTTATCCAAATGCATGGTGGTGTAGTAGCTAATGGGTAAAGCTAAAACGCTTTGAATCGCTAAAAACAACAAAGCAAACACCAAGTAACCTAGCGTTTCAGGAAGGTTTAAATAATGCGTGAGATCTTCTAAATGCGTCAAACCAAAAAAGACCCAACCAGCAAAGATGATTCCGTCTAAAATTTGAGAAATAATGGATAATTGCATTTTCCTAATGGCATAATTTCCCGCTTCTTCATAATCCTTTTGTGGGAGTAAAACAGGCTTCTCGCAGAGCTTTTGGCGGATAAATTTCAATTGCAAAATATCGCCTATAATGTAAGGAGTCGTAAAAAAGAGCAAATAAAAAATACAAATTATCATATCTATCCATATGTCAAGCATATTCCAAACTCCTTTCTTAATTGATTTGCCAATAAAAGTATGGGAATTATAACAATTTTTCAAAAATTTACCATAAAATTAAATAAGTATGGTAGAAAAAAGAGGCTGTTTTTGAGCGTTTTTAATCCAATCATAAAAAGCTGTGTTATCCAACCCGCTATCAACAAAAAGGTTTGTCATGTCCTATTCTTTTAAAAAGCGTTTTTTAATCGTTTATACCCTTTCTACCTTGCTTTTAGTGGGGGTTTTGTTAGCGTTATTTTTCTTTTATGCGAAAAACAACCTTTTAGAAAACACCCAAATACGCATGCAATACACCGCTGATGCGATCGCTAAAAGCCTTTTAGAGTTGGATAATGCCTCTTCTTTGGAGCCTTTAAAAATCCTAGAAGAACGATTCAAAAACACCCCCTTTGTCTTATTAGATGCGGATAACAAAGTCAAGTTTTCTAATATCGGGGCGTTTGTGGCCTCTTTTAAAAATGACGCAATCAAAACCCCTTATTTTGCGTTTAAAAAACAAGGCTTTTACCTCACAGACAGCACCCCAACTAACCGCTTAGGGGTTTCTAAAATCATTATTGCAGAAGAAGAAATTCAAAAAAATTTTATCCCCCTTTATAAAATGATAGGCTATGCGTTTTTGGGTGCGAGTTTGTTTGTCGCGCTAATAGCCATGTGGCTTTATAAAATCCAATAAAACTATTTTTCCACCAACACGGGCTTATTTTTAAAGCTTTTAATTGCATTTTCAAGCTGTTTTAGGGCTTCTTCTTTCGTTTTATAAGGGCCAATAAAATAATGCGTGAGAGAGTCTTTTTTCTTTATTTGGTAAGGGAAAGTTTTGAGCGTTTGCAAAAAATCCTTACTGGGCGCGTTCAAAAAAGCCCCAATCTGCAAGTAATACCCTTTAGGGATACTCGCATCTTTTAAATTAGGTTTTACTAAGCTCTTTTTATTTTCGTTTTTAGGCGGCTCTTTTGTTAAAGGCTGGGATTGATTAATAGCGGTCTCTTGCTTATGGGCTTTCTTGATTTTTCTTTTCACCTTTTTGCTTTCTATATAAAAATCATATAGATCATGGATTCTTTGCTTCACATAAGCTTCATAGCAATTCTTATAAATCGGGCTATTTTCAATAGAAGCCTTGGGGCTTATTAGCATAACCAACGCCACGCATTCTTCATGGGCGACTTTGAGCCATTCTTCTTCGCTTTGCTCCAGGATTTCTTTGATTTTAGGGAACTCATACTGCGTGCCTTTTCCCATATTTTCTAACATTTCTATAAGTTCTTCATGGACTTGATTGAGCCTTAATTGGATAGGGGGTAAATTTTTGGGCGTATTTTGAACGCTTTTAGGATCGGCTTTTTTATCTTCTAAACCAACAGCGTTTCTTAAAAAGAGGAAAACCAACAACAGAGTCATTTTCAATATATTTTTTTGCATTTATCATTCCCTGTCAAGCTCTCTATCTTATTACTTTATGGTAATCAAAAATACCAAATACCGCCATAAGAATTGCTTAAAAATAGGATTTGGTTGCTTGATTTTATGGTAAAAGTCATTACCTTAAGGGGATAGGGGTATTTTGCGATAATTCAATAGCTTTGATATAATAACTTTTAAAAACCATGAAAGGCTTACTATGCAATCTTTAAGTTTGTTAAACCAATTGGGCGCTAAAATTGACGAATTGATTGAAAAAATCAAAAAACAAGAAGAAGAGTTGAACGCTTTACGCCAAGCAAACACCACCCTGAATGTGCAAAATGAAGAAAAAGACATTCAGATCGCTATTTTATACGATGAATTGAGCGCTAAAGATAAGGGTATTCAAGGTCTTTATGACAAAATCTCTGATTTATTGTCATAAACCATTAAAAACATGTCTTTAGAAAACGATAGCTTAGAAATCACTTATTCAGGCAAACGCTATAAAATCTCTCTCAATAACACCTTTAGCGATGAGATGAAACGCACCCTAAAGGAGCGTTTCCATAACCAAGAATTAAACGCTTTAGAGCTTTTAAAGGACTATTTGCATGAAAGTTGCCAGAACGAGTATTTGCATAATGAACTCCAAAAGCTTTTAGAAAAAATCTCATCATGTTCTATCACTTAATCGCTCCTTTAAAAAATAAAACCCCCCCTTTAACTTACTTTTCTAAAGAACGGCATAAAAAAGGAGCGTTAGTCAATATCCCTTTAAGGAATAAAACGCTTTTGGGCGTCGTTCTTGAAGAAGTTTCAAAACCCTCTTTTGAATGCCTAGAGTTAGAAAAAACCCCTTATTTTTTACTCCCTTTTCAAATGGAGCTAGCTATTTTTATCGCTCAATATTACTCGGCTAATCTTTCTTCAGTCTTAAGCCTTTTTGCCCCTTTTAAAGAATGCGATGGAGTGGGGTTAGAAAAAATTGAGCCTACTCTTAATGCGTTGAGTCAAACGCAAACCAACGCTTTAAAAGAATTGC
Source organism: Helicobacter pylori (assembly GCF_014498195.1). GTDB lineage: Bacteria > Campylobacterota > Campylobacteria > Campylobacterales > Helicobacteraceae > Helicobacter > Helicobacter pylori_DO. The sequence goes on along the minus strand of NZ_JACTGH010000007.1, from coordinate 46,351 downwards.
AAAAACATCCAGCAAGCTTGCTTTTTGGCGATACGGGCAGCGGGAAAACCGAAATTTATATGCATGCAATCGCTCAAACTTTAGAGCAAAAAAAAAGCGCTTTATTACTAGTGCCAGAAATCGCTCTCACCCCTCAAATGCAACAACGCCTTAAAAGGGTTTTTAAAGAGAATTTAGGCTTGTGGCATAGCAAACTCTCTCAAACCCAAAAAAAACAATTTTTAGAAAAGCTTTATTCGCAAGAAATCAAATTAGTGGTAGGCACACGAAGCGCGTTGTTTTTGCCCCTTAAGGATTTGGGTTTGATTGTTGTAGATGAAGAGCATGATTTTTCTTATAAATCCCATCAAAGCCCTATGTATAACGCTAGGGATTTATGCTTGTATTTATCCCATAAATTCCCTATTCAAGTGATCTTAGGCTCTGCTACGCCAAGTTTGAATAGTTACAAACGCTTTAAAGATAAGGCTTTAGTGCGCTTAAAGGGGCGCTACACCCCCACGCAAAAAAATATTATTTTTGAAAAAACGGAGCGTTTTATCACGCCCAAACTCCTAGAAGCGCTAAAACAAGTCCTAGACAAAAACGAGCAAGCCATTATTTTTGTGCCTACAAGGGCTAATTTCAAAACCCTGCTGTGCCAAAATTGCTATAAAAGCGTTCAATGCCCCTTTTGCAGCGTGAATATGAGTTTGCATTTAAAGACCAACAAACTCATGTGCCATTATTGCCATTTTTCAAGCCCTATCCCTAAAATTTGCAGCGCGTGTCAAAGCGAAGTTTTAGTGGGTAAAAGGATAGGCACCATGCAAGTGTTGAACGAGTTGGAAGGCCTTTTAGAGGGAGCTAAAATAGCGATCTTAGATAAAGATCACACCAGCACGCCAAAAAAACTCCACAATATTTTAAACGATTTCAACGCTCAAAAAACCAATATCTTAATCGGCACTCAAATGATAAGCAAGGGGCATGATTACGCTAAAGTGAGTTTGGCGGTTGTTTTAGGCATAGACAATATCATTAAATCCAATAGTTACAGGGCCTTAGAAGAAGGCGTGTCGTTACTGTATCAAATCGCTGGGAGGAGCGCTAGGCAAATTTCTGGCCAAGTGTTCATTCAAAGCACCGAAACGGATCTGTTAGAAAATTTCTTAGAAGATTATGAAGATTTTTTACAATACGAATTGCAAGAAAGGTGCGAACTCTACCCGCCTTTTTCAAGGCTGTGTTTGTTGGAATTTAAGCATAAAAACGAAGAAAAAGCCCAACAATTGAGCCTAAAGGCCTCTCAAACCCTTTCTTTGTGTTTAGAAAAGGGCGTAACGCTCTCTAATTTTAAAGCCCCCATTGAAAAAATCGCTTCCTCTTATCGCTACCTTATTTTGTTGCGTTCCAAAAACCCTTTAAACCTAATCAAAAGCGTGCATGCGTTTTTAAAAACCGCCCCCAATATCCCTTGCAGCGTGAATATGGATCCTGTGGATATTTTTTAAAAACTCATGTTTTATATATTATTTCAAAAAACTCATGTTTTATATATTATTTCAAAAAACTCATGTTTTTCTGGCAACTAACAGCGTGAAATTCACCCATTTAAACACCGCTTCCACATGCTTAAACCCCACGCTTTCTAAAAGAGCGACATTTTCTTTCAAACTATAAGGCACAAGCACATTTTCTAACGCTTCCCTTTTGAAAGCGATTTCATTGTGGCTATAGCCCTGATTTTGTTTGTAAAGGTAGTATAGCTCTATCATTTGCTTGTCTAATATCCGATCTTCGCTCATGATCTTTTCGCCCACCAATAAAACCCCATTCAACGCAAGGCTGTTATAAATCTTTTTGAGCAACACCTCTCTTTGCATGGGGCGGACAAATTGCAACACAAAAAGCAATGAAAACGCGCTCGCTTCTTTAAACTCAACCTCTAAAAAATCCATGCATTCAAAACGGGCATTTTTAAAATCTTTTAATTTTTCTTGCGCTTTTTTGAGCATGGGCATGGAATTGTCAATCCCTACAAGCTCAATATCTTGTTGGATTTGTTGGTTAAGCGCGATAAAAAAGTTCCCGGTAGAACAGCCCAAATCATAAATCAAGGGCTTAGGCAAGGGCTTAGGCAAGGACTTAGGATAGATATTTTCTTTTAAATTTTGAGCGATAAAATACGCCCCCAAATCCAACATTTCATGGTAATAAGGAATGGAGCGCTCCAGCATGTCGTCAAAAACATGGGCGACTTTCTCATCAAAACAAAAGCGTTTGTTTAGGGATTGATTAAACAGAGTGTCTTTCATTCAAAAAAGAAGCGTGGTTTAAAAACCTTTAAACCACTCTATGCAAAATAACGCTTAAGCTTTTTTATGCACCAACTCATTGATGTAGTAATCCACTGAGCCTAAGCCTTCTTTTTTCGCCCATTCATAGCATTGAGAGACAAAATGCCAATTGATATGCCCATAGAATTTTTCCAAATACACAGGGCGTGCGTTTTTATGGTCAATGTAATAAGCATGCTCCCACACATCCACCACCAAAAGCGGCACTTTTTTATCCGTAACTGGGGTTTGAGCGTTGCTCGTTTGAATGATTTCAATTTTTTGAGTGTCTAAATTATACGCTGCCCAATTCCAACCAGAGCCAAACAAAGTGGTCGCGCTCTTAATGAAGTCTTCTTTAAATTTTTCCAATGAGCCAAAATCTTTTTCTAAAGCCCCTTTTAACTCATCGCTTAGGGCAGTCGCTTTGGGGCTTAGGCAATCCCAATAAAAATCGTGGTTGTAAATTTGAGCGGCGTTATTGAACACGCCTCCGCTAGACTTTGTCAAAATAGCAAACAAAGAACTTTTCTCAAACTCCGTGCCTTTGATTAAGTTATTCAAATTATTCACATAAGTTTGATGGTGTTTCCCATGGTGGAAATCAAACGCCACAGGGCTTAAAAAATCTCCCATGCTGTCTTTAGCAAAAGGCAACTCTCGTAATGTAAACATGTTTTCTCCTTGTGATCAGATAGCCGTATTGTAATCATTTTTTAATACTTTTTGGTAAATCTTTTCTTAAAAATGGATCGTTATGCAAATTTTGTAGATTTTAAGGGGTTTTTTAAAATGAAAACGACTTTTTAAACAAATTTTTTTTAAATTTTTTGAAAGTTAATCTTAATGGACTATTATTCTAACGCAATATAGCAATTCATTAGAAAGGATTTAACCATGCAAAAAGTTACTTTTAAAGAAGAAACATATCAGTTAGAAGGGAAAACCTTAAAAGTGGGCGATAAAGCTCCTGATGTGAAGTTGGTGAATGGCGATTTACAAGAAGTCAATTTGTTGAAGCAAGGCGTGCGTTTTCAAGTCGTTAGTGCGCTTCCTAGTTTAACCGGATCGGTTTGTTTGCTCCAAGCCAAACACTTCAATGAGCAAGCCGGTAAACTGCCTTCTGTGAGTTTTAGCGTTATTTCTATGGACTTACCTTTTTCTCAAGGGCAAATTTGCGGCGCTGAAGGCATTAAGGACCTAAGAATCTTAAGCGATTTTAGGTATAAGGCTTTTGGGGAAAATTACGGCGTGCTGTTAGGCAAAGGCTCTTTGCAAGGCTTGCTCGCTCGATCGGTGTTTGTTCTTGATGATAAGGGAGTGGTTATCTATAAAGAAATCGTTCAAAACATTTTAGAAGAGCCCAATTATGAAGCGCTTTTAAAAGTGTTGAAATAGGAAATCCTTAAAAGGAGGGGGCTACAATTTAGTGAATCTCAACGCAAAAAGCCCCACTTATTAAAAAGCGTTGGTGATAAAAACTAAAAAATGAGAGGTTCTTTTTAATCCGCTTAAAAAATTTTCACGCTATTTTTAAAAGAAAAGATTAAAAAAGACTCTGTTGTCAATCAAACATTACCGCTTGATTAAAATCAAGCTTTTTAACGGGATAAATCTTTCACAAAACCCATAAGGGTTTGATAGAAAAGGTTTTTAGAAGTCTTTTTTTAAGATTTCTTCCACTCTTAAAATGGTTACGAGTCTGTCGTTTTGTTTCCCAATGCCATAAGTTAAATTATTGTTATCGCTCAAAGTCTCTGGCACTGGGTCAATATCCGTTTGCTTGATGCGAATGGCTTCAGTTAAGCGATCAATGAAAAACCCAGCGATCTGATCGTTATGGCGCACCACCAAATAACGAGTGTCTTTGTTTTGTTTTTCAGCCTTCAAGCCAAACTTTAAACGCAGGCTAATCAACGGGAAGACATTACCCCTTAAATTGAACACGCCAAGCACATAGTTTGGGGTTTCAGGGACTCGCGTGTAACCAATGGGTTTGACGATCTCTAAAATATTCAAAATGGGAATGGCGTATTCTTCATCGCCGATAATAAAGCCGATGAATTGCAAAATTTCTTCATTGTCTTCTTGTTTAGAGCTTGCATTAGCTTCTTTTTGTCTTTCAAATAAATCTTTTAATTGATTGCTCACGATTGGTCTCCTTCTAATTTAATGCTGCGCTTCACTACGGTGGTTAAATACTCACCGCTATAAGGTTTGGTGATGTATTCAGTCATGCCGGATTCAACGCCACGCATCCTATCGGTTTTAGTTACCCGACTGGTAACGGCGATCAAAGGCAGGTTTTTGAATTTATTGTATTTACGCACCTCAGAAGCAAAAGTGTAGCCGTCCATTTTAGGCATTTCAATATCCACTAAAATAGCGTCCGGAATCTTATCGCCATTTTTAAGCATTTCTAAGCCCTCTAACCCGTTAGTGGCTTCTAAAAGCGTGATGCCTAATGGTTTCAAACATTTGCGGATAATCGCTCTGTCCGTGCTGCTGTCATCAATCGCTAAGACAATGTAATCGCTAGGAGAATTTTTGCTCTTGGTGTTTTCGGATTCGTTCATCAAGGTAGTGATATTGACCTTGATGCTTTTTGCCATATCCATCATCGCTCCCACATCTACAATAAGAGTGATTTTCCCATCGCCTCTCACCGTAGCGCCAGCAATGCCTCTAGTGTTTTTAAGATAGTAACCTAAAGATTTGATGACCACTTCTTCTTGACCGATCAAATAATCCACGATCACGCCAATTTTTTGATCAGCCAAGCCAATGATGACCACATACACATCTGAGTTGGATTCCAAAATAGCATCCACTTTAAAAATATCAGAAAGGCGCACCAAAGAAAGCACCTCATCTCTCAAGCGCAACACGCTCTTGCCATCAACGGTATAGATTTCATCTTGGCTGATGCGCACGGTTTCTAAAACTGAAGAAAGCGGGATAGCGTAGTATTCTTCTTGAACGCCCACGAGTAAAGCTTGAATGATAGCCAAAGTGAGAGGGATTTTAAGCTTTTGAGTCGTGCCTACCCCCACTTCTGAATCGATTTCAATGATCCCATTAAGCTTTTCAATATTGGTTTTCACCACATCCATGCCAACACCCCTGCCTGAAACATTGGAAACGACTTTTGCGGTAGAAAAGCCCGGCTTGAAAATGAGGTTAAACGCTTCCCTATCGCTCATGCCTTCAGCGTCTCTTTCGCTAATCACCCCTTTTTCAACCGCTTTTTCTTTAAGCATCACAGGGTCTAATCCCTTGCCATCATCAGAGATTTTGATCACAATGTGATTGCCCTCATTATACGCGCTCAATTGCACCTTACCGGTTTCAGGCTTGTTAAGCCTTCGTCTTTCTTCTAAAGGCTCAATCCCATGATCGCATGAGTTGCGGATAATGTGGATGAGCGGATCGCCAATCTCTTCTACAATGGATTTATCAAGCTCGGTTTCTTCGCCCTCAATGATTAATTCAATGCTTTTGCCTAATTCCCGGCTCAAATCCCTTACCATGCGAGGGAATTTATTGAACACCTTGCCCACTGGTTGCATCCGTGTTTTCATCACCGCAAGCTGCAAGTCTGTCGTTACCGCTGAAATAGAAGAGACCACCTGGTTTAATTCCTCTAAAAACTTTTCCCCATCATAGCGTTCTTCCACATCGCTATAGATTCTAATCAAGCGATTCTTCCCTAACACAAGCTCGCCGATTAAATTCATCAAATGGTCTAATCGGCGCACATCCACCCTAACGGTTTGCTCCACGCCAATAGAGGGGGCTTTATTTTCTTCGCTATCCGCTTTGGCTTTAGCTTTAGTTTCGGTTTTAGGGGCTTTGGGGGTTTCTGTTTTGGGAGTTTCTTTTGCTGGGGCGACTTCTTGTTTAGGCTTGGCTTGATCTTCTTGCTTTTTTTGAGCCCTTCGTTCTTTATCGGCTTCTTGGCGTTTGTTCAGCAGCCGCTCAATTTCCGCTTCCACTTCTTCAGCGCTCATGTTGGAATAATCCAAATCCGGCTCATCGGCTAGCGGGTTATCGCTAGCGGGATTTTCTGTAATAGGGGCTTTTGCCTTGTTTTCTTTAATTTCTTCTTTCGCTTTTTCTTTAATTTCTTCTTTCGTTTCTTCTTTTGGGGTTTCTTTAGTCCCTGAAGTTTCTTTAGCGCCCTCTAAATTTTGGCTCGTAATGGCTTGGAGCTGTTTGACCGCTTCTTCAATCTCGTTTTCCTTGCCGTTATTAGTATCAGAGCCGGTATCTCTAATCGTTACGAGTAAGGTTTTCATCAAATCAATGGAGCGCAACACGACATCCATAATATCAGGCGTGATCTTGATTTCGCCCTTTCTAGCGCGATTTAAGACATCTTCCATGTTGTGCGTGAGGTGCGTGAGGATATTAAGATTCAAAAACGAGCTAGAGCCTTTAATGGTGTGGGCGACTCTAAAAATGCGATTGAGCAAGTCCAAATCCTCAGGGTTATGCTCTAATTCCACCAAATCCTGATCCAATTGCTCATTCATTTCAAAGGCTTCAATCAAGAAGTCTTCCATTATTTCTTGCAAATCATCCATTTAAAACCCCTTTTAGCGTTTGAGATAAGAGTATTTTACAATTTTATCAATAAAAATTACGCATTCTTGTCTAAAATCTTAGAAATTTCTTCGGTGAATTTTTCTGCGTCAAACTTGACTAAATACGCCACAGCCCCCATTTCTTTAGCCCTTTCAGCGCTGTAATTATCGCAAATAGAAGAATTAAAAATCACAGGAATATAAGCAAACCTAGGATCTTTTTGGAGCTTGAATAAGAAATGATAGCCATCCATTTTAGGCATTTCAACATCTGAAATAATGAATTTCAAATGCTTTCTCAAATCGTCCCCGTATTTTTTGAATAGCATTTCTAATTTGTTCAACCCGTCTTCCCCATCCACAGCTTCCGTGATGCTAAAACCCAATTTACTCAAATGGTTTTTTAAGGTTTTTCTCGCCGTTCTGCTATCGTCTAAAAACAACACTTCGCCTTCAAAACGCTCTTTAGGGGTGTCTTTGGTGTTTTTAGCGTCTTCATTAAGTTTTAAATCGTCTAAAATGCTTTCTAAATCCAAAATGAGCAGGGTTTGATCGTTTTCAATGCGCGTGGTGCCGGTGATATTTTCTCTGTTGATGCTATTAGAGGCACTAAAGGATGCAGGCTCCACATCTTTCCAACTAATGCGCCTGATACGCCTAGCGGAATGGACTAAAAAGCCCATTTTAACGTTGTTAAATTCAGTGATAATGACGATTTTTTCGTTTTCCTTGCTTTTATCTGGGACAATCCCTATCCATTTGGCCAAGTCTATAAGCGGGATGATCGTGGAGCGCAAATCAAACACGCCGATAATGTAATCCAAATTCGTGGGGTATTCAAAAAGGGTGGGCATGGGGATGATTTCTTGGACTTTAGCCACATTGATGCCATAAATCCCCTCATAAGGGACGCCCTCTTGCATGCCATAAATACGAAAATCCACGAGTTCTATCTCACTTAGTTTTAAATCGTTAGCTGTTTTTTCTGCCATGATTTAGGCGTCCTTATTTTGAGATGGTTCTAAAACGCTTGATGATACCTTAAAAAGGCTTTGTTCGTAATAAAAGGAAGGCAGTGGGCAGTAAATCGGCGCATTCAAGGGGATTTTTGCACTGCTTTTGAGGTGAAAATGCCCCTCTATAATGCCGTCAATGCTATCAAGGTTAAGATCTTTAATATAATTTTGATAGACTTTTAGGCGCTTTTCAATAAAGGCTTTTAATTCTTTTGGCTCTAATTCCCAAAGGCGGACAGGTTTTTGATAAATGCGTTTTTTCAAAAAAGGGTATAAGGTTTTAAAGCTCGCAAAATTTAAAAAAGTTAGAAAAAATCTCGCCCAAGTGGAAGTGAGCTGCGTGATGTAAAATTCATACGCTTTAGTGATGAATAAATCCCCATGGGCTAGCAAAAAGCGTTTGTTATCATATTGGAATAATACGGGCTGGTTTTGGCGCTCAAAAACAACCACTTTAGAACTCAACACCAAACGCATGGAAAAATCATGGTTGCCTTCAAAGTAAAAGACTTGTGAAATTTCGCTCAACGCATTGATCAAACCAATGATTTTTTGTTGCTCTTTATCTAGGGGCAAGTAGCCCACAAGAACATGGAAAATATCGCCCATGAAAAAGACTTGCGGGGGTTTGGCGCGTAAAAGTTCTTTAAGCGTATGGATTAAATGAGGGCTTTTGGGCAAAAAATGCACATCAGAGATAAAAACAGCCCCATTTTTAAGCGCGAAAGTTTCTAACATCTCACTCTTTGAACAAAAAAGAGCCAATCCTTAAAAGATTCGCCCCGCAAGCAATCGCTAGTTCAAAATCATCACTCATGCCCATTGAAAGAACGCTCGCGTTCTTTATTTGGTCAAAAAGCTTTTTGGTGGTGATAAAGGATCTTTCAATTTTTGTTTCATCATCAGCATGAGCCCCTATACACATCAGCCCCTTAAGCTTGAGGCGCTTGCAAGTTTCACTGATTTGAGAATAAATTTCTAGCGCTTCTTCAGGCACCACCCCGCTTTTACTTTTCTCATACGCGCTATTAACCTGTAAAAGGGCGTTTAAAGTTACGCCTAGTGTTTCGCAACGCTTTTCTATCTTCAAAGCGAGTTTTAAAGAGTCTAAAGAATGCAAAAGGGCGGGTTTTAAACTCAAAAGCGCATTGATTTTATTTTCTTGTAAAGAGCCTATCATGTGCCATTCAAGGGGCAAATGCTCTAAAGAATGCATTTTAGTTTTTAAATCTTGAACTTTATTTTCTCCAAAAGCCCTTTGAGAGCAGTTGTAGTAATGTTGGATAGCTTCTGGGGAAGCGTTTTTTGAAACAGCCACGATTTTGACAATATGATGCCTTGAATAGGCGGTGCGAGCCTTTTCTATTTTGGTGATGAGAGTATCAATCCTTTGGCGATAATCTAACATAATTCTTCTTTATGGCTATTCTTTATAGATCTTCTTTGTGCGTGCTGAAAGAATGCGTGAGATGGAATTTTTGATTTAAAGTTTCAAAATCTTTTAAAAGCCCTTTCTTTTTCAAATTTTCTATGACTTCCATGGAGCAATTGGTTTCGGTGGGCCATTCTCTAAAATGTTTATCCATAACGCCCTTATTGGTAGCGTCTATAAAAAAACAATGTTTAGAGGTGAGGATATCGCGCTGCGCATCAATATTATTAACGATGCGCCATAACAGCATGTAAGGGTTGTTCAAATCGTTGCTGGTATGCTCTACAAAGATGACAATGCGCAAATGCTCTTCAAAACCGAGCAAGTTTTTAGCCAGTTCAATGACGCTTTTGTCCTTCTTTTCCACGCTAATGACGCAAATGGGGTTACGGGTGTGTGGGTAATATTGCTTCAAAAGAACGATATTTTGCATTTTATCTTGTAAAAGCGCTAGTAGGGCGTTATCGTTTAAAAGCGTAGGGTAGGGGGTATTGCTTTTAGAGGTCGCATCAATACCGAGTTTCCCTCCCATAGCGTATTCAGGGCTTGCATGATCTAAGGCGTCGCATACGCCTTGAGAGATAAGAATTTTTTCTTTAGAAAAATTTTCCAATATATACTCAATGATAGCGTTGGTGTCCCTTAGATTAGGGGCGTCTTCATTGACAAAAATCGCATGCTTGACAAAACTCATCTGCCCCACGCCCCAAAAAGCATGCATGACTTGCTTGGCATGAGCGTTATAGCGCGTGTGTATTTTGGCTAAAATCAAATTATGAAACACCCCATTTTCTGGCATGCAATAATCTATGAGATTGGGGGCATGCGTTTGAAACAAGGGCAAGAACAAGCGTTCAGTCAAATACCCCATGTATTTGTCTTCTAAAGGAGGCTTACCCACCACAGTGGCTAAGTAAATGGAATCTTTTTTATAGCTAATGGTTTTGACTTCTAAAACAGGGTAAGGCTCAATGGGGGTATAATAGCCAGTGTGATCCCCAAAAGGCCCTTCAAGCTCTAATTTCTCGCAATCCACAAACCCTTCTATCACAATATCGCAATCGCTTGGCACGCTCAAAGGATTGCTCAAGCATGGCATCACGCGCGCTTTTTTCTCCCTAATAAACCCATAGAGCATGAGTTCATAAATCCCATAAGGTAAGGGGGCTGTCGCGCACCATGTGTAGAGCAAATCCCCACCAATAGCGATACTGACAGGCATTTTGACTTTAGCCTTAGCGTATTCGTGGAAAAAGAGTTGGGAGTCTTTATGGATTTGCCAGTGCAAGCCTAAATGGTTTTTATCATAAACTTGCAAACGATACATGCCTAAATTCTTTTTTTTATGATCCAGGCTTTGGGTATAGACTTGCCCCATAGTGATGAAAGCCCCGCCATCTTTTTCCCAAGTTTTTAAAACGGGCAGATCCCACAAATTGACTTCTTTATCTTGCTTGGTGATGAGATCTTTAGGGCACGCGGTTTTTTTAGGGAAAACATGTCTTAAATCCCATAAATCCTTTAAAACTTTCAAACTCTCAGTGAAGTTTTTAGGGGCGTCAAAGCGCAAGAACGCTTGCATGCGTTGTTGCAGGCTTTCTATGGGGGTTTTTAACAAAAGATCTAAGCGTTTGAAAGAGCCAAAAGCGTTCATTAAAACTGGCATGCCAAAGGTTTTGATTTGGTCATGCTCTTTTCTTATGGGTTGCGTGAATAAAAGGGCTTTGCCCCCATTAGGTTTTTTCGCTTCTATATACGCCAGATGAGCGATTTCTAAATCCACTTCAAGGGGGGTGTCAATGATTTTTAATTCATCATGCTTTTTTAAAAGCTTTAAAAAATCTCGCATCCAATCACCTTAAATAACCACATAATGAACGCTTAAGCATGCAGGAATGTTTTTAAGCTCTTCTAAAACTTCCAAAGAAACTTCTTCATCTACAATGATGAGCGCTAGGGCTTCTTTTTGCGTGTTGCGCCCCAAACGAAAATCAGCGATGTTAATGCCATGCCTAGCGAACGCATTCCCCACGCTCCCAATAACGCCTGGAATATCTGTATTCCTAAATAGAAGCATTTTACCTTTTGGCTCTATATCAATATGGAACCCATCGATCTCAGTGAGTTTTAAAATATCTTCTTCAAACACCGTGCCGCTCACACTGATTGCACCATTAGCCGCATTTAGGGTTAAAGAGAGCATGTTTTTATAGGGCGAAGCGCTTTCTTTAAGGCTAACTTTAATCTCAATGCCTCTTTCTTTGGCCACAAAGGGGGCGTTAATGTAATTGATTTTATCCCCTACAACAGGTTTTAACACCCCTACTAACGTAAAAGCGACAAGGGCGTCTTTGAATTGGTTAATCTCCCCACAAAGACTGAGCTCAATCTTTTGGCACACGCCCTTATGGATTTGACTGGAAAAATAACCCAGTTTTTGTGCTAAATTCAAGTAGGCTTTAGCGCTTGCATCAAAAGCTTGCATGGGTAGATTTAGAGCATGCGGGTGGCTTGAACCCCTTAAAGATTCCATAACCCCTTGAGCGGCTTGTTTGGAAATTTCTTCTTGGGACTCTAAAGTGTTCGCGCCAATATGGGGGGTCGCATACACATTAGGCAAGTCTAAAAGTTTGTTATGAATGCCAGGCTCTTTAGAAAAGACATCAATGCCAAGCCAACGCACTTTTTTGGTTTCTAAAGCTTCATAAAGGGCGTCTTCATTATAAAGCCCACCCCTAGCGCAATTGATCAAAATAACCCCTTTTTTCATGCGTTCAATCTCTTTAGCGCCTATCATGTTAATGGTTTCTTTATTTTTAGGGGTGTGGATAGTGATCATGTCGCATTGCAAAATGTCTTCAAAATTTTTCGTGTAAATGACCCCTAAATCAGTGGCTTTTGAAGAAGGGATATAAGGATCATAGGCTAAAACTTCCATTTCAAAGGCTTTTGCCCTAATGCCCACCCTAGAGCCAATATTCCCAAAACCGATAATGCCCAGCTTTTTATTTTTCAATTCCGTGCCATACCAGTCTTCTCTTTTCCATAGCCGTTGGTGTTTGATTTGATCGTTCGCGCAAGGGAACGAGCGCACTGCATTGATCAAATGCGCCATGGTCAATTCCACAGCGGCAATCGTGTTAGCGGTAGGGATATTCATCACCACAATCCCTTTTTGAGAGCAGCTTTCTAAATCAATATTATCCACTCCCACGCCCGCTCTCACAATGGATTTTAGGTGGGTTAAGGGCTTTAAAAAATCGCTTGTGATAGGGGTCATGCTGCGAGTGATGAGCGCATCCATAGGGATGAGTTTCTCTAAAAGCTCCTTTTTGGGGCATTTGGAATAATCATGCAAGACAATGTCTTTTTGGGCTTCTAAGATTTGAATGCCTTTAGCATGGATGGGGTCGCAAATGGCTACTTGATACATTTTTATCCTTTGAATTTAAAAAACAGCATGATAGCGTATTTTATAATAGTCTAAATCAGCTAAAAAGCGTTCTTTTTTGTTTTTATCTAAATAGATGATGAGGTTAGGTTGGTTTTTGGTGCTATCGTAAGCGTAATCAATTTGTTCTTTTTTGAGGATTTCTTTTAAACACCACCATTGATAGTCCTTTAAATCCTTAATGATAAGCTTTGAATACTCCCTTTTTTTTTCTTCAAAAGGGATTTCAAAATGATGCTCTATAACAGGGTAATTGATAGATTCTTGCGCATCAAGGTTTTGAGAAAGGGCGTTATTGCGATCTTCTTCGTTATGAGGGGCTTTTTCATTGTGAGAGGTTTCATCAGGGCTATTTTCTTCTAGGCTGATGTCATGGTTTTTTGCGTCTGTTTGAGAGAGGCCTTCATTTGTTTGAAAGATCGCATGAGAAGTAGCGGGCATTTCTTTTTTAACGCTTAAAAACAAATAGGCTAAAACGCCAAGAGCGACAGCTAGGGAAATAAAAGCAACAACACCCTTAAATCTCATGCCATTCTCATGCTTTTAAAATCACTCTTTAGAGTTTTTCTTTAAGAATATCCCCTAAAGTCATTTTATCATCGCTCGTGTTAAAAGCTTGCAATTCTTCTTTTTCTTTTTTGCGCTCTAACCTATGCACAGAAGCACGTACCTTGTTGTTAGATTTTTCAATCGCAACCACCACGCAAGTGATTTCCTGCCCCATTTTGATTTCATCTTTTTTCAAGGGGCTTAAATCTTCGTTTTTAATCAGCACATCAATGCCATCAGCATGAATGAAAACGCCAAAATCCTTAATACTCACCACTTTGCCTTGAATCACGCTATCTGTTTTATGCTTTTGAGCGAATTCTTCTGTAAGGGAAGTCACCAAGTGCTTCGCGCTCAAAGAAATCTTTTTATCTTTTTTGTTGATTTTAAGGATTTTGACTTTGATCGCATCGCCAATTTTATAGTGGTCTTTGCATTTTTTATCTTTATCCCAAAAAGCGTCGTGATTGTGGAGCAAACCATCCACCCCACCCAGATTCAAAAACGCCCCAAAATCCGTTAAAGTCGCTACTTTGCCTTCTAAAACATCCCCCACTTGGTGTTTGGATTCAAAAACATCAAAAGGCCTGTTAGTGAGTTGCTTTAAAGAAACCCTTAAGCGGCGATTTTTTGGATCAATATCAATGATCTTCACATCAATCTCTTGCCCCACGCTCAAGTAATGGCTAGGGTGGCTGACATTTTTATCCCAAGAGATTTCAGAAACATGCAAAAAGCCTTCAATATCATTACCAATATCCACAAACACCCCGTAATGTTCAATGTTGCTCACCACCACCTTAATGGCGTATCCGGGTTTTAGCTTGTCTTGGATCTCTTCCCATGGGTCTTCTATAGTCGCTTTTATGGAGAGCGAAAGGCGTCTTTTTTCTGCATCATAAGCGATAGCTTTGACATAGACTTCATCGCCCTCTTTGTAGTATTTTTCAGGATTGACTGGTCCTTTATGGCTGATTTCAGAATAATGGACCAAACCCTCAATCCCCTTAGCTTCTACAAAAATACCAAAAGGGGTGATCTGGCGTACAACCCCTAACACCGGCTCTGTAGCTTCTAACAGCTCTTTAGAAATCTCAAGTTGCCGTTTGTCATTGACTTCAAAGAATCGTTTGCGAGAAATATTGATAGAATGGTTTTCCTTATCCACACGAATGATGCACGCTTTAATGCGTTTGCCGATATGGTTTGCGTCATTCTTTAAAGAAGAGTGCGAGCGGGAGAGAAAATACTCCACGCCTTGAGACTCCACGATATAACCCCCTTTATTCTTGCCTACAATCTTGCCTTCAATAATGGCGTTTTCATAGTTTTCGCCTAATTCTTCAATTTTAGCTTGAATCTTTTGTTGGGAAATGGCCTTTTTGTAGGAAACGCTAGGGTGTTCACCTTTTTCGGACACATGCACGATAATGGGGTCATTTTTTTGATACAGCAACTGCCCCTTTTCATCGGTGATCTCGCTCAAAGCCAAACGGCCTTCTGTCTTACCGCCCACGCTCACCATGGCATAACCATCATTCTCATTGATGGAAACGATTAGCCCTTCTTTGATAGTGCCTTTTTCTAGGGTTTCTTCTTTTTCTAATTCTTTTTTAAAGAGTTTTGCGAAGTTTTCCTCCTCGTCATTAAAGTTCTGATCATCTGCTATCTTGCTCATTGACTGCCTTACTATAAAATAAATATAAAATCCTTAGGGGCATTGTATCCTTTTTTGGCTTACAAAATCGTTTAAAAACTAACAATTAGCGGTTTTTTTAAAGAAAATTTTCAAAATGTGTTAAATCGTGCTGATTTTTTGCTTGACATTTTCTATAATCCAATCCGGCGTGGAAGCCCCAGCGGTAATCCCGCACAATTTTTTATCCTTAAACCACGCTAACTCTAATTCGTTTTCATCTTCTACCAAGTAGCTGTCTTCACAATGCTGTTTGGCGATGCTTAAGAGCTGTTTGGTGTTTGAAGAAGTTTTACCGCCCACGACTATCATAATATCCACTTCCTTACTCAAATCCAAAGCGGCTTTTTGGTTGTAAGAAGTAGCGTTGCAAATCGTGTTAAAAATACGCACTTCAGTGCATCTTTCCACTAAATAAGAAGCGATTTGTAAGAGTTTGGGGGTTTGTTTGGTGGTTTGAGAGACTAAAGCCACTTTTCGTTGGAGCTTTTTTTCTTGCAATTCTTCTAACGAATTGACGACTAAAGCCTGGTTAGTGGCATAGCTGATCACGCCCTTGACTTCAGGGTGGTTAATATCCCCAAAAAGCACGATTTGATACCCTTCTTTACTCATGGATTCCACAATTTGCTGGGGTTTGATCACATACGGGCAAGTCGCATCAGTGATTTTGACCCCCTTATTTTTCAAATATTCTAAATCCTGTTTAGGAATGCCATGGGTTCTTATGATCACGCTCTTATTTTTAGGGATTTTTTTAGGATCTTCTTCAATTTTCACATTGAAGTTTTTTTCCAAACGATTGATTTCTTTAGCGTTATGAATGAGCGAGCCAAAAATCAAGCTGTTTTGATTTTTTTCAGCGATTTGTATCGCTCTTTTGACGCCAAAACAAAAACCATAATCCTTAGCCATTTTAATTTCCATTGAGACTCCCTTTTTTGAATTGATTGAGTAAGCGTTTGAATTGCGGGAAAGAAATGTTTGCGCATTCTAAATTATCAATTTCTAAAGGCAGCGCTAAAGTTAAAACAGCGAAACTCATCGCAATCCTGTGATCATTGAAACTCTTGATAATAGGGGGTTTAATCCTAGAAAAGCACTGTTTTAATGGGTTTATATCTTCTAATCCCTCTACATAAAACCCGTCTTCAAATTCTTCGCACTCAATCCCTAAAGCTTTGAAATTAGAAACAACCGCTTTAATCCTATCGCTTTCTTTAGCTCGTAAATCTTTAGCGTTTTTAACCATGCTTTTGCCTTTTGCAAAAAGCATAGCGATGCTTAAAGCGGGGATTTCATCAATAAGGCTGGCGATATTTTGATCAATATTGATCGCTTTTAAAGGGGCATGCTCTATATAAATATCGCCAATGATTTCTAAATCTTTGGACTTAATCGCATACTCTATGGAAGCGCCCATTTTTTTCAAAACTTCAAAAGCTTCTATGCGAGTGGGGTTGAGCAAGACATTTTTTAAAAGAAGGCGGCTTTTTGGCGTAATCGCGCAAGCGAGGGCGAAAAAAAACGCGCTAGACGGATCATTGGCTATGGTAAAGTCAAAAGCTTCTAGGGGTTTTTCTAGGGGTGAAATTTTTAAAACGCCGTCTTGATTTTGAATGTTAGCCCCCAAACTTTTAAGCATGATTTCTGTGTGGTTACGGCTAAGCTCGCTTTCTTTATAGGCACTTATACCTTGAGCTTGCAAGGCGCTTAAAATAAAAGCGCTTTTGACTTGAGCTGAAGCGATAGGGCTTTCATAATCGCAAGCTTTTAAGGGACTCCCTAAGATCACTAAAGGGGCGAAATGGTTATCCTCTCTCCCTAAAATTTTTGCCCCAAAAGCTTTCAAAGGTTCAATGATTCTTTTCATGGGGCGTGAGTTTAGGGAATTGTCCCCGCTTAAAACAAAAAGGCCTTTTTGAGCGCTTAAAAGCCCGCTGTATAAACGCATACTGGTGCCAGAATTGTTGCAATTTAAAATCTTATTAGGCTCTTTTATAGCCGTTGGGGGTGTGATTTTAAAAGAATTTTTGGCGATATTTTCCACTTTAGCCCCTAAATTTTGAGCGATTTCTAAAGAGCTTAAACAATCTTCTCCCATTAAAAAATTCCGCACGAAACAAGGCTTTTGAGCGAGTAGGCTAAAAATAACGGCTCTGTGCGAGAGCGATTTATCGCTAGCGTTAATGTCAAGCTCTATCACATACTATCCTTTATTGTCTTTATCCTTTAAGGCGGGCGTTAAATTCTTTTTCTAAAATTTCAAGCGCTTTTTGCACGGCTGAATTGACCTCTTCATCATTCAGTGTTTTTTCTAAAGAATGGATCACGCAACGCACGCTTAAGGCTATGGTGTTATCGCTTTCTTTAAAAATATCAAGGGGTAGAATTTCGCTTAAATTAGGGATTTGAGCGTCTTTTAGGGCTTTTTTAATCCTGCTAAAAGCGGTATTTTCATCAATGATGAGAGTCAAATCCCTCACACTGCTAGGGTAAATGCTAAAGGGCTTTAACAGCATGGCAGGGCGTTTGAGTTTAGAAGCGTCTATCTCAGCGTAATAGCTTTCAAACAAATCTAATTCCTGGATCACTTTAGGGTGGATTTTAGCGATTACGCCTATTACTTCATGATTTTGAATGATTTTAGCGCTCTGGTAGGGGTGGTTAATGGGGGTTTGAGTGGTTAGTTTTTCCAAGCTAAAATCCCCTATAATTCTTGAAACGCATTCAGCGAAAGAATAAAAATCCCAAGCCTTGCCCTTAGCGTAAGGGTAGCTCTCTTTCTTTTGTAAGCCACTTATTAAAAAGCCTAGTTTTTGGATCTCTTCTCTTTTAGAGTTATACACGCTCCCTTTTTCATAAAGGGCTATGCTTTTAAACCCTAAATTTTTATTCCTTAAACTGGCGTCTAAAAGCCCGCAAACAAGACTCGTTCTTAGGGTGTTTAATTCCGTTGTGATAGGGTTTTGCAATTCTAGGGGATCTTCTAAAACTTCAAAGCCCAGTTTTTGCTGTTTTTCTTTAGAGTAAAACACGTAATGAATGACTTCTTTAAAACCGCAAGCGAGAGCCTTGTGTTTAAGGTTTTCAAAAAAGCGGTGCGTGTCATAATGGGGGTTTGAATTTTTGCTACTGACGCAATTAAGGGGCTTTGAGATCAAATGATCAATCCCTACAAAGCGCAAGATTTCTTCAGCAATATCTTGGATCGTTTTAATGTCATGCCTGAAATTGGGAACGATAACCTCTAAAATTTGGGGGTTTGAGTTTGACACTTTTATGCTAACTTTAAAACCTAAATTTTTTAAAATGCCTTGAATTTTTTCTGCTTCTATAACAAGCCCCAAAATTTCGGTGATGTCTTCAAGTTGGAATTTAAGGGTGCGATCTTTTAAAGAATGCTTGGTTTGTTTGCTTTCTAAAATCGTGGCTTTTAAATGAGCGCTTAAAAAATTCAAGCCGTCTGATAAATTAGGGTTACTCCCCCTAGCACTCCTATAAACAAGGGCGTTGTTTTTTTGAAGCGTTTTATCTTTTAGGGCGTGTAATTTTAAAGATAGGCTTACAGGATCGGTATAACTTGCTTCTAAAAGCAAACACTCGCTCAAATCTTTTTGATCTTGATGCTTGATAGAGATAGTGGAGCGTTTTTGATGGTTGATATAAACGCTTTCAAGGTTGTTTTCATCGTTTTTGATGATCAAATCAATAGGGGTTGTATTCAGGCCATAAGCGTTCAATATTACCCCACTAAAATGCGCGCTAAATTCTATGAAATTGTTCAGTTCGTTCTCACTTAAGGCATTATTGTGAGCGAGCGAAAGCTTGATATTTAAAGGGGTTTTTAATGAATGGTTGCAAATCAAATAATAAGCTAGATGCGATTCAATATTTTCACCCGCACTAAGCGTGATCAAATCGCTTGTTGGCGTAAAATTTAGAGCCTTAATGGGTTTTAGGGGCGTGTGATAAAAGGCACTAATCTCTCTAGCAATACCTAAAACGCTCAAGCAATCCCCACGATTGGGGGTCAATGAAATTTCTAAAACATGCGTGTTGAAAGGGGCGTATTCATGTAATTCCTTCCCTAAAACCAACTCCCCAACGCTCTCATCTAATTCCAAGATGCCATCATTGATTTTAGGGAAGCCTAATTCAATGCTAGAGCAAATCATGCCATGGCTTTCAACCCCCCTAAGCTCCGTTTTAGTGATTGTGGTTGAGCCTATGATCGCTCCTTTGAGGGCGACTGGCGCAAATTGGTTTGGCGCGACATTTTTAGCCCCGCACACGATTGGCAACACTTCCTTGCCAATATCCACTTGACACACGCTGAGTTTTTCGGCGTTTTTATGGGGGGCTTTTTCTAAAACCTTACCCACAACCACATTTTTAGGAGCGATACAAGGGATACAGCTTTCCACTTCTAAGCCTAAGCGGCTCAAATCCTCACAGAGTTTGGTTATATCTTTAGGCACATCTACAAAAACGCTCAAATCATTGACACTCAGTTTCATTAAAAGCTCTCCAACACCCTCAAATCAGTTTCAAAAAAACTGCGCAAATCATTGATCTGACAAGTCAGCATGGCTAATCTTTCAATCCCCATGCCAAAGGCAAACCCACTCACATTCTCATACCCTATGGCTTCAAACACCGCATTATTGACCATGCCACAGCCCAACACTTCTAGCCAGCCTGTGTGCGAGCAAACCCTACAGCCTTCCTGCTTGCAAAACACGCAGCTAATATCCACTTCAGCGCTTGGCTCTGTGAAAGGGAAAAAGCTAGAGCGCCATCTTAATTTCACGCCGCCAAAGAAATAATGCAAAAAGTCTTCGATCACGCCCTTTAAGTGCGTGAAACGGATATTCCCTTTTTGATCCACGACAAGCCCTTCAATTTGGTGGAACATGGGCGTGTGGGTCAAGTCATAATCGCGCCTAAAGGTTTCGCCTAAACAAATCATCTTAATGGGTGGGGTTTGTTCTTGCATGGTGTGGATTTGCACAGGCGAAGTGTGGGTCCTTAAAAGCTTGTGATCTTTAAAATAGAAAGTGTCTTGCATGTCTCTTGCAGGATGGTAAGGGGGCAAGTTTAAAGCGCTGAAATTATGGAAATCATCTTCCACCAAAGAGCCGATTTCAAGCTTGTATCCTAAGGGGGTAAAAAATTCAATGATTTTATTTTTAGTGTGATTTAAAGGGTGAGAAGAGCTTGTTTTAATAGCGTTAAACAAGCTCACATCAATTTTTTCTTTTTTCAAGCGTTCTTCTAATTCAAGCTCTAAAATAGCCTTTTTTTTCCATTCAAAGGCTTTTTCAAACGCTTGTTTATAATGGTGGATTTCTTTAGCAAAGGCGTTTTTTTCTTCGCCGTTTAGATTTTTGAGCTGGTTGAATTTATCCGCAAAAACCCCTTTTTTACCCAAAGCATTCAAGCGTGCTTCTTCTAACTCTTTGCTATTAGTAACCTTTTCTAATCGCTCTATCAAGGTGTGCAATAACGATCCTTATATTTTATTTTTAAAAAGCTATAATACAACTTTAATAAAAGAAAAACCTTAAAAGGGAGCAAAAAAGCATGAATGTGTTTGAAAAAATAATCCAAGGCGAAATCCCTTGTTCTAAGATTTTAGAAAACGAGCGTTTTTTATCCTTTTATGACATTAACCCTAAAGCTAAAGTGCATGCGTTAGTAATCCCTAAACAAAGCATTCAGGATTTTAACGGCATCACCCCAGAGCTTATGGCGCAAATGACAAGTTTTATTTTTGAAGTGGTGGAAAAATTAGGCATCAAAGAGAAGGGATACAAGCTTTTAACGAATGTGGGTAAAAACGCCGGGCAAGAGGTGATGCATTTGCATTTTCATATTTTAAGCGGAGACAAACATTAAAAGCGTTGGTGGTAGTTCGTGCAAGCGTTTTTAAACAGGAGTTTTGCCCCCTTACTCAACCCTAACGAGAGCGTTTTAGAGCAGGTTAAATCCAGCATTATTTTAAAAAAAGGGGTGTCTTATTTTGACTGGGGGGCTTCAGGTTTGGCGAGTGTTTTAGTGGAAAAGCGCGTGAAATCTTTACTGCCTTATTACGCAAACGCTCATTCCATCGCTTCTAAACATGCGATTTTAATGGGCATGCTTTTAAAAGAGTGCCAAGAAAAGTTAAAGCGTTCTTTAAATTTGAGCGCTAATCATTGTGTCTTGAGCACGGGGTATGGGGCGAGCTCAGCGATTAAGAAATTTCAAGAAATTTTAGGGGTGTGTATCCCTTCAAAAACGAAGAAAAATTTAGAGCCGTATTTGAAGGATATGGCTTTAAAGCGTGTGATTGTAGGGCCTTATGAGCATCATTCTAATGAAGTTAGCTGGCGTGAAGGCTTGTGTGAAGTGGTGCGTATCCCTTTAAATGAACATGGTTTATTGGATTTAGAAATTTTAGAGCAAACTTTAAAAAAATCCCCTAACAGCCTGGTTTCTATGAGCGCGGCTTCTAATGTGACCGGAATTCTTACGCCCTTAAAAGAAGTTTCATCATTGTGTAAGAAATATAAGGCTATTTTAGCTTTGGATTTAGCGAATTTTAGCGCGCATGCTAACCCTAAAGATTGCGAATACCAAACCGGTTTTTATGCGCCTCATAAGCTTTTAGGGGGTATTGGAGGGTGCGGTCTTTTAGGCATTGCTAAAGATTTGATTGACACGCAAATCGCCCCGAGTTTTAGCGCAGGGGGTGTGATTAAATACGCTAACCGCACACGGCATGAATTTATTGATGAATTGCCTTTGAGGGAAGAATTTGGTACGCCAGGATTGTTGCAATTTTACAGGAGTGCTCTAGCGTATCAATTAAGAGATGAATGCGGTTTGGATTTTATCCATAAGAAAGAAAACAACCTTTTAAGAGTGCTTATGCATGGCTTAAAAGACTTGCCCGCTATTAATATTTATGGGAATTTAACGGCGAGTCGTGTGGGGGTAGTGGCTTTTAATATTGGAGGGATTTCGCCCTATGATTTAGCGAGAGTTTTAAGCTATGAATACGCTATTGAGACCCGGGCAGGTTGCTCTTGCGCGGGGCCTTATGGGCATGATTTATTGAATCTTAACGCTCAAAAGTCAAGCGATTTTAACGCTAAACCCGGATGGCTTAGAGTGAGCTTGCACTTCACGCATTCTATAAACGATATTGATTATTTGCTAGACAGCTTGAAAAAAGCGGTTAAAAAATTGCGTTAAGCTAAAACTATTTTTAAGGAAAAATTTGGATATTTTAGATTTGAATAAAGCGCAAGCGACACAACAAAATGAGCAAGAAGTAGAGGATAAAGAAAAAGAGTCTAAAGAGCCGGTGGTTTTAGAAGATTTGAGCGCTTTAGCATGGCTTGAATTAGAAGAATTTAGCCGCCTTTCAGGGCTTCCTAAAGAAAGGATTTTAGAATTAGTGAATCTTGGTAAAATCAAGAGCAAAATAAGCCACAACAAGCTTTTAATTGATGCGAGCAGCGGGACGAACGCTCTAATCAAAAAGGTAGAAAACAATTTGATTTCTATGGATATGAACGGGCGTTCTTTAGAGCCTGTGTTTGTGGAAAAGACCATTAACACGATTTTAAACTTGCATGATAAAGTCATTGGCGCTAAAGACGAAACGATTTCAGCCTTTAAAAATGAAAACATGTTTTTAAAAGACGCTTTAATTTCTATGCAAGAAGTCTATGAAGAAGATAAAAAAACCATTGATCTTTTGCGCGATGAACTCAATCAAGCCAGAGAAGAAATTGAATTCATGAAGAGGAAATACCGCTTGATGTGGGGGAAAGTCGCTGACATGAGCAGCGTGAATAAAAAGTAATTTCAAATTAATCTCAATAGTGGGATTTTATTAGCGATAATTTTATGCGAATACATGTTAGAATTTGGGGTGTTTTAACAGAATGCAAGCTTGAAGGAGAATCATGTCCATTTCACGCAGGAGTATCCTAACAAAAATCCCAATCGCGTTCGCTAGCGCTAATGTTTTAAAAGCTGTTGGTGTTTTTGAAAAAGTGGAATCCATTCCGCATGCAACGCATTTTGGCCCCTTTATCGCAAAGGTTCAAAATGGAGTGATTAAAGATATTGTCCCCCAAAAGAGCGATTATAACCCCACTATGATGTTAAAAGCGATGGCAGATAGGGTGTATTCAGATAGTAGGGTGAAGTATCCTTGCGTGCGTAAGAGCTTTTTAGAAAACAAAAAAAACCACAAAGAATTGCGCGGGAGAGAAGAGTTTGTGCGCGTGAGTTGGGATGTGGCGTTGGATTTAGCGGCTAAAAAGCTTAAAGAAATCCCTAAAGAAAACATCTATAATGCCAGCTATGGTGGTTGGGGGCATGCGGGCAGCTTGCATCGTTGTAATAATCTAGCATGGCGTTTTTTTAACACGGCTTTAGGGGGGGCTATTGGCACTGATGGGGAATATAGTAATGGTGCAGCCGCAAGAATAAACCCCATGATTGTAGGGGATATGGAAGTTTATTCGCAACAGACCACGCATGAAGAGATGATTAAAAATTGTAAGGTGTATGTCATGTGGGGGGCGGATTTATTCAAGTGCAACCGCATTGATTATTTTGTGCCAAACCATGTCAATGACAGCTACTACCCTAAGTATAAAAGAGCTGGTATTAAATTCATCAGTATCGATCCCATTTATACCGAAACCGCTCAAGCCTTTAATGCTGAATGGATACCCATTCGTCCTAACACTGATGTAGCGTTAATGTTAGGCATGATGCATTATCTTTATACAAGCAATCAATACGATAAAGCGTTTATCGCTAAATACACTGATGGTTTTGATAAATTCTTACCCTATTTGCTAGGAGAGAGCGATAAGGCGCCTAAAACTTTGGAATGGGCGTCTCAAATCACTGGAGTGAGCGCAGAAAAGATCAAAGAATTAGTGGATTTATTTGTCTCTAAACGCACTTTTTTAGCGGGTAATTGGGCCATGCAAAGAGCTCAGTATGGCGAGCAACCGGATTGGGCGTTAATTGTTTTAGCCAGCATGATTGGTCAAGTGGGCTTATCGGGTGGGGGCTTTGGCTTTTCTATGCATTATGGAGGGAACGCTCAAGCGAGCTCGGGGGCAAGAATTGTTCCTATGATTTCGCAAGGGCATAATTCTGTAAAAAGCGTTATTCCAGCATCTAGAATTTCTGAAGCGATTTTGAATCCGGATAAAGAAATTGATTTTATGGGTAAAAAACTCAAATTACCTAAAATCAAAATGATTTATAATTGTGGGGCGGATTTGTTAGGGCATGAAGCTGATACAAACGAGCTGATTCGCGCTTTAAGGACCTTAGATTGCGTGATCGTGCATGAGCCTTGGTGGACGCCTACGGCGAAATTCGCTGATATTGTCTTTGCTTCCACTAGCACTATGGAAAGAGATGATATTACTTTTGGAGGGAGTTATTCTAAGAATGTGGTTTATGCCATGCGTAAGGTGGTAGAGCCTGTTTATGAATCCAAAGACGATTATGAGATTTTCAGGCAACTTGCTTTACGCATTGGGGGCAATGAAACAGAGCAGAAATTCACTGAATCTAAGAGTTACATGGAATGGATTAAGAGTCTTTATGAAAAAAGCGATGGCCCTACTTTGAAATCGTTTGATCAGTTTTGGAGGGATGGCTTTGTGGAGTTTGAAATCCCTGAAAATGCGAGAAAGTTTGTGCGTCATGCGAAATTCAGGCAAGACCCTATTAATAATAAGCTGGATACAGAGAGCGGGAAAATTCAAATTTTTTCTCAAAAATGCGCGGATTTTAAACTGGCTGATTTTAAAGGGCATCCCACTTGGTTTGAGCCAGCTGAGTGGCTAGGCTCTAAAATGGCTGAGATTTATCCGTTCCATTTAATCTCTCCGCACCCCAAATATCGTGTCAATTCACAGCTTGATAACACTTGGGTTAGGAATGTGTATAAAATTCAAGGCAGAGAGCCTGTAATGATCAACGAACTAGACGCTAATAAATTAGGCATTAGGCATGGTGAAATTGTAGAAGTGTTTAACGCTAGGGGGAGGTTGTTAGCAGGGGCGTTTGTAACTAAGAATATCCGTCAAGGGGTTTTGAGTATCCAAAAAGGGGCATGGTATGACCCAGAAGATGGGAGGGTTAGAAACCCACGATGCAATGCAGGGCATGTGAATACGCTCACTTCTTTACGCCCCACAAGCAGCATGACACAAGCCATTTCAGCCAATACCGCTTTAGTCAATATCAGAAGACTTAGAAGGTATGAATTAGTCAAACCCTATCATTCTATTTCAACACCAAGCATCATTGGGGCTTAAACGGAGTGAAAATACTAGCATGAGAGTGTTTTTACCCAATAAAGACTTAATAACTAAAGACTTGACTACTAGCCAAGCTAAAGCGTAATTCTCAATTTTTATATTATAATACCCAATCAATGCGTTTAATTTCTGTTTTCAATATTGACACTTAAAGGATAAAAGATGAATATTTTTCAAACGAGTTTGAAATGTTGCGTGGGGTTGGTTTTATTTATGGGGGTCTTATTAGGGGATTCTAAAGCTTTTAAGGTTAGGGTGGATAAAAGTTTGACTCCGCCCTTTTTGAATGTGCTTTCATTAGCTTTTAAACAAGACATGAAAAAAGAGATCATTTTTGTGGTTACCAAAAGCAACAAATTGAGTAAAAAAGTGCTTTGTGATTTTGACGCTTTTTTATTGCCTGAGACTCTGATGAGTGGCATGCCTAAAAAAGCGCTATTCCATAAGGAGTTTTTATTCCAATCTAAAGAAAATAAGACGCTCTATGTGTTTTCGCTGATTGATTCTCAATATTGCTCAAAAGGTGGAAATTACAGATACGAACTAGAAAAATTAGAACGCTGGTTTGTGCAAAAAGCGCCTGAGTTGGCTGAAAGCTATAGGGTGAATTACAAAAATCAATACAATAAAACACAGATCCCACAAAAATAAAGAATGAGCGATGATTTTAGTATTAGATTTTGGGAGCCAATACACACAGCTGATTGCTAGAAGATTGAGAGAGAGCGGGATTTATACAGAAATAGTCCCTTTTTTTGAAAGCATAGAAAACATTCAAAAAAAAGCCCCTAAAGGTTTGATTTTGAGTGGGGGGCCAGCGAGCGTGTATGCTAAAGACGCTTACAAGCCTAACGAGAAAATCTTTGATTTGAATTTGCCGATTTTAGGGATTTGCTACGGCATGCAGTATTTGGTGGATTTTTTTGGGGGCGTGGTGGCTTGTGCGAATGAGCAAGAATTTGGTAAGGCTGTTTTAGAAATCGCTCAAAATTCTGTGATTTTTGAAGGCGTGAAGATTAAAAGCCTTGTGTGGATGAGCCACATGGATAAAGTCATAGAATTGCCTAAAGGCTTTACTACCCTTGCAAAAAGTCCTAATTCCCCCCATTGTGCGATTGAAAACGGCAAGATTTTTGGCTTGCAATTCCACCCAGAAGTCATCCAAAGCGAAGAGGGGGGTAAGATTTTAGAAAATTTTGCCCTTTTAGTTTGCGGCTGTGAAAAAACTTGGGGGATGCAGCATTTCGCTCAAAGAGAGATCGCGCGATTGAAAGAAAAAATCGCTAACGCTAAGGTTTTGTGCGCGGTGAGTGGGGGCGTGGATTCTACGGTGGTCGCTACGCTATTATACAGAGCTATTAAGGATAATTTGATCGCTGTTTTTGTGGATCATGGCTTGTTGCGTAAAAATGAAAAAGAAAGGGTGCAAGCGATGTTTAAAGACTTGCAAATCCCTTTAAACACGATAGACGCTAAAGAAATCTTTTTGTCTAAATTAAAGGGCGTGAGCGAGCCTGAGTTGAAGCGAAAAATCATCGGCGAAACCTTTATTGAAGTGTTTGAAAAAGAAGCCAAAAAGCACCATTTAAAAGGCAAAATTGAATTTTTAGCCCAAGGCACTTTATACCCTGATGTGATTGAATCTGTGAGCGTTAAAGGGCCTTCAAAAGTGATCAAAACGCACCATAATGTGGGCGGACTGCCTGAATGGATGGACTTTAAACTCATAGAGCCTTTAAGGGAATTGTTTAAAGATGAGGTGCGTTTGTTGGGTAAGGAATTGGGCGTTAGCCAGGATTTTTTAATGCACCACCCTTTTCCAGGGCCTGGGCTTGCTGTAAGGATTTTAGGAGAAATCAGTGAGAGTAAGATCAAACGCTTGCAAGAAGCGGATGCTATTTTTATAGAGGAGCTTAAAAAGGCGGATTTATATGACAAGGTTTGGCAAGCCTTTTGCGTGCTGTTAAATGTCAATTCTGTAGGGGTTATGGGGGATAATCGCACTTATGAAAACGCTATTTGCTTAAGAGCGGTGAATGCGAGCGATGGCATGACAGCGAGCTTTTCTTTTTTAGAGCATTCTTTTTTAGAAAAGGTTTCTAACCGCATCACTAATGAAGTGAATGGTATTAATAGGGTGGTGTATGATATTACCTCTAAGCCACCAGGAACGATTGAATGGGAATGATTATCTTAAAAATAGCGCTAAAAGTGGGATTTTTTGGATAAGATTAGGAATTGATTTTAAATAAAAAGAAAGAAAGGAATTTAATGAAAAAAGGTAGTTTAGCAATCGTTTTAGGATCGTTGTTAGTGAGTGGGGCGTTTTATACGGCTCTAGCTGATGGAATGCCTATGAAGCAGCAGCACAATAACATGGGTGAGTCTGTGGATTTGCATTTCCACTATCCTATTAAAGGCAAACAAGAGCCTAAAAATAACCATTTGGTTGTCTTAATCGATCCTAAGATAGAGGCTAATAAAGTTATCCCTGAAAATTATCAAAAAGAGTTTGAGAAGTCTTTGTTCCTCCAATTGAGTAGTTTTTTAGAGAGAAAAGGCTATAGCGTTTCGCAATTTAAAGATGTTAGCGAAATCCCTCAAGACATCAAAGAAAAAGCGTTGCTCGTTTTACGCATGGATGGGAATGTGGCTATCTTAGAAGATATTGTAGAAGAGAGCGATGCGCTCAATGAAGAAAAAGTGATAGACATGTCTTCAGGGTATTTGAATTTGAATTTTATTGAACCAAAAAGTGAAGACATTATCCATAGTTTTGGTATTGATGTTTCAAAGATTAAGGCTGTGATTGAAAGAGTGGAGTTGCGGCGCACCAATTCTGGAGGTTTTGTCCCTAAAACTTTTATGTATAAGATTAAGGAAACCGATCATGATCAAGCCATTAGAAAGATCATGAATCAAGCCTATCACAAAGTGATGATGCATATTACCAAAGAGTTGAGCAAAAAACACATGGAACATTATGAAAAAGTTTCTAGCGAGATGAAAAAGCGAAAGTAGTTTTTAAGAAACGAGAAGCTTAGAATCATTTAGAGCTGTTTTTAAAAAAGCAGCTTTTAAAAGGGTGGGGAAGTTGGATTGGGTGTTTTTTGAGCGTCAATTTTGATTTTTAGCGGTATTTTTGAAAAATTACGCTCAAAAATTAGAAAATTCAGTTATAATAACGCTTCATGTGAAAATTTCGGGGCGTAGCGCAGTCTGGTTAGCGCACTTGGTTTGGGACCAAGGGGTCGAAGGTTCGAATCCTTTCGCCCCGACCACTTTTTTGCGTAGTTTATTGTTCTGTTTAAGATTCTTTGGTAGAATATCGCTTCCTTTCATTGAATGGTGGGAGTAGCTCAGTCGGTTAGAGCATCAGATTGTGGTCCTGAGGGTCGTGGGTTCGATTCCCATCTTCCACCCCATCTCATAAAATAAGCGTTTTACCAAGTTTTATGTTAGTCATTCCTTTATTTGAATTGTAAGCGTTCGTAGCTCAATTGGATAGAGCACCAGACTTCGGATCTGGGGGTTAGGGGTTCGACTCCCTTCGGGCGTACCACCTAACATTAATACCATTCAATGCGCTTGTAGCTCAGCTGGATAGAGCAACAGCCTTCTAAGCCGTAGGTCGCAGGTTCGAGTCCTGCCAAGCGCACCACTTTTGACATTCTTTAAAGAGGAGTTATGGATTCTTTAGAGTGGGGATTACTCATTTTCTTAATTCTTGTTTTTCTTATAGGCATAGGATACTACATTTTTATGGTTCTTTCTTCTAAAGATTGATCATCAAAATAGCCCAATGACAAGAGATAGAGTTGGAAATCTCTAAAACATAGATCTTATATGAAAACATTCAATAAAAGCGAAAAACATAAAAAGTGAAACATGAAAGTGAAACATGTAAGAATAAAAGACATGCACATTATCCATGACTTTATCGCACCGAACAAGGAAAGCTTTTTGACTACGGCCTATGCGAAATCCTGCTATAAAAATATTAAAAATATCAAATAAAGCAAGACTTGTTAAAAATTAAGATTCTGTTTTTAATTGAATCTCAATCATAAAATGTAAAAATACTCAAAGCCATCAAGCAATATAGCGATCTGAAAAGAGGCTCACAATTGAGTTAAAGCCCGCTTTTTAGGGATAAATAAAAAGCGCTTTCAAATTGCATGGGTAACTTTATGGGGCGAAGCGTTTCTAATCTTTGGTATAATCGCTAGAAATTGTGAGAAAAATTTTATCTTGTTTGAGTAGGGTTTCGCATGCGTTTATTATTGTGGTGGGTATTGGTATTATCGCTCTTTTTAAATCCTTTGAGAGCGGTTGAAGAGCATGAAACAGATGCGGTGGATTTGTTTTTAATTTTCAATCAAATCAACCAGCTCAATCAAGTCATTGAAACTTACAAAAAAAACCCTGAAAGAAGCGCTGAAGTCTCTCTGTATAACACCCAAAAGAACGATTTGATTAAAAGTTTGACTTCTAAAGTGTTGAATGAAAGGGATAAGATCGGAATTGATATAAACCAAAATTTAAAAGAGCAGGAAAAAATCAAAAAGCGTTTGTCTAAAAGCATTAAGGGCGATGATTTCTACACTTTCATGAAAGATAGATTGTCTTTAGATATTTTGTTGATAGATGAAATTTTGTATCGTTTTATAGATAAAATCAGGAGCAGTATTGATATTTTTAGCGAACAAAAAGATGTGGAAAGTATCAGCGATGCTTTTCTTTTGCGTTTAGGGCAATTCAAACTCTACACTTTCCCTAAAAATTTAGGCAATGTCAAAATGCATGAATTAGAGCAGATGTTTAGCGATTATGAATTGCGTTTGAACACTTACACTGAAGTCTTGCGTTACATTAAAAACCACCCTAAAGAAGTGCTTCCTAAAAACTTGATCATGGAAGTGAATATGGATTTTGTGTTAAACAAAATCAGCAAGGTTTTGCCTTTCACAACCCATAGCTTGCAAGTGAGTAAGATCGCGCTGGCTTTGACGATTTTAGCCTTATTGCTGGGTTTAAGGAAGTTGATCACTTGGCTTTTAGCCTTATTGTTAGATCGTATTTTTGAAATCATGCAGCGCAATAAAACAATGCATGTCAATGTGCAAAAAAGCATTGTTTCGCCGGTTTCTGTCTTTTTAGCCCTATTTAGTTGCGATATAGCTTTAGATATTTTCTACTACCCTAACGCATCGCCCCCTAAAGTTTCTATGTGGGTGGGCGCGGTGTATATCATGCTTTTAGCATGGTTAGTGATAGCACTTTTTAAGGGCTATGGGGAAGCGTTAGTTACGAATATGGCTACCAAAAGCACGCACAATTTTAGAAAAGAAGTGATCAACTTGATCTTAAAAGTCGTGTATTTTTTGATTTTTATCGTTACGCTTTTAGGGGTTTTGAAACAACTAGGGTTTAACGTTTCAGCCATCATCGCTTCTTTAGGGATTGGGGGGTTAGCGGTGGCTTTGGCGGTTAAAGACGTGTTGGCGAATTTTTTTGCTTCGGTCATTTTATTATTAGATAATTCGTTTTCTCAAGGGGATTGGATCGTGTGCGGTGAAGTGGAAGGAACGGTGGTGGAAATGGGGCTAAGACGCACCACGATCAGAGCCTTTGATAACGCTCTTTTGTCCGTGCCTAATTCAGAGTTAGCCGGAAAACCCATCAGGAATTGGAGCCGGCGTAAAGTGGGAAGGCGTATTAAAATGGAAATAGGCTTAACCTATAGCTCCAGTCAAAGCGCTTTACAGCTTTGCGTGAAAGACATTAAAGAAATGTTAGAAAACCACCCCAAAATCGCTAATGGAGCCGATAGCGCTTTGCAAAACGCGAGCGATTACCGCTACATGTTTAAAAAGGATATTGTTTCTATTGATGATTTTTTAGGGTATAAAAACAATCTGTTTGTCTTTTTGGATCAGTTTGCGGACAGCTCTATTAATATTTTGGTGTATTGCTTTTCTAAGACGGTGGTTTGGGAAGAGTGGCTAGAAGTCAAAGAAGACGTGATGCTAAAAATCATGGGGATTGTGGAAAAGCACCATTTGAGTTTTGCTTTCCCATCACAGAGTTTGTATGTGGAGAGTTTGCCAGAAGTTAGCCTGAAAGAAGGGGCTAAGATCTGAAATTATTGGTAGATGTATTCTTTGGTTAAGGGGAAAGTGTTATCCACGCTGTTGGTTAAGAGCAATTGAAATAAATCCGCGCTCCCCACCCTGAAAGCGGAAGCGCAAGTCCTTAAATACAGATCCCACATGCGGATAAAGCGTTCGTCATAGCCGAGTCTTTTCACTTGGTCTAGATTGTGGTTGAAGTTGTCTCGCCAAATGTCTAAAGTCTTGGCGTAATGGATTCGTAAGCTTTCAGCCATGAGCAGGTGGAAGTCGCACTCGCTCATCACGCTCATCACTTCTCTTAAAGAGGGCAAATAACCGCCTGGAAAGATGTATTTATCCACCCATGCGTTAGTCTTGCCTTCAAAACAGCATAAAATGGAGTGGAGCAAAAACATCCCGCCTCTCTTTAACACTTCTTTAACTTTTTTGAAATAAAAGGGCAAATTATCCTTACCCACATGCTCAAACATGCCCACGCTCACCACCTTATCAAAGCGGTATAAGCGCCCGTCTAAATCCTGGTAATTCAATAATTTGATCGTTACTTTATCCTCTAACCCTAACTCTTGGACTCGTTTGTTAGCCTGTTTGTATTGCTCGCTAGAAATGGTGATCCCCATCACTTCTGCCCCGTATTCTTGCGCGGCTTTTATAGAGAGATAGCCCCAGCCACAGCCTACATCCAGCAGTTTTTCGCCAGGCTTTAGGTGGAGCTTTTTTAAAGTGTGATCTAATTTTTGGAGCTGGGCGGCATGGAGGGTGTCATCATCTTTTTTGAAATACGCGCATGAATAGCTTAAGGTTTCATCCAGCCAGATAGAATAAAAGTCATTCCCTAAATCGTAATGTTTAGAAATGTTGGAGCTTTCTTTAAGGGGTTTTTGAACGGCTTTAGCGCTATCATGCTTGTGCAGATGCTCATAATTGGTTTGCAAATACAAAGAGTGCATCACCTCATCCATAGAGCCTTCAATATCAATCACGCCATCCATATAAGCCTCAGCGATCGTCAAAGACATGTCTTTTTTAATATCGCTAAATTTTAGGGGGCGATGGATTTTAAGGGTGAATTTAGGCGAATGTTCGCCATTCCTATAAACGCTATTATCCCAAAAAACGACCTGATAATCGCCGTTTTTCCACTGCTTGAACATGCTTTTGAGCAAAAATTTTGAAATCATCTGTCTATTCCTTGAACTCATTTTTCAATTTTTTGAGCGTTAATTATAATGAATTTTAAGCTAAAAACACCCCACAAATAAGCATAAATTCAACCTCTATTCTCTAAATTTTTAAAAGCATGTTAAAATTAAGAGATTTAAACAAATTTAAGGTAACACGATTATAAAGATGCAAAAATCACTGATCACAACCCCCATTTATTATGTGAATGACATCCCTCATATTGGCCATGCTTATACGACTTTGATTGCGGACACTTTAAAGAAGTATTACACGCTTCAAGGCGAAGAAGTCTTTTTTTTAACCGGCACCGATGAGCATGGGCAAAAGATCGAACAAAGCGCGAGATTGAGAAATCAAAGCCCTAAAGCTTACGCCGATAGCATTAGTGCGATTTTTAAAGACCAATGGGATTTTTTCAATTTAGATTATGATGGTTTTATCCGCACCACAGACAGCGAGCATCAAAAATGCGTGCAAAACGCCTTTGAAATCATGTTTGAAAAAGGGGATATTTATAAAGGCACTTATAGCGGGTATTATTGCGTGAGCTGTGAGAGTTATTGCGCGATTTCTAAAACGGACAATACGAACGATAAAGTCTTATGCCCTGATTGCTTGAGAGAAACCACGCTTTTAGAAGAAGAGAGTTATTTTTTTAAATTGAGCGCATATGAGAAGCCTTTATTGGAGTTTTACGCCAAAAACCCTGAAGCGATTTTGCCTATTTATCGTAAAAATGAGGTAACTTCTTTTATTGAGCAGGGTTTATTGGATCTGTCTATCACGCGCACGAGTTTTGAATGGGGCATTCCTTTGCCTAAAAAAATGAACGATCCTAAACATGTGGTGTATGTTTGGCTGGACGCTTTATTGAATTATGCGAGCGCGTTAGGGTATTTGAACGGTTTAGACAATAAAATGGCGCATTTTGAACGCGCTAGGCATATTGTGGGTAAGGATATTTTACGCTTCCATGCTATTTATTGGCCAGCCTTTTTGATGAGTTTGAATTTGCCCCTATTCAAACAGCTTTGCGTGCATGGGTGGTGGACGATAGAGGGCGTGAAAATGAGTAAGAGCTTGGGTAATGTTTTAGACGCTCAAAAGTTCGCCATGGAGTATGGGATTGAAGAATTACGCTATTTTTTATTGCGTGAAGTGCCTTTTGGGCAAGATGGGGATTTTTCTAAAAAAGCGTTAATAGAAAGGATCAATGCGAATTTGAATAACGATTTGGGGAATTTGCTGAATCGTTTGCTAGGCATGGCTAAAAAATATTTCAATTATTCTCTAAAAAGCGACAAAATCACCGCTTATTATTCTAAAGAGCTAGAAAAAGTGCATCAAATCTTAGATAACGCTAATTCTTTCGTGCCTAAAATGCAATTGCATAAAGCTTTAGAGGAATTGTTTAATGTTTATGATTTTTTAAACAAACTCATCGCTAAAGAAGAGCCATGGGTTTTGCACAAAAACAACGAATCAGAAAAACTAGAAGCCTTATTGGGTTTGATCGCAAACGCGCTGTTGCAATCAAGCTTCTTACTCTATGCGTTCATGCCAAAGAGCGCTATGAAATTAGCGAGCGCTTTTCATGCAGAAATCACGCCCAATAATTATGAACGCTTTTTTAAAGCTAAAAAATTACAAGATATGATTTTACAAGACACCGAACCTTTATTTTGTAAAATGGAGAAAATTGAAAAGGCTGAAAAAGCGGGAGAAGCCTCACCAGAAAAAAACGAAAAAGAAAAAAAAGATAGAAAAGAAAAAGCCCCACCAACACAAGAAAACTATATCAGCATTGAGGATTTCAAAAAAGTAGAGATTAAAGTGGGGCTTATCAAAGAAGCTCAAAGGATTGAAAAATCCAATAAATTACTGCGCTTGAAAGTGGATTTAGGCGAAGGCCGTTTGAGGCAGATCATCTCAGGGATCGCTTTGGATTATGAGCCTGAAAGCTTGGTGGGGCAAATGGTGTGCGTGGTGGCTAATTTAAAGCCTGCAAAGCTTATGGGCGAAATGAGTGAGGGCATGATTTTAGCGGTGCGAGATAATGATAATCTGGCTTTAATTAGCCCTACCAGAGAAAAAATTGCAGGAAGTTTGATCAGCTAAATGCGATTAGGGGTGAATGAAGCCGTAGAGTTGAGTTTGGGCGAATTGCAAAACACGCCCTCAATCAGCTATTTTAATTCTATTGTTTTGTCTTTAAACAAAGTCCAAAAAGGCTCTTTATTTGTAGCCAAAGATCACACGCTCATTCCTAAAGCTTTAGAGTTAGGGGCTTATGGGATTTTATACGCAGGAGAATATCCTTTAAGCGATAGGGATGTGGCATGGATCAAGCTTAAAGATATAGAGCATTCTTTGAACCATTTGTTTAAATTTTGTTTGTTGAACGAGCGCGTGGTCGGGGCGCTGTTAAGCCCCATAGAATTAGAGATCGCTTCTAAAATCATCGTGAGCGAATTTGTATGGTGCTTGAAAGAGAGCCTTGAAGATTTATTCATTATAGAGGGGTGTAAAATAGCCTTTTTTGATAAATTGGAGTGGCTCCATTTGTTTTATAAGCAAGAGCGCTTGAAAGAAAATCTAAAAGAAAGCCGTTTGATTGTTCTCAACCAATCGTTTTTTTGCAGCGCTTTAGTCTATGAAAAACAAGAACACGAATTCAAAATGCCATGCATCTTTTTAGAGCCTTTAAAAAGGGTGATTCAATTGTGCGAGAAATTGCAAATTGCGTTTGATTTGAATCTTTTAGGCAAAAAAGAATACCCACTAGATCATTGCAAACCCTTTTTTGTGAATAAAAATTTAGAAATAGCCCCCTATGGCACAACGGCAAGGGTGGTTGTCGCTGAGGCGTCAAAAGAATTGTTTGAAATGATGCTTCAAAAAGCCCTTGAGACTTTATCGTGGGGGAAAATTGTCGTGTTTTGTCGTAAAAACAGCGCGGCTTTTTTTGAAAAAAATAACCCTTATTGTTACACCACCCAAAACAACTTAAAAGAGCAATTAAAAAATTTAGCGTTTAATTTCGCTTTTATTTATGGGATTAGCTCTTCTCATTTAGAATCCCTTTTAAACCCTCCTTTTTTTAAAAAAACCCCCACGCTATGGTAAGTCATGCTGATTTGTAACGATAAATTCAATCCAAAAACCCTTTTAGAAGAAATCATGGCGTTAAGGCCATGGCGTAAAGGCCCTTTTGAAATTTCTCAAATTAAGATTGATAGCGAATGGGATAGCTCCATTAAATGGGATCTAGTCAAAAACGCCACTCCTTTAAAAGACAAAATAGTGGCTGATGTGGGTTGCAATAACGGCTACTACTTGTTTAAAATGCTAGAACATGGGCCTAAAAGTTTGGTGGGGTTTGATCCGGGCGTTTTAGTCAAAAAACAATTTGAATTTTTAGCCCCCTTTTTTGATAAAGAAAAAAAAATCATTTATGAGTCTTTAGGGGTAGAGGGTTTGCATGAAAAGTATCCTAACGCTTTTGATGTCATTTTTTGTTTAGGGGTGCTATACCATAGGAAAAGCCCGCTAGAAGCTTTAAAAGCCTTATATCATGCTTTAAAGATAAAAGGGGAGCTGGTGTTGGATACGCTTATTATTGATTCGCCCCTAGACATCGCCCTTTGCCCTAAAAAAACTTACGCTAAAATGAAAAATGTTTATTTTATCCCTAGCGTTAGCGCTTTAAAAGGGTGGTGCGAAAGGGTAGGGTTTGAAAATTTTGAGATTCTTAGCGTTTCAAAGACCACGCCTAAAGAACAGCGTAAAACGGATTTTATTTTGGGGCAGAGTTTAGAAGATTTTTTGGATAAAACGGATCACTCTAAAACTTTAGAGGGGTATGACGCTCCTTTAAGGGGGTATTTTAAGATGCTCAAACCAAGCAAGCGTTAAAATAAAGGATAAGATAGTGCAAGAATCAGTCGTTCGTGTGGATTATGACTCTTTAGAGACTTGTAAGAATTTCAAACCAAGCGTTGGCACTGAACTAGTCGTTTTAGAAAAAGATATAGCCCATGCGCGTTTCAAGGGCAATGAAAGCATGGTGTATGAAGAAAATTTTGTGCATGCCGGGTTTGTGCTTATTGCGTGCAATTATGCGGCCTTGTGCGCGTTGAATAAAAGGCACAGCGTGGTGGTTTCTAATAACATCAATTTTTACGCCCCCCTAGAATTGAATCAAGAAGCGCTCATTAAAGCGCAAGTCATTCAAGATGGCGTGAAAAAAGCTGAAATAAAAATAGAGGCGTTTGTGTTAGACATTCAGGTTTTAGAGGGAATGATAGAAATCGTGGTGTTTGATAAAAAGCCTTTTAAATTCAATTTT
This sequence comes from Helicobacter pylori, assembly GCF_014498195.1. Classification (GTDB taxonomy): domain Bacteria; phylum Campylobacterota; class Campylobacteria; order Campylobacterales; family Helicobacteraceae; genus Helicobacter; species Helicobacter pylori_DO. The sequence goes on along the minus strand of NZ_JACTGH010000007.1, from coordinate 9,281 downwards.
AAAGAAGAGTAGTTAAATGGTTATTGTTTTAGTCGTGGATAGCTTTAAAGACACCAGTAATGGCACTTCTATGACAGCGTTTCGTTTTTTTGAAGCGCTGAAAAAAAGAGGGCATGCGATGAGGGTGGTTGCCCCTCATGTGGATAATTTAGGGAGTGAAGAAGAAGGGTATTACAACCTTAAAGAGCGCTATATCCCCTTAGTTACAGAAATCTCACACAAACAACACATTCTTTTTGCTAAACCCGATGAAAAAATCTTAAGAAAGGCTTTTAAGGGAGCGGATATGATCCATACTTATTTGCCTTTTTTACTAGAAAAAACAGCCGTAAAAATCGCGCGAGAAATGCGAGTGCCTTATATTGGCTCTTTCCATTTACAGCCAGAGCATATTTCTTATAACATGAAATTGGGGCAATTTTCTTGGTTTAACATGATGCTTTTTTCGTGGTTTAAATCTTCGCATTACCGCTATATCCACCATATCCATTGCCCGTCAAAATTCATTGTAGAAGAATTAGAAAAATACAACTATGGAGGGAAAAAATACGCTATCTCTAACGGCTTTGATCCCATGTTTAAATTTGAACACCCGCAAAAAAGCCTTTTTGACACCACACCCTTTAAAATCGCTATGGTAGGGCGCTATTCTAATGAAAAAAATCAAAGCGTTCTCATTAAAGCGGTTGCTTTAAGCCGATACAAACAAGACATTGTATTATTACTCAAAGGCAAAGGGCCTGATGAGAAAAAAATCAAACTTCTAGCCCAAAAACTAGGCGTAAAAACGGAGTTTGGGTTTGTCAATTCCAATGAATTGTTAGAGATTTTAAAAACTTGCACCCTTTATGTGCACACGGCCAATGTGGAGAGCGAAGCGATTGCGTGTTTAGAAGCTATTAGCGTGGGGATTGTGCCTGTTATCGCTAATAGCCCTTTAAGCGCGACCAGGCAATTCGCGCTAGATGAACGATCATTGTTTGAGCCCAATAACGCTAAAGATTTGAGCACTAAAATAGATTGGTGGTTAGAAAACAAGCTTGAAAGAGAAAGAATGCAAAACGAATACGCTAAAAGCGCTTTAAATTACACTTTAGAAAATTCAGTCATTCAAATTGAAAAAGTTTATGAAGAAGCGATCAGAGATTTTAAAAACAACCCTAACCTCTTTAAAACCTTATCGTGATAAAAGGATAAAAAATGCAAGAAGTCCATGATTATGGGATTAATTTTTGGAGCAATAACGAATTTAAGATAGAAAAAGGCTTGGTTAAAGTTTGTCATGGCAAAAACCCCTCGCTTTTAGAAATCGTTCAAAGCGTGCGCGATAAGGGCTATAGAGGGCCTTTGTTGGTGCGATTCCCCCATTTGGTGCAAAAACAAATCAAAAGCCTGTTTGATGCGTTTTCTTCAGCGATTAAAGAGTATCAATACAGCGGGGCTTTTAAGGCGGTTTTCCCTTTAAAGGTCAATCAAATGCCCTCGTTTGTTTTCCCTTTAGTGCAAGGGGCTAAGGGTTTGGATTACGGGTTAGAAGCCGGGAGCAAGTCTGAGCTCATCATTGCGATGAGCTACACTAACCCTAAAGCCCCTATCACCGTGAATGGTTTTAAAGACAAAGAAATGATTGAGCTTGGCTTTATCGCTAAAAGCATGCAGCATGAAATCACTTTAACGATTGAGGGTTTGAATGAGTTAAAAACCATTATCTCTGTGGCTAAACAAAACGATTTTGTAGCATGCCCTAAAATTGGCATTCGCATCCGTTTGCACAGTGCTGGCACTGGCGTTTGGGCAAAGAGTGGGGGAATCAATTCTAAATTTGGTCTTAGCAGCACTGAAGTTTTAGAAGCGATACGCCTTTTAGAAGAAAACGACTTACTAGAGCATTTCCACATGATACATTTCCACATAGGCTCTCAAATCAGCGATATTTCGCCCTTAAAAAAGGCTTTAAGAGAAGCGGGTAACTTGTATGCAGAATTGCGTAAAATGGGTGCTAAAAATCTCAATAGCGTGAATATTGGAGGGGGGTTAGCCGTAGAATACACCCAACACAAGCACCACCAAGACAAGAACTACACTTTAGAGGAATTCAGCGCTGATGTGGTGTTTTTATTGAGGGAAATTGTGAAAAATAAGCAAGAAATCGAGCCGGACATTTTCATTGAATCAGGCCGTTACATTTCCGCTAACCATGCCGTTTTAGTGGCCCCGGTGTTAGAATTGTTTTCGCATGAATACAATGAAAAATCCCTAAAAATCAAAGAAAGTAATAACCCCCCCTTGATTGATGAAATGCTAGACTTGCTCGCTAATATCAATGAAAAAAACGCCATTGAATACTTGCATGATAGTTTTGATCACACCGAGTCGCTATTCACGCTTTTTGATTTGGGCTATATTGATTTGATTGACAGGAGCAACACTGAAGTTTTAGCCCATTTGATCGTCAAAAAAGCGGTGCAATTGCTTTATGTTAAGGATCACAACGATATTTTGCGCATTCAAGAGCAGGTCCAAGAGCGCTATTTATTGAATTGCTCGTTTTTCCAAAGCTTGCCGGATTATTGGGGCTTGAAGCAGAATTTCCCGGTCATGCCCTTGAATAAATTAGACGAAAAGCCCACCAGGAGCGCGAGCTTGTGGGATATTACTTGCGATAGCGATGGGGAAATCGCTTTTGATTCCACCAAACCCTTGTTTTTGCATGATATAGACATAGATGAAGAAGAATACTTTTTAGCGTTCTTTTTAGTGGGAGCGTATCAAGAAGTTTTAGGCATGAAACACAATTTATTCACACACCCTACGGAATTTAGCGTGGTTTTTGATGAAAAAGGCGATTATGAGGTGGAAGATATTTGCGAAGCCCAAACGATTTTAGACGTGTTAGACGATTTAGACTATGACACTAAAGAGATCGAGCGCCTTTTAAAGCAAAAAATTGAGGACAACAACCAACTGAACATGGAAGAAAAGAAAGAAATCATGGGGCGCTTGTATGTCATGCTGAGCGAAAACGGGTATTTGCGCACGATTTCTTAAAAGAACGCTATAAATTGATTTAAACGGCTTTAATCGCTATAAATCAATTATAACGCTTATGATACAAGAAAACTAAAGAATAAAAAAGAAAAGAGATTAAAAAAGGAGAGCCACCCCACTAGGGGGGGTTATTCTTTCACTTCCTCCCCAGTTAAAGGGTCTTTAGGTGGATTATAAGTTGCTAATACCTCTTTAGTTTTAGGGTCTAAATCCTTAATCACATTACCCTCATCGTCATAATCCTCATCTCTAAAACCATAAGACCAAAGATTATCGGCTAATAAGTTAGCAGTTAAGCCTCCGCAACTTAAATCGTATTTATTGATACCGCCATCGCATAAGAGTTGCGCTACAAAATAAGCCTCTTTTTTGTTTTTAGGTAACATTTGCGCCCACAATTTAGTGAGATTTAACGCTTTCTCTTGCCCTTGAGCGTAAGCACTCAAAACATCACAGAATAACTTTAAATCAGTGTTGTCCATATGGTCAAAAGTTTCAAACCAACACTCATCAGGGTTGCGATTTTCTAACATTTTAGCCCACTCTTGGTCGCTATGGCGCTTTAATTGAGAAGCATACGATAACGCCCACATAATCACTAAAGACGCATGGAAACCATTACCACCATACACTAAAGGCGACATCAATTGTTCTAATCTGCCTTTACGCTCTGCTAACACATAGTCCTCCGCAATCGCCATAAAGTTAGTCTTAACATCGCCAAAATCAAACATTAGCTTATACTTATCCTCTTTTTCTTTAGGCTCTTTAGGAGTAGAAGTTCTTTCCTTGACACTCGGTCCGCTAGTTACCACTTTAATCCCATCTAAAATGTCCGCTTTTTTATTTTCAGCGTGAAGTCTCATATGCTCGGTCAAAGGTACTTCCTTAAACCATTTTAAGAATTTTTCGCTATTGAAAGCGTATGCGGCTTCGTTGCCTTTTTGGCTCCTTAAGGTTACACGATTAAACCCAATATTAATGACTTTAGCCTCCACCACTTTGTTATTGATTGTGGCTTTGACTGACGCGCCTACTTTTAACTCATTTTCGTTTTGAAAACCCATAAAATACTCCTTGATAAAAAATTTGTTTTAAAAATCCGCTATAATCACCCGTTTTAATGTTCTTTATCTTTTTGGCATGGCGTTATTCCTCCTTGTTGGGGTGTGAATTTTATTTAAAATTTCCATGTCTATTGCCCTTAAGATCGTTTTGAAGGCGGTAAGCACCATTAAAAATACAGCCGGTTAATATTTCTTCAATTTGCGATAATTCCGCATTTTTTAGCACTTCTCTGGGCGTTTCAATGATCAGTTTAGATTCTGCTAGTCGCACCCACTCTAACGCTCGCTCTCTAGATTCAAAACTCCCCAATTCCCCAATATGGTTGAGAAACTGCTCGCTCATAGGTCTATCCATGTCAATCACAAGATCAAAGGTAACATAAAGCGACTGAACGCTCAAAGAATCCCCAATAATAAAGGTAAAATTAAGCGTGTCATCAAGCGTGTTGTGTTGGATATTGTCTATTAGCGCGTAGTTAAGCTCTAATTTTTCTACTTGCTTTATCGCTATTACGATGTCTTTAGAAAGAGAAGCGCTGATTTTTTCTAATTGCTTTAACAAATCTTTAGGCAGGATAAAACCACGCTCTATATCAGCGTCTATCACGCTTAAAATCGTTCTTTTATCCACTACCTTATCACGCTTTAAATCGTTAGCGATTTTGTTGATTTGAAGGTTTTGTTTATAGCTTTGTTTTGACGCTCTCTCTTTTTCTCGCCATTCAATGACTTCCCTCTCTTCTTGTTCTATGTCTGCAACATCAAATATTTTAGGAAAGCCATAACGATTTTTTTTCGCTCTGATAAAACTTTTAATACTCTCTTCAAGATGCTCGCGAAAATCATCAAAATCATCGCTAGATTGCGGCATATAAAGCGCTTCTATTTGAGTCTTAACGATTTCATTAAACTCTATACCATTGTTTTTATCAGGGTGTTTTGAAAAGAATGTGGCTAGCTTGTTTTTAAGAGCGTTGAGAGATTGTTCTAATTGATTGGGCGTTGAAAATTTGATGTCTGAGAAACTGTCTTGTGTTTTGTTAAAGTCCTTACCCGGTGAAGCGTTGATCAATTCTATAGGGTATTTTTTTGCGTTTTCACAATGACAGATCGCTTGTTGGTTAAATATTTGCACTAACACCAATAAATAGTCCCTTAAATTAAATATGATAGTAGGCTCATTTGCGAACACCAAAAAGCTTATTTCTTCATCGGGTAAAAAAGGATCTTGCGGGCTGTTTTTTAAAGAGTTAAGCGTTTGAACAAACCCCATAAAATCGCGCTTACTCTCTAAATACGATTGCAGCTTTTTCGCTCTTTCTGTATTTTGCTTGGGGGTGTATCGGTATTTATTGACAAATTCCTTACTAGACATAAAGTCTTTCACGCTCGCCTTAGCGTTATTCTTAAAAAATCTATCCATAAAATGCTTCCCCAATAAAAAACACAACCTCCTATAAAGGTAATTATTGCCTTTAAAGAAGTCCTTGATTAAAATGGGTTTATCCCAATCCACTTTAACAGATTTGTCCTGCCAATAGAGTAAGCATGTTTTTAACTGAGCCAGTTTATCAGCACTAGATTGAATGCAACCGCTTTTAGCTGCCCCTATCAGTAATTTTTGCTCATTATGATTGAAATCTCTGTAAAAAGCGTCTTTAAAGGGTTTAAAGGCTGAGATAGTCCCAAAGGGTAGTCCGCTTTTGATTTTTTCACACGCCTTTTTAAGATCACAACTTCCAATCGTTTCGCTCCCAATAGCAGAAGCTTTCGTGTTAGAAACTTTAATGGTGCTGTTTTTAGTCTTAGGGGCTTCTATCCCAATGATTTCCTTAACGAATTGCCTCGCTCTATTTTGAGCCACTTCACTAGCCACAAAATCCTTTTCAAAATCTTGTAACAAATAGTAGTATCTGGTTGGCTTCCCACTCTCATCATTCAATAACAATAAAAAATCATAATCCAACAACATGCCAAGTCCTCTTTTTTAAATTCAGCCTTAGCGTTATTTGACTTTATAAGGCTTGTAAGCTTTTGATCACTTTTTTAAAATCCTCTTTTGCAAAGCTCAACCCAAAAGCTTCTTCATGCCCTCTAGCTTGTATTAAAGGAATGGTTTTAATCTGGCTTAAAAAATTCCTATCGCCTCTAGCGCTACCGCTATACCCGTCTTTATTGTCTCTATAGATACAAAGGGAGCGATTGGAAGGGTATTTTTTAAAAAGTTATTAGCCACTAAACCGCTGACACCCACTTTAATAGAACAGCTTTCATCTAAAATAGCCACTAATATTTTGTTACAAGAAAAAATTTGAGCGTTTTCTTCGCTTTCTTTCACCATTTTCTTTTTAATGTCGTTGTACCTTTTGAATTCCTTAACATTAAAGACGCTTAAGCACGGATCGTTTATGGGATTGAAATGTTTTAAAACCAGATAATGCAAATAGCTATCATAGCAACCCTTAAACTCTCTAGCCCCACTCAAACGGCTTAAAGCGTTGATATAATTGATGCAATTAAAGCCGTATAAGTTAGAAATTCCATCTAAATCGTCTTGGGCCAAAGAAAGATCTTTATCTTTAAAAAAGCATTGAATGCGCTCATGTTTAGCTTGCGCTAAATTCAAAACCATATCCAAATTATTCTCATTATCCAAATCAATGCGATCGCTTAAAAGCGTGATAGCAATCAATTCTTCTTCTAAAGGAGTGGTTTGTATTTGAAAGATTTGATTAAACACTAAAGCGCTTGTGAAAGCCCCGCTATAATAGTTAGCGTCTTTTCCATCATTCAGGTTAATGTAGGCGATTTTATTTCCATCAATCAAATCAACTTCAAAACTCTTATGGTGGTCTGTGATGATGCATTGTTCAAAATGTTCTAATAAGATTTCTTGCAATTTGTTGTTAGCGGCCAAATCCGCTCCCAAGTCAGCACTAAACAATAGGGGGTTTTTTTGAAATTGGTTTTTAATGCAATCTAGGCGGACTAATTGGTTGGTTTTAGGGTTAAAGATGCAAGGTTTAGACAATAAATCATTTATGGCTAAATCGGTGAAACCATAACCATGCACATTCCTTAAAGGGCTAAAGAAAAAGAAATCTTTAATACCCAATCTGTAACACATAGACATTAAAACGCTGCCAGCTAACATGCCATCACAATCATTATCTGTATAAAAAACAATGGGGCGGTGTTGTTTGGCTTCTTTTAAGAAGTCTTTAAAAATCCTTTTCTTTGACATCTTTAATAGCTCTTTTTTAGGCATTGATTATCCCCTTTGTTGTTTTGATGCTTGATGGTTTTTCAATCATTCTAGATCAAAATCATCTTCATATTCCTCTTCTTGCCCTTCTATGTGTAAAACAGGCGTGATAGTGTTATACAAAGATTTGTATCGCTCTTTTAGGGACTTCTCATTCCACTTCCTATAGTTGCTATACAATTCTTTAGTGATGTCATAACAGCTAATCACTTTGCTTGGGTCTTTGCCACCATAAATTTTTCTTTTTTCATCAAAATCCCCATTTAAGGCTTTTGCGTTCTTTTTACGCTTTAAAAGGGTTAAATTCGCGATATGATTTACCCATTCTTCTCTTTTTTCTTTGTTAAAATCCGCGTTCCATTGACTGCCCTTTTTGGGATTTTGGGGTAAAATATGCTCCACTTGGGTTTCGGCATCCATAACGATAAAATGGGGTTTCTCTTCATCTGCCATGAAATAGTTAGCTAGGGCTAAGACAGGGCGTAACCATTTGCTAGGATAAACAGAAGAGCTCTCCCATAAATTATAGTGGTATTGGTCAAAGGTGTTATAAGATTCTATATTATTCAGTATAAGCTCTTGGATGGTTTCAACGCTCTTATTGCTTTTAACATTTTTGATAATGTTGATGCTCGTTTGCTTGATGCGCGTGATCGTGCCTCCTGCAATCCAAGTTTGGTAATAATAAGACACCAAAAGCTTTTTCAAAGCGTCAAAATCAGGGTATTTGACATAAAGGGCGGTCGTTAAAATGCTGGCCCAATACCTAGAGGGGAGATACCTCAATAAATAGACATATCGGTCTTGTTTTTTTAGCAATGCGGTATAGGCTTTCATGAACTCGCTAATCTCATAGATGAACTCGCAAGCGTCTTTTTTGCTGTCTTTGAATACCTTTTTTAATCCCTTATCGGCTCTCTTTTTAGAAGCGCTAGGATCAGCGTATTCTAAATACATGTTAAAAAAGTCTTCCAAATCAATATCTATGCCTTCAACGCTCTTGCAAGCTTCAACCAATTTGTCCCAAGTGGTTATAAAATCCTTACGCTTTTCACTATCTTGTTTGATTTCTTGCATCAAACTGGATTTTAAAATATCAATAGGGCTTAAGGGTTGGCCTCTGTCGTTTAACACTTGAAAGATTTGCATCGCGCTGTCTTGCTCAAAACAAATGATCCTAGTCAAAGCAATGTGTTCATAAAACCACTTGACAAAATCATCCATATCGCTTATGGAACCATTTTCCATGCTCTCATTCAATAGCTCCTTGAAATAATAAGCGTTACGCAAATAAGTGTTTTCTTCAAATTTCTTATTCAATTCGCTCTTTTTAATGTTATCTTCAAACTCTAAATTGTTTAACACCGTGTTTTCAAAAATACTATTGTAATTTTGAGCGGTTAAGAACTTCAGACGCTCTTTTTCTTTATCGTATTTATCATAAATACTCCCTTCAATAAAATCTTTAGATTTTTGCCCTAACCTGTGTTTATAAAGCTTTAAAATCGTGCAAGCTAAGATAATAAAACTTGTTAGCCTCTGTTGGCCATCCACAACATCCCATCTTTTATCTTTTGGATTTTCAGCAATCACAATAGAGCCGCAAAAATACTCATCTTCTCTGTTGTTGGTATAGCTGCCCACTAAATCATCAATCAAAGCCCCTAAATGATCTTTATCCCACACATAAGGGCGTTGGTAATCGGGAACCTGATAAAAATATTCAGCATCCACTAAAATTTGATAGAGTTTTTTTAACTCCACTTCTACTTTTGCCATCATCTCTCCTTTAAATTTAACTCTGTAAACCCCACTGATTTAAAAATGGGGCTTATGGAATCAAATGGTTTGAAAATGCGGTGCGGGTTTGAAAGGGGGAATAATAGGGTTAATGAAAGAGA
>NZ_JACTGH010000006.1:0-97579 GCF_014498195.1 Helicobacter pylori | reverse complement strand
CGATCTGATAGCCCACGCTCATGTAAAATCCGTCATCTTCAGCCCTTGATAATGAGAGCATGAGAGAAAGAGAGAGCAAGAGAGATTTTTTGATTTTCATGTTTTCTCCTTTTAATAGATTTTTCTTGGTTTCACATTCCCAATGATAATCATGTCGTATGAAATTTCGCCATTTTACCATAAAATGCTTATTTTTAACTTAAAATTTATATTTTGAAAAAAAAAAAAAACGATTTTAAGTATTTTTTACAATAAAATATTTAAGAAAGCTTAACGCTATTTAAGAAAAATTTTATCTGGTTTGAAATTGGTTTTTAAATCTTTGGTTACAATCAAGCCATTCTAATGAGGAAGAAGGGCATGTTTGAAAAGATACAAAAAGAATGGTTGAGTAACATTCAAAAGGATTTGTTGTCTGGTTTTGTGGTGGGGCTTTCTGTGATCCCAGAGACGGCCGGCTTTGCGATCATGGTGGGTTTAGATGTGGGCGTGGCGTTTTATACGACCTTTTATATGGCTTTTGTGTTGTCTCTTTTTGGGGCTAGAAAGGCGATGATTAGTGCAGCAGCCGGCTCAGTAGCGCTCATTTTAGTGGGTGTGGTTAAAAACTATGGGCTTGAATACGCGGGCGTGGCGACTCTTATGGCAGGAATATTGCAAATTCTTTTAGGCTATTTGAAAATAGGGAATCTTTTGAGGTTTATCCCTCAATCAGTGATGTATGGCTTTGTGAACGCGCTAGGCATTTTGCTTTTAATGGAGCAATTCAAATTCCTTCAAAACCAAAATTTGGGGGTGTTTATTTTGCTCGCTATTGGGATACTCATCATTTACCTCTTCCCTTTAATCACTAAAAAAATCCCCTCTAATCTGATTTGTATCCTTGCAGTGAGCGCGATCGCTTTAATTTTTGATATGCATGCGCCGAATTTGGGGAGCATTGAGCAAGGGGTTTCAGGCTTTCATTTCATCATTATCCCCAAAAATTTGGATTTTAAAATGGTGTTAGGATTGTTGCCTTACGCTCTTTCTTTAGCGCTAGTGGGAACGATAGAAAGCTTATTGACCGCTAAAACTTTAGATGTTATTTTAAAAGACGGCGTGAGCGATAAAAATAAAGAAACTAAAGCGCAAGGCTTGGGGAATATCATCTCAGGGCTTTTGGGGGGAATGACAGGGTGCGCTTTAGTGGGGCAGTCTATCATCAACGCAAAATCTGGGGCTAAAACAAGGCTTTCTACTTTTTTTGCCGGCTTTTCTTTAATGGTGCTAATATTAGTGTTTAATGAATATGTGGTTAAGATCCCCATTGTGGCGGTTGTGGCGGTGATGGTGATGATTTCTTTCACCACTTTTAATTTCCAATCCATTATGAACATTAAAACAATCAAGCTCTATGACACGCTGAACATGCTCTTAGTCGTGGCGGTGGTTTTATACACGCATAATTTAGCGATAGGGGTTGTGGTGGGGGTTTTAGTCAATGCGTTATGGATCAAATCTAAAGGGATTGCGTGAATTTTTGCTATAAAAAAGAAAAAGATGAGTTAAAAGTATGGCTCCAGATGTAGGATTCGAACCTACGACCAAGCGGTTAACAGCCGCCTACTCTACCGCTGAGCTAATCTGGAATTTCGCTCAAAAAATAAAAAGAAATTCTAGTGTGTTTTTTGTAAAAAGTCAAGTAAAATGATGCCGTTATTCATTGAGAGCCAAAAGATTGGCTTTGTCCTCATTAGTAATGAGAACCGATTCAATATCAATAAGCCAAAACATAATTGAAATACACGCTATAAAGTCTTCGGTATGCTAATTTAGCGCCCATGAAAGAATAGTAATTCGTGTTGATCGTGGGGATTTTCACGCCTAATTCAATGCCATGGTGAATCCCTTGAAGCCTTAAACCGGTATTGAATAAGAATTGGAAATTGGTGTTGTTGATTTTGGCGCTGTAGGCGCTATTGGTGATTTTTAAATTCGCAGATTGGTTATTAAGCCATGTCGTGCCGGCTAGAGCGATGCCCCCAAAAATACCAAAAGAGACTTTGCGGTTTTTATCGGATCCGCCATTGATGAAATTCAATAAAAGATCGCTGCCTGCGCCATAAGTGAAAACATTGGAAACGGAGTTAAAAAAGTTGGATTTGATATAAGCATGGTTGTAATCAAAAAAGGCATAATAACGGATCCCAAAAAATTTATTTTTCCCAAAGAATTGCTTATAGCCTAGCTGCACGCCCACGCCATTCATCGCCCCGTTATTGCTTTGAGAGTTGATCAATCCCACGCTTCTAAAGGGGTTATGACCAAACTCTTTGGTAGTGGTTTGGAATTGAGAATATTGGGTTTCGTTGAGGGAATAACTATAGCTAGACCGGCTCACCAAACTGTGAAACCCTTTAGAATTAGGCGTTTTTTGAATGGCGTTGTAGATGGTTTCCAAATTGTCCCCTTTGAGATAAGAGATAGTGTCATTGATAACGCTTGAGACTTGATTGAGGTTTTTATTGAAATCAGCGTTGTTAAACGCGCTTTGTTGGTCTGGACTTTCTGGGCTAGTTCTTCGGGCATCTGCGGCGGCTTTTTTAGCGCTATCAATCATGCTATTAATGGCGTTAAAGGTGTTGCCAAAAATAGCGCATGCGTTCCCGCTTGCATTAATGCCCCATGGTTTGCCATTGCCTCCGTCTATTCCTGGGCATTGGCTTTGAAGGGTGCTAATAATGGTGCCAGCTTGAGTTAAAAGTTGGTCATAGTCATTTCCAATCGTGAGATCATTGTTTTTATTTTCTAGGGTATTTTGGAGCAATTGAGAAATCGTATTGATTTTGTCGTATTCACTAGTGGGTAGCGAGTTATTGGCTAAATTAGAGGCTACCACTTGCCACATGCCCACCGCAGAGCTGAGCGCTGAGGATACGGCTTGATTGGCGGTATTAGGGGTCGTTTTCAATCTGCTAGCGCTCTCTTTTAGATTGTCAATCGCTTGAGCGGTACTTGAATTGGTGTTAGAGGCAGTTTGTTTGAGTTCGTTATAGCGGGTTAAAAGATTGTTCAAATTCTCGTAAGCGTTGGAGACTTTTTGGATTTCGCCGGTGTTTTTCACTTGTTGAACCGCTTCGCCGATTTGATAGCCCACGCTCATAAAAACGCCGTCATTTTCAGCAAAGAGCGATGACGCCATGAGAGAAAGTAAAATCGTTTTTTTCATAAAATGTTCCTTAAAGTAATGTTTTATTTGTAAAATCGTATCAAATTGAAACTTTATTTACAACGCGTTTAAATTGTGCTATAAATTTATTGAATTTTTAATAAAATTGAGCAAAAATTAAGAAATTTTGCTTTTTTTTGGATTTAAAAAAAGGGTTTTTGATAGTGAAAAATGTTTTAAGTGTTTTTAAATTTCACCGCTTAAGGGGATCGGGGCTAAAAATTTTCAAAGCGTTTTGCAAATCTTCTTTGGTATCAATGCCCACGCTTTTACTTTGAACGATTTTTACTAGAATCTTTTTTTGATAATACAAAGCCCTTAATTGCTCTAATTTTTCTGTATCCTCTAAAACGCATGGTTTGAAAGCACACAATTCTTCTAAGATTTCTTTATTATGGAAGCCATAAATACCGATATGCCCTAAAAGGGGGGTTTGGCGTTTCGCATCAAAATCTCGTAAAAAGGGGATAAGGGAGCGCGAAAAATACAAGGCGTTATTTTGATGATCTAAAACCACCTTGACTAAATTGGGGCTTTTGGCTTGTTCTTCATCAATGACTTTGGCGCAAGTCGCCATGAAAGGGGCGTTTTGGGTGGCTTCTAATAAGGCTAAAATGACTTCTTTTTCTAAAAAAGGCTCATCGCCTTGCAAGTTTAAAACCCTTTCATCGTTTTTTAACCCTAAAATTCGCGCCGCTTCCAAACAGCGTTCTGTGCCGCTATTGTGGCGTTTAGAAGTTAGCACCGCTTTAATGCGGAATTTTTGGCACGCTTTCATGATGCTTTCATCATCGCAAGCGACTACGCATTCATCTACTAGATTCGCGTTTTTAGCGCAACGGATCACCATAGGCAAGCCAAAAATATCTTCTAGCACTTTATTTTCAAAACGACTGGATTTTAATCTAGCAGGAATGATAATCATCTTTAAACCTTTTTAAGCCTTATGAAAATAGGGGATTTTATGGTATTATACCCATTAAAAGCTTATTCCTTTTATTGTAGGGGTTTTAGGCTATTGAACTTTAGGAGTTTTAATGATATTAAGAGCGAGTGTGTTGAGCACGTTACTTCTTGTAGGCTTAGGGGCAGCCCCTAAACATTCAGTTTCAGCTAATGACAAACGGATGCAGGATAATTTGGTGAGCGTGATTGAAAAACAGACCAATAAAAAGGTGCGTATTTTAGAAATCAAACCTTTAAAATCCAGCCAGGATTTAAAAATGGTCGTCATTGAAGATCCGGACACTAAATACAATATCCCGCTTGTAGTGAGTAAGGATGGTAATTTAGTCATAGGGCTTAGCAACATATTCTTTAGCAATAAAAGCGATGATGTGAAATTAGTTGCAGAAACCAATCAAAAAATCCAAGCCCTTAACGCCACCCAACAAAATAGCGCGAAATTGAACGCTATTTTTAATGAAATACCGGCTGATTATGCGATAGAGTTGCCCTCTACTAACGCTGAAAATAAGGATAAAATCCTTTATATTGTCTCCGATCCCATGTGTCCGCATTGCCAAAAAGAGCTCACTAAACTCAGGGATCACTTGAAAGAAAACACCGTGAGGATGGTTGTAGTGGGGTGGCTTGGGGTCAATTCGGCTAAAAAAGCGGCTTTGATCCAAGAAGAAATGGCGAAAGCTAGGGCTAGGGGAGCGAGCGTGGAAGATAAAATCTCTATTCTTGAAAAGATTTATTCCACCCAATACGATATTAACGCCCAAAAAGAGCCTGAAGATTTACGCACTAAAGTGGAAAATACCACTAAAAAGATTTTTGAATCTGGCGTGATTAAGGGCGTGCCTTTCTTATACCATTATAAGGCATGATATAAGGCTACTCTCATGAAAAAACCCTACAGAAAGATTTCTGATTATGCGATCGTGGGTGGTTTGAGCGCGTTGGTGATGGTGAGCATTGTGGGGTGTAAGAGCAATGCTGATGACAAACAAAAAGAGCAAAGCTCTTTGAGCCAAAGCGTTCAAAAAGGCGCGTTCGTGATTTTAGAAGAGCAAAAGGATAAATCTTACAAGGTTGTTGAAGAATACCCCAGCTCAAGAACCCACATTATAGTGCGCGATTTGCAAGGCAATGAACGGGTGCTAAGCAATGAAGAGATTCAAAAGCTCATCAAAGAAGAAGAGGCCAAAATTGATAACGGCACGAGCAAGCTTGTCCAGCCTAATAATGGGGGAGGGAGCAATGAAAGCTCAGGCTTTGGATTGGGGAGTGCGATTTTAGGGAGCGCGGCGGGGGCGATTTTAGGGAGTTATATTGGCAATAAGCTTTTCAATAACCCTAATTACCAGCAAAACGCCCAACGGACCTACAAATCCCCACAAGCTTACCAACGCTCTCAAAATTCCTTTTCTAAAAGCGCGCCTAGTGCTTCAAGCATGGGCACAGCGAGTAAGGGACAGAGCGGGTTTTTTGGCTCTAGTAGGCCTACTAGCTCGCCGGCGGTAAGCTCTGGGACAAGGGGCTTTAACTCATAATTTAATTGATTCAAGGCTAAAAAATGCAAGTGATTCCTTTAAAACCTTTAGACAATAAGACCTTAGAAGAAATCGGCTTAGATTGGCACACTAACGATGACATGTCATCTTATATCGCTGATGAAATGGTGGTTGTTTCTCAAAAAGAAGCGGACGCTTATTATGACGCTTGTAATGAGCTTTATGACATGTTTGTAGAAACGGCTGAAGAGGCCATTCAAAACGATCGCTTTTTTGAATTGGATATTCCTAACGCACTCATCCCTATGATCAAACAGAGTTTTGAAGAGGAAGTGCATTGGCATATTTACGGGCGTTTTGATTTAGCCGGGGGGCTTGATGGCAAACCCATTAAATTACTGGAATTTAACGCTGATACCCCTACCATGCTTTATGAAACCGCGGTGATTCAATGGGCGTTACTCAAAGCCAATGGCTATGATGAAAACAAGCAATTCAATAACCTTTATGAAGCGCTTGGCGAGAATTTCAAACGCATGGTAACTTTGGGCGAAGACACGAGCCGTTTTGAAGAGTTGTATGAGGGGTGGAAAATCCTTTTTTCAAGCGTTAGGGGGAATATTGAAGAAGAGCGCACCATGCGTTTTTTGCAAGACGCTGCTCAGAGCGTGGGGTTTGAAACGGATTTTTCTTACATTGATGAGGTGGAATTTAATATAGAAGAGGGCGTGTTTAAAAACGGCTTGAATTATGAGTTTTTATTCAAACTAATCCCATGGGAAAATATCGCTATTGATGAGCCAGAATTAGCCCTTTTGATGCAAGGCATGATGGAAAACAAAAACACGATTTTTTTAAACCCGGCTTATACGATCCTTTTCCAATCCAAGCGTTTTTTAAAACTTTTATGGGACAGATACCCCAACCACCCTTTATTGTTAGAAACGAGCTATGAACCTTTAGCTAATAAAAAGCAAATCAAAAAAGTGGCTTTTGGTAGGGAAGGGGCGAATAGTGAAATCTTTGAAGCTTCCATGCAATCGCTTTTAAAAACGGACGGCGTTTATTCTAACCACAAACCCATTTATCAAGAATTTTACGAGCTCAATTCGCATAACGGGTTGTATTATCAGCCTAATGTGTTTTTTGCTTATGAATCTTGCGCGCTAGGGTTTAGAAAAGGGGGGCTAGTCTTGGATAATTTTTCTAAATTCGTGAGCCATAGGTTGCAGTAATGACTGCAATGATGCGTTATTTTCACATCTATGCGACCACTTTTTTCTTCCCTTTGGCGCTTCTTTTTGCGGTTAGCGGGCTTTCATTGCTCTTTGGGGTGCGCCAAGACACTGGCGCTACTATCAAAGAGTGGGTTTTAGAAAAATCCTTAAAAAAAGAAGAACGATTGGACTTTTTAAAAGGCTTTATAAAAGAAAACCATATCGCTATGCCTAAAAAGATAGAGCCTAGAGAGTATAGGGGAGCGTTAGTCATTGGCACGCCTTTGTATGAAATCAACCTTGAAACCAAAGGCGCTCAAACGAAAATCAAAACCATTGAAAGGGGCTTTTTAGGCGCGCTCATCATGCTGCATAAGGCTAAAGTGGGCGTTGTGTTTAAGGCGCTTTTGGGGATTTTTTGCGTGTTTTTATTGCTGTTTTACTTGAGCGCGTTTTTAATGGTGGCCTTTAAGGACACTAAACGCATGTTTATAAGCGTTTTGATAGGGAGTGTGGTGTTCTTTGGAGCGATCTATTGGTCTTTGTAGGGTTTAAAATATTAGCTTTGTTTTGGATATTGGTTATGAAATCTAAAAAATGCCTTTGAGTGCTTTTGCCATCAAAATAAAAAAGCTTGCGAAAAGCGAGTGATTTTCTCATAATGCGTTCTTAGGGGGTTAGGGGGATTTTAAAAAAGGGGGTTGTAGGGGAATGATTTCAAAATACCCCCTTATGAGTTTTAAAAACCCCATTTTTTAAAAAATTAAAGAATAACTAAACCAACACAAAAAACCCCTAAAACTCTATCTTTAAACTGAAAGCGTTTTTACCTGTCTCATCTAACAACAATTTTTAAAAGAACGCTTGAAATTCAACTATTTTTCGTTATTTTTATCAAGTCTTTTTATAGCGTGTGCATACCGCTCTGTTATCGTGCGATTCGTATTTATAGCGTGCTTATAATAACAACCACGCAAAAGCCATAAATTAAAACCATTGAAAAACACAACCAAACGCATATCTATCCCATAGCACAAAAACACGCTAAAACATTTTTATAGGACTTTTAAACCTAAAACCCACTTCAAGCTAACCTAACAAAAATTTATGCCATAAAAACACGCTAACAAACACAACCAAACAACCGCAAAAAACATTCAAAAAGTTTTCTTTTTGAAAATAGACAAAACCCTAAAAACACTAAAAATTAAAAAATTAATAGGGGTGGGTTTCTGCTTTAGCTCTTAAAACAGAGCCAAATCTTTGAAAAGTTTTGAGTTAAATAACAGATGATGATTTAGGGGGGATTGATTAAAATTTTCAATACCCCCTGAGTTTAGTAAGGTTTTCGCATGCCTGTTTCATGCCTAGCTTGCAGCCCTTGTCATAAATCATTATGGCGTTTTCTTTATCTTTCATGTTGTAATACATGCCCGCTAGAGCGAAGCAACCCACTTCATCGCCCATATCGCAACCCCTTTCATAATTATCAAGGGCTTTCCTCAAGTCTTTTGGAACAGTGTCCCCTTGCGAATACATAAAGCCCATCCTAGAGCAACTCACCGCGCTCCCCATATCGCATGCTTGTTTGAAATAATCAAAAGCCTTTTGGGGGTCTTTTTTGACATACCTGCCTAACATATACATAGAGCCTAAACTCGCGCAACCACCAGAATTGTTTAAAGCACAAGCTTTTTGCAAATAATCAAACGCCACTTCAAAATCTTCATCAAGCCCTGCATCGCCATTTTCAAACAAACTCCCTAACGCGCGGCAAGCCTGCCCATCATCTAATCGGCATGCTTTCAAATAATAGATGACGGCTTTATGGTTGCTTTGTTTGACTTCTAAAAAGCCTTTTTCATAAGCCACGCCCAAAACATAACACCCCTTAGCCATATCAAAATTACAGCTTTTTTGGTAGTAGGTAACCGCTTGATCGGCATTGCCTTTGATTTTTCTATCATAAATAATGCCTAAATTGTAGCAACTCTCAGGGTGTTTTAAAACGCACGCCTTAGCATAAGCGTCAATGGCTTCTTGATAATTTTGAGTCGTGCCTAACCCCTCATCATAAAGCCCCCCTAAACCAAAACACCCTTCCCTATCATCAGCTTGGCATGCGGTTTTATAATATTCTAGGGCTTTTTTATAATCTATTCTAGTGCCTTGCCCGTTTTCATAAATGATTCCTAATTGCGTGCAACCTTCACTCACCCCATCGTTGCATGCTTTTTTAAAATAAGATGTAGCTTTAGAATAGTTCCCGCTTTTATAGGTTCTTTCAGCAACCCCCAAAAAACTATTGTCTTGTTTCCCCCATAAATGGGCGTTCAAGCTCCAAAAAAATAACCCACAAACTAATATTTTTAAAATTTTGACACTCATTCTTACCTTCTTTTAAATTCTGATTTTTAGAACCCTTTTCTTTAATCAAAACAAAAAATGCAACGCTCCATTTTAACATAAATCAAGCGCTTTGATTAAGGCTTAGGAGGATCCTTACGCTCTTCTTTATGCTCTAAAGAGGTGATATAAAGGTAAATCGCTTGGATTTCTTCTAAATTGAGATTGTATTTAGGCATCATGCCTTTGCCTAAACTCAGGACGTCTTTAAAGGTTTTAAAATCTAAATGGTTGATTTTAGGGGCGTAGAGGATTTTTTTTTCGCCTTTTTCATAATAAAAGGTGATTTCTTGTTTTTCGCCTTTAATGCCATGGCATTTCGCGCACGCAACACCCCTAGGGTTTTTATAAAGGGCCAGCCCGTATTCCAAATCAGAGATGAAATCCGCTTCTTTAGCGTTCAAGCTTAACAAACTCAAACCTAACGCAATCAATAGACGCATTAAAACAACTGCGCCTTTTCTAAAATCTCTTTCGCCCCGCTTTGTAAAAATTCTTCTAAAAGCTCTTGGACCATAATAAACGCCTTAGTTTTATCCCCTCGCTTTTCTTTAGTGATGACTTCTTTCCCGTTAGGCAAGCCCAAAACCGCCCGGATTTTAACCCTATCGCCCATTAAACTCGCATGCACGCCTATAGGGATCTGACACCCTCCATTAAGCCCCTTAATAAACTCCCTTTCTAAATGGCAGCAAAACGCGCTTTCTTCATCGTTGAGTTTTTGAAGCGTAATAAAATGCTTGTGGTTTTTGAGCATTTCTACCCCTAAAGCCCCCTGACCCATGCTAGGAATCATTTCTTCTACGCTAAAAGCCTTGCGGTATTTCGCCCCTTGAATGTTTAAGCGGCACAACCCGGCTTCAGCCAAAATGATAGCGTCAAATTCTCCGCATTCAAGCTTTTTCAAACGGGTTTGGACATTCCCTCTCAAGCTTTCTGTGTCCAAATCCTGGCGTTTTAGTTTGAGTTGCATGGAGCGTCTTAAAGAAGTCGTGCCAACCTTTGCCCCTTTGGGCAAGCTCATCAAATCAGGGAATTTCACGCTTAAAAAAGTGTCCCTCACATCAGCCCTTTTGGTGATGCATGCCAAGTCTAACCCCTTTTCAAACACGACCGGCACATCTTTTAAAGAATGCACCGCCAAATCAATTGCGCCTTTTAAAAGCAATTCTTCTAGTTCTTTAGTGAATAGCCCCTTACCGCCAATCTTATTTAAAGGGGTGTCTAAGATTTTATCGCCCTTAGTCTTAACGATTTGAATCTCGCTTTCCATAGAGCATTCTTTTTTCAGGCGTTCCTTAATGTGATTCGCTTGCCATAAGGCCAATTCGCTCCCCCTAGAGCCAATCACCAAATTTCTCACTCACTCCCCCTTATTCGCTTTCTAACATTTCTAAAATTTTTTCTTCTAATTCGGTGTCTTTAAGCGTTTGTTTTTCCAAATTAGCGCGTTTGATGCATTCAAATTCTTTATTTTCTAAAGTTTGCTTCCCAATAATGAGCACCAATCGTTCCCCAATCAATTCAAAATCCCTCATCTTCGCCCCAAAACGCGCATCTCTATCGTCCAACAGCACATCAACGCCCTTTTGGAGCAGCCTTTCATACACTTCAAAAGCGAGTTTTTTTTGCGCTTCATCTTTCCAATTAGAAACCACGATCACCACATCAAAAGGAGCGGTATTTTTCGTCCATACACAGCCTAGATCATCGCTTTTTTGCTCTAAAATCGCGCTGAGCAATCGGCTAATGCCTATCCCATAGCACCCCATTTCAAAAAATTGCTCCTTGCCATTCTTATCCAAGAAACTCGCCTTCAAGCTTTTAGCATAGCCTTGTCCGAGTTTGAAAATATGCCCCACTTCCAAACTCTTATGGTATTTCAACGATCCCTGACAATTAGGGCAACAATCGCTCTCTTTAACCTGGACAATATCCGCATAAACAAGGTTTTCAAACCCTTTTAAATCCACGCCCACCGCATGAAAATCCTTTTCATTAGCCCCAACGATCAAGCAATCGCCCTCTTTTAAATCTTCATCAAAAATAATGTAAGAAACATGCTTTTTCAAGCCATAAGGCCCTATAAAGCCCGCTATTAGCCCTGCGTGGTTTAAATCTTCTTCATTGGCCTCTCTCAATTCTAAAGCGTTCGCTCCTATAATGTTCAAAGCGTTTAGGGCTTTAGTCTCCTCTAAATTATCATCGCCTCTAACAAAAAAGCACGCTAGGGTTTCTCTATCTTTGTGGATCACTTTTCTAACAAGCGCTTTTAAAACAAAATAAGGCTCTGTTTTAAAAAATTCCGCCACGCTTTGAGCGCTGGTGGTATTAGGGGTAGGGAATTTCGCTAATTGCGCTTTGGGGACATTTAAAGGCTCAGGCCTTTTAGAGCGTTTAGCGATTTCAATGTTGGCGGCGTAATCGCAATTTTGACACACCACGATCGTGTCTTCCCCGCATTCAGTTAAAACGACAAATTCCCTGCTTTTGCTCCCCCCAATCGCCCCGCTATCCGCTTCCACGATGCGAAAATCCAAACCCAAATCGCTTAAAATCTCTTTATAAGCGCTTTGCGTGTTTAAAAATTCCTTATCCAAGCTTTCAGCGTCTTCATGAAAGCTATAACCATCTTTCATGATAAATTCTCTCGCTCTCACTAACCCGAATCGTGGGCGGATTTCATCACGGAATTTCGTGTGGATTTGATAGAGATGCACGGGCAATTGCTTGTAGCTTTTGATGAAATTAGCGGCAATTTCGGTGATATTTTCTTCTAAAGTGGGGCTTAAAACAAAATCATTGTCTTTTCGGTCTTTAAAAACCAGTAATTCCTTGCCGTATTTATCCAAACGGCCTGATTTTTCCCACAAACTCGCCAAAACCACAAAACTCATTAAAATATTTTGCGCCCCATGCTCTTGCATGCGTTTGTGCGTGATGTTTTCTATTTTATCAAGCACTTTTTTAGCTAAAGGCAAAAAATTATAAATCCCGCTGCCTACTTGATAAATGTATCCTGCTTGAGCTAGGTGTTTATGGCTTTTTAACACGGCATCTTTAGGGGGTTCTTTGAGGGTGGGGGCAAAGAGTTTTGAAAATAGCATGCATTATTCCTCGTAATATTCGCATTTATAGAGATTCAAATTCTGGGCATGATTAGCACTAGATTTGTCTAAATTAAACAAGTTTTTAATCGCGCCCACAAGCACATCGGATTCTTCTTTTTGGGAGTTCTTTTTTAAAGCGATGGTAGGGTGGTGTAAAAAAGTGTTGAAAGCGTTGTGCAAGATCTTTTCAATATTGCTTTCGTATTCTTTAGGCACATAGCGTTTTTTGAGCGCCTTTTGCAATTCCTTTTGGGCTGAAATCCTAGCCAATTCCCTTAAATCCTTAATCAAAGGCTCTACTTCTAAACTTTGGATCCATTGGTAAAACTCCATTGTGGCAAGCCCTACAATCTCATAAGCTTTCGTCCGGCTCTCTTGCCTGTTTCCCACATTTTCTCTCACCATAGGCTCTAAATCATCCACGCTGTATAAGAAAATATTATTGAATACCGGCTTTTCAATATTCCGTGGCACGGCTAAATCAAACCAAAAACGCCTGAAAATCGTTTCTTTTAACATGGAATTTCGCACGATAAAATGCGGCGAAGAAGTGGCGCAAAAAAGCAGTTCGTATTCATTGATATGAGCGCTTAAATTTTCTACATTTTGGAAGCTCACTTTTTTAGGCTCTTCTAATTCCTTGACAAAATTTTCAAATTTAGCCGCATTACGCCCTAAAATAAGCACTTCAAATTGCTTGTTTAAAAGGTGTTTGATGACCAATTGAGCCATCTCGCCAAGCCCTATCACAAGGGCTTTTTTATCCTTAATCCTTTCTTTTTCAAAAATACTAAGCGCTTCTTTGACCGCCACTGAAGAGATGGAGACCCCTTGTTTGGAAATGCCGGTTAGATTGCGCACTTTAGCGGCGCACTTGAAAGCAAAATGGAGCAATCGGGTTAAATCTTTGGAGCAAAATTTCTCTTCAAAAGCGAATTTATAGGCGTTTTTCATCTGCCCTGTGATTTGAGTTTCCCCAACCACCAAGCTATCCAAACTGCTGCACACGCTAAAGACATGATGGACCGCACTTTCATCAGTATTGATTAAAACGCATTTTTCTAAATCAGACACGCTCATTTTTTTATTTTGAGCCAAAATCTTTAATAACGCACTTTTTTGCTCATGAGTATTAGCGCCGTGCTTTAGGCTCGCATAGATTTCAAAGCGATTGCATGTGGATAACACCATGCACTCTTTGATATTAGGGCAGTGGGTTTTAATCGTTTGTAAAAATTCTTTAAGCGTTATGGGCGAATTGATAGCGAGTTTTTCGCGCATTTCTAAGCTCATGCTTTTATGCGTAAAGGCTAGGGTGAAATATTTTGACAAATGAGTTTCTAACTCCATTAAAAAGTCCTATAAATGACATCTTGCGCTAGTTTTTCTAAAATCAAATTGTTTTCCCCTTTAATGGCTTCAAGGGCCTTTTTAGAATAAACTTGAGCGATTTTAAGGGTTTCTTCTATGATACCATGTTGCTTGAATTTTTCCTTAGTCCATTCTGTGATTTCATGACTATCTTGTTTGAAATAGGAAATTAAAAGCCCTTGATCGCGCTGATTCAATTTTTCATATAAAAGCAAGTAGGGTAAAGTGGTCTTGCCTTCTTTAAAATCGCTAAAATTGGGCTTACCTAAAGTTTTGGCGTCTTGAGTGATGTCTAACAAATCATCAATGATTTGAAACGCCATGCCAAAATGCAACCCAAAATCCGCATATATTTTGGCGTCTTTATTTAAAAGAATCGCCATGCTTTTTAAGCTCGCTTCTATGAAATGGGCGGTCTTGTCTTCTAAAATACGCCAGTATTTTTGTTTGTCGCTATTAAAACTTTCCCCCACAAACACGTCTTCAATCTCGCCTCTAGAGAGCCTTAAAACCGCATTAGAGAGGATTTGAGCGATGGATTCACCCATTTTAGAGAGTTCAAAAAAGGCTTTAGAATAAAACACATCCCCAAGCATCACGGCGTTAAAATTACCAAAAAGAGCGTTAATGCTAGGGAGTTTTCGGCGCATGGTCGCTTTGTCAATCACATCATCATGCAATAAAGAAGCGGTCTGTATCATTTCTACAATCGCGCACAAATTGAAGGCTTTATCCAATAAAATAGCGTCTGTTTTTTCATCTAATAAAGCGAGCATGAGTTTGGAGCGCAGCATTTTTGAAGGGCCAATCTTAGAAAACAATGCATCTATAAAGCCGCTTTCTATTTCTTTGATCCAAGAAGCGATTTTGTTTTGAATGGCTTGAAGTTGTTTTTCTTGCATGCAAATTCCTCAAGGCTCTTTAGGGGAAAAAACAAGGGGCATAAGGGCTAAAAATCTTAAAGTGGCTTTATCTTCTTTAAAATCTTTAAACACAAGCGACAGAGTGCTGTTAGAAGAAAATTTTTCTTCAAAAACTTTAAGGTTATAGGTGTTTCTCGCATGATCGGTGTATAAAATAAACTGGTAAGGGAAATGGTTAAAACGCATGTTGATGACTAAACCTTTATTTGCATATAGCGTCCAATAGAGCGTGATTTCTTTGGTTTGTTCATTTGAAGTGTCTTTGATGATCGCTTTAAAGACTTCATCTTTTTTTAATTCTAGCGTTTTATCTATCCCATAATCAAGCCCAAACGCTTCTAAAAAAAAGAGAAATATCAAGCCATAGCGGATAAGCTCATTCATTCCCGCTAAGAATATTCGCCATGGATTGGATCACAATGTCTGTTTTTCTACTCTCTATTTTTTGCTGCAACTCTTCATCCATTCTTAAAGCTTTAGCGAAAGATTCAAACTTTTCTTCCAAGTCTTCTTTTTCTATAAAAGTTTCCAAAAGAGCCAAAAGCTCTAAAAGCCTTTCTAGCTCTTTTTTAGAAAGCTTTCTGCTCGCATGAAAAATAATGTCATTCCACTTGTCTAAGGGGTTTCCCTCAAAAATTTCAAGCTCGCTGTAATCTCTCATGCTGGGCTTCTTTTTGATAGCTTAAGCCAAATGGGCTTCTAGCATCCAAATGGATTTTTGCAACTTGGCTAATTGATCGTCTGCATAAGTTACGGTTACTTTATCGCCTTCTTTTTCAGCGGTGTTAGAAAGCTCTTTAAATTCTTTTTCTAGGTGTTTGTAATCGCCTAGAATTTCTTTAAAGATGTCTTTAGAGTGGAAGCTTGTTTTAGTTTCTTCTTTAACGCGAGTGAGTTTGAGCGCTTCGGATAAAGTGACTAAGGGGTGATGCCCTAATTGAGCGATCCTTTCAGCGAGATCATCAAACATGTCTGCAAATTCTTCATAAATTTCTTCAGTGGCTTTATGCACATTGAAAAAATCGGTGCCTTTCACATTCCAATGGAAGTTATGCACTTTCATAAATAACACGATCGCATCCGCTTGCAAATGTTTTAAAATTTCAAATGTTTTCATCAAAAGTCCTTTTTTTTAAAATTGTTTTAGGCTTTTACTTTCATAAAAACCTTGATCGCTATCCTACACCAAAAGAGTTAATGAAAAATTGTTTTGATCTTATTTTTGTCAAATATTGATAAACTCTATTCAATTTAATATTCTTTAATCTTTTTAAAATTTTGTTTTATCGTAAAACTCATTTTTTAAGGGTGGATAATTATCCAAATTAAGAAGCGTTAAGAATCCTAATTTCAAAGGTTTTTTCTTGATTTTCTAATAGCGCAATGCTCCCTTCATGGGCCTTAACGACTTGTAAAGACAGGGCTAACCCTAGGCCGTTACCCTTCAATTTAGTGGTTTCAAAAGGCTCAAATAAAGCGCTTTTGTTTTCCACTTCCTTACCATTATCAATAATGGTGAAGACGATAAATTCATTTTGAATGAACGCTTCAATCTTCACCTGCCCCTGTTCGCTCTCTTCTAAGGCTTCAATCGCATCAATAGCGTTATACAAGAAGTTTTGCAACACAATCCCCATTAAATCAAAGTCAAAAAACCCTTCTTCATTGCTAAAATTAAAAAGAAAATCAATGTCTTTAGAGTAAGTGTAGCAATTTAGGGCTTCTTTGAGATCGCTTTCTAGCGTTTTCAAACTTTGCTTGGTGCGGTTGGCTTGAATGCCTTTAGAAAAAAGCAAGGTGGCTTTAATGATCCTTTCTACGCGCCATAAAGCTTTTTGCAATTCTACAACAATGGGCTTAGTCTTTTCGTTCGCATGCTTTAATAACACCGAAGCTAAAAGGGAGATAGAGCCTACGGGGTTTCTGATCTCATGGGCTAAATGCGCTGAGATTTTCCCCATAGAAGCGAGCCGCTCTTGGCGTTTTTGAGCGCTAATATCGGTTGCGGTGATGATTTGCTTGCCTTGAATGCTGTTTTGCTGGACTAAATAGCTTTTATTTTCATGTTCAATTTCAGTGTTAAAATTTTCTAATTTAGCCTTATTGAACACCTCATGGCTTTGATTGGCTAAAGAATTTTTATAAAAAAAGCTCCCGTTTTCATTCATCACCCAAATCGCTTGCGGTAAAATCTCTATGACCCATTCATAAAGGGCTTTATAATCCTTAAACTCCTTTTCCACCTTGTAGCTTTGTAGAATGAATTGGTTTAAAAGCCCTAGTAATTCTTGCATGTCTTTTTTGTTGGAAAAATTTTCTAATAAATCTTCACTCTCTTTGGGTTTAAAATTTTCTAATGAAATCACATTGTCTTCTT
The DNA here is from genome assembly GCF_014498195.1 of Helicobacter pylori. Taxonomy (GTDB): domain Bacteria; phylum Campylobacterota; class Campylobacteria; order Campylobacterales; family Helicobacteraceae; genus Helicobacter; species Helicobacter pylori_DO. The sequence continues at coordinate 80,502 of NZ_JACTGH010000006.1, read as the reverse complement.
TTTTTAACAACCCCTTGAAAGAAGAAACCTTATAAGAGCGTTTCAAGGGGGAGTTTTTTAAATAAGGGCGTTTTAAACGCTTGGATTTTTTCATGGTTTTTGTTTTTCTCGCTCTTTTAAGAAATTAAACAGCATTTCGCTATAACCAAAATTCCCGCTCAATTCTTTAGAAAGGGTGTCCTTATACATGGATGTGTAAATCTCATCGCCTGGGGCTTTAGGATACAAAGGGTTATCCATTTTCATAGCAGTATCTAGCATGAATTTTAAAAGTAGCGCTTCAAAAGAATCGGTTTGTTCTTTGAGGAGCTTGTCGTTTTTATTTTGAGCCAACGCTTTTAATTTCTCTTCGCTCGCTAATTTAGAAACGTTGTATTGCTCTAACATGGCTTTATTGTTGTTTATCATAGTATCTCCATTTCAGCGCTAATCGCGCCGCTTTTTTTTAGGGCTTGCAAGATTGAAACCATCCCCTTAGCGCTCACGCCAATTTTTTGTAAGGCTTTTACCACCCCGGCAATGGTGATGCTTTTCCCGTTAGAACTCAGCGTGTTATGAGCGGTGTCTAAGGACATGTTATTGTCTAAATCCTGCGTGTTTTTAAAATCATTTAATGGCTCTTTAGTGATTTTAAGCGTGATGTCTTGGCTTGTAACCACTATAGGATGCACTATTATATCCACTCCTGAAACGATCGTGCCTGATTTTTCATCTACAATGATCTTATTTTTCGCGCTGTAGTTAATGGGGATTTCTTGCACTAAAGCTAAAAACTCCACCATAGAAAAACGCTCTGGGCGGGTGATTTGAATGGTTTTTGGATCTAGCGCTATGGCCACTTTATTGCCAAACACCTTATTTAAAGTGTTTTGCACTTGGATAGCGTTTTTAAAATTGGGGTTTTTCAGGCTTAAAGTCATGGCGTTTTTGTGGAACAAATCATACGAAACTTCCCTTTCAATAGTCGCTCCGTTGATGATATTGGCTGAGAGCAAGTTATTAGAATTGCCCGAAACGATAGCCCCTTGAGCGAGGGCGTAAATATTCCCATCTACCGCATTTAAAGGGGTCATCACCAAAGTCCCTCCCTGAATGGATTTCGCATCGCCAATAGAAGAAATGTGAATATCAATTTTATCGCCCTGTCTTGCAAAGGGGGGCAAGGAGGCTGTAATCATCACGGCAGCGACATTTTTAGATTTAATATCATCTGCAGAGATCTTAACATTCACACTCTCTAGCATGTTAGAAATGGATTGCATGGTGAATTTTGAGCCGGATTTATCCCCTGTGCCATTCAAGCCAATCACAAGCCCATAACCAATCAGCTGGTTATCCCTTACGCCTACCACGCTCGCTATATCGCCTATTTTTTCGGCCAAAAGCTTGTGGAAGGCTAATACAAAAATAAGCCATAAAAACACCCGTTTCAATCAAACCCTTTCTTTATTCCTTAAATTCTAATTATTTTAGCATAAGCCTTTTATAAAAACTTTAAACCTAATTGAGTGCATTTTTATGCTATACTCAAAAATCTTATAAACTTTAAATCAAAGATTTTAATTTTAGCCTTTTATCAGCTTAAAGTTTCAAATTAAATTGAGGTATGAATCTCCCATGGAATTGAATCAACCACCACTCCCTACAGAAATTGATGATGACGCTTATCATAAGCCTAGTTTTAATGATTTGGGCTTAAAAGAATCGGTTTTAAAATCCGTTTATGAAGCCGGCTTCACTTCCCCAAGCCCCATTCAAGAAAAGGCCATTCCGGCTGTTTTGCAAGGCCGAGATGTCATCGCGCAAGCCCAAACAGGCACAGGAAAAACCGCCGCTTTCGCTCTGCCTATTATCAATAACCTTAAAAACAACCACACCATAGAGGCCTTAGTGATCACGCCCACTAGAGAATTAGCCATGCAAATTAGCGATGAGATTTTCAAATTGGGCAAACACACCAGGACTAAAACCGTGTGCGTGTATGGAGGCCAGAGCGTTAAAAAACAATGCGAATTCATTAAAAAAAACCCCCAAGTGATGATCGCCACACCAGGAAGGCTGTTGGATCATTTAAAAAACGAGCGCATCCATAAATTTGTGCCTAAAGTGGTCGTTTTAGATGAAAGCGATGAAATGCTGGATATGGGGTTTTTAGACGATATTGAAGAGATTTTTGACTACCTCCCTAGCGAAGCGCAGATTTTGCTTTTTTCAGCCACGATGCCAGAGCCGATCAAAAGACTAGCGGATAAGATTTTAGAAAACCCTATTAAAATCCATATCGCTCCTTCTAATATCACTAACACCGACATCACCCAACGCTTTTATGTGATCAATGAGCATGAGAGGGCTGAAGCGATCATGCGCCTTTTAGACACCCAAGCGCCCAAAAAGAGCATCGTTTTCACGCGCACCAAAAAAGAGGCCGATGAATTGCACCAATTCCTTGCTTCTAAAAATTACAAAAGCACCGCCTTGCATGGGGATATGGATCAAAGGGATCGCCGCTCTTCTATCATGGCGTTTAAAAAAAATGACGCTGATGTGTTGGTGGCTACAGATGTAGCGAGCCGTGGGCTAGATATTAGCGGTGTAAGCCATGTGTTTAATTACCATTTGCCCCTAAATACCGAGAGCTATATCCATCGCATCGGGAGAACCGGGCGAGCGGGCAAAAAAGGCATGGCGATCACTTTAGTAACCCCCTTAGAATACAAAGAGCTTTTACGCATGCAAAAAGAAATTGATTCAGAGATTGAACTTTTTGAAATCCCCACCATTAACGAAAATCAGATCATCAAAACCTTGCATGACGCTAAAGTGTCTGAAGGGATCATCAGCCTTTATGAACAGCTTACCGAAATTTTTGAGCCGTCTCAATTGGTTTTAAAACTTTTGAGTTTGCAGTTTGAAACCAGCAAAATCGGCTTAAACCAGCAAGAAATTGATGCGATTCAAAACCCTAAAGAAAAAACGCCAAAACCCTCTCACAAAAAAACGCAGCATGAGCCAGCGCGTTCTTTCAAAAAGGGCCACCACAGAGACAAACACCCCAAAACGAATCGTTATTCTAAAAAACCCAAACGCCGTTAAAATATTTAAAAAGGAAATTCATGCCCATTGATTTGAACGAACATTTAAAAAAGAAAAATCCTCAAAGAGAAACCCCAACGCCCAACACGCCTAATAATGGAGGGCGTTTCATTCCGCCGTCTAACTCTTTTAATTCTAAAAAACTATCGGTTTTAATCGTCATTGTCCTTTTAGGCGTTATCGCTTTTTTGGCCAAGCCTTTTGAAGTGATTAGCTCAGGAGAAATTGGCATTAAAATCACCGCCGGGAAATACGAACCCACCCCCTTACAGCCAGGAATCCACTTTTTTGTGCCTATCATTCAAGACATCCTCATTGTGGATACAAGGATCAGGAATATCAATTTTTCACGCACCGAAGACATGGGCGTGGCGGGTAAAAACCAAGGGATTTTTAGAAACGACGCTATTAATGTGATGGATAGTAGGGGCTTGACCGTTTCTATTGAACTCACCGTGCAATACCGCCTAAACCCTCAAACCACCCCCCAAACGATCGCTACTTATGGCTTATCTTGGGAGCAAAAAATCATCAACCCTGTGGTGCGCGATGTGGTGCGATCTGTCGTGGGGCGCTACCCGGCCGAAGATTTACCCATTAAGCGCAATGAAATCGCCGCTTTGATCAATAGCGGTATCAATAAAGAAGTTTCTAAGCTCCCCAACACCCCTGTGGAATTAAGCTCTATCCAGTTGCGAGAGATCGTCTTGCCCGCTAAGATTAAAGAGCAAATTGAAAAAGTCCAAATCGCGCGCCAAGAATCAGAAAGGGTGAAATACGAGGTGGAGCGCTCCAAGCAAGAAGCTCAAAAACAAGCCGCTCTGGCTAAAGGGGAAGCGGACGCTAACAGGATTAAGGCTCAGGGCGTGGCTGATGCGATCGTGATTGAGGCTAAGGCAAAATCTCAAGCTAATTTAAGCATTTCACAAAGCTTGAGCGACAAGCTTTTAAGACTGCGCCAAATTGAAGTTCAAGGCCAGTTTAATGAAGCGTTAAAAACGAATAATAACGCTCAAATCATGCTCACTCCAGGCGGGGCTGTGCCTAATATTTGGATTGACACTAAAAGCAAGGTTAAATCTAGTATTGCCGAGACTAAAGAGCCTTAAAAACGCATGGCGTCTCTTGCCTTTATCCAAGCTTTTTTGGAGTCTTTTAAGGGATTTTTAAGCCAAGCGACTTTAATTAGCGTTTTAATAGCGAGCGTTTTAATCCTTTTTTGCGCGATTTTGCTCCTTTTGGCTCTGCTTTTGAGAAACCGCTGGGCTAGCTATCTAGCGGCAGCAACTTTTTTGGGCGCGTTTTTAAGCATGCCTTTTGTTTTGAAGGTTTTACTCACTCAAGCGATTTACCCCATAGAAACACGCATCTTACACGCTAACCCTTTAAGTTATAGCAACGCCTTTTCTTTGCAAGTGGGAGTCAAAAACCATTCCAAATTCAGTCTAAACAAATGCGTTTTACGCCTAGAAGTCCTTAAAAACCCTCACAATTTTGTAGAAGAGCATGCTTTTAAATGGTTTGTCAAAAAAAGCTATGAAAAAACTTTTAAAGAAAAGATTTTGCCTGAAGAATCCAAGGTCTTTTCATTCTTTATTGACAACTACCCTTATTCAAAAACAGCCCCCTATCAAGTTTCTTTGTTTTGTTTGTAGAAAAAAGCGATTAAAAACGCTTAAAGGCATAAATTTTAAAATAAAGCTTTTAAAGCCTGGATTCTAACAAACGCTTCGTATAAGCGTGTTTGGGGTTATCAAACACCTCTTTAATAGCGCCCATTTCTACGACTTTCCCCTCACTTATCACTAACACCTTATCGCAAAACGCTTTGATCACATCTAAATCATGGCTGATAAACAAATAGCTCAAATCCTGCTTTTCTTGTAAATCCAACAATAATTCCAACACGCTTTTTTGAATGCTTTTGTCTAAAGCAGAAGTGGGCTCATCTAAAAGAATGATTTTAGGTTTTAAGGCAATCGCTCTAGCGATCGCTACTCTTTGGCGTTCCCCTCCACTGAGCTCATAAGCGTAAAAATTAAGCAATTCATGGTTTAAACACACTTCTTCTAAACAAAGTTTTGCGAGATGGTGCCATTCTTCTTTGGAAGCTTTAGGGTAAGCAAAGCGCAAAGCTTCTGTTAAAATGCTTTGAATGCTTAAGCGAGGGTTTAATGATGCGTAAGGGTCTTGAAACACCATTTGCAAGATCTTGCGGTAGGGTTTGAACGCTTTAGAATTTAAAAGCCCCACGCTTTGGCCTAAAATCTTTTCTTCTCCGCTATTTAAAGCGAGTTTTAAAAGCCCCAACGCTAGAGAGCTTTTCCCGCTCCCGCTTTCGCCAATGATACCGATGTTTTCTTTGGCTTTGAGGGAAAAATTGACTGATGCGATAAGGGGCTTTTTTAAAGAAGGCCTAAAAAAGCGTTTTTGCAAGTAATAAACGCTAAAATCCTTCACCTCTAAAAGCGTCTCATCTAGTGCTTTTAAGTTTTTAGCGGGCAAGTTTGAAGCTTGAATCAAGAGTTTTGAATATTCGTGCTTGGGGTCATTAAAAAGCTCTTTAGTCAAATTGGTTTCTACTATCTCGCCTTTTTTTAACACATAAACCCTATCAGCCAAGCGTTTGACCGCTTTTAAATCATGGCTAATGAATAAAAGGGCGATGTTTTTTTCCGCGCTCAATTGCTTGAGCAAGTCTAAAATCTGGTTTTGGATTTGTGCATCTAGCGCGGTGGTAGGCTCATCGCAAATGAGCAATTTGGGCGCATTAATAATGCCCATAGCGATACACACCCTTTGGCGTTGCCCTCCGCTCAATTCATAAGGGTAACGATCCAAAAATTTTTCATCCAATTGGACTTGTTTCATGGCGTTTAAAACTTGTTCTTTAAGGAGCGTTTGAGAAGCGTTTTTATGGTGTAAAAAATAGGCTTCACTCATTTGTTTGCCGATTTTATGCAAGGGGTTTAGGCTGGATAGGGGGTCTTGAGCGATGTAGGCTATGGCATTACCCCTTAAATGCTGCATAAACGCTTCGCTTTCCTTTAAAAGATTGGTTGTTTCAAACAGAATTTCGCCATTATGAGGCTTGAATCTAGGGTTTAAACGCATGATGAGATTAGCGATAGAGCTTTTCCCGCTCCCGCTCTCGCCCACGATCGCCACCCTTTCGCTAGGATTTAACGAAATATTGATGTTTTGGAGCGAAAAATGCGCGTTTAAAACGCAGTTTAAATTTTTGATTTCTAGCATGTAACCCCCTTATTTGAGCATGTTAGCGTTGAAAGCATCGCGCACCCCTTCGCCAATGAACACCAAAACAGAAAGCAACAAGCTAATGGCTACAAACGCTACAACCGCTAAATGCGGCGTAGTGAGGTTATCCTTGCCTTGATTGACTAATTCGCCTAGACTCGCGCTCCCTATAGGCATGCCAAAACCCAAAAAATCCAAAGACACTAAAGTGGAAATGCTAGCTGCCATTAAAAACGGCACATAAGTGATCGTCGCTACTAAAGCGTTGGGTAAAACATGGTAGAAAATGATTTTTAAATCATTCACCCCAAGCGCTCTAGCGGCTTTGGTGTAGTCCATATTCCTTGCTTTTAAAAACTCCGTGCGCACGACTTGAGAAAGCCCCATCCAGCTAAAGAGCAAGACCAAAAATAAAATGATCCAAAAATTAGAATTAAATGCGCTAGAAATCACAATGAGTAAAAAAAGCATAGGAATCGCGCTCCAAATCTCGCTCAACCTTTGCCCCACTAAATCCACTAGCCCTCCATAATACCCCTGAAACGCCCCCAAACTCACGCCAATAAGAACGCTAAGAAGGGTGAGTAAAATCCCAAACACTAACGAAACCCGATAGCCATAAACCAGCCTGGCTAACACATCTCTGGCTTGATCGTCTGTGCCTAAAAGGTGTTTGAAGCTTGGAGGATTAGGGGCAGGCGAGTCTAAATCCATAATGATCGTATCGTAGCTATAGGGGATGAGCGCATGGATGATGAAAGCGTCTTTTAGAAGCGTGTTTTTCACATAAGGATCGTTATAGTCCGTAGGGGTGAAAAAATCGCCTCCAAACTCCACTTCCGCATAGTTTTTAAACATGGGGAAATACGCCTTATTGTCTTTATAGATGAATAAGGGGCGATCATTGACCCACAAGGGGGCTAAAAGAGAAAGCGCTAATAAAGCGATAAAAAGATAGAGTGAAAACACCGCCCGCCTATTCTTTTTAAAACTAAGAATACGCATTTTAAACAAACTGCTCACGCTCAAACTCCCTTGATGAAAAACAATTCCTAAGATTATAATTAATTATGGGTAATACTAGCAAGAAAATGGGTTTGATCCATAAAAAAGAAAGAGGATAAGCGTAATAATGGTGGAGTGTAGGGGGTTCGAACCCCTGACCTCAACGCTGCCAGCGTTGCGCTCTCCCAACTGAGCTAACACCCCAAATAAAATTAAGCGAGCATTATAACATTTTGCTTAAAAGATGTCAATTTGATGCTTTTTTGAAACACTTAATAGCAAATTAAGAATGATTATCTTAAAATTAGAAAGTTTCTTTTATGGATTAAGTAAAATCACTTATCAAAGCAAAAAGGATACTTTTGAAAAACCACTCCTTTAAAAAAACGATCGCTCTTTCCTTACTAGCGAGCATGTCTTTGTGCAACGCTGAAGAAGATGGGGCGTTTTTTGTCATTGATTACCAAACGAGTTTGGCCAGACAGGAATTGAAAAATCCAGGATTCACTCAAGCACAAGAATTAAAGCAGTTAATCAGAGATGGGGCTGTGAGGTTGCAAACTTCTGCCATTCCCTTATCCTACTACTTGGATATTTTAGGGAATAAAACAGCAACTCTTTTGCGTGAAAGCCTGAAAAATAATGCGCAACCATCACAACCAAACGTGCAACCACAAAACGGACCATCAAACCAAGCCTTAGTCAATTTAGAGAAATCTCTAGGGATTTTAGGAAAACTATTAGATCTATCTCAACAATACGCTAGTCAGGGTGTCATTAAGCCTTTGGTGGTGGATGTAGGGAAAGAACAAATCGGTATCACTGATAGCATGCTCTTAGTGGCTCAAAACATCGTTTTAGCTTTAGGGCAAGTGGATTTGAGCAAAATCCAACAAAACAATAACGAACAGCTATACGAAAATATTATGAAAGTCATGCTTTTAGGCGCGGGCGGGACTAATGGAGCGTATAATGGCGTGAGCGTGGGCGATATTGCCACAGGCATGCAAAATTTTTCTTCGCAAACGGGCTTGATAGGGGCTGATTCTACGGTTAGCGAGATCAACGCTTTGATTAAGAGCGGGATTTCTTTGGATCGTGAGACTTTGAGGTTAGGGAGTTTTATTGAAAAAAATATCTGCAACAGTGTATCGTCTTGTTTTAGTGGGAATCAGCTTATCTATAAGAAAGGGCTAGATAGAGTCATAAACATTATTAACGCGAGTTTGGGTCAGTTTGAATCTTCGGCTAGTTCTCTTTATAAGATTTCTTATATCCCTAACCTCTTTTCGCTCAAAGATTATCAGTCAGCGAGCATGAACGGCTTTGGGGCTAAGATGGGCTATAAACAATTTTTCACCCATAAGAAAAATGTTGGCTTAAGGTATTATGGGTTTTTGGATTATGGCTATGCGAATTTTGGCGATACGAATTTAAAAGTGGGAGCGAATCTCGTTACTTATGGGGTAGGAACGGATTTTTTATACAATGTGTATGAACGCTCTAGAAGGAGGGAAAGGACTACAATCGGTCTTTTCTTTGGCGCTCAAATTGCAGGGCAAACTTGGAGCACGAATGTAACGAACTTGTTGAGCGGGCAAAGGCCTGATGTCAAGTCCAGTTCGTTCCAATTCTTGTTTGATTTGGGCGTGCGCACCAACTTTGCAAAAACCAATTTCAATAGGCACAGGCTGGACCAAGGGATAGAATTTGGGGTGAAAATCCCTGTTATCGCTCATAAATATTTTGCAACCCAAGGCTCAAGCGCAAGCTATATGAGGAATTTTAGCTTCTATGTGGGCTATTCAGTCGGTTTTTAAGGAAGGCTCTTGATGAAAAATACCAATACAAAAGAGATAAAGAATACAAGAATGAAAAAAGGTCAATACCACGCACTCAAAAAAGGACTTTTAAAAACCGCTCTGCTTTTTAGCCTTCCTTTAAGCATGGCGTTAGCTGAAGACGATGGCTTTTATATGGGAGTGGGCTATCAAATCGGTGGCGCGCAACAAAATATCAATAACAAAGGCAGCACCCTAAGGAATAATGTCATTGATGATTTCCGCCAAGTGGGCGTGGGTATGGCAGGGGGTAATGGGCTTTTAGCCTTAGCGACAAACACGACCATGGACGCTCTTTTAGGGATAGGCAACCAAATTGTCAATACCAATACAACTGTTGGCAACAACAACGCAGAGTTAACCCAGTTTAAAAAAATACTCCCCCAAATTGAGCAACGCTTTGAAGCGAATAAAAACGCTTATAGCGTTCAAGCCTTGCAAGTGTATTTGAGTAATGTGCTGTATAACTTGGTTAATAATAGTAATAATGGCGGCAATAATGGAGTCGTTCCTGAATATGTAGGGATTATAAAAGTTCTCTATGGTTCTCAAAATGAATTCAGTCTCTTAGCCACTGAGAGTGTGGCGCTTTTAAACGCGCTTACAAGAGTGAATCTGGATAGCAATTCGGTGTTTTTAAAAGGGCTATTAGCCCAAATGCAGCTTTTTAATGACACTTCTTCAGCAAAGCTGGGTCAGATCGCAGAAAGCTTGAAGAATAGCGGTGGTGCAGGATCGATGCTTCAATCAATGCTTCAAAAGGATGTGAAAACCATCTCGGATCGAATCGCTACTTACCAAGAGAATCTAAAACAGCTAGGAGGGATGCTGAATAATTACGATGAGCCTTACTTGCCCCAATTTGGGCCAGGCACAAGCTCTCAGCATGGGGTTATTAATGGCTTTGGCATTCAAATGGGCTATAAGCAATTTTTTGGGAGCAAGAAGAATATAGGCTTACGATACTACGCTTTCTTTGATTACGGCTTTACGCAATTGGGCAGTCTTAATAGCGCTGTTAAAGCGAATATCTTTACTTATGGCGCTGGCACGGACTTTTTATGGAATATCTTTAGAAGGGTTTTTAGCGATCAGTCCTTGAATGTGGGGGTGTTTGGAGGCATTCAAATAGCGGGTAACACTTGGGATAGCTCTTTAAGAGGTCAAATTGAAAACTCGTTTAAAGAATACCCCACTCCCACGAATTTCCAATTTTTGTTTAATTTGGGCTTAAGGGCTCATTTTGCCAGCACCATGCACCGCCGGTTTTTGAGCGCGTCTCAAAGCATTCAGCATGGTATGGAATTTGGCGTGAAAATCCCGGCTATCAATCAAAGGTATTTGAAAGCGAACGGGGCTGATGTGGATTACAGGCGTTTGTATGCGTTCTATATCAATTACACGATAGGTTTTTAAGCTCTTTTTAGGGCTTATAAAGAGGCTCTTTACTTTTTTTTGGTATTCTAACAAGCTTTTAAACCATCCAATCTACTTTGTTTTAAGGATAATATTTTATGGCAGATGTCGTTGTGGGGATCCAGTGGGGAGATGAGGGGAAGGGAAAAATTGTTGATAGGATCGCTAAAGATTATGACTTTGTGGTGCGCTATCAGGGCGGGCATAATGCGGGGCATACCATTGTGCATAAGGGGGTTAAGCATTCTTTGCATTTAATGCCTTCAGGGGTTTTATACCCCAAATGCAAGAACATCATTTCTAGCGCGGTGGTCGTGAGCGTTAAGGATTTGTGCGAAGAAATCAGCGCGTTTGAGGATTTAGAAAATCGTTTGTTTATCAGCGACAGAGCCCATGTGATCTTGCCTTATCATGCCAAAAAAGACGCTTTTAAAGAAAAGTCTCAAAACATCGGCACGACTAAAAAAGGCATAGGCCCTTGCTATGAGGATAAAATGGCCAGGAGCGGGATAAGAATGGGGGATTTATTAGACGATACCATATTAGAAGAGAAACTAAAAGCGCATTTCAAAGCCATTGAACCTTTTAAAAAAGCGTATGATTTGGGCGAGGATTACGAAAAGGATTTGAGGGAGTATTTTAAAGCTTACGCTCCAAAAATTCGCCCCTTTATCAAAGACACGACAAGCATGCTGATAGAAGCGAACCAAAAGGGTGAAAAAATCCTATTAGAAGGGGCGCAAGGCACGCTTTTAGACATTGATTTAGGGACTTACCCTTTTGTAACAAGCTCTAACACCACGAGCGCTAGCGCTTGCGTGAGCACTGGCTTAAACCCTAAAGCGATCAATGAAGTGATAGGCATCACGAAAGCGTATTGTACTCGTGTGGGGAACGGGCCTTTCCCTAGCGAAGATTCTACACCCATGGGCGATCATTTAAGGACTAAAGGCGCGGAGTTTGGCACGACAACCAAGCGCCCAAGGCGTTGCGGGTGGTTGGATTTGGTGGCTTTAAAATACGCTTGCGCTTTGAATGGTTGCACGCAATTAGCTTTAATGAAATTAGATGTTTTAGATGGGATTGATGCGATTAAAGTGTGCGTGGCTTATGAAAGAAAGGGCGAAAGATTAGAGGCTTTCCCTAGCGATTTGAAAGATTGCATGCCTATTTATCAAACTTTTAAAGGCTGGGAAAAAAGCGTAGGCGTGAGAAAATTAGACGATTTAGAGCCAAACGCTAGAGAGTATATCCGTTTTATTGAAAAAGAAGTGGGGGTAAAAATTGGCCTTATTTCTACAAGCCCTGAAAGAGAAGACACGATTTTTCTATGAAAAAATTCGCTTCTGTATTGGTGCAATTAAAAACCCTTGCGTTAGAAAAAATAGAGCAAAAGCTTGAAAGCAAGCGTTTAGAGTTGCAACAAAAGGAGCGAGAAATTTTGAACAAACAAGCCCAATTGAGCGCGTTTAAAAACCCTGAATTGGGGGGAATGAGCCTTTTTTTACAAACCCAGCAATTAAAAAGTGCTCTAAGAATGGAGATAGAATATTACCAACAAGAGGGCGAGAATTTAACTAAGGATTTAAAAATTTTAGAAAAAGATTATCTTTTGGCTAACCAGGAATTAGAAAAAGCTAAAATCATTTTAGAAAAGGAAAAGCAAAAAGAAAAGGAAATTTTGGAAAAAAAAGAGCAGGCTCTTTTGGACGAAAACGCCATGATTTTACACTGGCAAAAAGAGGGCTTGCATGCGTAAAATCTTGTTAATGGGCTTGATTTTACAAGCGCTCTTTAGCGAAGAAGCCGCGCAAGAATTGTTGCAATGCTCTGCGATTTTTGAATCTAAAAAAGCCGAATTAAAAGACGATTTGCGCCGATTGAGCGAAAAAGAGCAGTCTTTAAGGATCTTGCAAACCGAAAACGCCCGCCTTTTAGATGAAAAAACCGATTTGTTGAACCAAAAAGAAAAAGAAGTGGAAGAAAAACTGAAAAATTTAGCCGCTAAAGAAGAAGCCTTTAAAACCTTACAAGCTGAAGAAAAAAAACGCCTTAAAAATTTGATAGAAGAAAACGAAGAAATTTTAAGAGAAATCAAGCAGGCTAAAGATAGCAAGATTAGCGAGACTTATTCTAAAATGAAAGATTCTAAATCGGCTCTGATTTTAGAAAATCTACCCACTCAAAACGCCTTAGAAATTTTAATGGCGCTAAAACCCCAAGAATTAGGTAAGATTCTAGCCAAAATGGATCCTAAAAAAGCGGCGGCTTTGACAGAGTTGTGGCAAAAACCCCCAAAAGAAAATAAAGAAAATAAAGAAAGCCAAAAAACCACAGAGCCTACACCAGCATCCGCGCCCCCTATAGCGCCCACGCCTTTAAAAGAGCCGATGATAAAAGATCCTAACACCAAAGAGCCTGCAGGGGTATGATGTTCATTATAGCGGTTTTGATGCTGGCGTTTTTAATCTTTGTCCATGAGTTAGGGCATTTTATTATCGCTAGGATTTGTGGGGTCAAGGTGGAAGTTTTTAGCATTGGTTTTGGTAAAAAACTCTGGTTTTTCAAGCTTTTTGGCACGCAATTCGCTCTGTCTTTGATCCCGCTTGGGGGCTATGTGAAATTAAAGGGCATGGATAAAGAAGAAAATGAAGAAAATGAAACTAATCAAGCAAATGATAGCTACGCGCAAAAAAGCCCTTTCCAAAAGCTATGGATACTATTTGGGGGGGCGTTTTTTAATTTTCTTTTTGCGGTTTTAGTGTATTTTTTTCTGGCATTGAGCGGGGAAAAAGTCTTACTGCCCGTCATTGGCGGTTTAGAAAAAAACGCGCTAGAGGCCGGACTGTTAAAGGGGGATAAAATCCTTTCTATCAACCATCAAAAAATAGCGAGTTTTAGAGAGATTAGAAGCGTAGTGGCGCGTTCTCAAGGCGAGTTGATTTTAGAAATAGAGCGAAACAACCGGATTTTAGAAAAACGCCTGACCCCCAAAATCGTGGCGGTAATAAGCGAATCTAATGATCCTAATGAAATCATCAAGTATAAAATAATAGGCATTAAACCGGACATGCAAAAAATGGGCGTTGTCTCTTATTCCGTGTTTCAAGCGTTTGAAAAGGCTTTGAGCCGGTTTAAAGAGGGCGTTGTTTTAATTGTGGATTCTTTAAGGCGTTTGATTATGGGGAGTGCTTCAGTTAAAGAATTGAGTGGGGTGGTAGGCATTGTGGGGGCGTTAAGCCATGCCAATAGTGTGAGCATGCTTTTGTTGTTTGGGGCGTTTTTGTCTATCAATTTAGGGATTTTAAATTTACTACCCATCCCCGCCTTAGATGGGGCGCAAATGCTAGGGGTCGTTTTTAAAAATATTTTTCATATCGCTTTGCCAACGCCCATACAAAATGCGTTGTGGCTAGCGGGGGTGGGGTTTTTGGTTTTTGTCATGTTTTTAGGGCTTTTCAATGACATCACTCGTTTGCTATAAAAGGGGGAGTTGATGCATGTATTGAGCGTGAGCGAAATCAACGCGCAAATCAAAGCCCTTTTAGAAGCGACTTTTTTGCAAGTTAGGGTTCAAGGGGAAGTGAGTAATTTGACTATCCACAAGGTGAGCGGCCATGCGTATTTTTCGCTCAAAGACAGCCAGTCGGTTATTAAATGCGTGCTGTTTAAAGGGAACGCTAACAGGCTCAAATTCGCTTTAAAAGAAGGGCAGGAAGTGGTTGTTTTTGGGGGTGTTAGCGTGTATGTTCCAAGGGGGGATTATCAAATCAATTGCTTTGAAATAGAGCCTAAAGACATAGGTTCATTAACTTTAGCTTTAGAGCAATTGAAAGAAAAATTACGCCTTAAAGGCTATTTTGATAAAGAAAATAAATTACCCAAACCGCATTTTCCTAAACGAGTGGCAGTCATCACTTCTCAAAATTCAGCCGCTTGGGCGGACATGAAAAAGATCGCTTCCAAACGATGGCCGATGTGTGAATTAGTCTGTATCAACACTTTAATGCAAGGGGAAGGATGCGTTCAAAGCGTGGTGGAGAGCATCGCTTATGCGGATAGTTTTCATGACACAAAAAACGCTTTTGATGCGATTGTAGTGGCTAGGGGTGGGGGGAGCATGGAGGATTTGTATTCTTTCAATGATGAAAAAATCGCTGATGCTCTGTATTTGGCCAAAACCTTCAGCATGTCAGCTATTGGGCATGAGAGCGATTTTTTATTGAGCGATTTGGTGGCGGATTTAAGGGCTTCTACGCCTTCAAACGCGATGGAGATTTTGCTCCCTAATAGCGATGAATGGTTGCAAAGACTTGATGGGTTTAATGTGAAATTGCATCGCTCGTTTAAAATTTTGCTCCATCAAAAAAAGGCGCATTTAGAGCATTTAGCGGCTTCTTTGAAACGATTGAGTTTTGAAAACAAGCACCATTTAAACGCTTTAAAACTAGAGAAACTAACAATCGCTTTAGAAAATAAAACCCTAGAATTTTTGCGCTTTAAAAAAACGCTTTTAGAAAAAATCTCTATTCAAACATTAACAAGCCCTTTTTTACAAACTAAAACAGAGTGCTTAAACAAGCTAGAAAACGCCCTCAAACTCGCTTACGCCAATTTGAAATTACCCCAATTCGGGGCGTTGGTGAGTAAAAATAATCAAGCGGTAGAATTAGAGGCATTAAAAAGGGGCGATAAAATTGAATTGAATAATGAAAAAGCCAGAGCGAGCGCTGAAATTTTGGGCGTGGATAGGGTGTAGGGGTTTGAAAAATAATATTTAGAATAAAATAGATTTTGTTTTTAAGATTTCGTATTCACTTCTTTTGATGATCTTTTCTAAACGCAACAGCATGATGTTTGAAATCGTGTTTTGATACCCCTTGTTTTTTAAAATGCTAACAGCTTGCGGGTTATTTTTAATTTTTTCTTCTTTTTGACACAAATAAAAAGACCAATTCAAACAATAATCCTTATTAACTTCTATAACCGCTTGCGCTGTTGTCCCGCTGCCTGCAAAAAAATCTAAAATAATAGAATCTTTAGGGGTGGAGCATAACAATAAATATTTAATCAATCCTACAGGTTTTGGCGTCTTAAAAAGCCCCTTTAAGCCTAATTTTTCTAAATCTTTTGTGCCTTGTCGGCTATAAAAATCCAACACGCTCAAACAATTATCTTGCGATTCTTTTAGGTAATATTTTTCATAAGGGCGATTATTCTTAAAAATAAGTCTGTTTTGATAATATAAATCCTTAAGCTTTTCATCGCTGCTCCACCCTCTGCTTTTTAAGGGTTCTAAAAAAAGATTGATTTCTTCTATCGCTACACTGCGTGGGTTTGAAGGCGTGGATAAATCTTTAGCGAAATAAATCTCACCTTTTTCATCCACTAAATTATAATTTTTTAAAAAATTAAAATGTTCTTTTTGGGATAATTCTTTGATTTGTTCTTTTAAGACAAGTTGGGCTTGAGCTTGTCCTTTTTGTCTAAAAACATTCTTAATCGTTCGCATTAAATCTTTTAATGGTTTAGCATAAATGGGCAAAAGCGTTCGTAAGATTTTAAAACCAGGAGCGAACGCTTTATTTTTGGCGTAGCTTAAAACATACTCATGGGTAATGTTGATGTGTTTAGCGTTAGATCTTGTGGCTTGTTTGGTGATAAAAGTGCCTAAAAAATTGCGCGTTCCAAAAATTTCATTGGCAATGATTTTAACTTCAGCCATTTTATTATCGTCTATAGAAATAAAAATACAACCACTTTGTTTTAACGCAGCCTTTGCTAAAATCAAATGTTCTTTAATCCATTTTTCATAGTCAGCATGAGCGTCTTCATATTCAAAGTTAGAACTCTTGGTGTTATAAGGGGGATCTATATAGATCGTTTGGATGCTTTCTTTTTCTATCCTTTTCAAACACTCCAAAGCTTCCATGATAAAAACTTTATGCAAGATGGTTTTCCCAAGAAAAATGACCAAATTTAAGATTAAAAAGATTGATAAGCTCTTGTTCTTTTGAATCAATGGGTTTCATTTTAAAATTAAATTCCTTGATTAATTTACTAATTCCTATCGTTTGAGTTGAACGCCTGCTCTCATTATGACACTCTTTTACTTTTTGCTCTAAATACAATCCCATTTCAGGGTGCTTTCCATAAACAATGAATAAAAGATTAGAAATATTATTCCAAACACCCACGGCTAAAGTCGTTTTAATATCGCAAAAAACTTTGGCTTTTTCTAAAGTGGTGTCATTAAAAGTCGCACTCCAAGTTTTACTTTGAAAAGATACTTGTTTGATTTCTAAAAATTCATCGCTTGAACTTCTTTTAGCATCAAGGCCATGCTTTTGGGTATTGATGAGATCATAATCTAAATATAAAGCCACCATGCTATCTCTCAATTCATTCAAAAATGAATCGTTGTCATGTTTATTGTATTTATTTTGAATTTCTTCAATTGGCTTTAGTGCTTGATAGCTTTCTGTAATGAAGTTTCTGTCAATGGGTTCAAAGTGCCCTTTATTAAAAAATCCCAAAGATTGATTTAAAAATTGCATATCTAGCCCTTTGATTAAATTCTTTCAATATTATTTTAGTGAAAATATATGATTCATTAGCAATACTTTTAAGCAGAATATCTAAAATTTAAATTTCATTTTTATTATAAGCTTGTTTAAACACCAGCCATTATCAAAAAGTTTTGTATTATAATTTGATTGATTCCTGTTGATTAAGGTGTTTGGATTGAGTTTAGCCGATATTATTTTAGAGCGTTTTAAAGATTTTGTGAGAGAATACCCTGAGCCTTACAAGTTTTTACAGGTTTTTTATGCGCAAGAAAAAGAACGCTTTTTGAATCATAAAATGAACGATTATATCAAGCAAAATAAAAGCAAAGAAGAGGCCAGCATTTTGGCCAGACAAGGCTTTGTCAGCGCGGTTGGAAGAGCGTTAGAAAAAATCATAGAACTTTTATTAAAAGATTTTTGTATTAAAAACAATGTCAAAATGACGAACGATAAAACCTTAAGGGCTAAGCGCATTAATGGCGAATTAGATAAAGTCAAACGGGCTTTATTGGTGCATTTTGGAGAGTATAGCGTCTTACCTGATGGAGATATAATTCTTTATCAAACCAACAAGGATACTATCAAAATCCTAGCGATTTTATCGGTAAAAAATTCGTTTAGAGAGCGTTTCACAGAAACGCCTTACTGGAAATTAAAACTTTTACAATCGCCTGTAACTTCTCATATTAAAGTTTTCATGATAACACCGGATAACGATGATGAGATCAGTTTTAAAGGCAAACCTAAAAAGGCTAGGATCGTCATGGAGCATGAATTAGACGGCCTCTATTTAGCCAAAAGCCATTTTGATCAAAGCCCTAAAATTAAGGGCATAGAGAATTTATTAGAAGATTTAAAAAGGCTTTTATGAAACCTTATTTCAGTTTAGAAAAATTGGATTTATACCATGGCGATGTCAGCGTTTTAGAGACTTTTGAAAAAGGTTTTTATGATTTGTGTATCACTTCACCGCCCTATAATTTGAGTATTGAATATCAAGGGAGTGATGATTTTAGGGCTTATGATGATTATTTGAATTGGTGTAAAAATTGGCTTAAAAATTGTTATTTTTGGGGTAAGGAACAGGCGAGATTGTGCTTGAATGTCCCTTTAGATACGAATAAACACGGCAAGCAAAGTTTGGGGGCTGATATTATTATAGTGGCTAAAGAATGCGGTTGGAAATACCAAAATACGATCATTTGGAATGAAAGCAATATTTCAAGACGCACGGCTTGGGGGAGTTGGCTGCAAGCTAGCGCGCCTTATGCGATCGCTCCTGTGGAGTTGATCGTTGTTTTTTATAAAAACGAATACAAACGCCAAAAACAAACTTCTACAATGAGTAGAGAGGAATTTTTGCTCTACACGAACGGGCTTTGGAATTTTAGCGGAGAGTCTAAAAAGCGCTTAAAGCACCCAGCCCCATTCCCAAGGGAATTACCCAGGCGTTGCATCCAATTGTTTTCTTTTTTAGAAGACACGATTTTTGATCCCTTTAGCGGCTCTGGCACGACTATTTTAGAGGCCAACGCTTTAGGGCGTTTTAGCGTGGGTTTAGAGATTGAAAAAGAATATTGCGAGTTGTCTAAAAAGCGTATTTTAGAGAGTTTGTCATTAGTGTGAGCGTTTTAAAAACCTTTGAGGGTTAAAATAGTGTAAAATAGTAAAGATTTTAAAACTCAAAAAGGATTGATAATGAATTTATTTGAAAAAATGACTGACCAATTGCATGAGGCTTTAGACAGCGCGCTCGCTTTAGCTTTACACCACAAAAACGCTGAAGTAACGCCCATGCACATGCTTTTTGCCATGCTTAATAATTCCCAAGGCATTCTCCTTCAAGCCTTACAAAAAATGCCTGTGGATATTGAAGCTTTAAAACTTAGCGTTCAAAGTGAGCTGAATAAGTTCGCTAAAGTCTCACAAATCAGCAAGCAAAATATCCAATTAAACCAAGCTCTAATCCAAAGTTTAGAAAACGCTCAAGGTTTGATGGCTAAAACGGGCGATTCTTTTATCGCTACCGATGTGTATCTTTTGGCGAACATGAGCCTTTTTGAAAGCGTTTTAAAACCTTATTTAGACACTAAGGAATTGCAAAAAACTTTAGAATCTTTAAGAAAAGGCAGGACTATTCAGGATAAAAACGACGATTCCAATTTGGAAAGTTTAGAAAAATTTGGCATTGATTTGACGCAAAAAGCCCTAGAAAATAAGCTGGATCCCGTGATCGGAAGAGATGAAGAAATCATTCGCATGATGCAAATTTTGATAAGAAAAACAAAAAATAACCCTATTTTACTGGGCGAGCCTGGAGTGGGGAAAACGGCGGTTGTGGAAGGGTTAGCCCAACGCATTGTGAATAAGGAAGTGCCTAAAACGCTTTTAAACAAACGAGTTATCGCTTTAGATTTGAGCTTATTGGTGGCTGGGGCGAAATACAGAGGCGAGTTTGAAGAGCGCCTGAAAAAGGTGATTGAAGAAGTTAAAAAAAGCGCGAATGTGATTTTATTCATTGATGAAATCCACACGATTGTAGGGGCTGGGGCTAGTGAGGGGGGCATGGATGCGGCGAATATTTTAAAACCCGCGCTCGCTAGGGGGGAATTGCACACGATTGGAGCGACCACTCTAAAAGAATACCGCAAGTATTTTGAAAAAGACATGGCGTTACAAAGGCGTTTCCAACCCATTTTACTCAATGAGCCTAGCATCAATGAAGCTTTACAGATTTTAAGGGGGTTAAAAGAAACTTTAGAAACGCACCATAATATCACCATCAATGACTCCGCGCTCATAGCGAGCGCCAAACTCTCCAGCCGTTATATCACCGATAGGTTTTTACCCGATAAAGCGATTGATTTGATTGATGAGGGGGCGGCTCAATTAAAAATGCAAATGGAATCAGAACCGGCCAAACTCTCCAGCGTGAAGCGCTCCATTCAAAGACTAGAAATGGAAAAACAAGCCCTTGAAATGGAAAACAAAGAGAGCAATGCCAAACGCATGCAAGAAATCCTTAAAGAATTGAGCGATTTGAAAGAAGAAAAAATCCAATTAGAAGCGCAATTTGAAAACGAAAAAGAAGTGTTCAAAGAAATTTCACGCTTGAAAATGGAAATGGAGGGCTTGAAAAAAGAGGCTGAAAGGTTTAAACGCAATGGGGATTACCAGCAAGCGGCTGAAATTGAATACTCTAAAATCCCTGAAAAGGAAAAGAAAGAAAAAGAATTGCAGCATAAATGGGAAGCGATGCAGCAAAACGGGGCGTTATTGCAAAACGCTTTAACCGAAAACAACATCGCTGAGATCGTGAGCCAATGGACGCACATCCCGGTCCAAAAAATGCTCCAAAGCGAAAAAAATAGGGTTTTAAACATTGAAAGCGAATTGCAAAAAAGGGTGGTAGGGCAAGAAAAAGCGCTCAAAGCGATCGCTAAAGCGATTAAAAGGAATAAGGCCGGCCTTAGCGATAGCAATAAACCCATAGGGAGTTTCCTCTTTTTAGGGCCAACAGGCGTGGGTAAAACCGAGAGCGCTAAAGCCTTGGCGCAATTCTTGTTTGATAGCGATAAAAATCTTATAAGAATTGACATGAGCGAATACATGGAAAAGCACGCTATCAGCCGTCTCATTGGGGCCGCTCCTGGGTATGTGGGCTATGAAGAAGGCGGGCAATTAACCGAAGCGGTGCGCAGAAAGCCTTATAGCGTGGTGCTGTTAGATGAAGTGGAAAAAGCCCATCCGGATGTGTTTAATCTCTTGTTGCAGGTTTTAGATGAAGGGCATTTAACCGATAGTAAGGGCGTGAGAGTGGATTTCAAAAACACGATTTTGATTTTAACCAGCAATGTGGCTAGCGGCGCGCTTTTAGAAGAAGATTTGAGTGAAGCCGACAAACAAAAAGCGATTAAAGAGAGCTTGAGGCAATTTTTCAAGCCGGAATTTTTAAACCGCTTAGATGAAATCATCTCCTTTAACGCCCTAGATAGTCATGCTGTCATTAATATCGTGGGGATACTCTTTGAAAACATTCAAAAAAAAGCGCTTGAAAGGGGCATTAATATAACCCTAGACGAAAAAGCAAAAGAATTGATCGCCGAAGCGGGGTTTGACAGATTTTATGGCGCTAGACCCCTAAAACGCGCGCTCTATGAAATGGTAGAAGACAAGCTCGCTGAACTCATTTTAGAGGATAAAATTAAAGAGAATGGCAGCGTGGCGTTTGTGGTAGAAAATAACGAGATTGTGCCTAAGATTAAGTGAAGTTTGGTTATCCTAAAAAATATTAAGAAATGATTATTTTTAAAAAAGGATTGAATGATGTTTGATAACACGCTTGTTAATCTCTTTGACACAGCGCCTCTTTTAACTTCGCTTCTAGCTGGGATTTTAACTTTTTTAAGCCCTTGCGTGTTGCCTTTGATCCCGGCGTATATGTCTTATATTTCTCAAATTTCTTTAGAGGATATTAAAGATGGTAAGGCTAAAAGGGTTTCGGTTTTTTTAAAATCCTTGATGTTTGTGGTAGGGTTTTCGCTCGTGTTTTTGGGCGTGGGCATGTCTATGGCCAAGCTTATCCATAGCTTTTCGTTTGCTTGGGTGAATTATATCGCTGGGGGGATTGTGATCCTTTTTGGTTTGCATTTTTTAGGCGTGTTTCGTTTTTCATTTTTGTATAAAACTCAAAGCGTTCGTTTAGCGAGCAAATCTAATAGCATGCAGCGCTTTTACCCCTTTCTTTTGGGCATGAGTTTCGCTTTGGGCTGGACGCCATGCATCGGGCCGATATTCACTTCTATTGTGATCATGAGCGCGAGTAAGGATACTTATGGTTTAATCCTTATGGTGGTGTTTGTAATGGGCTTGGCGATCCCTTTTTTATTGGTGGCTTTAATGCTAGAAAGAGCGCTTTTGTTTTTAAAATCCTTAAAGAAATACAACCGCGCGATTGAGATTGTTTCAGGGTTGGTGCTTATTTTAATGGGAATATTGATCATGACAAATTCTTTAGAAAGCTTGACTAACTTCTTGCAAAAATAGGAGGGTTTGATGCTGTTAAAAAACGCTTCGTTTTATGATGATGAAGTTTTAAAAAGAGCGGACATCCGCTTAAAAGATTCTCTCATTATAGAGATTAAAGAAAACTTAAGCCCTATTAATAATGAAGAAGTGATTGAGTGCAGGGATTTATTCGTGCTGCCAAGCTTCATTGATTTGAGCGTTACTGATTTAGAGGGTTATGAAAATTTAAAACAAAAGGCTTTTAAAGGGGGGGTGGGGTTACTCAATGTTTTTAATGGCGATCAAAGCGATATTAAAAATATCATGGCGCTCAAAAACAACCAACTAGCCGACATCGCTACGCTTAAAAATAAAGGGGGGGAAATTTTAATTGCGCCATCTGACGCTTTTTTAGAACTCATCAGCCACTATGCCAAATCCTACAACTTGCCTCTTTTAGTCTCTTTAGAAAATTCTTTTGAAACCCTAAATAGCGGGGCATTAGCCTATGAATTGGGGCAAAATTTTGTAGACAACGCGTTTGAAAACACGCGCTTGGTGCGTTTCATGGAAGTTTCTAGAGCGTTACAAATCCCCATGCTTTTAGATAAAGTGAATAGTATCACCACGATCAAACTCATCAAAGCCTTTAACGATTTAGGAGCGAAATTACAAGCCCAAACGCCCTTAAGCCATTTGATCTTAGATGAGAGCGTGTATGAAGATTATGAGCCACGATTTAAAATCGCCCCTCCTTTAAGGGATAAAGAAGGTCAAAACGCCCTAAAAGAAGCCCTAAAAAATAACGAAATCGCCATGCTCACAAGCCTTCATGTTTTTAAAAACTCTAACGCAGAGCTTTTTGAAGAAAGCGCTTTTGGGTGTGAGAGCATAGAGGACGCTTTTAGCGTGGCTTATACTTTTTTAGTTCAAAAAAAGGTTATCAGCTTCCAACAGCTCATTAAAGTCATGGCAACCAATCAAGCGAGATTTTTAAAACTCAATGCAGGCGAGGTTAAAGAAAACCAATTAGCCAATTTGATGATTGTAGATCTAAACGCTCAAACAAGAGTGAGTAATCAAAATTCGCCCTTTTATGGTTTGGAATTGCATGGCGAAGTGCAAAGAATGATTTTAAAAGGGCAAACCACATTTATTAAGGAGAATGCATGCAAGAAATCGTAGGAGCGTCTTTAGTTTTTTTGTGTAATGAAAAATGCGAAGTGTTAGAAGATTACGGCGTGGTCTTTGATGAAAAGATTGTTGAAATAGGCGATTATCACAATTTAACGCTTAAATACCCCCACTTAAAGGCGCAGTTTTTTGAAAATTCCGTTCTGTTGCCCGCTTTTATCAACGCGCACACCCATTTTGAATTTTCCAACAACAAGGCGAGTTTTGATTACGGGAGTTTTTCTGGCTGGTTAGGGAGCGTGTTGAACAATGGGGGGGCGATTTTAGAAAATTGCCAAGGGGCTATTCAAAACGCTATCAGCGTGCAATTAAAAAGCGGGGTGGGGAGCGTGGGGGCGATTTCTAACCACTTGATAGAAGTTAATCTGTTAAAAGAAAGCCCCTTGAGTGCTGTCGTGTTTTTAGAGTTTTTAGGGAGCAGCTATTCTTTAGAAAAATTAAAAGCGTTTGAGATAAAATTTAAAGAATTAAAAGATTTAGAAGATAAAAAACTTAAAGCGGCTTTGGCTGTGCATGCCCCTTATTCGGTCCAAAAAGACATGGCTTTAAGCGTGATCCAATTGGCCAAAGATTCACAAAGCCTGCTTTCTACGCATTTTTTAGAATCGTTTGAAGAGTTAGAATGGGTGGAAAATTCTAAAGGGTGGTTTGAAAATTTTTACCAGCATTTTTTAAAGGAGTCTCATTTCAAATCGCTCTATAAGGGCGCGAACGATTACATTGACATGTTTGAAGACACGCACACTTTATTCGTGCATAACCAGTTCGCTTCTTTAGAAGCGTTAAAAAGGATTAAATCTCAAGTCAAAAACGCTTTTTTAATCACATGCCCCTTTTCTAACCGCTTGTTGAGCGGGAAAGCGTTGGATTTAGAGAGAGCTAAAGAAGCCGGTTTGAGCGTGAGCGTGGCCACTGATGGCTTGAGTTCTAACATTTCGCTGAGCCTTTTAGACGAATTAAGGGCGTTCTTGCTCACCCATAACATGCCGTTATTAGAATTAGCCAAGATCGCTCTTTTAGGGGCGACTAGGCATGGGGCTAAAGCTTTAGCTTTGAATAATGGCGAGATAGAAGCCAACAAAAGGGCGGATTTGAGCGTGTTTGGTTTTAATGAAAAATTCACTAAAGAGCAAGCGATCTTGCAATTTTTATTGCATGCTAAAGAAGTGGAGCGCTTGTTTTTAGGGGGGAAAAGGGTGATCTAATTTGTTTTAAAGACAGAATGCGTTAAAATGGGAAATTTAAATCAATTAAGGAAAGAGTCAATGAAATTAGTTTTAGCCAAGAATACGAGAAAATCAGACGCTAAGAGCGTGGAATTGGAGGATTTGTACCACAAATTCAGTGAAGACAAGCGTTCTATTTTCTATTTTGCCCCCACAAACGCCCACAAAGACATGCTCAAAGCGGTGGATTTTTTCAAAGAAAAAGGCCATACGGCTTATTTAGATGAGGTGAGGGTCAGCACTGATGAAAAAGATTTTCTTTATGAATTGCACATTATTTAAAGGCTTGTATTGAAAGTTTATATTGAAACCATGGGTTGTGCGATGAATTCTAGGGATAGCGAGCATCTACTAAGCGAACTATCCAAACTGGATTATAAAGAGACTAGCGACCCTAAAATGGCGGATTTGATTTTAATCAACACTTGCAGCGTGCGCGAAAAGCCTGAAAGGAAATTGTTTTCAGAAATCGGGCAATTCGCTAAAATCAAAAAACCCAACGCCAAAATCGGGGTTTGCGGGTGCACTGCAAGCCACATGGGAGCGGATATTTTGAAAAAAGCCCCAAGCGTGAGCTTTGTGTTAGGGGCTAGGAATGTGTCTAAAATCTCTCAAGTGATCCATAAAGAAAAGGCCGTTGAAGTGGCGATTGATTATGATGAAAGCGCGTATGCGTTTGAATTTTTTGAAAAAAAGGCTCAAATCCGATCGCTATTAAACATCTCTATAGGTTGCGATAAGAAATGTGCTTATTGCATTGTCCCGCACACTAGGGGGAAAGAAATTTCTATCCCTATGGATTTGATTTTAAAAGAAGCTGAGAAATTGGCGAATAACGGCACTAAAGAGATCATGCTTTTAGGGCAGAATGTGAATAATTATGGCGTGCGTTTTAGCAGCGAGCATGCGAAAGTTAATTTTAGCGATTTGTTGGATAAATTGAGCGAAATTTCAGGCATTGAAAGGATACGATTCACTTCGCCTCACCCCTTGCACATGAATGATGAATTTTTAGAACGCTTTGCCAAAAACCCTAAAGTGTGCAAGAGTATCCACATGCCCTTACAGAGCGGATCTAGCGCGGTGTTAAAGATGATGCGAAGAGGTTATAGTAAAGAGTGGTTTTTAAATCGGGTGGAGAGGTTAAAAGCTTTAGTGCCTGAAGTGGGCATCAGCACGGATATTATCGTGGGCTTTCCTAATGAGAGCGATAAGGATTTTGAAGACACGATGGAGGTGCTAGAAAAAGTGCGCTTTGACACGCTCTATAGTTTCATTTATTCCCCACGCCCTTTCACTGAAGCGGGAGCTTGGAAAGAAAGAGTGCCGTTAGAAGTTTCATCTTCAAGGTTGGAGAGGTTGCAAAACAGGCACAAAGAAATTTTAGAAGAAAAAGCCAAGTTGGAAGTGGGTAAAACGCATGTGGTGTTGGTGGAAAATAGGCGTGAAATGGATAATCAAATCGTGGGTTTTGAAGGGCGCAGCGATACGGGGAAATTCATTGAAGTAACTTGTAAGGAAAAAAGAAATCCGGGCGAGCTTGTAAAAGTGGAGATTATTTCTCATTCCAAAGGGCGCTTGATAGCGGCCATTAAAGGCAACTAATCAAAATAACCAATGAAGAGCGGGTTTAAAGGCGAGAATTGAGCTTAAAATTTTTCAGGAAAAATATCGTTTTAAAGATTGTCCCTCGTTTGGCGTTTGGAGTCCTTTGGTTGTTGCATAAAACTTGTAAAAACCGCTATTTTTTAGCTCAAAATTTAAAAGAAAAACCCTTTATTGTAAGCTGTTGGCATGGGGAGCTTGGCATGATCGGATTTGCGTATTTAAGGCTTGAAAAACCTTCTGTTTATGTGATCGCAAGCCAGCATTTTGACGGATCTATTGCGGCTGGTTTGTTTGAAAGCTTTGGTTTTAAAAACATTAGAGGCTCTAGCAAAAAAGGGGGGGTTAAGGTTTTGATAGAGGGGCTTAAACGATTGAAAGAAGGTTGCGATGTCGCTATCACTCCTGATGGCCCTAAAGGCCCACGACACAGCATAGCGGATGGGGTGATCGCTTTAGCTCAAAAATCAGGCGTGGGGATTAGCGCTTGTCGGGTGGTTTGTAAAAACGCATGGCGGTTGAACACTTGGGATCAATTTGAAATCCCTAAGCCTTTTAGCGAAGTACGCTATTACATGCTAGAACCTGTGATCATCCCTAAGGAATGGGAGCTTTCAAAGGCTAAAGAATATTTAAAGACGCGCATGGATTCTGTTGGGTTTGAAGAACCTCAAAGGGGTTTGGGTGCTTAAGGGGTTAAAAAAAGCGTTTAAAGAGAGGTTTTGCTCTCAAGTGTATATCTCTTTTAATGTGGATCACAATCTTTTATCCGCTCAAATTTTAAGGGTTAAAAACCACCGCATTAAAGAGAAATTTTTTAAAACTTTTGAGACTAAAGTGGAGACTAAAAATGGTGAAGTCCCCATTCAAGCCTTAAAAATCGCCAGAACTTATAGCCAAAAATACCCCTACACTTATTTTAGCGCGATGAGTAAGGCTAAAGAGGTTTTATGCGAAAAGCAGGCGTTTGAACAAATCAAACAAGAAAATCAAGATTATCATGCTTGCGAAGTCAATCAAAAGTATTGCGTTTATGTGGAATCTAAGGATTTTTTAAAGGATTTCAAGCGTTTTAAAATCCAGGATGTGGATTTTTTGTTTTCGCCTTTTAGCCTTATTTATGATTTTGTGCGCGATAATTTAGAAAATAAGCCGTTGTTGTATTTGCTTTTGGAGCGTTCAAGATTTTATTTTTTGATTGCGGATAAAAAAGAGATTTTTTTAGCCAAATCCGTGTTTTTAGAAGAACAACCTGAACAGTTTGTAGAGAGCAAAGAAGAAGATTCTATGGGAATGGATAATGAGACTGTGAATTTGTTTTTGAGTGAAATCCAAGAAGATATTGACAGCCTTGAAGAAGCGATAGGCCTAGACAGCAGTGAGGATAATAGCGAAAAAATAACAGAGGACGCTTATAGTTTGATTGAAGGCATGACGAATATCCCCTTAATTGCAGATGTTTTGCAAGAGGGATTGCGCAGCGTCTATCATTCTAGAGAGATAGACTTTGTAGAAAAGGTGGTTGTTTTAGACAGCTGTCAAATCCACCACAAAGCGTTAATGCATTTGCAAGAAACTTTGATGATAGAAGTGGATAGGCTTGATTTTTCTTTAGTGGAGCGCTTGAACATTTTAGCGTGCATGGAGAATGAAAAGCATGCGTTTTAGCTATATTGAGCCAAGAGCGAAATACCTTATCAGCAAGCTTTCTAAAATTTGGGTTTTTTACATTTTTTTATCTTTTGTGGTAATAGGGGGGTTAGTGTGGTTTATGCATAACGCTATTAAAAGCACTCAAGACAATGCGTCCAGTTTGACGATCCAAGAAAGGCTCTACCGCCATGAAATCAGCCGCTTACAGGTTAAGACTGATGAAACCTTAAAACTCATTAAAGAAGCCAAAAAGCGTTTGAATTATAACGATGATATACGAGATGTTTTGCAAGGGCTTTTGAATATTGTGCCGGATTCCATCACTATTAATAGCATTGAAATAGACCAGCAAAGCGTGGTGGTTAGTGGTAAAACCCCTTCTAAAGAAGCCTTTTATTTTTTGTTTCAAAACAAACTAAACCCCATGTTTGATTATTCTAGGGCGGAATTTTTCCCTTTAAGCGATGGGTGGTTTAATTTTGTTTCCACCAACTTTTCTAATTCCTTACTGATAAAAAACCCGGAGTCTATTAAATGAAGCCATTGCATTTTTCACACTTAGACAGAGAACAATCAGGCGATGTAGGGTTTATCATTAAAAACCTCATTTTTTTAGGGGTTTTTTCCTTATTGGGTTGGCTCAATACCGAGTATTTTCTATGGCCTAGCATGCTGGAATTAAAAAAAATCCTTTTAGAAGAAAATCGTAAAAAAAGCGTTTTAGAATACGCGCAAAGGCATTTTGAAACAGCCCTAGCGAACTATCGCAATCAAAAAGAAACCAGCGAATCCTTATTAAAGATTTTTAATGATGAAGAGTCCAGGCGGATTTTAGAAAAGATTTTAAAAAAATGTTTTGATGCCTATAAAATCAAACCCTTGCTCTCTCAAAACCCTCTTCAAAAAACCCAGTTTTTTATCATGGCCAGAGCGAGCGAATTGGAAAAAACCTATCTTTTTTTCACCTTGCTTAACAAGTATTTACCGAGCGCTCAAAGCCAATTGCCCTTAAAAATTTCTAAAGATGATGAAGGGCTGTTGGTGCAATTTAGCGTGAGTATTGATCTCCAATAGGATAGGGGTAGTTTAATGCAAGATTTTGATTTTAGTTTTAATCCTAAGGCATGCGAGGGTTGTGGGGCAAAGTGTTGCGTGGGGGAAAGCGGGTATATTTTTTTGAATATCCAAGAAATGCAACAAATTAGTGCTTTTTTAAAATTAGAACTAAAAGAATTCAGTCAAAAATACGTTAAAAAGGTGGGGTATAAGTTTTCTTTATTAGAAAAAGACGCTAAAGAGTTGGGTTTGGCGTGCGTGTTTTTGGATTTAGAAACCAAAAAATGCCAGATTTATAGCGTGCGCCCTAAACAATGCCAAACTTTTCCTTTTTGGGAGAGCGTGAAAACTTTCTCTAAAGAGCAAAAAGAAGCTTTTTGTCAAAGCTGTCCGGGCATCACACAAAAAACCAAAGAAACTAAAGTGCGCTAAAATTCATTATAGTGACACAAAAAAGGAAATAAAATAATGGATATTCCAATAAAGAAAAGATTTTTAGCAAATTTATTGTTTTTGAGCTTGTTTTCTTGCCTTAAGGCTGAAACCCTTTCAGAAGACCATCAAATTTTATTGAGTTCAGACGCTTTCCATAGAGGGGATTTTGCAGCCGCTCAAAAAGGGTATATGAATCTTTACAAGCAAACCAATAAGGTGGTGTATGCTAAAGAAGCAGCCATTTCAGCGGCGAGTTTAGGAGATATTAAAACCGCTATGCATTTAGCCATGCTCTATCAAAAAATCACCAATAATCGTAATGATGTTTCTATCAATAAGATTTTAGTGGATGGCTATGCGCAAATGGGGCAGATTGATAAGGCGATTGAATTGCTGCACAAAATCCGTAAAGAAGAAAAGACCATAGCCACAGACAATGTGTTAGGGACTTTGTATTTGACTCAAAAGCGTTTGGATAAGGCTTTCCCGCTGTTGAATAAGTTTTATAACCAAGTGCATGATGAAGACAGCCTGGAAAAACTCATTACGATCTATTTTTTGCAAAATCGTAAAAAAGAGGGCTTGGATTTGTTGCAATCTCATATAGACAGGTATGGTTGTTCAGAGCAATTGTGCCAAAAAGCGCTCAACACTTTCACGCAATTTAATGAGTTGAATCTGGCTAAAACGACTTTCGCTCGTTTGTATGAAAAAAACCCTATTGTTCAAAACGCCCAATTTTACATAGGGGTATTAATCTTGTTAAAGGAGTTTGATAAGGCCCAGCAAATCGCAGAATTATTCCCTTTTGACAGGCGTTTGTTGTTAGACTTATACACCGCGCAAAAAAAATTCGCTCAAGCTTCCAAACAGGCTTCTTTGATCTATCAAGAAAAAAAAGACCCTAAATTCTTAGGATTAGAGGCCATTTATCATTATGAAAGCTTGAGCGCGAAAGATAAAAAACTCACCAAAGAAGAGATGCTGCCTATCATTCAAAAATTAGAAAAAGCCACCAAAGAGCGCCAGCAAATTCTCGCTAAAACTAAAGATAAAGAAGACGCACAAGACGCTTTCTTTTATAATTTTTTAGGGTATTCCTTAATAGATTATGACTTAGATATTAAAAGGGGCATGGATTTTGTGAGGAAAGCCTTAGCGTTGGATTCTGGCTCGGTGCTTTATTTGGATTCTTTAGCATGGGGTTATTACAAATTAGGGAATTGTTTGGAGGCTAAAAAAATCTTTTCTAGCATCGCTAAAGAGTTTATTCAAGCCGAACCCGAATTAAAAGAGCACAATAAAATCATTCAAGAATGCAAGAAATAGGGATTTTAGAAAATTTACAAAAAAGCTTAGCCTTAAAAGAGGGCATGCTTTCTTATGAAATGCTGGGTAAAAGCCTATCATATAACCCTTACTTGCCTAGAATTATTTCTAAAACCAAAGATTGTGTTTTTGTAACCCCTGATGAGGTTTTAGGAAAGCTTTTGGAAGAAAACGCCCGCACCGATTGCATCGTTGTCAATTTCAAAGGATTATACGAAATAGGCGCGCCAAGCGTGTTTGATTTAGAAGTTTTAGGGTTGTTGCGCCGCCATGCGAGCTCTTTGATTGTCCATCAAGATCTTTTCATCAGCCATTACCAGCTTTTAGAATCGCTTGTTCAAGGCTCTGATGGGGTCATTTTAGACGAAGAGCTTTTGAAAGAAGATTTAAAGGGCATGGTGGAATTCGCTTGGCGTTTGGGCTTAAGCGTGTTTGTAGAAACCCACAAACAAGATTACACCCATTTAAAAGATTTAGGGGTTTTAGGCGTGCTAGAAAAAGTCCCCCATTCTCAAAATCAAAAAAAAATAGTTTTTTTAGATTGAATTTTAAGCTAATTTAGAGTAAAAATCGTATTCAAACTTTTTAAAAGGAGTTAGTCATGTCATTATTGGTGAATGATGAATGCATTGCGTGCGATGCTTGCAGAGAAGAATGCCCTAGTGAGGCGATTGAAGAGGGCGATCCCATTTATAATATTGATCCAGACAGATGCACGGAGTGTTACGGGTATGATGATGATGAACCTCGTTGCGTGAGCGTATGCCCTGTAGATGCGATTTTACCGGATCCTAACAATGCAGAGAGTAAAGAGGAATTGAAATACAAATACGAAAGCTTAAAAGAGCAAGATTAAAGGCTAGCAATGGCTAAAATCACAACCGTGATTGATATAGGATCTAATTCGGTGCGTTTGGCTATCTTTAAAAAGACGAGCCAGTTTGGGTTTTACTTGCTTTTTGAAACCAAATCTAGGGTTAGGATTTCAGAGGGCTGTTATGCGTTTGATGGGGTTTTACAAGAAATCCCCATGCAAAGAGCCATTAAAGCCTTGAGCGAATTTAAAGAAATCGCCCTTAAATACAAAAGCAAAAAAATCTTATGCGTAGCGACCTCAGCGGTGCGCGATGCCCCTAATCGGCTGGAGTTTGTGGCGAGGGTGAAAAAGGCTTGCGGTTTGCAAATCAAAATCATTGACGGGCAAAAAGAAGCGCTCTATGGCGGGATCGCGTGCGCGAATTTGTTGCATAAAAATTCAGGGATCACGATAGATATTGGAGGGGGTAGCACGGAGTGCGCGTTGATTGAAAAAGGCAAGATTAAGGATCTCATCTCGCTTGATGTTGGCACGATTCGCATTAAAGAAATGTTTTTAGACAAAGACTTAGAGGTCAAAACCGCTAAAGCCTTTATCCAAAAAGAGGTTTCTAAACTGCCCTTTAAGCATAAAAACGCCTTTGGGGTTGGGGGGACGATTAGGGCGTTGAGTAAGGTATTGATGAAACGCTTTGATTACCCCATTGATTCTTTGCATGGTTATGAAATAGATGCGCATAAAAATTTAGCGTTCATTGAAAAGATTGTTACGCTCAAAGAAGATCAATTGCGGCTTTTGGGGGTGAATGAAGAGCGTTTGGATAGCATCAGGAGCGGGGCGTTGATTTTATTAGTCGTTTTGGAGCATTTAAAAACTTCTTTGATGATCACCAGCGGCGTAGGGGTGAGAGAAGGCGTGTTTTTAAGCGATTTATTGCGCCACCATTACCATAAATTTCCCCCCAATATCAACCCCTCTCTAATCTCTTTAAAAGATCGCTTTTTGCCCCATGAAAAGCACAGCCAAAAGGTCAAAAAAGAATGCGTGAAATTGTTTGAAGCCTTATCGCCTTTGCATAAAATAGATGAAAAATACCTTTTCCATTTAAAGATTGCGGGGGAATTAGCGAGCATGGGTAAGATTTTAAGCGTCTATTTAGCCCACAAGCACAGCGCGTATTTTATTTTAAACGCTTTGAGTTATGGCTTTAGCCACCAGGATAGAGCGATCATTTGCTTATTGGCGCAATTCAGCCATAAAAAAATCCCTAAAGACAACGCTATCGCCCACATGAGCGCGATGATGCCAAGCCTTTTAACCTTACAATGGCTGAGTTTCATCCTTTCTTTAGCCGAAAATCTGTGCCTGACAGACAGCCATCATCTAAAATACACGCTAGAAAAAAACAAGCTTGTGATCCATTCTAATGATGCGCTTTACTTGGCTAAAGAGATGCTCCCTAAACTCGTTAAGCCCATTGCTTTGATGATAGAGTTTGCTTGAAGATAGCGATTGTCAGGCTTTCAGCGCTTGGGGATATTATCGTGAGTGCGGTGTTTTTGGCGCTGATTAAAGAGCGTTTTACTGACGCTCAAATAGAATGGTTCGTGGATGAAAGATTTGGCGCGATTTTAGAGCATTCCCCTTATATTGATAAATTACACCCCATCGCTTTAAAAAGCGCGCTCACAACCTTTAACCCTTTGAAGATTTTCAAACTTTTTAAATCTTTAAGGGCTTATAAATACGATATAGTCATTGACATGCAAGGCTTGATCAAATCCGCTCTCATCACTCAAATGTTAAAAGCCCCTAAAAAAGTCGGCTTTGATTACGCTTCGGCTAGGGAGGGTTTGAGCGCGTTTTTTTACTCGAAAAAAGTTTCTATCGCTTATAATGAGCCTGTTTTAAAGCGCAATTTCACGCTCCTTTCTCATGCCCTAAACTTGCCCAAAAAAGAAATTTCAGAGGGCTTAAACTCTCGATCTAAAGTGTTTTCTTACCAAGATTCTCCAAAAATTGATGCGTTAAATTTGAATGAAAACAAGCCAAAAATCCTTTTTGTTTTAGAAACTTCTAAAATCAATAAAACTTACCCCATAGAGCGTTTTAAAGAGCTGGCGTTAGCGTTAGAAAATTTTCAAATTTGCTTGTTATGGCATGCTGATGAAGATAAGGCCACTGCGCTTTATGGCGCTTTAAAAAACCAGCGCGATGTGTTATTGCTCCCTAAACTCACTTTAAACGAAGTTAAGGCGTTGCTCTTTAAAATGGATTTGATCATTGGGGGCGATACGGGTATTACGCATTTAGCATGGGCGTTGCAAAAACCCAGCATCACCCTTTATGGCAACACGCCCATGGAGCGTTTTAAATTAGAAAGCCCGATCAATGTTTCGCTCACCGGTAATTCAAACGCCAACTACCATAAAAAGGATTTTTCTATCCAAAACATAGATCCTAAAAAAATTAAAGAATGCGTTTTAAACATTTTAAAGGAAAAAGAATGACTTATAAAGAACGACTCATACACGAAAAAATATTGAAACAAGACGACAAGGGTTTTAAAACAGAACTGCGCATTTTGAGCATTTTTATCGTGGAATCTTTAGTGAATATTTTGGGGTTTATGTTGGCTAAAATGCCTCATTTTTGGTTTTTAAGGTGCATTAAAGCTGTAGCGTGGCTGATGAGAACCTTTGATAGGCGCCGTTATTTTGACGCTAAGGCCAATTTGGATTTTGTGTTTGGGGATTCTAAAAGCGAAGAAGAGAAAAAAAGGATTATTAAAAAGGGTTATGAAAATTTTGCTTTCATCATTTTAGAAACCATCAGGGTGATTTTTATCCCTAAAGATGAATACGACGCTCGTTTCACGCTCATCAATGAAGAAAATATATGGAAGTCTTTAAACAAGGAAGGCCAAGCGATCACTTTATGCATGCATTTTGGCTATTGGGAAGCGGTAGGCACGACTTTAGCGCAATATTATGAGGATTATGGTAGGGGGTGCTTGGGGCGTTTGACTAAATTCGCCCCTATCAATCACATGATTATGAGCAGGCGAGAAGCGTTTGGGGTGCGTTTTGTCAATAAAATAGGGGCGATGAAAGAACTCATTAAAATGTACAATCAAGGCAATGGCCTTGTGGGGATTTTAGTGGATCAAAATGTCGTGCCTAAAGATGGGGTGGTGGTGAAATTTTTCAATAAAGACGCTACGCACACCACGATCGCTTCTATTTTATCGCGCCGCTACAATATAAACATCCAGCCGGTATTCATTGATTTTAATGACGACTATTCGCATTACACAGCGACCTATTACCCAAGTATCCGCTCTCAAATCACCGATAAAGCTGAAAACGATATTTTAGAATGCACGCAAGCCCAAGCGAGTTTGTGTGAAGAAGTGATTAGAAACCACCCGGAAAGTTATTTTTGGTTCCACAGGCGTTTTAAAAGCACCCACCCTGAAATTTATCAAAGATAGGGTTTTTATTTTACTGAATGTTGATCGTAAAATGTAAAAAAATGCTTTTTAGTATTTTTAAATTTCATCATTCAATGAGAGCGAGAGTTATATTTCTCCAAAAACTCTTTTTTAAAACTCAAAAACCGCTTTTCTAAAATGGCGTTTCTGGCGTTTTTAACCAGCTCTAAATAAAAATGCAGATTGTGCAAGCTGGCTAAACGGGCGTAAGTGAGTTCTTTAGCCCTAAAGAGATGGTGCAAATAGGCTTTAGAGTAGCGTTTGCAAGCATAACAAGCGCAATTTTCTTCAATAGGGGTATCATCCAATTTATAGGGCGTGTTTTTGATAGAAATTTTTCCAGAATGCGTGAAAAGGGTGGCGTTTCTGGCGTTTCTGGTGGGCATCACGCAATCAAACATATCCACCCCTAAACTGATAGCGTCTAGGATATTTTCAGGCGTGCCTACGCCCATTAGGTAGCGAGGCTTGTCTTTAGGGAGCAAAGGGGCGGTGTGCGCGATCGTTTCTAGCATTTCATCTACACTTTCCCCCACCGCTAAACCGCCTATAGCATAACCATCAAAACCACCATGCGTTAATTCCACGCTAAGGCTTCGCATTTTCAAATGCGTCCCACCCTGGATAATGGCAAAAAGGTTGTTGTTGGGGCGGTTATTTTCTTTGTGGTATTCTAGGCTGAGATTCGCCCATTTAGCGCTTCTTTTAATGGATTCTTCAAGGCGCTTTAAGGGAGCGGGCAAGCCCACTAAATCGTCTAAAACCATCATAATATCGCTATTCAAAGAATATTGAATGTCCAAAACTTTAGCGGGCGTGAAGAAATGCTTGCTCCCATCAATATGGGATTTAAAAATAATCCCGTCTTCTTGCAATTTGACATTATCGCTCAAACTGAAGGCTTGAAACCCTCCGCTATCGGTTAAAAAACTCCCATGAAATTGAGCGAAACGATGCAAGCCCCCTAATTGTTCAACCACTTTCTCACCCGGCCTTAAATACATGTGATAGGTGTTGGCTAAAATGAGCTTAGCGCCTAAAATTTCTTGCATATCCATAGCGTCTAAAGATTTGATACAGCCTTGCGTGCCTACGGGCATGAAAACGGGTGTCTCTACTTGAGAATGAGCTAAATTCAAAACGCCAGCTCGCGCGTTATCATCAACAGCTTGGAGTTGAAAATCCATCGTTTAAGCCTTAATCTTGGATATAATGGCGTAATCATTTTTTAGGAAGTTTGGAATTGAAGAAAATCGCCCTTATTTTAGATGGCATTGTAGCAAAAAATTTTTTAGACTTGGTGCTAAGGCATTATTCTAATCATAATTTTTATATAGTGGTTGTCAAAGATGAGAGCCTTATCCCTAAAAACTACCCAAGCACTTTCGCTTTTTATTGTTTTGATGCGACTTCTAGTTTCAGGCTTTTGCAAGTGTTAAACGATGAGGTGAGCGATGCGTTTTTAATCATACAAGATTTTAAAGAGCAACGCATCATCCATAAAATCATTCAAACCCATTTCAAACGCATGCGCGTGGTTTTGAGCGTGAAAAGAGATAGCGAAAAAACTTTAGAAAACAATGAAGAAAATAAAGACGAAAAGCTTATTTTGATTGATGAATTTGAAGTTTTAGCCAATAAATTCATTTCTCGTTTGCCTAATATCCCTAGCACCCCTAGAGAGTTTGGGTTAGGCAAGGGCGAGATCATGGAGATTGATGTGCCTTTTGGGAGCATTTTTGCTTATAGGCATATTGGCTCTATCAGGCAAAAAGAATACAGGATTGTAGGGCTTTATCGCAACGATGTTTTGTTGCTCTCCACTAAATCTTTGGTTATCCAACCACGAGACATTCTTTTAGTGGCGGGCAATCCGGAAATTTTAAACGCGGTGTATCATCAAGTCAAAAGCAATGTGGGGCAGTTCCCAGCCCCCTTTGGTAAGAGCATTTATTTATACATTGATATGCGCTTACAAAGCCGAAAAGCGATGATGCGCGATGTGTATCAAGCCTTGTTTTTGCACAAACATTTAAAGAGCTACAAGCTCTATATCCAGGTTTTACACCCCACTAGCCCTAAGTTTTATCATAAATTTTTAGCGCTAGAAACCGAAAGCATTGAAGTGAATTTTGATTTTTATGGGAAAAGTTTTATCCAAAAACTCCATGAAGACCACCAAAAAAAAATGGGCCTAATCGTGGTAGGCAAAGAGCTTTTTTTATCTAAAAAACACCGAAAGGCCTTGTATAAAACAGCCACCCCGGTTTATAAAACCAACACTTCCGGCTTGTTTAAAACCTCTCAAAGCGTGGTGGTTTTGAATGAAAGCTTGGATATTAATGAGGACATGTCTTCAGTGATTTTTGATGTGTCTATGCAAATGGATTTGGGCTTGTTGCTCTATGATTTTGACCCTAACAAGCGCTATAAAAACGAGATTGTCAATCATTATGAAAATTTAGCCAACACGCTCAACCGCAAGATTGAGATTTTCCAAACCGATATTAGAAATCCTATCATGTATCTCAATTCTTTAAGAAATCCCATTTTGCATTTCATGCCTTTTGAAGAGTGCATCACGCACACGCGTTTTTGGTGGTTTTTATCCACTAAAGTGGAAAAATTAGCGTTTTTAAACGATGATAACCCTCAAATTTTTATCCCTGTAGCGGAGTGAAAGAATGCAAGAAATTGTAATCCCTTTAAAAGAAAAAAGCTATAAAGTGTTTTTGGGGGAACTGCCTGAAATAAAATTGAAACAAAAAGCGCTCATCATTAGCGATAGCATCGTGGCCGGGTTGCATTTGCCCTATTTATTAGAGCGCTTGAAAGCCTTAGAAGTCAGAGTGTGCGTGATAGAGTCCGGGGAAAAATACAAGAATTTTCATTCATTAGAGCGCATCTTAAACAACGCCTTTGAAATGCAATTAAACCGCCATTCTTTAATGATAGCCCTTGGTGGGGGAGTCATAAGCGATATGGTGGGGTTTGCGAGCAGTATTTATTTTAGGGGGATTGATTTTATTAATATCCCTACGACTTTACTCGCTCAAGTGGATGCGAGCGTGGGGGGGAAAACAGGGATCAATACGCCTTATGGCAAGAACTTAATCGGATCGTTCCACCAGCCTAAAGCGGTTTATATTGATTTAGCTTTTTTAAAAACCCTTGAAAAAAGGGAATTTCAAGCAGGGGTGGCTGAAATCATTAAAATGGCGGTGTGTTTTGATAAAAACCTGGTAGAAACATTGGAAACAAAGGATTTAAAAGATTGTTTAGAAGAAGTAATCTTTCAAAGCGTTAATATCAAAGCTCAAGTTATTATGCAAGATGAAAAAGAGCAAAACATCAGGGCCGGGTTGAACTATGGGCATACCTTTGGGCATGCGATAGAAAAAGAGACTGATTATGAGCGATTTTTGCATGGCGAAGCGATCGCTATTGGCATGCGCATGGCTAATGATTTAGCCCTTTCTTTAGGCATGCTCACTCTAAAAGAATACGAACGCATAGAAAATTTATTGGAAAAATTTGATTTGATATTCCATTACAAAATCACCGATATTCAAAAATTTTACGAACGCTTGTTTTTAGACAAAAAAAGCGAAAATAAGACAATCAAATTCATTCTGCCCAAAGGCGTTGGAGCGTTTGAAGTTGCCTCTCATATCCCTAAAGAAACGATTTTAAAGGTGTTAGAAAAATGGCATTAAGGGTATTGTTATTCTTTTGTTTTTTGTTTTTACAAGCAGAAGATAAAAGCCAAGAGCTATTGTCCATACAAAAGCAAATGGCTTTGGTGGATAAAAAACTCGCCAAAGACGATAATGTGTGGTTGAAAAAATTTGAAAACTATAAGATCTACAATCAAATTTATACCGAAAAAGAGAGCGTGAGGCAGGAATTAAGGCGTTTAAAAAACAAAAAAAGCAAGGATTTATTAAAGATTAGCACCTTAGAGCACACCCTAAAGGCTTTAGAATCCCAGCAAAAAATGTTTGAAAGCTATGGGGTCAATCCTTTTAAGGATTTGATAGAGCGCCCCAATATCCCCAATATCCCTAATATCGCTAACCCTATTGCAATCATTGATGGCATTTCTTTCATTAAAAGCATGCATTTAAAGCATGAAAGTCTTAAAAATAACCAAACTGCTTTAGAAGAAGTTTTAAAGCTTTTAGATCAAAAACACCAGCTTTTAAATCAGTGGCACGCTTTGGATAAAAACGCGAAACTAAGCGATGAAATTTATCAAACTCAAGCCAAACGCCTGGAATTGCAAGGGGCTCAAAACATTCTAAAAACCACGATCGGGATTTTCCAAAAAGACAGCGATGAGGCTATAAGCATTGTCAAATCTCAAGTTAAAAACCAACTTTTTAAATTGGTTTATGTGTTTTTAGCAGCCCTTTTGAGCGTGGTGTTTGCTTGGATTTTAAAAATCATTTCCAGTAAATACATTGAAAATAATGAGCGCGTCTATACCGTGAATAAAGCCATTAACTTCGTGAATGTGAGCGTGATCATTTTAATCTTTCTTTTTTCTTATTTAGAAAATGTTACTTACTTGGTAACGGTTTTAGGCTTTGCGAGCGCGGGCTTAGCGATTGCGATGAAAGATTTGTTCATGAGCTTGCTTGGGTGGTTTATTATTTTGATTGGGGGGAGCGTGCATGTGGGCGATAGGGTGCGTATCGCTAAGGGGACGGATATTTTTATTGGCGATGTGTTGGATATTTCTATGTTGCACATTACGATTTTAGAAGATGTAACCTTTACCACTTACACGAACAACAGGAGAGCGGGCCGGATTATCTTTGTGCCTAATAATTATATTTTCACCACCATGTTCGCTAATTACAGCCATTTTGGGATGAAAACGGTTTGGGATGGCGTGGATTTTTGCGTTACATTTGATTCTGATTTTAAAAAAGCTTCTAAAATTGCGCTCAACATCGCTACAGAATTGTCTAAAGAATACACGGATATTACCTATAAACAGCTCAATAAAATGCGCGACCGGTATTCTTTAAGGAGTTTGAGTGTGAAGCCTCGATGCTTTTTGATGCCTGAAAATAACGGGATAAAAATCTCGGTGTGGTATCAAACCAATTCGTATGCGACCATGTCTTTAAGGAGCAAGATTGTGGCTGAAATCGTTGAAGCTTTTTTGAAAGAAGAAAATATCCATATCGCTTATACCACTAGCAAATTGCTTAAAGTGGATGCTGATGCTCTAGGCGATGGTTTTGGGAATAAAAGGGAACAAAAATGAAAAAAGTCTATTTCAAAACTTTTGGGTGCAGGACGAATCTTTTTGACACGCAAGTGATGGGCGAGAATTTGAAAGACTTTAGTGCGACTTTAGAAGAACAAGAAGCCGATATTATTGTGATCAATTCTTGCACCGTGACTAATGGGGCCGATAGTGCAGTAAGGAGTTACGCTAAAAAAATGGCGCGATTGGATAAGGAAGTGTTATTTACCGGCTGTGGGGTGAAAACTCAAGGCAAAGAGCTTTTTGAAAAAGGGTTTTTAAAGGGCGTTTTTGGGCATGACAATAAAGAAAAGATTAACGCACTTTTACAAGAAAAAAAGCGTTTTTTTATAGATGACAATTTAGAAAACAAGCACCTAGACACCACGATGGTGAGCGAGTTTGTGGGAAAAACTAGGGCGTTTATCAAGATCCAAGAAGGCTGTGATTTTGATTGCAATTATTGCATTATCCCAAGCGTGAGAGGGAGGGCTAGGAGCTTTGAAGAGAGGAAAATTTTAGAGCAAGTGGGTCTTTTATGCTCTAAAGGCGTTCAAGAAGTGGTTTTAACCGGCACCAATGTGGGGAGCTATGGGAAGGATAGAGGAAGCAATATCGCACGATTGATTAAAAAATTAAGCCAGATTGCTGGATTAAAACGCATAAGGATTGGGAGCTTAGAACCTAATCAAATCAACGATGAATTTTTAGAGCTTTTAGAAGAGGATTTTTTAGAAAAACATTTGCATATCGCTTTACAGCATAGCCATGATTTCATGCTAGAGAGAATGAATCGAAGGAACCGCACTAAAAGCGATAGGGAATTATTAGAGATAATCGCTTCTAAGAATTTTGCTATCGGCACGGATTTTATTGTGGGGCATCCGGGCGAGAGCGGAAGCGTTTTTGAAAAGGCGTTTAAAAATTTAGAGGGCTTGCCTTTAACGCACATCCACCCTTTTATTTACAGCAAACGAAAAGACACCCCCTCTAGCTTGATGCACGATAGCGTGAGTTTGGAAGTTTCTAAAAAGCGTTTGAATGCGATTAAAGATTTGATTTTTCATAAAAATAAGGCGTTCAGGCTATTGCAACTCAAGCTCAACACGCCCCTAAAAGCCCTAGTGGAAGCGCAAAAAGACGGCGAATTTAAAGCCTTAGATCAATTTTTCAACCCCATTAAAATCAAAAGCGATAAGCCCTTAAGGGCTAGTTTTTTAGAAATCAAAGAGTATGAAATTAAGGAGAGGGAAAATCATGCCGTTTTCTAAATTTTTAGAAAACCTCACCTCTCCCTTCAAACGCATCAAAAACCGCTCGCTTGTTTTGGCGTTAGGGTTTTTGATCCTTACTTTTTGCTTGCTTCTTTTTTTAATTTTAAGCGATGTTTCTAGGCTCATATCGGGTAAGGACTTTTTTTATGTGATCCAATCCCACCCTAAGCAAACTCTAATTGAAGATGAAAATTATTTTTATGCTAACAAGGGTCTTTATAAAACCAACAAAGAAGCCTTTTTAAGAGCCTATAAAATCCCAGAAAGCATACCCATAGAAAGACGAGAAAATTTAAGCAAGGTTTCTAAAATCTTTTTAGCGTTGCTTTTTTTCATTTCTAGCATGCTTTTTGGGATCTTTTGGCGTTTGCCTAAACGATTGGATACTAAAATGAGTTTAGAAAGCGCATCTAAAAACGAATTAGAAAATACATTCCAGCGATACGATGCGCTAGGGGTGCGTTTTGAAGATATTGCAGGGGTGGATGAAGTTAAAGAAGAATTATTAGAAGTGATAGACTATTTAAAAAACCCTAAAAAATACCAGGATTTAGGGATTTTCCTCCCTAAAGGCGTGCTTTTAATCGGGCCTCCTGGAGTGGGGAAAACCATGATCGCTAAAGCCTTAGCGAGTGAAGCCAGAGTGCCGTTTTTTTATGAAAGCGGGAGCGCGTTTTCTCAAATTTATGTGGGGGCTGGGGCTAAAAAAGTGCATGAACTTTTCATGCATGCTAAAAGGCATGCCCCCTCTATTATTTTTATTGATGAAATTGACGCTTTGGGTAAGGCTAGGGGAGGGCATAGGAGCGATGAAAGAGAGGCCACGCTCAACCAGCTTTTAACCGAAATGGATGGGTTTTTGCAAAACGATGAGGTGGTGGTGATAGGAGCGACTAACCAAATGGAGGTGATGGATGAAGCGCTATTAAGGAGCAAACGATTTGATCGGCGTATTTTCATTTCTTTACCGGATTTACTAGAAAGGCAGAGCATTTTAGAAAAGCTTTTAGAAAACAAAAAGCACACGCTCAATTATCTTAAGATCGCTAAAATTTGCGTGGGTTTTAGCGGGGCGATGTTAGCGACTTTAATCAATGAAAGCGCTCTAAACGCCCTAAAACACCAACGAAACGAAATCACTGAGAGCGACATTTTAGAAGTGAAAGACAAGATCGCTTACGGCAAGAAAAAGCCCCAAACCCTAGATGAAAACCAAAAGGAATTAGTCGCTTTGTATCAAAGCGCGAAAGCCTTGAGCGCGTATTGGCTAGAAATTGAATTTGATAAAGCGCCAATATTAGGGGAATTTATCGCTTTTAATGAAAATAAAATCCATAGCGAGAGCGAGATTAAAAATTATATTAAAGTGTATTTGAGCGGGACGATTGTTTTAGAGTTGCTCTATAAAGAGCGTTATAGTCTGTCTAAACAGGACTTGCAAAAAGCGAAATTTTTGAATGAATTTATGGCTAGCGAGCTTCTTTTAACCCCTACAAAAGAGTCTTTAAGCGTTCTTTATGAAGAGCAACTGGAGTTTTTAAAGCCGCAAATTGCAGCTTGCAAGCGATTAAGCGCTCTACTATTAGAGCAAGAATATTTAGAACATTCTCATTTGTATGATTTGTTGAACGGATGAAAATGCGTTTTTTTAGTGGTTTTGGGTTCATTAATGAAAGCGTTTTGTTTGAAGAGTGGCTTTTAAAAGGGGCTTATGATGTGTCAGGCTTTTCTATGGGGGCGATTAAGGCGATAGAATACGCTTATAATGAAATCTCACAACAGCGGCGCATCAATTCCTTGTTATTGTTTTCGCCTTGCATGCTAGCGCATAAGAGTTTAGCGTTCAAACGCTTACAACTTTCTTCGTTTCAAAAAGATCCGCAAAGCTACATGGATAACTTTTACCAAGAAGTGGGCTTGAGCGCCAAATTGGAGCGTTTTAAAAAAATGGGTTCTTTAGAAGAATTGGAATTTTTATTGGATTACAAGTATAGTGATTCTATAATTAGATTTTTATTAGAAAAAGGCGTGAAGATTGAAGTGTTTATCGGTTTAAAAGATAAAATCACTGACATTCAAGCTTTGTTGGAATTTTTTACGCCCTTAGTTCAAGTGTGGCAGTTTAAGGATTGCAACCATTTGTTGCAAAAATCTTAAAAAAGGTGGAAGATGAAAAAATTTGGTTTAGGGGTGTATTTGCTTCTTTTGGGTATTTTGGGTGGCTCTTTGATCATTCTAGGAGCGATAGTCGCGCCCATTGTTTTCAAAGCTTCAAGCATTTTACCCGAATTGAATCTAACTCCCTTTGAGAGCGGGAAACTCATGGCGCAAATCTTTGTGCGTTTCAATTATCTTTTAGGTGCGATCGGTTTTGTGGTGTTACTTTATGAAATCATTTCGTTTATTTATTATAAAGGATCGTTAGTGTATTTGATCCTTGGCGTGGCGATAGGGGCGTTGTGTTTGCTCTTTGTTTTTTATTACACGCCTTATATTTTAAACGCTCAAAAAGCGGGCGAAGCCGTGCTTCAAAGTGCTGAATTTGCCCGCTCGCACGCTCAAAGCGAATGGCTGTTTAAGGAATTGTTTGTGCTGGTGT
The DNA here is from genome assembly GCF_014498195.1 of Helicobacter pylori. Taxonomy (GTDB): domain Bacteria; phylum Campylobacterota; class Campylobacteria; order Campylobacterales; family Helicobacteraceae; genus Helicobacter; species Helicobacter pylori_DO. The sequence goes on along the minus strand of NZ_JACTGH010000006.1, from coordinate 36,372 downwards.
GCGCTTTGTTTTTTTGGCGTTTGCTTGGAAAAAATGCGCTTTAGTCCCTTTGATTTAATCAAATGAGGGAGTTTTTGGCTACTATCTAGGAAATGAGAAAGTAGCATTTAATGAAAAAGTTTAAAAAGAAACCAAAAAAGATAGCACGCAAGCAAAAAGCAATTTTAAAGCGTCCTTTATGGCTTGTGCCTTTACTCATCGGTGGGTTTGCTAGTGGGGTGTATGCTGATGGAACAGACATTTTGGGGCTTAGTTGGGGGGAAAAAAGCCAAAAGGTATGCGTGCATCATCCATGGTATGCTGTATGGCGTTGCGACAAATGGGAGGAAAAAACACAACAATACACAGGAAACCAACTCATCACAAAAACTTGGGCAGGGGGTAATGCGGCTAATTACTACCACACTCAAAACAACCAAAATATTACAGCCAATTTAAAAAATGATAACGGCACTTATTTTTTAAGCGGTCTGTATAACTACACCGGAGGGGAATATAATGGGGGGAATTTAAATATTGAATTAGGCAGTAACGCTACTTTTAATCTAGGTGCGAGTAGTGGGAATAGCTTCACTTCTTGGTATCCTAATGGGCATACTAATGTTACTTTTAGCGCTGGGACTATCAATGTGAATAACAGCGTAGAAGTGGGCAATCGTGTGGGATCGGGAGCGGGCACGCACACCGGCACAGCCACTTTAAACTTGAACGCTAATAATGTTACTATCAATTCCAATATCAGTGCGTATAAAACTTCGCAAGTGAATATAGGCAATGCTAACAGCGCCATTACCATTAATTCGGTTTCTTTAAGTGGGGATACTTGCAGTTCTTCAGTTAGCGTTGGGATAGGGGCTAATTGCTCCACTTCAGGACCTAGCTATTCTTTTAAAGGCACGACTAACGCTACTAATACGACCTTTAGCAATGCAAGCGGCAGTTTCACTTTTGAAGAGAACGCCACTTTTAGCGGGGCGAAATTAAATGAGGGGGCATTCACTTTCAATAAAGAGTTTAGCACTACTAATAATACCGCTTTTAATAGCGGTAGTTTCACTTTCAAAGGCACAAGCTCTTTTAATGGTGCTTCGTTTAGTAACGCTTCCTATACTTTTGAGAATCAAGCCACTTTCCAAAACAGCTCCTTTAATGGGGGGACTTTTACTTTTAACAACCAAAGTAATCCAACTAATCAAACTAATCCAACTAATAGCACTCAGCACCCCCAAATTCAAAACAGCTCTTTTAGTGGTAACGCTACCACTCTTAAGGGTTCTGTGAATTTCCAGCAAGCCTTTAACAATTCAAACCACCAACTAACGATCCAAAACGCTTCCTTTAATAACGCCACTTTTAACAATACCGGTAAAATCACCATTAATGAGGGTGCGAGTTTTAACGACACGACATTCAACACTTCTATTAATACAAACAACATGAGTGTTACCGGTGGCGTTACTTTAAGCGGTAAGAATGACTTTAAAAATAGTGCAACCCTTGATTTTGGGAGTTCTCAAGTTACTCTCACTCAAGGGACGACTTTCAACCTCACAAGTTTAGGCAGTGAGAAGAGTGTAACGATTTTAAATTCTAGCGGTGGGATCACTTATAATCATCTTTTAAACCATGCAATCAACAGCTTAACAAACGCCCTAAAAACGAACGAAAGCTCTTCATTACCGCAAAGTTTCGCTCAAGGTTTGTGGGATATGATCACTTACAATGGGGTTACCGGACAGCTTTTGAATGAAAACGCTACAACCTCTAAACCCGCTGACTCTTCGCCCTCTAAATCCTCTACAAACTCTACGCAAGTCTATCAAGTGGGCTATAAAATAGGGGATACTATCTACAAACTGCAAGAAACTTTTGGCCCTAATTCCATTATTATCCAGGCTTTAGAGAGCGGGACTTACACGCCACCCCCTGTCATTAACGGCTCCAAATTTGACTTATCTGCTTCAAATTATATTAATGCTGACATGCCTTGGTATGATCATAAATATTACATCCCCAAATCCCAAAATTTTACAGAGAGCGGGACTTATTACTTGCCGAGCGTTCAAATATGGGGGAGCTACACTAACTCGTTTAAACAAACCTTTAGCACGAATGGTAGTAATCTGGTGATCGGGTATAACGCAACATGGACTGGAAATAGCGTTTCTTCTAGCGACACGGTGTCTTTTGGGGACACTTCAGGGAGCGCTCTTAATGGGCATTGCGGGCCTTGGCCCTATTACCAATGCACAGGCACGACTAATGGCACTTATAGCGCCTATCATGTGTATATCACAGCGAATCTGCGTTCTGGCAATCGTATAGGCACCGGTGGGGCAGCTAATCTGGTCTTTAATGGGGTAGATAGTATCAATATCGCTAACGCTACCATCACGCAACATAACGCCGGGATTTATTCAAGCTCTATGACTTTTTCCACGCAAAACATGGACAATTCGCAGAATTTGAAGGGTCTAAATTCTAACGGCAAGCTTTTGGTGTATGGCACCAATTTCACTAACCAAGCCAAAGACGGGAAATTCATTTTCAATGCGGGGCAAGCGACTTTTGAAAACACCAACTTTAATGGAGGGGGTTACCAATTCAGCGGCGATAGCTTGAATTTTTCAAACAACAACCAGTTCAATAGCGGTTCGTTTGAGATTAGCGCAAAAAACGCTTCGTTCAATAACGCTAACTTTAACAATAGCGCTTCTTTTAATTTCAATAATTCTAACGCAACCACTTCGTTTGTGGGGGATTTCACTAACGCTAATTCAAATTTGCAAATCGCTGGGAACGCTGTTTTTGGGAACTCTGCTAATGACTCTCAAAATAACGCTAATTTCAACAATACCGGCTCTGTGAATATTGCAGGGAATGCAACCTTTGATAATGTGGTTTTTAATAGCCCTACGAATACGAGCGTGAAAGGGAAAGTTACTTTAAATAACATCACTTTAAAAAACTTGAACGCTCCTTTGTCTTTTGGCGATGGGACAATCACTTTTGGCGCTCATTCGGTTATCAATATTGGTGAAGCTATCACAAATGGCAACCCTATCACCCTTGTAAGCTCTTCTAAAGAAATTGAATACAACAACGCTAAAAATCTATGGCAGCTCATCAACTACCAAGGGCATGGGGCAAGCAGTGAAAAACTCGTCTCTAGCACGGGTAATGGCGTCTATGATGTGGTGTATTCTTTCAATAACCAAACCTACAATTTTCAAGAGATTTTTTCACCCAACAGCATTTCTATCCGGCGTTTGGGCGTTAACATGGTGTTTGATTATGTGGATATGGAAAAATCGGATCACTTATATTATCAAAACGCTCTCGGTTTTATGACCTACATGCCCAATAGCTATAACAATAATTTAGGGAATTCAAACAATACCATTTACTATTACGACAACAGCATTGATTTTTATGTGAGCGGGAAAACTCTATTCACTAAAGCGGAATTTTCTCAAACATTCACCGGGCAAAACAGCGCGATCGTTTTTGGGGCTAAAAGCATATGGACGAATGCGAGCGATGTACCGCAATCTAATGCAATCATTCGCTTTGGGGACAATAAGGGAGTAGGGAGTAATGATGCGAGCGGGCATTGCTGGAACTTGCAATGCATAGGCTTTATCACAGGGCATTATGAAGCGCAAAAGATTTACATCACCGGTAGCATTGAAAGCGGGAATCGCATTTCTAGCGGTGGGGGCGCGAGTCTTAATTTTAACGGGCTTCAAGGCATTCTTTTAACGAACGCAACTCTGTATAACCGCGCCGCTGGCACGCAAAGCTCGTCTATGAATTTTGTTTCTAATGGTGCGAACATTCAGGCTCAAAACTCCTATTTTATAGACGATACCGCGCAAAATGGCGGCAACCCTAATTTCAGTTTCAACGCTTTGAATCTGGATTTTTCTAACAGCTCTTTTAGAGGCTATGTGGGGGCAACGCAATCTGTTTTTAAATTCAATGCCACTAATGCGATCAGTTTCACCAACAGCACGAATTTAAGCTCTGGTTTGTATCAAATTTCAGCTAAAAGCGTGTCGTTTGACAATTCCAATTTAAGCGTTTCAGTGGGGACAAGCAGTATTAAAGCCAATGCGATCAATCTTTCTCAAAACGCTTCTATCAATGCGAGCAACCATTCAACCTTAGAGCTTCAAGGCGGTTTGAATCTGAACGACACCAGCTCGCTCAACCTCAACCAAAGCACGATTAATGTTTCCAATAACGCCACGATCAACGATTATGCGAGCTTGATTGCGAGTAATGGCTCTCACCTTAATTTTAATGGAGCGGTCAATTTCAATTCAGCGAATATTACTGCGAGTTTGAATGATTCTTCTATCGTGTTTAAGGGAGCGGTCTCTTTAGGAGGGCAGTTTAATTTAAGCAATCATTCTTCTTTAGATTTTCAAGGCTCTAGCGCTATCACTTCTAACACGGCGTTTAATTTCTATGATAACGCTTTTTCTCAAAGCCCCATCACTTTCCATCAAGCCCTTGACATTAAAGCGCCCTTAAGTTTGGGAGGCAACCTCTTAAACCCTAACAATAACAGCGTGCTGGATTTAAAAAACAGCCAGCTTGTTTTTAGCGATCAAGGGAGTTTGAATATCGCTAACATTGATTTACTAAGCGATCTAAACGACAATAAAAATCGTGTGTATAACATCATTCAAGCGGGTATGAATAGTAATTGGTATGAGCGTATCAACTTCTTTGGCATGCACATCAGTGATGGGATCTATGATGCTAAAAACCAAACTTATAGTTTCACTAACCCCCTTAATAACGCCCTAAAAATCACCGAGAGCTTTAAAGACAACCAACTAAGCGTTACGCTCTCTCAAATCCCGGGTATTAAAAACACGCTCTATAACATTGGCTCTGAAATCTTTAACTACCAAAAAGTTTATAACAACGCTAATGGCGTGTATTCTTATAGCGATGATGCACAAGGCGTGTTTTATCTCACGAGCAGCGTGAAAGGCTATTACAACCCCAATCAATCCTATCAAGCTAACGGCAGTAACAACACTACGAAAAATAACAATCTAAGCTCTGAGTCTTCTGTCATCTCGCAAACCTATAACGCGCAAGGCAACCCTATTAGCGCGTTACACATCTATAACAAGGGCTATAATTTCAGTAATATCAAAGCGTTAGGGCAAATGGCGCTCAAACTCTACCCTGAAATCAAAAAGATATTAGGGAATGATTTTTCGCTTTCAAGTTTGAGCGATCTAAACTCTAATGCGCTAAACCAGCTTACCAAACTCATCACCCCTAGCGATTGGAAAAACATTAACGAGTTGATTGATAACGCAAACAATTCGGTGGTGCAAAATTTCAATAACGGCACTTTGATTATAGGAGCGACTAAAATAGGGCAAACAGACACCAATAGCGCGGTGGTTTTTGGGGGCTTGGGCTATCAAACACCTTGCGATTATACTGATATTGTGTGCCAAAAATTCAGAGGCACTTATTTGGGGCAGCTTTTGGAGTCTAGCTCGGCTGATTTGGGCTATATTGACACGACTTTTAACGCTAAAGAAATTTATCTTACCGGCACTTTAGGGAGTGGGAACGCATGGGGGACTGGGGGGAGCGCTAGCGTAACTTTTAACAGCCAAACTTCGCTCATTCTCAACCAGGCTAATATCGTAAGCTCGCAAACCGATGGGATTTTTAGCATGCTAGGCCAAGAGGGCATCAATAAGGTTTTCAATCAAGCCGGGCTCGCTAATATTTTGGGCGAAGTGGCGGTGCAATCCATCAATAAAGCCGGGGGATTAGGGAATTTGATAGTAAATACGCTAGGGAGTGGTAGTGTGATTGGGGGGTATTTAACGCCTGAACAAAAAAATCAAACCCTAAGCCAGCTTTTAGGGCAGAATAATTTTGATAACCTCATGAATGATAGCGGTTTGAATGCAGCGATTAAGGATTTGATCAGACAAAAATTAGGCTTTTGGACCGGGCTAGTGGGGGGATTAGCCGGACTAGGGGGCATTGATTTGCAAAACCCTGAAAAGCTCATAGGGAGCATGTCCATCAATGATTTATTGGGTAAAAAAGGGTTGTTCAATCAGATCACTGGCTTTATTTCCGCTAACGATATAGGGCAAGTCATAAGCGTGATGCTGCAAGATATTGTCAAGCCGAGCGAGGCTTTAAAAAATGATGTAGTCGCTTTAGGCAAGCAAATGATTGGCGAATTTTTAGGGCAAGACACGCTCAATTCTTTAGAAAGCTTGTTGCAAAACCAGCAGATTAAAAGCGTTTTAGACAAAGTCCTAGCGGCTAAAGGCTTAGGGCCTATTTATGAACAAGGCTTGGGGGATTTGATCCCTAATCTTGGTAACAAGGGGCTTTTCGCTCCCTATGGCTTGAGTCAAGCGTGGCAAAAAGGGGATTTCAGTTTCAACGCGCAAGGCAATGTTTTTGTGCAAAATTCCACTTTCTCTAACGCCAATGGAGGCACGCTTTCTTTTAACGCAGGGAATTCGCTCATTTTTGCCGGAAACAATCATATCGCTTTCACTAACCATTTTGGAACGCTTCAATTATTGTCCGATCAAGTTTCTAACATTAACATCACCACGCTTGATGCAAGCAACGGCCTTAAGATTAACGCCGCTAATAACAATGTTTCTGTGTCTCAAGGCAATCTGTTTGTCAACGCTAGCTGCGCGCAACAAAGCGATCCAACTACAACTAACGCTACAAACCCTTGCACGCTTAGCGCCCAAAGCACGAATGGCGCTTCTTCTAATAACGCGTCAAATAACGCGCCAATCGCCTTGAACAATAACGATGAGAGCTTGATAATTACGGCGAATGATTTCAATTTTTCAGGCAATATTTACGCTAACGGGGTGGTTGATTTTTCAAAAGTTAAAGGCTCTGCAAACATTAAAAACCTGTATCTTTACAATAACGCTCAATTCCAAGCCAACAACCTCATTATTTCCAATCAGGCGGTGTTAGAGAAAAACGCTAGCTTTGTAACGAATAACTTAAACATTCAAGGGGCGTTTAACAACAACGCCACGCAAAAAATAGAGGTGCTTCAAAATTTAGTGATCGCTTCAAACGCTTCTTTAAGCACTGGGATTTATGGGTTAGAAGTAGGGGGGGCTTTGAATAATTTTGGAACGATCTATTTTAATTTAGAAAATATCCAAACGCCAACGCCGCTCATTCAAGCAGAGGGGATCATCAATCTCAACACCACCCAAACGCCTTTTATCAATGTCAATAACAGCATGGCCAATAATACGACTTACACTTTATTAAAAAGCAGCCGTTACATTGATTACAATATCAACCCCAACAGCTTGCAATCGTATTTGAAGCTCTATACCTTAATCAATATCAACGGAAACCACATAGAGGAAAAAAACGGCGTATTGACTTATTTGGGTCAACGGGTTTTATTACAAGATAAGGGGTTATTATTAAGCGTAGCGTTGCCTAACTCAAACAACGCCCATCAAAACAACATTTTAAGCCTTTCTATCCTTTATGACCAGATTAAAATGTCTTATGGCGATAGGATCATGGACTTTACCCCCCCTACTTTACAGGATTACATTGTGGGCATTCAAGGGCAAAGCGCGCTCAATCAAATTGAAGCGATAGGGGGGAATAGCGCTATCAATTGGCTTTCAACATTGATGATAAAAACCAAAGAAAACCCGCTTTTTGCGCCGATTTATTTAGAAAACCACTCTTTGAATGAAATCTTAGACGCAACAAAAGATCTTCAAAACACCGCAAGCTTGATTTCTAACCCTAATTTTAGAGACAACGCTACCAACCTTTTAGAATTGGCGAGTTACACCCAACAAACCAGCCGTTTGACAAAACTCTCTGATTTTAGGGCTAGAGAGGGAGAGTCTGATTTTTCTTTGTTAGAGCTTAAAAATAAGCGTTTTAGCGATCCTAACCCTAGTGAGGTTTTTATCAAATATTCTCAACTCAGCAAACACCCAAATAACCTTTGGGTTCAAGGGATTGGGGGAGCGAGCTTTATTTCTGGGGGCAATGGCACGCTTTATGGCTTGAATGTGGGTTATGACCGATTGGTTAAAAATGTGATCCTTGGGGGTTATGTGGCTTATGGGTATAGCGGTTTTAACGGGAACATCATGCATTCTTTGGCTAATAATGTGGATGTGGGGATGTATGCGAGGGCTTTTTTAAAAAGAAACGAATTCACTTTGAGCGCGAATGAAACTTATGGAGGCAATGCGAGCAATATCAATTCTTCTAATCCTTTGCTCTCTGTGTTGAACCAACGCTACAACTACAACACCTGGACGACGAGCGTGAATGGGAATTACGGCTATGATTTCATGTTCAAACAAAAAAGCGTGGTGCTAAAACCTCAAGTGGGCTTGAGCTATCATTTTATAGGCTTGAGCGGGATGAAAGGCAAAATGAATGATGCCGCTTACAAACAATTTCTCATGCATTCAAACCCCTCTAACGAATCGGTTTTAACGCTCAACATGGGGTTGGAGAGCCGTAAGTATTTTAGTCAAAATTCCTATTATTTTGTAACGGCGAGACTGGGTAGGGATCTTTTGATCAAATCTAAAGGCGATAATATGGTGCGTTTTGTGGGCGAAAACACTTTATTGTATCGCAAGGGGGAAATTTTCAACACTTTTGCGAGCGTGATCACAGGAGGCGAAATGCATTTGTGGCGTTTGGTGTATGTGAATGCGGGGGTGGGGCTTAAAATGGGCTTACAATACCAAGACATTAATATAACCGGGAATGTGGGCATGCGAGTGGCGTTTTAGCTTTTTTGCTATAATGCTTCGTTCAAATTTTATGGCTAGGTTTTTCTATGTTTAATTATGAAGAGCTGTTTCAAACTTATAAAACCCCTTTTTACCTCTATGATTTTGACAAGATCAAACAGGCTTTTTTGAATTATAAAGAAGCGTTTAAGGGGCGTAAATCTTTGATTTGCTACGCTTTAAAGGCGAATTCCAATTTGAGTATCCTCTCTTTATTAGCCCATTTAGGGAGCGGGGCGGATTGCGTTTCCATAGGCGAGATACAAAGGGCCTTAAAAGCTGGGATCAAGCCTTATAAAATCGTGTTTAGCGGGGTGGGTAAGAGCGCATTTGAAATAGAGCAAGCCCTAAAACTCAACATTTTATTTTTGAATGTGGAAAGTTTTATGGAATTAAAAACGATTGAAACAATCGCTCAATCTTTAGGGATAAAGGCTAGGATTTCCATTAGAATCAACCCTAACATTGACGCTAAAACGCACCCCTATATTTCTACCGGTTTGAAAGAAAATAAGTTTGGCGTAGGAGAAAAAGAAGCTTTGGAAATGTTTCTTTGGGCTAAAAAAAGCGCGTTTTTAGAGCCTGTTAGCGTGCATTTTCATATCGGATCGCAGCTCTTAGATTTAGATCCGATTATAGAAGCGAGTCAAAAGGTGGCTAAAATCGCTAAATCTTTGATAGCTTTAGGGATTGATTTGCGTTTTTTTGATGCGGGTGGAGGCATTGGCGTGAGCTATGAAAATGAAGAGACTATCAAGCTTTATGATTACGCGCAAGGGATTTTAAACGCACTTCAAGGCTTGGATTTGACCATTATTTGTGAGCCGGGCCGATCCATCGTGGCTGAGAGTGGGGAATTGATCATGCAGGTTTTGTATGAAAAAAAGGCTCAAAACAAGCGCTTTGTAATCGTGGATGCGGGCATGAATGATTTTTTACGCCCCAGTTTGTATCATGCTAAGCATGCCATAAGGGTCATAACGCCTTGTAGGGGGCGTGAGATTTCGCCTTGCGATGTGGTAGGGCCTGTGTGCGAGAGCAGCGACACTTTTTTAAAAGACGCCCATTTGCCAGAATTAGAGCCAGGCGATAAATTAGCCATAGAAAAGGTTGGGGCTTATGGCTCTAGCATGGCCAGTCAATACAATTCGCGCCCCAAACTCTTAGAATTAGCCCTAGAAGATCACAAAATCAGAGTGATAAGAAAAAGAGAAGCTTTAGAAGATTTATGGCGGTTAGAAGAAGAAGGCTTAAAGGGGGTTTGATTAGATGCAAAAGAATTTGGATAGTCTTTTAGAAAATTTAAGGGCTGAAATTGATTTATTGGATAATGAATTGAGCGATCTTTTAGACAAACGCTTAGGAATCGCTTTAAAAATCGCTCTTATCAAACAAGAAAGCCCCCAAAAAAGCCCCATTTATTGCCCTAAAAGAGAGCAAGAGATTTTAAAACGACTCAGCCAAAGGGATTTCAAGCATTTGAATGGAGGAATCCTTGCAAGTTTTTATGCAGAGGTTTTTAAGATTTCTAGAAAATTTCAAGAAAACGCCCTAAAAGAGTTAAAAAAATAAAAGAGAGTTGCCATGTTTGAAAAAATTACCCTAGAACATAAGGACCTGTTTTCAAGGTTTTTACAAACTCAAAAAATCGTTTTATCGGACGTGAGCTTTACCAATTGCTTCTTATGGCAGCACGCAAGGCTCATTCAAGTGGCGGTGATTAAGGATTGTTTGGTCATTCAAACCACTTATAAAAACCAAAAACCCTTTTATTTCTATCCTATCGGTAAGAATGCGTTTGAATGCGTAAAAGAGCTTTTGAAATTAGAAAAAAACTTAAGATTCCACTCCCTGACTTTAGAGCAAAAAGACGATTTGAAAGACAATTTTGTAGGGGTGTTTGATTTCACTTACAACCGAGACAGGAGCGATTACGTTTATTCTATTGAAGAATTGATCGTGCTCAAAGGGAAAAAATACCATAAGAAAAAAAACCACTTAAACCAGTTTTTAACCAATTACGCGAATTTTGTTTATGAAAAAATTTCTCCTCAAAATAAAAAGGAAGTTTTAGAAGCTTCTCAAGCGTGGTTTTTAGAAAGCCAAACCGATGATATAGGGCTAATCAATGAAAATAAGGGCATTCAAAGCGTTTTAGAAAATTATGAAAGCTTGGATTTAAAGGGGGGGCTTATTAGGGTTAATGGGGAAATAGCCTCGTTTAGTTTTGGGGAAGTTTTAAACGAAGAGACCGCGCTCATTCACATTGAAAAAGCCCGCACAGATATTGCAGGCGCATATCAAATCATCAACCAGCAATTGCTTTTGAATGAATTTAGCCATCTAACTTACGCTAACAGAGAAGAAGATCTAGGATTAGAGGGTTTGAGAAGGTCTAAAATGAGCTATAACCCGGTGTTTTTGATAGACAAATACGAAGCCGTTGCTAGAAATTAAATGATTTTTGGGGATTTTAAATATCAAAAAAGCGTTAAAAAACTCACAGCCACTAATCTTAATGAGCTTAAAAACGCCCTGGATTTCATCTCTCAAAATAGGGGGAAGGGGTATTTTGTGGGGTATCTTTTGTATGAAGCGCGTTTAGCGTTTTTAGATGAAACTTTTCAAAGCCAAACCCCTTTTTTGTATTTTGAACAATTTTTAGAAAGAAAAAAATATTCTTTAGAGCCTTTAAAAGAGCATGCGTTTTACCCTAAAATCCATAGTTCTTTAGATCAAAAAACTTATTTCAAGCAGTTTAAAGCCGTTAAAGAGCATCTCAAAAACGGCGATACCTATCAAGTGAATCTCACGATGGACTTATTTTTAGACACTAAAGCCAAGCCAAAGCGCGTTTTTAAGGAAGTGATACACAACCAAAACACGCCTTTTAAGGCTTTGATAGAAAATGAGTTTGGGAGCGTTTTAAGCTTTTCGCCGGAATTGTTTTTTGAATTAGAGTTTTTAGACACAGCGATTAAGATTATCACAAAACCCATGAAAGGCACGATCGCTCGCTCAAACAACCCCTTGATAGATGAAAAAAACCGATTGTTTTTGCAAAATGACGACAAAAATAGAAGCGAAAATGTGATGATTGTGGATTTATTGCGTAACGATTTGAGCCGTTTGGCCTTAAAAAATAGCGTGAAAGTCAATCAATTGTTTGAAATCATCAGCTTGCCGAGCGTGTATCAAATGATAAGCGAGATTGAAGCTCAATTGCCCCTAAAAACAAGCTTGTTTGAGATTTTTAAGGCGTTGTTCCCTTGCGGATCGGTTACCGGATGTCCTAAAATCAAAACCATGCAAATCATTGAAGATTTAGAAAAACGCCCTAGGGGGGTGTATTGCGGGGCGATAGGCATGGTTGAAGAAAAAAAAGCCCTTTTTAGCGTGCCTATCCGCACTTTAGAAAAAAGAGCGCGCGAAGATTTTTTGCATTTAGGGGTAGGGAGTGGGGTAACTTATAAAAGTAAAGCTTCAAAGGAATATGAAGAGAGCTTTTTAAAATCCTTTTTTGTGATGCCTAAAATAGAATTTGAGATTATAGAGACGATGAAAGTTATCAAAAGGGATCAAAAATTAGAGATTAACAATAAAAACGCCCATAAAGAACGCTTAATGCATAGCGCCCAATATTTTAACTTCAAATACGATGACAATCTTTTGGACTTTGAATTAGAAAAAGAAGGGGTTTTAAGGGTTTTACTCAATAAAAAGGGCAAGCTCATTAAAGAATACAGAACCTTAGAGCCTTTAAAAAGCCTAGAAATCCGTTTGAGTGAAGCCCCCATTGATAAACACAATGATTTTTTATACCACAAGACCACTTATGCCCCTTTTTATCAAAAGGCTCGAGCGCTCATTAAAAAAGGCGTTATGTTTGATGAAATCTTTTATAACCAGGATTTGGAACTCACTGAGGGCGCTAGGAGCAACCTTATTTTAGAAATCCACAACAGGCTTTTAACCCCTTATTTCAGCGCGGGCGCATTAAACGGGACGGGTGTTGTGGGATTGTTAAAAAAGGGTCTTGTTGAGCATGCCCCTTTAAAATTGCAAGACTTGCAAAGAGCGGCTAAAATCTATTGCATTAATGCACTATACGGCTTAGTGGAGGTGGGAATAACAGGTTACCCAATGGAGCAAAAAAGTTAAAACTCACCCATAATAATTATAATGATTAAAGTTTTCACATTCATTATAAATCCATTTACACAATTATTTTATAAATTCACTAGAGGGTTTTTAGGAACTCTCATCAAAAAACAAGGAACATAACATGAGACATGGAGATATTAGTAGCAGCCCCGATACTGTGGGTGTAGCGGTAGTTAATTATAAGATGCCTAGACTCCACACTAAAGAACAGGTGTTGGAAAATTGTCGCAATATCGCTAAGGTGATTGGTGGGGTCAAACAAGGTTTGCCCGGATTGGATCTGATTATCTTCCCCGAATACAGCACGCATGGGATTATGTATGACAGACAAGAAATGTTTGACACAGCCGCAAGCGTTCCTGGAGAAGAAACCGCAATCTTTGCTGAGGCTTGTAAGAAAAACAAGGTTTGGGGAGTGTTCTCTTTGACGGGGGAAAAACACGAGCAAGCTAAAAAGAATCCCTATAACACTTTGATTCTTGTCAATGATAAGGGTGAGATCGTGCAAAAATACCGCAAAATCTTGCCTTGGTGCCCTATTGAATGCTGGTATCCTGGGGATAAAACCTATGTGGTTGATGGGCCTAAGGGCTTGAAAGTTTCTTTGATTATTTGCGATGATGGTAACTACCCTGAAATTTGGCGCGATTGCGCGATGCGTGGGGCAGAACTCATTGTGCGCTGTCAAGGTTACATGTATCCGGCTAAGGAGCAACAAATTGCGATCGTGAAAGCTATGGCGTGGGCTAATCAATGTTATGTAGCGGTAGCGAATGCGACCGGCTTTGATGGGGTGTATTCCTATTTTGGGCATTCTAGCATTATTGGTTTTGACGGGCATACTCTGGGCGAATGTGGGGAAGAAGAAAATGGTCTTCAATACGCTCAACTTTCCGTGCAACAAATCCGTGATGCGAGGAAATACGACCAAAGCCAAAACCAACTCTTCAAACTCTTACACAGAGGTTATAGTGGGGTTTTTGCTAGTGGCGATGGGGATAAGGGTGTGGCGGAATGCCCTTTTGAGTTCTATAAAACTTGGGTTAATGACCCCAAAAAAGCTCAAGAAAATGTAGAAAAATTCACTCGCCCAAGCGTGGGTGTGGCCGCTTGTCCTGTGGGCGATTTGCCCACGAAATAAGGGGCAAAAGGAGGGGGGGGCTTCATAGAAGCTTAAAAGCATTTTTAATACCTCTTTTTAGAACGCTTAAAAACCATCAAAAGACTACAAATATTTCGTTAAAGACAAATTATTGATTTTGTTCGTGGAAGCCAGAACGGCGTTATAGTTGTTAGTGAGATTGGAAAATTTATTATAAGTTTCTGCCATATCCGTGCCGGTCGTTTCCCCACGAATGCTTTGAACTTGCGTTTTTAAAACTTCATTACGCCTGATAATGTTCTCAAACGCTTTACCATGAGAGCCGTTTTTAGCGATCATTTTTTCTATGTGATCGCTCAAGTGATCTATAAGGGTGATGCCGTTTTGAATGCCTAAATTACGCATATCGCTAGAGTAAGTATCTCCTAAAGCGTCCGGGCGATAAATCCCTTTTCTTACAGAAGTGATGGTATTTTCTAATTGATCAAAAAAATTCACGCTGGGCTTGTCAATAATGAGAGCGTTATTAGCGTTTAATTTAAGGCTTGGTTTGTCGCTGTGCAAGGCGTTTTGAGAAAAATCATTCGAGTCCTTATCAAAAAGCATGAACTGCATTTTGGTGTTTGAATGCATGTTGTCTTGGATAATGACTTTTCCCTCTTCGTTCAAATTAACAGAAAGGTTGTCTTTAGCTTGTTTTAACAATTCAATAAAGCGCTCCTTGCTTTCTTTTGAAGTGGGGTTATCGCTGATTTGTTGGTAGATGGCTGGGTCAGTATTGCTGTAATTGAGCGCGATACTCATCGCATCCATAAGCTGCCTGTAAGTTACTTCATTGGGTTTAGAAGCTTGAATATCAGCGCTTGTGGGGTCATAAAGTGGGATTTTAATGCCATTAGGCAAACTCAAAAAAGCCCCATTATTATCCAAGTTTATTTGCGCTTCTAAAAATAAGCCATTCACATCGTTTAATTTCATGTTAAAAACGCTATTTTCTAAACTCCCCTTAGCGGCTTCACTCAGTTTGGTAGAGCCATTAGCCACGCCACTTTGAGCGATTTGAGCGACATTGCTTTCTAATTTTGCCCCTTCTTTATTGAAATAGGTTTTTTGGTATTCGCTCGCATTATTAGTGGGGATACCGGCCACTTCTAGCCCTTTTTGATTTAGGGTGCTTAAAGCCAAAGAAATAGGCGATTCTTTAGAAGAATTGTCAATAATCCTCAAACGCCCGTTTGTTTCAATTTCCACATCCACTTCATTATTGAAGCGTTCTTTAATCGCATCTTTCAAATCTTTAATCGTAGAATTTTTCACGTCTAAAAGAATGGGAATGTCCAAATAAACAGGGAGGTTTGGGATTTTAATAGCGCTTGTTTCGTCCAAACGGCTGGCGTTGATTTTTAAAGTTTCCACGCTATCGCCAAAAATCTCGCTCAATTTAGTGTTTTTGTTGGCTAAAACATTGTCTTTAGTTACAAACACGCTAGGGATTTCAAGCGCTTTAGGATTATACATGTTAGGCACCGCTTTAACTTGACTCAAACTCCTATCCGTTACAAACGCGCTTTTGACGTATTCAGTAACCCTTTTACCGCTCGATCGCAAGGCGTCTAAATCATCAAAATCCCCATCGCTAGAAATCAAATGAAAATCCAAATTTTCACTGCCAGGCGTTAGGTTTTTGATCTCAATTTGCCCCCAATTATTCAAGCTCACATCCACGACTTTATTTTGCGAAGTGTTCCCGTAAGCGTGAGCGATTTTATCCAACAAATCGCTCACTTTAGTCGCACTTTCTTGGTTTTGATAGGCTTTAGAGAGCGCGAATTTTTCTTTAAAACTAGAGCCATCAGGCCTAACGCCTTGCAAATAAAAAAACTCTTTAGGGTCGTTGGTGGGATCTTTGTCGTTATCGCCGATGAGTTCTCGCAAGGTATCATCGGGTTTAATAAAAACTTCCTCAGGCAATGAAGAATGCTCTAAAGCGTCCATCACATCAGGGTGGAGCTTGTTTTGATTGAATAATTTAATGTTGGTGGTAATGAGTTTGTGTTTGTCTTTATCGGTGCCTAAAAACAAATCTTGCCCGCTGATATTATAAGGCACAAGGTTATCAGAGCTAATAAGTGCGTTTAAATCTTCGCCATTGCCATGGTATTTTCCCTCGCTATCAATGGGAGGTCTATCCACCTTACTGCCCCCAAATAAAAATTCCCCCCCTATAGAGGTGTTAGCGACATTCATCATATGCTCCCTCAAGCGTTCTAAATCGTTAGCGATAGCGGCGCGAGAAGTCTCCGAATGCACATCGTTAGCGGATTGGATGAGTTTGGTTTTAAACGCCTCCATCGTTTTAGAAAATTCTTGCAAGGCTTTGTCGGTATTGAGCGTTGAAGTGTAAGCGTTTTGGGCCACATCAATGCCTTGATCTAAGGTGTTTTCTTCGTATTGGAATTTTAAATTCTGGTTGTTAATGTCGCTGTTTTGATAACCATAACGGATTTTTAGCCCTGAAGCGATCTGCGTGTTAGCGTCGTTGATTTTATTTTGTAAAGCATTTTGGTAGTGATTCATTTGGTTGTATTTTGAGCCAAAGGTAACGCGCATGATCAAATCCTTATTGGTTTTTTAACAAGCAAGCTAAAAGTATTCCAAAACAAGTTAATAATAATCATGAATGGTTTGAGTGGGGCAATGCGGGTTAATAATGGCGGGTTAAATGGGGTGTTTTTGAGTAAAAAAATTCTTTTAATATGAATTTAAACTAAATTTAAAGTTAAATTTTAGCAAATACTCACTATAATAGGCGTTTATTTTAAAAAGAGCGTTCAATTTTTAAGGAATAGAAATGTCATACGCAATATTCAAGCATGGCGGTAAGCAATATAAGGTCGTTGAAGGCGATATTGTTTTACTGGATAAAATGAATAAAGAGCCTAAGGCTTTAGTGGAATTAGTGGAAGTGTTAGCCGTATCCAAAGAGGGCAAACTCTCTTGCGGGAAACCCTTTGTGAATGGGGCTAAAATTGAAGCGGAAGTGATCAATGAAGGGCGCGGCAAAAAAGTCATCACTTTCAAAAAACGCCGCCGAAAAGACAGCAAAACCAAGCGTGGTTTTAGAAGAGATTTCACTCGTGTGAGAATCACTAAAATTGTAGCATAAAGGAGTATTAAACAATGGCACACAAGAAAGGTCAAGGGAGCACGCAGAATAACAGAGATTCTGCAGGAAGACGCTTAGGCGTGAAAAAATTTGGCTCAGAATTTGTGAGAGCAGGGAATATTATCGTGCGCCAAAGAGGCACTAAAATGCATCCTGGTAATAATGTGGGCATGGGGAAAGACCATACCTTATACGCGCTCATAGATGGCGTTGTGAAGTTTGAGCATAAAGACAGAAACCGCAAGAAGGTTTCTGTGGTTAGTCAAAATTTTGGGGAATAGGGTAACCTTTAAAGGTCAATTAAACCTTTGGGTGTTTGTTAAACGCCTATAAACACCATAAAATATTTATAATTTAGATCTCTATCCTTTATAGAATTTGTTGTGGAGACTGGCTTATGAATAATGTTTTTGTTAAGGGTTTGTTTTTTTTTCTTTTGTTGTTTGGGTTCTTTTTGAAAGCCTCAGAAAGCCCAAACGCTGCTCTTAATCCATCTAAAGAAAATGTTTCTGTTGAAGAGCAAAAGCGTTTTGGAGGCGTTTTGGTTTTTGCAAGAGGCGCTGATGGATCGAGCATGGATCCTGCTTTAGTAACTGATGGCGAAAGCTATGTGGCGACGGGCAATATTTATGACACGCTCGTGCAATTCAAATACGGCACCACAGAAATTGAACCCGCCTTAGCGACAAGCTGGGAAATATCCCCAGATGGTCTTGTATATACCTTTCATTTACGCAAAGGGGTTTATTTCCACCAGACGAAGTATTGGAATAAAAAAGTGGAGTTTAGCGCTAAAGACGTGCTGTTTTCTTTTGAGCGCCAGATGGATAAGGCTAAACGATACTACAGCCCAGGGGCTAAAAGCTATAAGTATTGGGAAGGCATGGGCATGTCTCATATTATTAAGAGCATTGAAGCTTTAGATGATTACACGATCAAATTCACGCTTAATGGGCCAGAAGCTCCGTTTTTAGCCAATTTGGGCATGGACTTTTTGAGCATTTTGAGTAAGGATTACGCTGATTATTTAGAACAAAATAATAAAAAAGACGAGTTGGCTAAAAAACCTGTTGGGACAGGGCCTTTCAAATTCTTTTTGTGGAATAAAGATGAGAAAATCATTTTGGTTAAAAACCAGGATTATTGGGGGCCTAAAGCGTATTTGGATAAGGTGGTGGTGCGCACCATTCCTAACTCTTCCACTCGCGCTTTGGCGTTGCGCACCGGCGAAATCATGCTCATGACCGGGCCTAACCTCAATGAAGTGGAGCAATTAGAAAAACTTCCTAATATCGTTGTGGATAAAAGCGCTGGGTTGTTGGCGAGTTGGCTTTCATTGAACACGCAAAAAAAGTATTTTAATAACCCTTTGGTGCGTTTGGCTATCAATCATGCGATTAATGTGGATGATTACATTAAGGTGATTTATGAAGGCTTTGCCCAAAAAATGGTCAATCCTTTCCCGCCCACCATATGGGGTTATAACTACAACATCAAACCCTATGAATACGATTTGAAAAAGGCTAAAGAGTTATTGAAAGAAGCGGGCTATCCTAATGGCTTTAAAACCACCATTTTTACCACTTCCACTCGTAATCCAAAAGGAGCGGTGTTCATACAAGCGAGCCTGGCTAAAATTGGCATTGATGTGAAAATTGAAGTGTATGAGTGGGGGGCTTATTTGAAAAGAACGGGCTTAGGCGAGCATGAAATGGCGTTTGCAGGCTGGATGGCAGACATTGCGGATCCGGATAATTTCTTATACACCTTATGGAGCAAGCAAGCTGCTTCAGCTATACCCACTCAAAATGGTTCCTTTTATAAGAGCGACGCCTTTTCCGATCTTCTTGTAAAGGCTAAACGGGTTTCGGATCAAAAGGAGAGGGAAGCCCTTTATTTAAAGGCACAAGAAATTATCCATAAAGACGCACCTTATGTGCCTTTAGCTTATCCTTATTCAGTGGTGCCGCATTTGTCTAAAGTCAAAGGCTATAAAACGACCGGAGTGAGCGTGAATCGCTTCTTTAAGGTGTATTTAGAAAAATAAAAGGGGTTGCATGCTGAGTTTTATCATCAAGCGTATTTTGTGGGCGATCCCCACGCTGTTTGGAGTGAGCATTATCGTGTTTATGATGGTGCATTTAGTGCCAGGAGATCCGGCATTAGTGATTTTAGGCGAAAAGGCCAATCAAGCCGCTATTGACGCTTTAAGAGAGCAATTTGGATTGAATAAGCCCTTGATAGAGCAGTATTTTTTCTTTATCAATAATGTGTTGCATGGCAATTTTGGCACTTCTATCATGACTGGTGAGCCTGTGATGCATGAGTTTTGGCAACGCTTCCCGGCTACGGTGGAATTAGCCTTGATCGCTTTGTTTATGGCTCTTGTTTTGGGTATTAGCGTTGGCGTGTTAGCTGCGATCAAACGCTATAGCGTGTTTGATTATTCCAGCATGACTTTCGCTTTAGCCGGGATTTCTATGCCGGTGTTTTGGCTAGGGCTTATGCTGATTTATATTTTCAGCGTGCAATTGGGGTGGTTGCCTGTTTTTGGGCGTTTGAGCGATGTGTATTATTTAGATGGCCCCACAGGTTTTTATTTGATAGACAGCTTGATTACAAGGGATTATGGGGCGTTTGTGGATACGATTAAGCACTTGATTTTGCCTAGCATTGTGTTAGCCACGGTTTCTACCGCTGTTATTGCGAGGATGACTCGCGCGAGCATGGCAGAAGTGTCTAAAGAAGATTACGTACGCACCGCTAAAGCTAAGGGGTGTAGCTCCTTTAGGGTGATTTTTGTGCACACTTTGCGTAACGCTTTAATCCCTGTAACGACTATCGCAGGCTTGATGCTGGCCGGGCTTTTAGGGGGGAGCATGATAACTGAAACGGTTTTCTCATGGCCTGGGATTGGCAAGTGGATCGTTAATGCACTCAACCAGCGCGATTTCCCGATTATCCAGTCTATGTCTTTGATTATTGCCATGATGTACATTGGGGCTAATCTCTTAGTGGATATTTTATACGCTTTTATTGATCCTAGGATAAGGTTGTCATAATGGAGTCTTTTAGAGAATTTATCCAACAATTCAAAAAAAATAAGGCGGCGGTCGTTGGGGCATGGATTGTGCTTTTATTGGTGGTTTGCGCTGTTTTTGCGCCCCTTTTAGCTCCGCATGATCCTTATGTCCAAAACGCGCAAGATCGCCTTTTAAAGCCTATATGGGAGCATGGGGGGAATGCTAAATACCTTTTAGGCACCGATGATTTGGGGCGCGATATTTTGAGTCGCTTGATCTATGGGGCTAGGATTTCTTTAACCATAGGGATTGTTTCTATGGGGATTGCGGTGTTTTTTGGCACGATACTAGGGCTAATAGCGGGGTATTTTGGGGGGAAAACAGATGCAATTATCATGCGTATCATGGACATCATGTTCGCTTTGCCCTCTATTTTATTGATCGTGATTGTGGTTGCGGTGTTAGGGCCTTCACTCACTAACGCCATGCTCGCTATTGGGTTTGTGGGGATTCCTGGATTTGCACGATTGGTGCGCAGTTCTGTGCTAGGCGAAAAAGAAAAAGAATACGTGATCGCTTCTAAAATCAATGGCTCTTCGCATCTTCGTTTGATGTGTAAGGTGATCTTCCCTAATTGCATCATCCCTTTGATCGTGCAAACGACAATGGGTTTTGCTTCCACGGTTTTAGAAGCGGCCGCGCTGAGCTTCTTAGGTCTTGGGGCCCAACCTCCCAAACCTGAATGGGGAGCGATGCTGATGAACTCCATGCAATACATCGCTACCGCTCCTTGGATGCTTGTTTTCCCTGGGGTGATGATTTTTTTAACGGTCATGAGTTTTAATCTGGTAGGCGATGGCATCATGGACGCTTTAGATCCTAAACGAGCCTCTTAAAAGGAGCTTGCATGATTTTAGAAGTTAAAGATTTAAAAACTTATTTTTTCACCGATAAGGGCGTGAATAAAGCAGTAGATGGCGTGAGTTTTGGCTTAAAAAAGTCTCAAACGCTTTGCATTGTAGGGGAGAGCGGGAGCGGGAAAAGCATCACTTCGCTTTCTATTTTGGGGTTGATTGAAAAACCGGGTCAAATTGTGGGGGGGAGCATTCAATTTTTAGGGCAGGATTTGTTACAGCTCAAAGAAAAACAAATGCAAAAAGAAATCAGAGGTAAAAAAATTGGCATGATCTTTCAAGAGCCTATGACGAGCCTAAACCCTTCCTACACGGTGGGGTTTCAAATCAATGAAGTGTTGAAGATCCACCACCCTAACCTTAACAAAAAAGAACGCTTAGAAAGGGTGGTCTATGAGTTAGAGCGCGTAGGCATTCCCCATGCAGGGGACAAATACCATGAATACCCTTTCAACCTTAGTGGAGGGCAGCGCCAAAGGGTGATGATCGCTATGGCTATGGTGTGTGAGCCTGAAATCTTGATCGCTGATGAGCCTACGACAGCGTTAGATGTAACCATTCAAGCGCAAATCTTGGAATTGATGAAAGAATTGCAACAAAAAAAAGGCACTTCTATTTTGTTTATCACCCATGATTTAGGCGTGGTGGCACAGATCGCTGATGAAGTGGTGGTGATGTATAAAGGGCATGTGGTGGAGCAAGCGAGCGCCAAAGAGCTTTTTGCTGACCCAAGACACCCCTATACCAAGGCTCTTTTAAACGCCATCCCTAAACCGGGCAAAGAATACCGCAAAAAACGCTTAGAAACCGTGGATGAAAATGTAGATTATTTGAGTTTTCAAAAGGAGTTACGATGAAGCTCTTAGAAGTTAAAGAATTGAAAAAATCCTATGCGATAGACAGGGGGTTATTCAAGCCTAAAAGAGTGATCCATGCGCTCAATGGGATCAGTTTTGAAGTGGAGCAAAATGAAGTTTTAAGCATCGTGGGGGAGAGCGGTTGCGGGAAAAGCACGACAGCCAAAATTTTAGCTGGGATTGAAAGGCAAGATAGCGGGGCGATTTATTTCAATGGCAAGCGTCATTTGCATTTTAGCAAACAGGATTGGTTTGATTACCGCAAAAAGGTGCAAATGATTTTTCAAGACCCTTATTCTAGCCTAAACCCAAGGTGGAAAGTGGGCGAAATCATCGCTGAACCCTTGCTGTTAAATTCTCATTTTTCAAAAAAAGAAATCAAAACAAAAGTGCTAGAGATCATGCAAAAAGTGGGCTTGAAATTAGAATGGATCGATCGTTACCCCCACCAATTTTCAGGCGGTCAAAGGCAACGAATCGGCATTGCTAGGGCGCTCATTTTGCATCCTAGCGTGGTGATTTGCGATGAGCCTGTGTCTGCGTTAGATGTGTCCATTCAAGCGCAAGTGCTGAATTTGCTCTTGGATTTGCAAAAAGAAATGGGGCTGACTTATATTTTTATCAGCCATGATTTAGGGGTGGTGGAGCATATTAGCGATAAAATCATCGTGATGAATCAAGGGCAAATTGTAGAAACGGGGGATGTGGATAGCGTGATAAGCGCTCCAAAGCACCCCTATACGCAGAAATTACTCAATGCGGTGCCGCATTTGGAAAAATCCATGCAAAGATTTGCTGAATAAAAGAAAGGATCTTTAAGCTGTGTTTGTAGATAGCGTGGAAATCATCATCGCTTCGGGTAAGGGGGGGCCTGGAATGGTGAGTTTTAGGCGAGAAAAGTTTGTCATCAAAGGAGGCCCTGACGGAGGCGATGGAGGCGATGGAGGCGATGTGTATTTTGAAGTGGATAACAATACCGACACTCTAGCGAGTTTTAGAGGCACCAAACACCATAAGGCTAAAAACGGGGCTCCAGGAGGCACACGAAATTGCGCGGGCAAAAAGGGCGAAGATAAGATCATTGTCGTGCCACCAGGAACGCAAGTTTTTGTAGATGATAAGTTGTGGCTTGATTTGGTAGAACCTAAAGAAAGGGTGTTAGCCTTAAAAGGAGGCAAGGGAGGGTTAGGGAATGCACATTTTAAAAGCGCGACTAAACAACAACCCACTTACGCGCAAAAAGGCTTGGAGGGGGTTGAAAAATGCGTGCGCTTGGAATTAAAGCTCATCGCTGATATAGGGTTAGTGGGCTTCCCTAATGCGGGTAAATCCACGCTCATTTCCACCATCTCTAACGCTAAGCCTAAAATCGCTAATTATGAATTCACGACTCTAGTGCCTAATTTAGGGGTTGTGAGCGTAGATGAAAAAAGCGAATTTCTAATGGCGGATATTCCTGGCATTATTGAAGGGGCTAGTCAAGGAAAAGGCTTAGGGATTAGCTTTTTAAAGCATATTGAACGCACCAAAGTTCTAGCTTTTGTTTTAGACGCTTCTAGGCTGGATTTGGGTATTAAAGAGCAATACCAACGCTTGAGATTGGAGTTGGAAAAATTTTCACCCGCTTTGGCCAATAAGCCTTTTGGGGTGTTGCTCAATAAATGCGATGTTGTAGAAAACATTGATGAGATGGCTAAGGATTTTTGCACCTTTTTAAACTTAGAAGCGCAAAAATTAAACGCGTTTGATTTAGAGCCGTATTTGGGGTTTTTGCACCCCAATTTAACCAGCGATTTTGAAAATAACCCTAATGAAAAATCAGCGCTCTTTGTCTTACCCCTTTCAGCGGTTAGCGCTCTTAATACGCATGCGCTTAAATTTGTGTTGTTAAAAGCGTTACCCTAAAACGCTATTTTTAAACCATTCAAATAAAGGCGTGGAATGAAAAGATTTGTTTTGTTTTTATCACTCATGGGTGTTTGCGTTTGCGTTCAAGCTTACGCTGATCAAGATTACTTTTTTAGGGATTTTAAATCTAGAGATTTGCCCCAAAAACTCCATCTTGATAAAAAGCTCTCCCAAACAATACAGCCATGCATGCAACTTAACGCATCAAAACACTACACTTCTACTGGGGTTAGAGAGCCTGATGTCTGCACAAAGAGTTTTAAAAAATCCGCTCTCATGTCTTATGACTTAGCGCTAGGCTATTGGGTGAGCAACAACAAACAATACGGCTTAAAAGCTATAGAAATTTTAAACGCTTGGGCTAAAGAGCTTCAAAGCGTAGATACTTATCAGAGCGAGGATAATATCAATTTTTACATGCCTTATATGAACATGGCTTATTGGTTTGTCAAAAAGGCGTTTCCTAGCCCAGAATACGAAGACTTCGTTAAGCGGATGCACCAGTATTCTCAATCAGCTCTTAACACTAACCATGGGGCGTGGGGCATTCTTTTTGATGTGAGTTCTGCGCTAGCGTTAGACGATCACGCCCTTTTGCAAAATAACGCTAATCGGTGGCAGGATTGGATATTTAAAGCCATAGATGAGAATGGGGTTATTGCTAGCGCGATCACTAGGAGCGATACGAGCGATTATCATGGCGGCCCTACAAAGGGCATTAAGGGGATAGCTTATACCAATTTCGCGCTTCTTGCGCTAACCATATCAGGCGAATTGCTTTTTGAGAACGGGTATGATTTGTGGGGTAGTGAAGCCGGAAAAAGGCTCTCTGTGGCGTATAACAAAGTTGCAACATGGATTTTAAACCCTGAAACTTTCCCTTATTTCCAGCCTAACCTTATTGGGGTGCATAACAACGCCTATTTTATTATTTTAGCCAAGCATTATTCTAGCCCTAGTGCGGATGAGCTTTTAGAGCAAGGCGATTTGCATGAAGATGGTTTCAGGCTGAAACTCCGATCGCCATGAATTGTTTTGTATTCAAGATGATAGCGATAGCCATGCGCTTTAATCTTTTTATGAATGATTCAGAAAGTTTGGTTCAGTCAGCATTATTTACAAAAAGAGTTTAAAATAAACGCAATTGTATCTCTAGGCTGTATTTAGAGTGCAAATGATTATCAAAATGAATCGTTTTAGTTGTAAGCGTGCTTGTTTACACTAAAATAATAAGCGTTATTGATAAGACCACATTAAAGGATAATGAATGAAAAAAATGGTTTTGGTATCGGTTTTACTAGCAGGGTTTTTGCAAGCGGTGAATTTGGATTTATCTTCGGCTAAGCTAACATGGACAGCCTTTAAAACTAAGGCTAAAACACCAGTAAATGGGAGCTTTGAAAGCATCACCTATAAATTGGGTAAATCTCAAGATAGTTTAAAAACCCTTTTAGAGGGAGCGAGCGCGAGCATGGATAGCTTGAAAGTCAATTTAGGCGATGAATTGAAAAATAAAAATGTTAAAGAAGCTTTTTTCGCTCTTTTTAAAAACACTAACATCAAAGTAACTTTCAGGAATGTGATAGAAGGCGATCATGCAGGTTCTCTTACGGCTTATGTGAGGATGAATGAAAAGCTGGTAAAAGTGCCTATGCAATACACGATTGCTGAGGATAAGCTCGTGGTTAAAGGGGTCTTGGATTTATTGAATTTTGGCTTGAAAAACGAATTGGCGAGCTTGGCCAAACGATGCGAGAGTTTTCATGAGGGCTTGACTTGGTCGCAAGTGGAAATCCAATTTGAAAGCATGATTAAGGGATAATTTAAAATCATGGAGTTGTTGCACAGCATTAATGATTTTAATGAAGCTAAGCAGGTGATCGCTGGGGGGGTCAATTCGCCTGTGAGAGCGTTTAAGAGCGTTAAAGGCACTCCCCCCTTTATTTTAAAGGGTAAGGGGGCGTATCTTTATGATGTGGATAACAACCATTATATAGATTTTGTGCAAAGCTGGGGGCCTTTGATTTTTGGGCATGCTGATGAAGAAATTGAAGAAAATATTATTAATGCATTAAAAAAAGGCACTTCTTTTGGAGCTCCCACAGAATTAGAAACCACTTTAGCTAAGGAAATCATTTCTTGTTATGAAGGCTTAGATAAGGTGCGTTTAGTCAATAGCGGCACGGAAGCGACCATGAGCGCGATACGACTCGCTAGAGCTTATAGCCAAAAAGACGATTTGATCAAGTTTGAGGGGTGCTATCATGGGCATAGCGACTCCTTATTGGTGAAAGCGGGTAGCGGGTGCGCTACTTTTGGCTCTCCTTCTTCTTTAGGCGTGCCGAACGATTTTAGCAAACACACTCTAGTGGCTCGTTATAACGACTTGAACTCCACAGAAGAATGCTTTAAAAAAGGCGATGTGGGTTGCGTCATCATTGAACCCATTGCTGGGAATATGGGGTTAGTGCCGGCTCAAAAAGAGTTTTTACTAGGCTTAAAGGCTTTGTGTGAAAAATACCAAGCGGTGCTGATTTTAGATGAAGTGATGAGCGGGTTTAGAGCGAGTTTGAGCGGTTCGCAAGAATTTTATGGCGTGGTGCCGGATTTGGTAACCTTTGGTAAGGTGATAGGCGCGGGGCTTCCTTTGGCGTGTTTTGGGGGGCGTGCGGAAATTATGGACTTGCTTTCGCCCATTGGAGGCGTGTATCAAGCAGGCACATTAAGCGGTAACCCTCTAGCGGTGTGCGCGGGGTTGAGTGCATTGTATAAAATCAAAAGAGACAAAACCCTTTATACCCGCTTAAACGCTTTAGCCGTTCGTTTGACTCAAGGTTTAAAAAAGAGCGCTCAAAGCTATAACATCGCTTTAGAGACGCTCAACAGAGGAAGCATGTTTGGTTTTTTCTTTAACGAAAATGCGGTGCGTGATTTTGATGACGCTTTAAAAAGCGATACAGAGATGTTTGCAAAATTCCACCAAAAAATGCTTTTTAAGGGCGTGTATTTGGCATGTTCAAGCTTTGAAACCGGCTTTATTTGTGAGCCTATGACTGAAGAGATGATTGATTTAGCGGTTGCAAAAGCCGATGAAAGTTTTGATGAAATCATAAAAGGTGTGTGAATTTTTTGAAAAAGCCAAAGTATCATAAATTCATAGAGGGGGCGAATTATTTGAGCTTGGGGCTTTCTATGGTCATAGCGATCCTTATGGGCGTGGCTATAGGCTATGGGCTTAAAAAGCTCACTCATGTTTCGTGGCTTTTTTGGCTTGGGGTTATTTGGGGCGTGTTAGCGAGCTTTCTCAATGTCTATAAAGCTTATAAAAACATGCAAAAAGACTATGAAGAACTAGCCAAAGACCCCAAATACACACAAAACAAAACAAAATAAATACCATAAAAGCCCATGTGCCAAATCCAATGCTTGCTTATTTTACTTTTTATCAATATAGTTAGCGCGATTATCGTTTATTTTTTCCAAGCATTTCAAGGGGTTTTGAATTTTGAAGGGGGGTTTTTAGGGTTTTTTATCGTGGCGTTGTCTTCGTATTACGGCGTTAAAAAGCGTTTGGATTTAAGGAAACAAAATTCAATAGAAAAAGAAGAAAAGCAAAAATTCCAAAAATTCGCCCTGGGTTTGGAAATGTCTTTCAATGTGTGGCGTTTGGGGGGGTATGGGGTTTTACTAGGCATTTTAGGAGCGCTTTTATTCTTGCATCTTTTTAACGGGTTAATCTTTCTTATCGGCGTGTTTGTGAGCTCGCTCTCTAGCGCGTTATTACGATTTTTGAATAATAATGGTAAGTTTTGACACAAACGCATGTGGATTTTAACCCCTTTAACCCTCTTTTAATTTCTAATCTTATACAATAGAAACAAAAATGGGAGTGGATCTTGAAAACAAAAAATCCCGCTAAAAGAATCCTAAAAACCGCCGTGATTCAAATGCAATCCAAACCCTACGCCTTAAATGAAAACCTGCAATTAGCGCTCAACCTAGCCAAAGAAGCCCACGACAAAGGCGCGAATCTCATTGTTTTACCGGAATTGTTTGATAGCGGTTATTTCGTGAATGATAAAGACGTGGATTTTGGGTTGGATTTTAAAGCGATAGAGCATAGCGAGCTAAAAAGCGAGACTTTGAGAGCGTTAAGCGATTTTGCGAAATCTAGCGATACGCATATTGTGGCATGCAGCATTGAAAAAACGGATAAAAAACTCTACGATAGTGCTTATATCATTCCACCAAAAGTCGGGATCGTTGGCAAGCATCGTAAAATCTATTTGTGGGGCGATGAAAAATCGCGCTTCAAAAGGGGCAAAAAATACGAGGTTTTTACGCTGGATTTTGGGGATTTTAGCGCGAAAGTGGGTTTGCAAATTTGCTATGAAATCGGCTTTGGCGTGGGCGCGAATCTTTTAGCGTTACAAGGGGCTGAGATTTTAATCTATCCTAGTGCGTTTGGCAAGGCTAGGGCTTATAATTGGGATTTATTGAGCAGGGCTAGAGCGTTAGAAAATGGCTGTTTTGTGTGTGCATGCAATCATAGTGGGGAAGAAACTAACGCTCAATTAAAACAAACGCTAGAGTTTGCCGGCGATTCAAGAATCATCGCGCCCAATGGGAAAATCATCGCGCAAGCCACCAAGCTTAATGAAGTCATTATCGCTGAAATAGATTTAAACGAAGTGGCGTTGCAACGCCAAAAAATCCCTTATTTACAAGATTTTGACACCAAACTCACCAAAAAGGGGTTTGGAAAATTCACTTAAAAAGGAGCGATTATGGCAAAAGAAATTTTAGTGGCTTATGGCGTGGATATTGATGCGGTGGCTGGTTGGTTAGGGAGCTATGGTGGGGAGGATTCGCCTGATGATATTTCGCGCGGGCTTTTTGCGGGTGAAGTGGGGATCCCACGGCTTTTGAAATTGTTTAAAAAATACCATCTCCCTGCGACTTGGTTTGCGCCGGGGCATTCTATTGAAACTTTTCCTGAACAAATGAAAATGATCGTGGATGCAGGGCATGAAGTGGGCGCGCATGGGTATTCGCATGAAAACCCTATCGCTATGACGGCCAAGCAAGAAGAAGATGTTTTGTTAAAAAGCGTTGAGTTGATTAAAGATTTCACCGGCAAAGCCCCCACAGGCTATGTGGCGCCGTGGTGGGAGTTTTCTAATATCACTAATGAATTGCTTTTAAAACACGGCTTCAAATACGACCACTCGCTCATGCACAATGATTTCACGCCCTATTATGTGCGCGTGGGGGATAGTTGGAGCAAGATTGATTATAGTTTGGAAGCTAAGGATTGGATGAAGCCTTTAATCCGTGGGGTGGAAACAAATTTAGTGGAAATCCCTGCGAATTGGTATTTGGACGATTTACCGCCGATGATGTTTATCAAAAAATCCCCCAATAGCTTTGGTTTTGTAAGCCCGCACGATATAGGGCAAATGTGGATCGATCAATTTGATTGGGTTTATCGTGAGATGGATTATGCGGTATTTAGCATGACAATCCACCCTGATGTGAGTGCCCGTCCGCAAGTGTTGCTCATGCATGAAAGAATCATTGAGCATATCAACAAGCACGAGGGCGTGCGTTGGGTAACATTCAATGAAATCGCTGATGATTTCTTAAAACGAAACTCCAGAAAAAAATAGCGGTTAAAATTGCATCTAAGTTAGTGTGAATTTAGCGGGATTCACACCAACTGCTACAAATAAACTTTCAATTCATTCTCCATTAGTTTGATTGTTTTCTTTAGATTTTCTTCTTCTAAAGGTTTGAAATTTTTGTGTATGGGTTGGTTTATGTCTCTTTCGCCTTTGAGTAAGGTTACTATATTTAGATTCACGCTTTCAAAGTAGCTCATTATAGAATGCGTGGGTTTTGATCCCAATAGGGTTTCTGGCAAAGCTGAATAATCCCCTCCTAATTGACTTTCTAGCTGAAATAAATAACAAGATATATTTGGATATAAAGTCTTAAGGAGATGAAAATCTACTAATATTCGCTTTAGCATAGCGTTTTCCGTATAGGCTTTACATTCTATCCCCATAACCAATTGATTATCCACAAATATATGTTTATCCACGCTCAATCCGTAATAATAATCTTTCTTACGCTCTAATATATATGCCCTTACTTGTTTGTTAGCTATACTTTCTATATAGCTATCTTTGATAGGAATTTTTATTTTATTAGAATTTATTTCAAGCCTATTAGCTTTAGCACCAATATTTTGCCATGCTATTTTTACAATCTCTTCGCTGATGTGTTCTAGTAATTTGCCTTTAGCACTTCTTATAACTCCGCCATACGCCCTGTCATGTTGCTCCAGAGCATCTTTATCAATATCTTTAACCACGCTATTATAAACTTGTATAATATCTTCTATAGAACTCAAATCATACCTCTCAATTAAATAAATTTGTTACTTCTTTTAGTCTTGCTCTTGCTACTTCACAATATTTTTCGCTAATGTCTATGCCTATGAAACGGCGTCCTAGTTGTTTGGCGACTTTTGTCGTTGTCCCTGCACCATTAAATGGGTCTAATACAATATCATTTTGATAGGAAAATAGTTTTAAACACCGCTTTACTAATTCTTCTGGGAACATTGCATCATGCCCGTATTGTTTCATGTTGCGTTCTGGGGCAAAGTTCCACTTGCCATAAACCCATTTTTTAAACTCATCATCGGTTATGTCAATGCTGTCTTTATCGCCCTCTTTTTTAAGGTTATTTTTGCAAAAAATTTCAATAAACTCCCACGAATATTTTAAATAGGGTGCAGCAGGGCTTTTCCAGCTTCCCCAAGTGCAGTATTTGCAGTTGTAGTTATTCTTTTCCCATAAAATCTCGCCTTTCCAAATAAGCCCTTCATCAACGAAAAATTTGCTGATAAAATGGTGTGTAGGGATATAATCGCTAAACATAGGCTGGATATTGACAATGATTCGCCCTCCGCTTTTTAATACACGAATACACTCTTTAAAAATGGCAAAAAGCGTGTTGAAATACTCTTGCCAAAGATTTGTATCCTGCGTTGCGTTGTAATTGATGCCAAAGTTGTAAGGTGGCGAAGTTAGCACTATATCTATGCAATTATTTGGGAGCTTTTTTAAAAACTCCAAGCTATCTTCGCAGTAAATTTGATTAAGACAGCTTTGAATCTCATTTGTCTCCTTGCTAAACTCTTTTTTGTAAGATTCGTAAGCCAATCTTGCCTTTGCGTTTTGCTTTTTGTTGGCGACTTTTTTGGCTTTGTTGAAGCTCTTAAACACGATTTTGCCATTTTGACTAGAAAATGAACGAATTTTATACAACTCCTCTAATGTCTTTTGAACCAGCGTATTTTGTGTAGTAGATTCAAGCATTTTTAAATCCACAATGTCAAAATTAAGCGTGATATTTAAAGGATTAACAATCGATTCAATACCGCAAGATTGTAACAATGAAAGCGCATCTGTTATCTCATCTGGTGCATAAATATTTTCTAGCGTAAGGGTTCTATAATCCTGCATTAAATTTCCTAATCAACAAACAATTAAACAGCACAAGATTTATTCTTGTTTTTTTCAGTAAAATTGTAGCATGATTTAGTTTTAAAAGGTTGGAAGATGTGCGTTTTATGCAGGGAGCTTATCAGTTCTTTCCATTGGACCGATAGGACCGATAGTTATGAGATTAATGAGAATTTGAAAGGGCAAAATGCGCTTATTAGTGCCAATGAAAACGCCAGAGAACGCAAAAGAGCGCGACTCAAACGAGTGGGATTGCTCAATCAAATCCTAGCGTTTTATGGGCTAAAAATTAATGATTGGCAAGGTGCGAAGTTTGTGCTGTGCGATAAAAAAGGGCAGAGCGTGATCGTGAATGATTTAGGCGATTTGTGGGATAAGGCGCAAAACTTAGCCAAAAAAGAGATGGACGCGCTAGATTCTAATTTATTAGCGTTTTTAAACCAACAGACACACGCCACTCACTGATGCCCAAAATCCCTATCACGCTCATCACCGGTTTTTTAGGCAGCGGTAAAACGAGTTTTTTAAGCGAATATTTAAACCAAATAGATCACCAAGGCGTCGCGCTTATCATCAATGAAATCGGTCAAGCCGCCTTGGATCAACGCATCTTAAGCGTTCAGTATTGCGGTGAAAAAATGCTCTATCTTAACGCAGGGTGCGTGTGTTGCAACAAACGCTTAGATTTAGTGGAGTCTCTAAAAGCCACGCTCAACAACTATGAATGGCGCAGCGAAATTTTAAAGCGCATCATCATTGAAACCACCGGTTTAGCCAACCCGGCACCGATTTTATGGACGATTTTGAGCGACACTTTTTTAGGGGCGCATTTTGAGATTCAAAGCGTGGTGGCTTGCGTGGATGTTTTGAACGCTAAAACGCATTTAACCAACAATGAAGCTAGAGAGCAAATCGTTTTTGCTGATAGCGTTTTATTGACCAAAACGGATTTGCAAAACGACAGCAGGGCTTTAATAAAATTAAAAGAGCGCTTGTGGGCCCTTAACCCCAGTGCAGAAATTTTTGACAAGAGAAGTATAGATTACGAAAGCTTTTTTTCACGCAACAATAGAGTGCATCGTGCGATCTTGCCAGCAAAAGATTCGCACTCGCAAGGCTTTGAGACTTTAAGCATCAGGTTTGAAGGCACGATGGAGTGGAGCGCGTTTGGGATTTGGCTGAGTTTGTTATTGCATCAATACGGCACACAGATTTTACGCATCAAGGGGATTATTGACACTGGAAGCGGCTTTTTGGTGAGTGTTAACGGCGTGATGCATGTCATTTACCCGCCCAAGCACATTTTAAAGGATAAAAACAGCTCTAACCTCGTTTTTATCATGCGCCATTTAGAGCGTGAAAAAATCTTAAATTCATTAGAGGGTTTTAAGAGTTTTCTCGGCATTAAGGGTTTTGAAACCCAATAATTTTTCTATTTATTGATGGCTGTTTGCATTTTAATAGGGAAAAGAACGATGAAGCTTAAAACCAAACACACCCCACAAATGACAAAAATCAAAACATAGCCCAAATCCCCTAAAAAGATCGTAAAAAGATATGAAAAAAGCGCTTGAAAAATACCAAAAGAAAACACCACCCACGAAGACGCTTGAGCGAAATGCTTCGCGCCTGCAATTTTTAAAGCCATCATGCTGAATAAATTGATATTGGCGGTCGTGGCCGCTCCCATTATAAAGATGCTCAAATTGAGTAAAGAGATTTGGTGGAAAAAAATGGGTAAAAAGCATGCGATAGATTTTAAAATAAGGATAAAGATGTTGGCGTTTTTAGCCCCTAGCTTTTGAGCCATGGGGCCGCTGATTAAAGAGCCAAGCGTAGCGCCAAAACCAAAAAACGCCCATGAAGTTCCAGCGATAGTGGGGGAGATATTTAAATGACGGATCAAATAATCCACCCAAAAAAGCGTGTGCGGTAAAAAACCAATCGCATTGAGCGCGCAAGAAATGAGCAATAACCACAAATGAAAGGGGATTTTAAACGCGCTTTCTTCTTTTTTAACGGATTTTTTCCTTAAAGAACGGGTTTTTAACCCCACTAAGGAAAGGATAAAGGCTATCAAACAACTGCCCCCTAAAAAAATCCATGCCCATTTGATATTATAAGAGCTGATCCAAGGCAGAACAAACCCGCTAAAGACAGATCCAATGCCTACAGCGCTAAAAATAAGCCCCCCCACTAAGGCTTTTTTATGTTCTTTGACATATGGCAAAGAGAGAGGGGCGACTAAAATCATTAACGCGCTGCTAGCCACACCGGCGATAAAACGCCAGATCCAAAGCCAAAAGAAAGGGATACTATCAAAATAACAGACTAAAAAACTCAAAGCGATTAAGCCAAAACTGATTTTAGCGATGCTTTCTAATGACATTAATGGGCTTAAGAATTGGATTAAAAAACTCCCAAAAACATAGCCCATTAACACCGCAATACCCAGTTGGAAGCTTTGGTGTGGGGTTAAACTCCCTGATAAAATGAGTAGGGGGATTAAAACCACATAGCCAAAACGAGCCAAGCCGTTAGACACAAAAACCCCTAAAAAGCAAACAAACACGCGCATTTTAATCCTTAACAAACGACAAGTTATAAAAAAACAAGATCTTATATTATATTGAAACTTGTTAATTGATAGTGCATAATGGGAGCGAGATGAGAATAAATTTAAGGATTATCCTTTATCAATACCCGTATTATTAAAGAGGCCCCACGATTGAATGAAAAAGAGTTGGTTATTAGCGTTATAGGGCTTGTTTCAAAAGCGCTTCATAAAAACAAGGCTTCTATTTAAAACAAGGCTTCTATTAAAATAAAGCTTCTTTGCGGTATCATTGCTGAAACAGATGCTAATAACTATGGGCTAGGCTTAAAGGAGAGCATCACTGAGAAAAAGTAGAGTCAGTGAATGGTGTAATGAAATAGGGAGTGGGTTAAACTATAAGAGAAAGATTTTTAACCGCATTTTGGAAGAAATTGAAATAGGAAAAATCTCTAAATTGGTTATCGCTCATAAAGATAGGTTTGTGCGTTTTGGTTTTGAATATTTTGAAAGCTTTGCTCAAACTCATGGCTGTGAAATTATGATAATGAATCAGTTCTCTTTAAGCCCTGAAGCTGAGATGACACAAGATTTATTGAGCATTATCCATTGTTTTAGTTCTAGGCTTTATGGCTTAAGAAAATACAACAAAGAAATTAAAGAACATCTTAAAAGTCAAGAATGATGCTAGTTACAAGAATACTCTATGCCAAAAATATCAATAAAGGTAAGTTAAAAGCGTTAAACGAACAAGCCCAAATTTTAGGAAAATTGTGTTCTCAAATATGGCAAGAATATGGAGCTTTAAAATGTTTGGATACGAGCGATAGAAAAATTAGAGATTTATGGGTTAAGGAAAAAAGGGAATTTAAAGTTTTAGCTAACGCTTGGAAAGAAACTTTAAGAGATAGCTTCAATAATATCAAGCTCTATTTGGAAGCGGCTAAAAACTCTATTAAAAAAGACATCTTCAAACACTATAAAACCAAAGAAGAGCAAAAAGAAGCCTTTATCCAATTAAAAAAAGATGAATGGCTAAAAGATCATTTTTTACACAGAAAAATGAGAAAAGCTTTCAAGCATGGTAAAAATTCTGTTTTCAATCAAATCATTGTCCGCAGCGATGACTACAAAGTTTTTGAATTGAACAATCAATGTTGGATCTCTATACCCTCTTTAATCAAAAACAAAAGGATTAAAATCCCTTTAAATACCACAATGGAATACAAACCTAGTGGCACTTTAAGACTGATTATAAAAAACAAGGTAGTGGAAGTTCATAGTTCTTATGAAAAAACAGATAATCGCGCTTGTGGGAATGAAATAATAGGCATTGATAAGGGTTATAGTGAAGTCTTTGTAACAAGCACTAACGAATTTTTAGGGAAGGATTTAGGTAAAATCCTCACCCAATACAGCGACAAACTAAAAGTCAAATACCAACGAAGAAACAAATTATTGGCACTGATGAAAAAAGCTCAAAAAAACAATCAACTTGAAAAAGCTAATCGTATTTTTAAAAACAATCTAGGCAAAATTAAGCAAAACAAAGAAAATCATAAAGTCAAACAAAGATTAAAAACCATTATTTACAACGCTTGCCATCAAGTAGTGGATAAGGCAAAGGTGGTTGTGTGTGAAGATTTAAAAGAAAACTTTTCAAAAAACACAAGTTATGGCAAAAACACTAATAGAAGACTTAATTCTTGGGTTAAAGGTTTAATAGCAGACGCTTTAAAAAATGTAATAGCGTGCAGAGGTTCTGCATTGCATTTAGTCAATCCTGCATACACTTCGCAATGCGATAGCTTTTGTAACAACCTTTTATTAGGGCGTCGTAAAGGCAATACTTTTTACCTATTTAATGGGGGAACTATTCAGGCTGACTATAATGCTGCTAGAAACATTTTAGCGAGATACTTTGACAAAGACATTAAAAGGAATACACCTTTTAATGCGGTCAAAGAAATCTTACTAAAACGGACTGATAGCTATCGCTTGACTACTGTGCAAGCAAGGCTTTAGTTGCAAATGAAAAACTTCATTTATCAACAAAGTGCGAATTACTTTAATACATATGGGCATTTGTCTATGTTTTAAGGAACAGTTGAACGCTTAAGTTATT
The DNA here is from genome assembly GCF_014498195.1 of Helicobacter pylori. Lineage (GTDB taxonomy): Bacteria > Campylobacterota > Campylobacteria > Campylobacterales > Helicobacteraceae > Helicobacter > Helicobacter pylori_DO. The sequence goes on along the minus strand of NZ_JACTGH010000006.1, from coordinate 190 downwards.
TTTTTATAGTGGTTTAGAAGGTTAGCATGCGATTGTTGCGTTCTTTTTAAGCGTTATGGGTAGTTTACAAAACAACTCGCTATGACTGCCTAAGCCATAAAAAAGCGTTGCTTTTCACTCTATAAGTGCCAAGAATTTTAAAAATTTGGCTAAACGCTAGGATTTCACAATCTCAGTAAAATTGCTAAAG
>NZ_JACTGH010000005.1:0-107532 GCF_014498195.1 Helicobacter pylori | reverse complement strand
ATTACGGCTTCTTTGATTACAACCATGCGTTTATTAAATCCAGCTTCTTCAACTCGGCTTCTGACGTATGGACTTATGGTTTTGGAGCGGACGCTCTCTATAACTTCATCAACGATAAAGCCACCAATTTCTTAGGCAAGAACAACAAGCTTTCTGTGGGGCTTTTTGGAGGGATTGCGTTAGCGGGCACTTCATGGCTCAATTCTGAGTATGTGAATTTAGCCACCGTGAATAATGTCTATAACGCTAAAATGAATGTGGCGAATTTCCAATTCTTATTCAACATGGGAGTGAGGATGAATTTAGCCAGGTCTAAGAAAAAAGGCAGCGATCATGCGGCTCAGCATGGCATTGAACTAGGGCTTAAAATCCCTACCATTAACACGAACTACTATTCCTTTATGGGGGCTGAACTCAAATACAGAAGGCTTTATAGCGTGTATTTGAATTATGTTTTCGCTTACTAATCTTTTATGAAACTCCCTTTTTAAGGGGTTTCTTTAAGGCCTTTCTTTTTTAAAGCTTTTCTTTTAAAGCTTCTCTTTTTTTTGAACCCTCTTTTTTGGGGGGTTTGATCTTTCTTTTTGCTGATCCCCACTGCTTTCGCTTTTTAATCTTTGAGTTTTTATTTTTGTGGGTGGTTTGATGAAAAATCCTTTTTAGCGTTTTTAGTGATTAGTTAGTGGGAAACTTGGCGTTAATTCAAGCGGTAATCTCTTAAAAAAGCGCTTCTTTTATAGGGGGATTTAGTGGGATAAAAAGGAGAGAATGATTTCAAATGCTTCCTATCTCTTTAAGAAAATAAAACGAAACTTTAATAAAATGATTTTTACAACAAAATGAGATCTAAAACGATAAAACAAAAACCCATTTTTTAAAAATGTAAAGAACATTAAAATATTAATAAAGCTTATGGTGAAAATAAAGCTGAAAGCAACTTAACGCTTCAACCTAAAATCAAGGCATCAAGTCTAACTAATAAGTCTAACCAAGCGACAAGCCAAAACACCCTTTTTAAAAAGCGTTTTAGCGTGTTTTGACAAAGATGATTAAATCTTAAACATGATCGGATTTTTGCTTTTCTCTATACTCTATGATCATGCCGTGGATTTCATCTTTTAATTTTAATTTTTGTTTTTTCATGTGGCTGATTTCAGCGTCGCTAGCGTTTTGTTGCTCAGCGGTTTTGATGTCATCATCAAGCTGGTTGTGTTTCTCAAAAATCTTATCAAAATGCGGATTATTCGCTTTTAACACGCTGATTTCGTCTCTAAATTCATGGAACATGGTTTTCTCCTTTATTTTGGATGTTTAAAGTATAATAAACTATCTTTTTAAAAAAACAACTTAAAAGAGCTATAAAATAGCCTTAAAATGCGCGATAAACAACAAAAAGGAATACCCATGGATATTCGCAACGAATTTTTACAATTTTTTCAAAATAAGGGGCATGAGATTTATCCCAGCATGCCTTTAGTGCCTAATGACGCCACCTTGCTTTTTACCAATGCCGGCATGGTGCAATTTAAAGATATTTTTACTGGGATTGTGCCGCGCCCTAGCATCCCTAGAGCGACAAGCTCGCAATTGTGCATGCGCGCAGGCGGCAAGCATAACGATTTAGAAAATGTCGGTTATACCGCAAGGCACCACACGCTTTTTGAAATGCTAGGGAATTTCTCTTTTGGGGATTATTTCAAAGAAGAAGCGATCTTGTTTGCGTGGGAATTTGTAACCAAGAATTTAGGGTTTAAGCCTAAAGATTTATACATCAGCGTGCATGAAAAAGACGATGAAGCCGTTAAATTATGGGAAAAGTTTGTGCCTGTTGATAAGATTAAAAAAATGGGCGATAAAGATAATTTCTGGCAAATGGGCGATAGCGGGCCTTGCGGGCCTTGCAGTGAAATCTACATTGATCAAGGCGAAAAACACTTTAAGGGGAGTGAGGATTATTTTGGGGGCGAGGGCGATAGGTTTTTAGAAATTTGGAATCTGGTGTTCATGCAATACGAACGCTCTAGTAATGGCGTTTTATCCCCCTTGCCAAAGCCTAGCATTGATACAGGCATGGGATTAGAAAGGGTGCAAGCGCTATTAGAACATAAGCTCAATAATTTTGATTCTTCGTTATTTGCGCCTTTAATGGCAGAAATCAGCGAGCTTACAGGTTTGGATTATGCGAGCGAATTTAAACCAAGCTTTAGGGTAGTGGCCGATCATGCAAGGGCGGTAGCGTTTTTGCTCGCTCAAGGGGTGCATTTCAATAAAGAAGGCCGTGGCTATGTTTTAAGGCGTATTTTAAGGCGAGCCTTAAGGCATGGGTATTTAATGGGCTTGAAAGAAGCGTTTTTATACAAAGTCGTGGGCGTGGTGTGCGAGCAATTTTCTAACACGCATGCGTATTTGAAAGAATCTAAAGAAATGGTGATGAAAGAATGCTTTGAAGAAGAAGAGCGCTTTTTAGAAACTTTGGAATCGGGCATGGAATTGTTTAACTTGTCTTTAAAGCATTTGAATGAAAATAAAATCTTTGATGGCAAGATCGCTTTCAAGCTTTATGACACTTTTGGTTTCCCTTTGGATTTAACGAATGACATGCTAAGAAGTCATGGGGCGTGTGTGGATATGCAAGGCTTTGAAAATTGCATGCAAGAGCAAGTGAAACGCTCTAAAGCTTCATGGAAAGGCAAGCAAAACAACGCTGATTTTAGCGCTATTTTAAACGCTTATGCACCTAATGAATTTGTGGGGTATGAAACGACAGAATGTCCTACTAAAGTTTTAGGGTTTTTTGATAGCGGTTTTAAAGAAATAACGGAGGCAAATCCTAACCAAGAAGTCTGGGTATTGCTAGAAAAAACCCCTTTTTATGCAGAAGGTGGGGGGGCTATAGGCGATAGGGGCACGCTTTTTAAAGACAATGAAGAAGCGGCTATAGTGTCAGACACAAAAAACTTTTTTGGGCTTAATTTTTCGCTTCTTGAAATCAAAAAAGCGCTAAAAAAAGGCGATCAAGTGATCGCGCAAGTGAGCGATGAACGATTAGAAATCGCCAAACACCATAGCGCGACGCATTTATTGCAGAGCGCTTTAAGAGAGGTTTTAGGCTCGCATGTGAGTCAAGCGGGGAGTTTAGTGGAATCCAAACGATTGCGCTTTGATTTCTCGCATGCTAAAGCGCTCAATGATGAAGAGCTAGAAAAAGTAGAAGATTTGGTTAATGCTCAAATTTTTAAACATTTGACAAGCCAAGTGGAGCATATGCCCTTAAACCAAGCCAAAGATAAGGGAGCGTTAGCGTTATTCAGTGAAAAATACGCTGAAAATGTGCGGGTGGTGAGCTTTAAAGAAGTGTCCATTGAATTGTGTGGGGGCATTCATGTGGAAAATACCGGGCTGATTGGGGGGTTTAGGATTGTAAAAGAAAGCGGGGTGAGTAGTGGGGTCAGACGCATTGAAGCGGTGTGCGGGAAAGCCTTTTACCAACTGGCTAAAGAAGAAAATAAAGAGCTTAAAAACGCTAAGACTTTATTGAAAAATAGCGATGTCATAGCCGGCATCAACAAGCTTAAAGAGAGCGTGAAAAACAGCCAAAAAGCCCCCGTTTCTATGGATTTACCGGTTGAAAAAATCCATGGCGTGAATTTGGTGGTGGGCATAGTGGAACAAGGCGACATTAAAGAAATGATTGACCGATTGAAAAGTAAGCATGAAAGATTGCTCGCTATGGTGTTTAAAAAAGAAAACGAGCGAATCACTCTCGCATGCGGGGTGAAAAACGCGCCCATAAAAGCGAACGCATGGGCTAATGAAGTGGCGCAAATTTTAGGAGGCAAAGGGGGCGGAAGAGATGATTTTGCGAGCGCTGGGGGCAAGGATATTGAAAATTTGCAAGCGGCGCTCAATTTAGCGAAAAATACCGCTCTTAAAGCTTTAGAGGGATAGCATGGAGCTTATTTTAGGCTCTCAATCCAGCGCTAGGGCGAATCTTTTAAAAGAGCATGGGATTAAGTTTGAACAAAAAGCGCTCTATTTTGATGAAGAAAGCCTAAAAACCACAGACCCTAGGGAGTTTGTTTATTGGGCGTGCAAGGGGAAATTAAAAAAAGCTAAAGAGTTGCTCACAAACCATTGCGCTATCGTGGTGGCTGATAGCGTGGTGAGCGTGGATAACCGCATGCAACGAAAAGCTAAAAACAAGCGAGAAGCCCTTGAATTTTTAAAACGCCAAAATGGTAATGAAATAGAGGTTTTAACCTGCTCTGCATTGATTTCTCCCAAACTAGAATGGCTGGATCTATCGGTTTTTAGAGCGCGTTTAAAGGCGTTTGATTTCAGCGAAATAGAAAAATATTTAGAGAGTGGTTTGTGGCAAGAAAGCGCGGGCTGTGTGCGGTTAGAGGACTTTCATAAGCCTTATATTAAAAGCTCAAGCGAGAATTTGAGCGTGGGGTTGGGGCTGAATGTGGAAGGCTTGTTAGGGGCGCTAAAATTAGGGGCTGAAATTGCATCGTTATAAACGCTATTGTTTTATAAACATTAAAACACTATCCACTGACTGATAAACCCCCTTGACAAACAAAAAAAAAAAAAACGATATAATACAACATTTGATGTTTAAGGAGTTGTCATGGGGTCTTGGTCTCGTATTCTTTTGTCAATCTTGGTGGTGGTTTTGGGATTAGCGCTTACTACCATGCTCATAAATTGGCATGTTTAGCGGGAATGATCTATTTGGGCTATGGCATTATTATGGATTTTAGTGCTCTATCAGCCACGATGAGATGGTTGGTCTTTATCAAAAATAACATGGTTTTGCATAGGTTATATCGCTTTATGGGGGCTTACGCTTATTATGGGTTTTCTTACATGCTCTGTGATAGAAGACTATTCGTAAAAATTGATTGAAAAAATTAAAATAGGGGAGAAACTAGAACCTTTTAAAGCAGGTTCTAGCAAAAATACAAGGTTAGAGATTATTTCCCAAAACGCCCACCGGTGGTAGGGTAGCCATAAATAGAGCCGTCTTTGATTTTCATGTGATCTTCCCAAGGCAATTTGTATTTACCGGCCGCTAAGTCTTTGATGTAGGTTAAGCCTGCGTCATGTTCTCCGCCCGGTTTAGCCACATACCCTCTATGGCCTAGGTTGTAAATGTTGTTTTCTAAGCCCCAGCTTAAGCGGGCGTTGTCTGCCATTTTAGGATAGATTTCCCCGGTTACAATCTCCCAAGGGTTGCGGTGCCCTTGAACGAGAGTCGTGCCGTCAAAGTTACAGATTTGCCCCTCGCCAAAGTAGTAAAAGACATTGTCATAGCCGGCTAAATTCACGCTCACGGTATACATCAAATTGTGCCACGCGTTGGAGCGGTTAGTCAAAATCCATTGATCATTGACTTGAGTGCTATAGCCTGAAATGCGGATATACACATTGCACCCTTTATAAGCCGCTTCTCTAGCGAGCTCTGGAATCATGCCGTCATGGCAAATGCACACGGCTAATTTTGATCCGCCCGGCCCCTCGCACACAGGCATTCCTAAATCCCCAGGATACCATGGCTCAATGGGATTCCATGGGAATAGCTTGCGGTATTTTAAAATGATTTTACCTTGCGGATCAATGATAATAGCGGTGTTGTAGGGGTTTTTGTTAGAATCAGGATTGCGTTCCATGATTGAAAAAACACCATAAACTTTCGCCTCTTTACACGCTTGAGCGTAAGCTTCCGTCTCTTTACCCGGGACGTCTAATAAAAACTCTTCGCTAAGCCACTTAGCGGTATTCAAACCTTGCGTGCTATACTCAGGGAAAATGATAAGCTCCACTCCTGGATACCCCGCTTTAGTCGCATGCAAGGTTCTAATAATGCTTTCAATATTGTGATCAATATCCTTACGGCTATTGACAATTGGCACAGGAAACTGAATGGCTGCCACTAAAAACCCTTCAATAGGTTTGCCCATACTACCGATACTTCCCATAATAACTCCTTCTAAAAAGTTTTGTCGCAATAACAATAATAATTATTGCAAGAGAATGCTATTGCAAGAGAACTAATTTAGAGTAAATGTGAGATTTTTTGATAAAAAGATTTAAATCTATTTTTAAAGCGCTTTTCAACCTCTATGGGTGTTGTTTTAAAAACCCCTAAAAACCCTTTAACAATCCCACAAATTCCTTAAAAATATAGTGGCTCTCTTTGGGGCCGGGGCTGCTTTCTGGGTGGTGTTGGACAGAAATAATGGGAGCGTTTTTATAGCGCACGCCCTCAATGGTGTTGTCAAAAAGATTGCGGTGCGTGATGATAGCAATTTCTTCAATTTCTTCAGGGACGCAATAGTTGTGGTTTTGTGCGGTGATTTCAACGGCGTTTGTTTTTAGGTTTTTAACGGGGTGGTTGCTCCCATGATGGCCAAATTTGAGTTTGTAAGTAGGGTAGCCTTGCGCGATAGAGAGCAATTGATGCCCTAAGCAAATGCCAAACATGGGGATTTTAGCGTCAATGAGTTGCTTGATTTCTCCAATTTCTTGCTGCAAGCTTAAAGGATCGCCAGGCCCGTTAGAGAGGAAAATCCCGCTAATTTCTTTTTTTTCATAGGCCTTAATCAGCTCGCTAGCTTTAGTGTGGTGCGGGTAAATAAGGGCTTTTAACCCCACATTTTGAAGCTCGTTTAAAATATTGCCTTTAGCCCCAAAATCCAAAACAGCGATAATTTTATGAGAGGTTTTTTCATCAAAAGGCTTGTAATCTAGGGTTTTGAAATCAAAAGTAGCGCGTTGGTGCGTGATTATTTTTGGCGTGGAAACGCTAGACACTAAGGGGGAGTGAGAGATTCTAGGGGCGTTTTTTAAAATTTCTTCAAGCTTGTTTTTGTCATGCTCGATCGTGGAAGCCACCATCATCAAGCACCCATGATGGCGTAAGGTTTTAATCAAACTCCTGGTATCAACGCCACTAATCCCTAAAACGCCACGCTCTTTCAAATAAAGGCTCAAGCTAGAATCCGCCCTTGAATTAGAAAAAAATTCGTTGTAATGGCGCGCTAAAACCCCTGTGCATGAAAAAAAGGATTCATCATCTTTAGAATTAGCGCCCACAACCCCAATTTCAGGCATGCTAAAAACCACAAATTGCCCCTTATAGCTAGGATCGCTAATGACTTCTTGATAGCCGCTCATAGAAGTGTTAAAAACAAGCTCGCCCGCTTGCGTGCCGCTAGCCCCAAAACTTTGCGCTTGCAAAAAAAGCCCGTTTTCTAAATAGAGAGAGACCATTATAAAAAGCCTTTACGCCTTAATTCTTCTTCATAGAGCCTTTCAAACACCAACTCGTATTCATCGCTCCCTACGGGTAATTTGCGTTTGTAATGCTTGATTTTTTCATGCACTTCATTTTCAATGCTTTCATACGCTTTAGAATAGGTGTCAATGGATTTGTAAATCAAATTTCTTATCAAATTTTCAGACACGCTAAACATGATCAAATCTTCGTCTAAGATTTTATTCAAAATCTGGTGCGATAAATCGCTGCACCTTTCTTCCCAAAACAAATGAAAGCCCTCTTTTTGAGCGATCTGTCTTTTAATCATCCAAAAAAGCTGCCTTTCATCCATCCGCATGAATTCTATCTCATCGGTGTTTTCTTCTAAAAGCTCTCTGGCTTGCTCATCAATGGCGTTTTCTTTTTTAACGCTTTTTTCTAAAATCCCTTCTATCAATTCGCACAATAATTCCCTAGGGGCTTTTAATTCTAATAGTTTTGAATGGATAAAGTCGTTAGCAATCTTATGGCTTATATGGGTGATATGGGTTAGTTTGAGTCTCATGATTTTTCTCGCGTATTTTATTTATTTTTAGAGTGTATTTTATCGTTTTTTAGATAAAACGCTTTTTAAAGAATTAATTTAATGGCGCACCAAACTATAGGATTGTAGAATTTTATCAGCGTAGATGATTGTAATATCAGGGCGTTTTTTAGAAATATTAGTGTTGATCAGTCTTAACCTCCCCCCCTCTTTAATGCCATAGAATTGGAGCCTTAAAGCGAGTTGTTTATCGTTAGTGCGGATTTGATGGATACCCCTTAATTGCAAGGCTGTAGCGACTTCTTTGGCTAAGAAATGCCGGTTTAATAATTTTTCATTAGTGCCAGAAATTTTACTCCCCCATAAAAAAAGCGTTTCAGTGAGCATTAAAAGATACAAACTAAAAACGCGCAAATAATACTGCCCCCTAAATTCCTTTAAACGCACCCTAAGGCTATTCAAAACGCTTTTAACAAACAAAGGCAAACCGATTAACGATAAGGGGGCGAAAGTTTTTAAATCTATCTCTTGGCGCATGCTCAAAAGCAAAGGGAAAAGCCAACCGCTCGCGCTCATAAAGGCTAGTAACGATGGCTTTTTATCAAAAAGGGCTTTATAGAGCGTATAAGGGTAGTAGAGAAACAATAAGGGCGAGTATAAGAGCATGAGTTCTAAGCATGTGTCTATAAAATACCCGCTAGGCAAGCCTTTATTGAAACTCCCACTAAAAAGAGCGGTATTCACAATTAAACCCACCAAAATAAAGATCGCGCTTTTAAAATAGCGTTTCCTTAAAGCGTAGGTAAAAACCCCTAGTAGAAGCGGGATGAATGTGCCGTCTAAAAACGCGCAAGCGCTAAGGGTTAAATAAGGGATTTTTTGGGTTTTGATATACAAATAGCTAACCAAAAGCCCAAGGCTTAACACCAGCACGCTTTTAGCCAGTAAAATCGCAAAGAGATTCACCCCAGGCAATAAAGCGTAAGTCAATACCACATAAAGGGCGTCTTTAGGCTTTTTTAAGATCTTTCGCCCTATCAAATAAAATAAAAACATGTTAATGATATGAGCGATCAAAAAAGGCAATCTCAAAGCCAAATCGTTTTGGCCTAAAATTTCAGTGCTTTTTTGAGCGATTTGAACAAACCATGTGCTACTATAAAAAAAGTCTTTCGCTTCATTGTAACTGATAGAAATTTCTTCGCTCATCAACAGCCCCAAAGCTAGGACTAAAAAAGCCATGATGATAAAAATTAAATCGCTTAAATCAAAGCTCCTTGTTTTTTTTTCCGGATAAATAAAGTAGCGGAAATATAACAGAGCGCTTTGTAAGGGGCTTAGTTGCATGGCTTAAATTTTTTTTAATTCTTTTAAAAGAGCGGGTAAGGCAATGAGTAAGCCTGAACATAAGATCAAAGCCACCCCTAAAGAGCTTTTAAGATCCAAAAATGTATCGCCTAAATACAGCCCAAACAATAGCCCCCAAACAATGCGGGTGTATTCAATGGGGGCGATGATCCCAGCAGGAGCGTTCATGTAAGCATAAGTTAAGAAATACTGCCCTAAAGTCCCGCTAATCCCTATTAAAGAAATCCATAAAATATCCTCTTTTCTAGGGATATGAATGCCTGTGGATAAAAAAGGAATATCAATAAACATGCCTATTAATCCAAGAAGGCTCATGCCAAAGGCGAACGCTAAAATCACGGCCTGCTTGTCGTAATATTCCCTCAAATCCCTTAAAGTGATATACGCTAAAGACACAAAGATCCCGCTCAATATTCCCATAATGATTTCAACTAGTCCTACATTTTCCACGCTAGGATCTGAAATCAACACCACCCCCACTAGCCCGATGCATGCGGAAATTAACGCGCTTCTTTTGAGCTTTTCTTTCAAAAGCAAAGGGGAAAGGAGCACCGTATAAATGGGCGCGCATTGCGAGAAAGCCGTCGCTGTGGCGAGCGAAATTTTTTCAATATTATAAAAAAACGCTAACATGGCTAAGCCCCCCACAACGACCCTAAAGGCAAGCTTTTTAAAACCGCCTTGTTTGTAACTCTTCAAGCGGTAGGGTTTGAAAGGGTAAATAAGTAAGAGTAAAAGCGTCATGGTAATGGAGCGGTAAAACACATTTTCCATAGGGGAAAAATAATCCGCTGTGATTTTAACAAACGCGCTCATGATCCCAAAGCATAAATTCGCCAAAAGTATCATTGAAACGCCAAATAAAATGGTATTACGCATGCCTTTTACCCATCAATAAAGATTTTTAGGGTAGTTTAACCTAAAATCTCTAATTAAGGATTAAAGTTTTTAAGCTCTAAACGCATAAAAGTTGCATTGATTGATAAAATCATGGTATAACAATGCTCTAGGAGTTTTACCTTTTGTTTATCCATTTTAAGCTCCTTATAGAAATATGAAAACACAAAAAAACACGAATCCTTTTTGAAAATAAACTCCTAGACCCTTTTTAAAGGGTTTGAATGCCACCATTAGAAAAACTTTTAAGCTTTTTAAATTTTTTAGTCTCATTAGGGAATGGATTTTGCTTTTTATCTGCAAAATTCAATTTTAGGAAATTCGCATGGCTGTTTCTTCTATCAATCAATTTGATTCTAACCTCTATGGGCTTTTAAACGCTAAAAGCGCTCCTAAAGAAGACCTGGCTCCTGTTGAAAACACAGAAAAAATAGAGCGAGAAAAAAAGGACGCTCCAACAGAAAACCTCCCCTTTAACCCTGACAAGCGAGAGACTTACGGCTTTTTGGTGTTAGAATTGATGAGCGATAGAGAATATGAGGCTTTTTTAAGGGCTACGGCTGGAATGGATGAGAGCCAAAAACGCCTTGCCGCTCAGTCGCTCTATAGTTTGACAGATTTTTATAACGGGAAATTCTCTAAAGAAGTGGAAAACGCCCCCAAACAACCGGTGAATGGCTTGCACAAAAAAGCCTTACAAACCTTTAACGCTACCAACCATAACGCTTTTTTGCAACGCTACCAAAACGCTTACAACAACCCTTCGTCTATGGATGTTACCCTTTAAAATGGGGTTAGGGTTGAGGCGCTTTTTTTAATCCGTTTCTTCTAGACTCTTAAACACCTTGATGAGATCGATATGCTCATCAATGTCATGCACTCTTAAAATACTCGCTCCATTTTGCAGCGCCATTAAATGCAAACTCAAAGTGCCAGCGAGCCGGTTTTGAACTTCACGCCCGGTGATAAGCCCGATCGTGTTTTTACGACTCGCTCCCACCAATAAGGGTTTTTTGAATTTAAGAAAATGGCTTAAATGCTTGATTAAGGCTAGATTATGCTCTTTTAATTTAGCGAAGCCAAACCCAATATCTAAAATAACATCTTGAAGTGCGTATTTTTCTAAAACCTCTAGTTTTTCTTTAAAAAAGCGATCCATTTCATCAAACAGATTGTGGTAAAAGACATTTTCTTGCATGTCTTTGGGGGTTTTTTGAGTATGCATTAAAACGCAAGTGGGCTTGTAATCTCGTGCGACTTCTAGCATTTCAGTGCTACTAAAACCGCTCACGTCATTAAGGATAGAAAAATAATGCTCCAAAGCCATTTGGGCGGTTGTGGCATGGTAGGTGTCTATGCTAAATTGGGCGCATTGGTAGAGTTTTTGGGATTTGATCTCTAATAAAACTTCTTTCAAGCGATCTTGCTCTATTTTTGGATCAATGATTTCACTCTCTGGCCTTGAACTGGCCGCGCCTATATCAATGAGTTTGATACCCTTTTCTAGTAATTGATAGATTTCTTCAAGCGCTTTTTTGCTATCAAACCGGCTCTTTTCATAGAAGCTATCCGGCGTGAGATTCAAGATTGCCATGATCTGCGGGGCGTTAGGTTTTTTAGCTTTGAGGTGGCTTTTTAATTCTTGCACTAAATTTTTAAGCCCAAAGGGTTGGGAGTGGCACTTAACAATAAGGCGTTCTAATTGGTTAGCGCTCACAACCAACACCCCATCATAAAAAGGCTCTTTAGCTAAAATACAATCTCTTGGCGTGGCGAAATCGCCCCCAACGCTGATGGCCTCTTGTTTTAAAATGAGCGTTGCACTTAAGGGCAGGTGTTGGATTTCAAAAACAAAGCTGACGCCTTTTTGGTGCATGCGATCTTGCGCGATCTTTTCTGGGCCTATTTTTTGTAAAGCGTTTTTGAGCGCATCAGGGTTAAGGCGTTTTACAATCATGGCGTTTTCTTTTTAGATAAAAGGCTTAAAAGTAAGGGTAAAAGATTATAGCTGAGCTTGTAATAAGAGCTGTTAGCCTTGATCGCTAAATCAAAGGCTTGCAATTCTTGCTCGTTTAAGGGGATCTTATGCCTGTTGATACTCTCTAACAGGCTTTCAATCCTTTCCCTCTGATTTTCTCTGGAATCAAAATTTTCTTTGTCTAAATTTTTCAAAAACGCATAAACATCTTTCAAATCCAACCTGGATAAATCCAAATCTAAAGGTTTTAGGGGGATTTTTTGGCGTTTGTCTTCTTTGATTAGGCGGGATTTAATGGTGGCTAACACATGGTTTGGGCTTTTAGCGAACATGATAAAACAAACATTATTCGGGGGTTCTTCTAAGATTTTTAAAAGCGCGTTTTGGGCTTCTACGCCATAGCTGGGCGCGGCGATTAAAAAGGCGTTCAGTTCGCTGTGTTTTAAGTGAGCTTTGAAAATCACTTCTTTGGCATGCTCTATTTTAAAATCCTTGTTAAAAGTTTTGATCACCTTTTTGTCTTTTTCAATGATCTCGGTGTAGAATTTAATGTGGTGTTCAAAAAGGCTTGCGGTCTCTTCTAGGCTCTCTTCAAGATTGTCCGTATAAATAAGGCGGTTGGAATTTTTCACAAAGTAACCTTATTGTATAGCGCACTAAAAAGCGCGTTTTCAAAGAGTTTGAAGAGTTGCAATAACTTATAATCTAGCAAACTATCATGCTCTTTTAAAAGCAAGCAATCTTCTTTAAGCTCTTCAAAAAGCCATAAAAAACTAGGGATTTTGCTCAATAGTAAGGTTTTTAAGCCTTCATTTTCAATTTTCCCAACATGCCAAAACATGGGGTTTTGATAAGTCATCTCTATGGTGGCTAAAGAGAGATTCGCATCGTTTTTGGGGTAGAAAGAAGAAGCGTTAAAATCAATGACGGACAATAAGGGGCGCTCTTTTAAATCTTTAGGGTTGAGATTAGAAAGAATGTAGTTTAAAAACCAGCACCTAGAAGAATCCGCGCTCACTAATAACGATCCGCCATTAAGCACATGCGAGATGGTTTGCGCGATGAGTTTGGCATAACTTGATCGCTCTAATTCCAACCACCCGCTTTGTTGGGCGATAAATTCCCCCTGATCGCGCACAAATTCCTTGATCCAGTCGTAGAAATTTTTCATTGATCTAATTGATACACCGCATGCAAAGTTCTAACCGCTAATTCAGCGTATTTAATGTCAATCAAAACCGAAATTTTAATCTCGCTTGTGGAAATCATCATGATATTGATATTGTCTTTGGCTAGGGCTTTAAAAGCGACGCTCGCTACCCCAGAATGCGACTTCATGCCCACGCCCACTATGGAGACTTTAGCGATATTTTCATCATAATCAATGGAATCCGTTTGCGCTAAAAAAGGCTTTAAGGCTTGCTTGGTTTCTTCTATTTGGGTTTTAACGATCGTAAAATCCAAATCGGTTTTGCCGTCTCTGCCGATCGTTTGGACTATCATATCCACGTTAATGCGATATTCTGCTAAAGTGCCAAAGATTTCAGCGGCAATGCCTGGCCTGTCTTCCACGCCCTCCATGCTCACACGAGCCTGATTCTTATCCAATGCGATCCCACTCACTATAGGGGTTTCCATGCGTTCTCCTTTAAAATCTTTTTCAGCCACAATGAGCGTGCCTTCGCTATGATTAAACGAATTGCGAGTCACTAATTTCACGCTGAGTTTTTTGGCTAATTCTACCGAGCGGTTCAATAAAACTTTAGCCCCCATAGAAGCCAATTCAAGCATTTCATCATAGCTGATTTGCGCAATTTTTTGAGCCTTTTCTTCAATGCGCGGATCGGTGGTATAAACGCCATCCACATCCGTATAGATTTCACACAAATGCGCTTTTAAGGCCCCGGCCAAAGCGACCGCGCTCAAATCGCTCCCTCCACGCCCTAAAGTCGTTGTTTCGCCTTGAATATCAGCGCCTTGAAACCCAGCGATCACCACAATGTAGTTTTTTTCTAAAAGCTCTGTGATGCGTTTAGTGTCAATGGATTGGATCACAGCGTTTTGAAAATGCGAGCTGGTTAAAATGCCCGCTTCTTTCCCGCTCAAGGAAATAGCTCTATGCCCATACCTCTCTAACGCCATGCTCAAAGCCGCGCTTGAAATCCATTCTCCCGTGCTGACAATCCTGTCCATTTCTCGCTTGTTAGGGTTATGGCTAAAATTCTTGCCAAATTCTAAAAGCCTGTCGGTTTCGCCACTCATCGCAGAAACCACCACCACGACTTGATGCCCTAATTTAACGCTTTCTAAAACCCTTTGAGCGACATTGTGGATTCTTTCTATGCTGCCCATGCTCGTGCCGCCGTATTTTTGAACGATTAACACCCTATAAATACCCCTCTCTTTTGAAATAAGCGATGACTTGGCGGTACACTTGGCGTTTGAAAGGAACGATTTTTTTAAGCAAATCCTTAAGATGGATGAATTGATAAGCCCTAAATTCTGGCGTGTGTTTGTTCAAATCAATGTTGTTCGCATGCTTTAGGCGCACTAAAAAATAGCGTTGCTTTTGCCCGTCAAACGAATAGAATTTATGCTCCATATTGCTTGGGAAATCATAAGCGATCCATCTAGGGTATTGCGCCAAAATCTCTATTTCATTCGTGCCAATTTCTTCTAATAATTCCCTATAAAGTGCTTCTAAAGGGGTCTCTCCCTCATCAATGCCCCCTTGGGGGAATTGCCACGCTCCTTCAATGTCTATGCGCTCGGCGATAAAAACTTCGCATGTATTAGGGTAGTCTGGCGACATGATAATGGCCGCAACGTTAGGACGATATTTTTTATGTAGCATAGGTCTTTATTTTAGCTCTTTCTTATGTGATTAAGATCGTATTATAGTGTATGCTGGCTTTAAGTAGGGTTAAGAATGCCATTAAAATCAAAAATTAAGAAAAAAGGGCTTGAAACTCATTTTAATAGCACCCAAATAGCGCTATTAAAACTGAGAGGGTTTATTTGAGGGTGGGGATGTATTTGGCTAAAGCTTTGATGTCTTCATCGCTTAATTTTTTAGCTTGCGCGGTCATGACAGGATTCTTGTTAGCACCGCTTTTGAAATCCATAAGATCTTTTTCAATTTCTGCTTCACTCATCATGTTAACGATTTTGCTTTTACCTAAAGCTTTCTTTTCAAACTTAACCCCATGGCAAGCGGCACAACCTTTTACAAGAGCCTTAACATCGGTTGCCATTAAAGCGTTTGCGAACGCCAAGACGCCTAAAGCCACAATAACCTTTTTCATAGTTTGTCTCCTTACTTATCAAAATGATCCTAAAATGATACAATTACAAGTTTAAGCTTTGCTTAAAAAATGAAATGAAAATGGGAGAAATAAATATGATTTTATACATTCATATCCCCTTTTGTGAAAATAAATGCGGTTATTGCGCTTTCAATTCTTATGAAAACAAGCATGGGTTAAAAGAAGAATACATTCAAGCGTTATGCCTGGATTTAAAGCATGCCTTAAGCCAAACTGACGAACCAATTGAAAGTATTTTTATTGGCGGCGGCACGCCCAACACTTTAAGCGTGAAGGCTTTTGAAAGGATTTTTGAAAGCATTCATCAACATGCGAGCTTGAGCTTAGATTGTGAGATCACCACTGAAGCTAACCCTGAATTGATTTCTAAAGCTTGGTGTCAAGGCTTAAAAGATTTGGGGATCAACCGCTTGAGTTTAGGGGTGCAAAGTTTTAGGGAGGATAAGTTATTGTTTTTAGAGCGCCAGCATTCCAAAAATATCGCCCCCGTGATAGAAATTGTTTTAAAAAGCGGGATTGAAAATATCAGCATTGATTTGATTTATAACACCCCATTAGATAATGAAACCTCCTTAAAAGAAGAATTGAAACTCGCTAAAGAACTCCCTATCAACCACTTGAGCGCTTACGCTTTGAGTATTGAAAAAAACACGAATTTAGAAAAAAACGCCAAAAAACCCTCAAGTGTGGATTTTGACAATGTGATCAAAGAGGTTTTAGAGGGCTTTTCTTTCAAGCAATACGAAGTGTCTAATTACGCTAGAAATTATCAAGTCAAACATAATCTGGCTTACTGGGGGGCTAAAGATTATTTAGGGTGTGGGGCTGGGGCTGTGGGCTGCGTGGCGAATGAGCGCTTTTATGCGAAAAAACTCATAGAAAACTACATTAAAGACCCCCTAAAACGCCAAGTTGAGACGCTTAATAAACAAGACAAGCGCTTAGAAAAGCTGTTTTTAGGCTTGAGGTGTGAGCTGGGGGTTGAGCTTAGCTTGTTAGATGAAAATAAAGTAAAGCTTTTAATTGAAGAAAACAAGGCTTTCATTAAAAATAACCGATTGGTAGCGAGCGATTTTTTCATGGCCGATGAAATGGCTTTGTGGCTGTTGTGATTGTAGGCTCTGCTTCAATCAAGCGTTAATGAAACGCTAGAAAGCGTTTTTTAATTAACGCCTATAAAATTTTTAGCCAAAAACCACCCAATGGCCACCCCAATAAGCCCTAAAAGGTTAGTGCCTAAAACATAAGAAATGGCTTCAAGGTATTGGGATTTTTGCAAGAGTTTTAAAGTGTCTAGCCCATAAGAAGAAAAGGTCGTAAAACCCCCTAACACCCCGGTTACAAAGAAAATCCCAAAATCATCGCCAAAAACTTTTTTGGTAGCCAAATGCCCCATAAAGCCGATGACAAAACACCCTATGAGATTCACGCTAAAAGTCCCTAAAGGGAAACTTTCAAACATTAAAAATTTACTAGGCATCATTTTGCCCACAAAATACCTTAACGAACTCCCTATAGCCCCCCCTAAAGCGGCCCATAAAAAGACAAGATTCATGCATCATCCTTTAAAAATCAATAGAGAGCATTATAATAAGATATTTTTAATATTCCTTAACCCTCAAATTTAAAGCCAGTTCTAAACACGCTTCTAAGGAAGGCTTTTGAGCGGTATAGCTTTGAATGCCTTGTTTTTGTAAATAAAGAGCGGTCGTGTTGCCAATGCTTATAGCGGTATAATTTTCTAAAAATTCAAAATAGTGTAAAAAGGCTTTTGCGTGGCTTATGGCGGTAAGAATAAGAATACTCTTTTCTTTAGGTTTTAGGGCGTTTTGTTCGCTTAAAGTCAAATGTTTGAGCTTGTTTTCATAAACAACGGCTTGTTGAAGATTAATGCCACGCTCTAAAAGAATAGTATCTAAAGAAGAGGCAATCTCTTTTGCCCTGAGATACAAAACGCTTTTTCCTTTCAATAAAGGAAGGATTTCTTTGGCGAACTCCTTGCCATGGGCTTTTCCCCCTATAAAGGCAATTTTAAAATGGTGATCTTGTAGAGTTTTTGCGGTGGGTTCGCTCAAAGCGTAAGCAGGAATGTTTTGTAACATTTTGAGTTTGGGGCTGTTGTTTAGGGTTTCTAGCAAGGAAAACACCGCATTTTTAGAGGTGAAAATCAGGGCGTTAAAAGGGGTTAAA
The DNA here is from genome assembly GCF_014498195.1 of Helicobacter pylori. Classification (GTDB taxonomy): domain Bacteria; phylum Campylobacterota; class Campylobacteria; order Campylobacterales; family Helicobacteraceae; genus Helicobacter; species Helicobacter pylori_DO. The sequence goes on along the minus strand of NZ_JACTGH010000005.1, from coordinate 89,965 downwards.
TCCAATTCTAAGGGATAGTAGTGCAATTCATTTAAGATGAGAGTTTTATAAGGGGCGATTCTTTGAGAATGCACCCATACAATCTCCCTCATGCCTAGTTTTTTTTGCCACTCAAAGAAGTGTCATCATAGACCATTCTAAAGCCGTATTTTTCAAAATCATAGACATTGCCCTCTAAATAATAGGGCGTATAGCCTAATTCATGCATGCTTTTAGCCGCATCTAAAGCCCTGCGGCCAGCCCTGCAATGGAGCAACACTTTTTGATCTTTGTGTTTAGATAAAAAATCAGCGAGCTTTTCTTGGTCATTGACGCTAATGAGCGTAGCGTTAGGCAAATGCAGTTCTTCATATTCGTCCAATTCGCGCACATCCACCACGATAAAATCATTGAAATTGACTTCTTCTAAACTGATCGCATAATCTTCAAGCATGTTTATCCTTAATTTTTAAAGTTAAGGTTATGTTACAATGATTTGATAAATAAGAATGTTTAAGGAGTACACATGGAAGAAAATTATCATGCTTTTTTTACCGAAGCGAGCGGGTTTTTAAACGAGCGGATCTTTAAGGATTATTTACGCCGTTTGGCTTATGGCACTGATGCGTCATGTTATCGTTATATCCCTAAAATAGTCGCTTGGGTGAAAAATGAAGAAGAAGTCCAAAAGCTTTGTGTTTTAGCCAAAAAGCATGGCGTTACATTGACTTTTAGAGCGGCTGGGAGTTCCTTATCAGGGCAGGCGAGCTGTGATGGGGTGCTGGTTATGGCTACGCATTTTTTCAAAGACGCTAAAATTTTAGACAACGCTCAAAGCATTCAGCTCTCATGCGGAGTCATAGGAAGCCATGCGAACGCTCTATTAAAACCTTACCATAAAAAAATAGGCCCAGATCCCGCTACGATAAACACCGCTATGATAGGGGGGATTGTCGCTAATAACGCTAGCGGGATGTGTTGCGGGGTGGAGCAAAACAGCTACAAAACCCTAAAATCCTTAAGAGTCATTTTAGCTGATGGCACTCTTTTAGACACGGCTAATCAAGAGAGTATTGAGAATTTCAAAAACGCGCGTAAAGATTTGATTGAAGGGGTTTTAAACTTAAGAAAAGAAATATTAAAAGATAAAGAATTGCATGCTCTAATTAAGAAAAAATACGAGATCAAAAACACCACCGGCTACAGCTTAAACGCTCTCATTGATTTTGAAGATCCGATTGAAATCATCAGCCATTTATTCATAGGCTCTGAGGGGACTTTAGGCTTTATTTCAAGCGTGGGATTAGAATGCGTGAAAGACTACGCTTACAAAACTTGCGCGTTATTGCTTTATGAAAATTTAGAGCAATGCGCCAAAGCCGCTCAAATTTTAGCCACTTTAAAAGCCAAACAACCTGAAATGATTTCTTCAGCAGAGCTTATGGATTATGCGTCCCTAAAAAGCGTGAAAAATTTAGAGGGCATGCCTAAAGTGATTTTAGAAATCAAAGAGCCTAACGCATGCTTACTCATTCAAAGCGAAAGCGATGATCCTTTAATTTTAGAAAACAACATGCAAACGATTTTAAACGCCTTGAATGCGATACCGGTCGTTTTAGATTCTCAAATCAGTAGTGATCCTAATGTTTATCAATCGTGGTGGAAGATCAGAAAAGGCATTTTCCCTATCGCAGCGTCAAAAAGAAAAAGCCAAAGCTCTGTGATCATTGAAGACGTGTGCTTCAGCAAAGAGGATTTTGTAGAAGGGGCAAAAGCGATTGAAGGGCTTTTAAAAAAACATGGTTTTAAGGATAATGGCATTATTTTTGGGCATGCGTTAAGCGGGAATTTGCACTTTGTCGTTACGCCGATTTTAGAAAATGAAACTGAAAGGAAAGCGTTTGAAAATTTAGTTTCTGAGATGTTTTTAATGGTGAGCAAAAGCTCTGGCTCTATTAAAGCCGAACATGGCACAGGCAGGATGGTAGCCCCTTTTGTGGAAATGGAGTGGGGAGAAAAAGCCTATAAGATCCACAAACAAATCAAAGAATTGTTTGATCCTAATGGCCTTTTAAACCCTGATGTGATCATCACAAACGATAAAGAAATCCACACTAAAAATTTAAAGAGCATTTACCCCATTGAAGAGCATTTGGACATGTGCATGGAATGCGGGTTTTGTGAAAGGATTTGTCCCAGTAAAGATTTATCTTTAACGCCACGACAACGCATCGTTATCCACAGAGAGGTAGAGCGCTTAAAAGAAAGGGTCAGTCAAGGTCATGGTGAAGATCAGGTTTTATTAGATGAGCTTTTAAAAGAGTCTGAATATTTAGCGCACGCCACTTGCGCAGTGTGCCATATGTGTTCTACCCTATGCCCTTTAGAAATTGATACCGGGAGCATCGCTTTAAATTATTATCAAAAAAACCCTAAAGGCGAAAAGATCGCTTCAAAGATCCTTAATCACATGCAAACAACCACAAGCATGGCTCGTTTTTCTTTAAAAAGCGCTCGCTTAGTTCAAAATCTCATAGGCCCTCACAACTTAGTGAGCCTAACTAAAGGGATTAAAAAGTTCATCAAACCCTTCCCTAAAGCCTTTTATTACATGCCCAAAAACAACGCCTATCCTTTAGAAAATAAAACGCTTAAGAGCGAAGAAAAAGTCATTTATTTCAGCACTTGCATCAACCGCTCGTTCGCTCCATCAACCAAAATGGCGGATAAAAGATGCATTCAAGAAGTGTTTGAATCCCTATGCCAAAAAGCCAAGGTTTCTGTGGTGTATCCTAATGGATTGGATGCGCTTTGTTGCGGGAAAGCCTTCATCAATTACACCGAATTAACCAAGCAAAACAATGAAAAAAACCATGCGATTTTTTTACAATTAAGCGATAACGGCGAGATACCCATCGTTTTAGACCATAGCGCATGTTCGACGCATTTTATCAAGCAAATGAAAGCTTATAAGGATTTGAAAGTCTATGATTTGAGCGTCTATATTGAAGAAGTTTTAAGCCCTAAATTAAAATTCAACCCCATTAACGAAGACATAGGGTTATACACGATGTGCGCTTTAAAGCTAGAAAATAAAGAAGAGTTGTTATTCAATTTGGCTAAAAAATGCACTTTAGGCGAGATTGTTATCCATAAAGAGACGGGTTGTTGCGGTTTTGCGGGGAATAAGGGCTTTTTCACCCCTGAACTAAACGAGAGCGCTTTAAACGGCTTTCAAGCGTTTTACCAATCCTATGATCTTAAAAGGGGCTTTTCCACTTCTAGCACTTGCGAAATCGGTTTGAGTGAAAAAACCCAATTTTCTTGGCAACATATCGCTTATTTAGTGGATGCTTGCACGCTTTAAATGGTGTATAATTAAAGAATTTCTTTAAAGGGTAAAGGCATTGGATAACACTCTCAAACATCTTGCCATTATTATGGATGGTAATGGCAGGTGGGCTAAATTAAAGAATAAAGCTAGGGCTTATGGGCATAAAAAGGGCGTAAAAACCCTTAAAGACATTACGATCTGGTGCGCTAATCATAAGTTAGAATGCTTGACTTTATACGCTTTTTCTACGGAAAATTGGAAACGCCCCAAAAGTGAAGTGGATTTTTTGATGAAGATGCTTAAAAAATACCTTAAAGATGAGCGATCCACTTACTTGGATAATAACATACGCTTCAGGGCGATAGGGGATTTAGAGGGATTTTCTAAAGAATTACGAGATACGATTTTACGGCTTGAAAACGATACCAGGCATTTTAAGGATTTTACGCAAGTTTTAGCCCTTAATTACGGATCTAAAAACGAGCTTTCAAGGGCGTTTAAAAGCTTATTAGAAAGCCCGTCTAGCCATATCAATAATATAGAAAGCCTAGAAAATGAAATTTCTCATCGTTTAGACACGCATGATTTGCCTGAAGTGGATCTATTGTTACGAACAGGGGGGGAAATGCGCCTGTCCAATTTTTTATTGTGGCAGTCTAGTTATGCGGAATTGTTTTTCACGCCGATTTTATGGCCTGATTTCACCCCTAAAGATTTAGAAAATATCATTAGCGATTTTTACAAAAGAGTGCGCAAATTCGGGGAATTAAAATGCTAGTAGAAATAGAGAATTTGACTAAAACTTATGGGAGTTTAAAAGCGCTAGACAATATCAGCTTAAAACTACCCAAACAGCAATTTATAGGGCTTTTAGGGCCTAATGGGGCGGGTAAAACCACTCTGTTAAAAATTTTAGCTGGGTTGAATTTGAACTATCAAGGGGAAGTGAAAATTTTAAATCAAAAGATCGGCATAGAAACTAAAAAAAGCGTGGCGTTTTTAAGTGATGGCGATTTTTTAGATCCTAAATTAACGCCTTTAAAAGCGATCGCTTTTTATAAGGATTTTTTTAGCGATTTTGATGAATCAAAAGCCCTAAATTTACTGAAACGCTTTAGCGTGCCTTTAAAAAGAGAGTTCAAAGCCCTTTCAAAAGGCATGAGGGAAAAATTGCAGCTGATTTTAACCCTATCACGAAACGCTTCTTTGTATCTTTTTGATGAGCCGGTGGCTGGGATTGACCCTATTGCAAGAGAAGAGATTTTTGAGTTAATCGCTAGTGAGTTTAGCCAAAACGCAAGCTTGTTAGTCTCTACGCATTTGGTGGTGGATGTGGAAAAGTATTTAGACAGCGCGATTTTTTTAAAAGAAGCTAAAGTAGTGGCTTTTGGGGGTGTGGGGGAATTAAAAAAAGGGTATAGCAGTTTGGAGGTAGCGTATAAAGAAAGGTTGAAATAGATCAGTCAGTTTGTTTTAAAGTGCCTAAACGCCAATCAAAACTATCACGGATCGCTTGAATATTTTTGCATGGAATTTCTTTAAAATTTAAGTATAATTGTAAGCATCGCCTGGGTGATTTGCGTTTCTTATTTGATGGCAAGTTCGTTGAAAAAATAAGTTAGGCTAAGGTAGTGGTTTTTGTGTGATGGCATTTTTTAAATCTGCCCCTAAGAAGATCCTCCTAGCCTTATTAGTGTAGGTTTGTTGAACTTATGCGCATGTAAAAGTAGCGGTCATCTGGGTTTAAAAACAACCACATTTTAGGGAAGACATGAAAGATAACAATAACTATAATGTTTTAATTGTGGGGAATAAGGGGCGAGAGTATGCTTTGGCTCAAAGGCTTCAGCAAGATGAGCGAGTGAATGCTTTGTATTTTTGTTTGGGTAATGGTGGCACTCAAGATTTAGGCGAGAATCTGGAATGCGAACATTACGAGCATATCGTGGAATTGGCCCTTAAAAAACAGATCCATTTAGCTATCATTTCAGAAGAAGAGCCTTTGATTTTAGGGCTTACAGAGAGGTTAGAAAAAGCGGGGATTTTAGTGTTTGGGGCTTCTAAAGAAGCGGCTAAGTTAGAGGCTTCCAAAAGCTATATGAAAGCTTTTGTTAAAGAGTGCGGTATCAAGAGCGCGTCTTACTTTGAAACAAACGATTTAAAAGAAGCTTTGAGTTACATTCAAAACGCTTCTTTCCCCTTAGTCATTAAAGCGTTGAATAAAAACACAAGCATTGTCCATCAAGAAGAAGCGATAAAAATCCTTGAAGACGCTTTCAAACAAAGCAATGAGCCTGTGATCATAGAGCCTTTTTTAGAGGGATTTGAGCTTTCAGTTACAGCGCTCATAGCCAATGATGATTTTATCTTGTTGCCCTTTTGCCAAAACTACAAACGCTTATTAGAGGGGGATAACGGGGTCAATACAGGAGGTATGGGGGCCATCGCTCCTGCAAACTTTTTCTCTAATGAATTAGAAGAGAAAATAAAAAATCATATCTTTAAACCCACTTTAGAGAAACTTCAGGCTGACAACACGCCTTTTAAAGGGGTTTTACTCGCTGAAATTGTAATCATAGAAGAAAAAGGCGTTTTAGAGCCGTATTTATTGGATTTTAGCGTGCGTTTTAAAGATATTGAATGCCAGACGATTTTACCCCTTTTAGAAAGCTCGCTTTTAGATTTGTGTTTGGCCACAGCCAAAGGGGAATTGCATTCTCTTGAATTGGTGTTTTCTAAAGAATTTGTGATGAGTGTCGCGCTCGTTTCTAGGAATTACCCCACCAGCTCTTCGCCCAAACAAACCCTTTATATTGATCCGGTTGATGAAAAAAAGGGTCATTTGATTTTAGGGGAGGTGGAGCAGGATAACGGCGTGTTTGAAAGCAGTGGGGGGAGGGTGATCTTTGCCATTGGTAGAGGAAAATCTTTATTAGAGGCTAGAAACCATGCTTACGAGATCGCTCAAAAGGTGCATTTTGAAGGCATGTTTTATCGCAAGGATATTGGTTTTAAGGTGTTAGATTTGAAAGAATATTCTTAAAGGTTAAAGTTTAAGACAAACCAAAGAGTTTGTCTTGTTTGTTTTTGAATGCGCTCTCCAAATTTAGAAAAAGAAGAAACCGAAATCATAGAAACACTCCTTATGCGTGAAAAAATGCGTTTATGCCCCTTGTATTGGCGTATTTTAGCGTTTTTAACTGATGGTTTGTTGGTAGCGTTTTTATTGAGCGATCTTTTAAGGGCATGCACTTTTTTACATTCTTTATATTGGCTAACTAACCCCATTTATCACAGCGCGTTTGTTGTGATGGGTTTTATCATCTTGTATGGCGTTTATGAAATCTTTTTTGTGTGTTTGTGCAAGATGAGTTTGGCTAAATTGGTTTTTAGGATTAAAATTATTGATATTTATTTAGCAGATTGCCCCAGTAGGGCTATTTTATTGAAGCGTTTAGGGTTAAAGATCGTGGTTTTTCTATGCCCCTTTTTATGGTTTGTAGTGTTTAAAAATCCCTATCATAGGGCGTGGCATGAAGAAAAAAGCAAAAGTCTTTTGGTGTTGTTTTGATCATGATTTATTGGTTGTATTTGGCGGTCTTTTTTTTGTTGAGTGCATTAGAGGCTAAAGAAATCGCTATGCAACGATTTGACAAACAAAACCATAAGATTTTTGAAATCCTTGCGGATAAAGTGAGCGCTAAAGACAATGTGATAACCGCCTCAGGGAATGCGATCTTATTGAATTATGACGTGTATATTCTAGCGGATAAGGTGCGTTATGACACCAAGACTAAAGAAGCGTTATTAGAAGGCAATATCAAGGTTTATAGGGGCGAGGGTTTGCTCGTTAAAACCGATTACGTGAAATTGAGTTTGAATGAAAAATATGAGATCATTTTCCCCTTTTATGTCCAAGACAGCGTGAGCGGGATTTGGGTGAGCGCGGATATTGCCAGTGGGAAGGATCAAAAATATAAGATTAAAAACATGAGCGCTTCAGGGTGCAGCATTGACAACCCCATTTGGCATGTCAATGCGACTTCAGGCTCATTCAACATGCAAAAATCGCATTTGTCTATGTGGAATCCTAAGATCTATGTCGGTGATATTCCTGTATTGTATTTGCCCTATATTTTCATGTCCACTAGCAATAAAAGAACTACCGGGTTTTTATACCCTGAGTTTGGCACTTCCAATTTAGACGGCTTTATTTATTTGCAACCCTTTTATTTAGCCCCCAAAAACTCATGGGATATGACCTTTACCCCACAAATCCGCTATAAAAGGGGTTTTGGCTTGAATTTTGAAGCGCGCTACATCAACTCTAAAGACGACAGGTTTTTATTCAACGCGCGCTATTTTAGGAATTACACCCAATACGTCAAACGCTACGATTTGAGGAATCAAAATATCTACGGGTTTGAATTTTTAAGCTCTAGCAGGGACACTTTACAAAAATACTTTCATCTTAAGTCTAATATTGACAACGGGCATTACATTGACTTTTTATACATGAACGATTTGGATTATGTGCGTTTTGAAAAGGTTAATAAGCGAATCACAGACGCCACGCACATGTCTAGGGCGAATTACTATTTGCAAACTGAAAACAATTATTACGGCTTGAATATCAAGTATTTTTTAAACCTGAATAAAATCAACAATAACCGCACTTTCCAATCTGTCCCTAATTTGCAATACCATAAATATTTAAATTCTTTGTATTTTAAAAATTTATTGTATTCAGTGGATTATCAGTTTAGAAACACCGCAAGAGAGATCGGCTATGGCTATGTGCAAAACGCTTTGAATGTGCCGGTGGGTTTGCAATTTTCTTTGTTTAAAAAGTATTTATCTTTAGGGCTTTGGAACGATCTCCAACTATCTAATGTGGCTTTAATGCAATCTAAAAATTCCTTCGTGCCTACGATCCCTAATGAATCAAGGGAATTTGGGAACTTTGTGTCTTCAAATTTTTCCATGTATGTCAATACGGATTTAGCCAGAGAATACAACAAGCTTTTCCACACGATCCAACTAGAAGCGATTTTCAACATCCCTTATTACACTTTTAAAAACGGCTTGTTTTCTCAAAACATGTATGCTTTAAGCGCGCAAGCCTTAAACAGCTACACTTCGCCTTTATTGAGAGATTATGATTATCAAGGGCGTTTGTATGACTCCGTGTGGAATCCTAGCAGCATTTTACCTAGCAATGCGAGCAATAAGACGGTGGATTTAACCCTAACGCAATACCTTTATGGCTTAGGGGGGCAAGAGTTATTGTATTTTAAAATATCGCAACTCATCAATCTTGACGATAAAGTTTCGCCCTTTAGAATGCCACTAGAGAGCAAGATCGGGTTTTCGCCCTTAACGGGATTGAACATCTTTGGGAATGTCTTTTATTCGTTTTATCAAAACCGCCTAGAAGAAATCTCTGTGAACGCCAATTACCAACGCAAATTTTTAAGCTTTAACCTCTCTTATTTTTTAAGGAACAATTTTAGCAGTGGGATTAATAGCATTGTAGAAAATCCTGCGGATTATTTAAAGGCGGGTTTTAGCAACGATTTTGGGTATTTTTCCATGAGCGCGGATGTGGGTTATGATATTAGAAATAACGTGGTTTTGAATTGGAATGTGGGGATTTATAAAAAAATCCGTTGTTTTGGGATTGGCTTTCAATTCGTCAATCAAAGACGCCCTATCCTCACCGGCGATCCCAACCAACCTATAAGAGTGTTTGAAAATAACTATGTTAAGCTAGAATTAGACTTTTCACCGATCACTAAAACCAATGTAACTTACCGCTCTTTGCAGCGTAAGTAAAAAAAGGAATAGATTTGAATACGGATTTTAGCCATATCACTGATATAGAGGGCATGCGTTTTGTTAATGAAGAAGACGCTTTAAACAAATTGATTAATGAAATCCACACGCGCCACATTGATTTAAAAGATTCCATCATGCTCGCCTTGAGTTTTAACGCCTTGTATTTAGCTAACGCTTTAGCGCAAAAATTTGGAGCGACTTATGATATACTTTTTTTAGAACCTATCCTAGCCCCCTTAAACTCAAAATGCGAGATCGCTTTAGTGAGTGAGAGCATGGATATAGTGATGAATGAAAGTTTGATCAATTCCTTTGACATCACTTTAGACTATGTTTATGGGGAAGCCAAGCGAGCTTATGAAGAAGACATTTTGTCTCACATCTATCAGTATCGCAAAGGCAATGCGATCAAAAGCCTGAAAGATAAAAATGTTTTTATCGTAGATAGGGGGATTGAGACCGGGTTTAGAGCAGGGTTAGGCGTGCAAACTTGTTTGAAAAAAGAATGCCAAGACATTTACATTTTAACCCCCATTGTCGCGCAAAATGTCGCTCAAGGCTTAGAAAGTTTGTGCGATGGGGTGATTAGCGTGTATCGCCCTGAATGTTTTGTCTCTGTGGAACACCATTATAAAGAACTCAAGCGATTAAGCAATGAAGAAATTGAAAAATACTTGGGCGCTAACAACGCGTCCAATCTCAAAAAGGAACATTAAATATGGATTTTATCACCATCAATTCCAGTAACAAAACCGAAGAATTCGCTCTCAAACAAGTGGCCAAACAAGCCACTAGCTCTTTAATGTATCGCTTAGGAAAAACCCTTATTCTAGCGAGCGTGTGCGTAGAAAGAGAGCCTGTGAGTGAAGATTTTTTGCCTTTAGTGGTGCAGTTTTTAGAAAAATCGTATGCTGCCGGTAAGATTCCTGGCGGTTTTGTTAAAAGAGAAGGCAGAGCGCAAGATTTTGAAATCTTAACCTCTAGGCTTATAGACAGGACTTTGCGCCCTTTATTCCCTAAAGATTACCGCTACCCTACACAGATCACTTTAATGGTTTTAAGCCATGATATTGAAAACGATTTGCAAGTCTCTGCTTTAAACGCCGCTTCAGCCACTCTCTTTTTAGCCCATATCGCTCCTATTAAAAGCGTGAGCGCTTGCAGGATCGCTAGGGTGGATAACGAATTTATCATTAACCCTAGCGCAAGCCTTTTGAATCAATCCAGTTTGGATTTGTTCGTGTCCGGCACTAAAGAGAGTTTGAACATGATAGAAATGCGCTCTTTGGGGCAAAAATTAAACGCTTTAGAAGAGCCTTTAATGCTAGAAGCTTTAGAATTGGCTCAAAAAAGTTTGAAAGAAACCTGCACGCTTTATGAAGAGGCTTTCACGCCCTATCAAAACGAGTTGCTTTTTAAAGAGGGCGAAGGGATAGCCCTTAATGAAAGGCTGTTAGATTTATTAACAAATCAGTATTTTGATGAAATCATTAAAGGCATTGAAAGTTCTGCTTTGAGCGAGCGAGAAAATGTTTTCAAAGAAGTGGCTAAAAAAATCAGCGAAGCCCACTCAGAATTCAGTTTAGAAGAAATTGAATGGTCTTTAGAAAAAGTGAAAAAAACTGAGATAAGGCGCATGATCATTCAAGATAAAATCCGCCCGGATAAGCGCGCGTTAGAAGAAGTGCGCCCCATTTTGATAGAGAGCGATTTACTCCCTATGGCGCACAGCTCCATTTTATTCACTAGGGGGCAAACTCAAAGCTTAGTGGTAGGGGTTTTAGGCACGGATAATGACGCTCAAACCCATGAGAGTTTGGAACATAAAACCCCTATCAAAGAGCGCTTCATGTTCCATTATAATTTCCCTCCTTTTTGCGTGGGCGAAGCGAGTTCTATTGGCGCGACTTCAAGGCGCGAATTAGGGCATGGGAATTTGGCTAAAAGAGCTTTAGAAACGAGCATTAAAAATAAAGAGCAGGTGATACGATTGGTTTCTGAGATTTTAGAAAGCAATGGTTCAAGCTCAATGGCGAGCGTGTGCGCAGGGTCTTTAGCCCTTTATGCAAGCGGTGTGGAAATTCATGATCTAGTCGCTGGGGTGGCTATGGGCATGGTGAGCAAAGGGCAAGATCACGCCATTTTAAGCGATATTAGCGGCTTAGAAGACGCCGAAGGCGATATGGATTTTAAGATTGCCGGGAATTTAGAAGGCATTACGGCTATGCAAATGGATACCAAAATGAGCGGTATCCAATTAGAGGTTTTATACCAAGCCTTACTCCAAGCTAAAAGAGCGCGCAAACACATTTTAAAAATCATGCATGAAGCGAAAGAAAAGATCGTGATCAATTTTTCCCATTTGCCCACAACTGAAATTTTTAATGTCGCTCCAGATAAAATTGTAGAAATTATCGGTCAAGGGGGGCGTGTGATTAAAGAGATAGTAGAAAGGTTTGAGGTTAAGATTGATTTGAACAAACCGAGCGGTGAAGTGAAAATCATGGGGAATAAAGAGCGCGTTTTAAAAACTAAAGAATTTATTTTAAACTATTTGCATTCTTTAGATCAAGAATTGGAGCGATACGCTATTGATGAGGTGCTAGAAGCTCAAGTGAAACGAATCGTGGATTTTGGGGCGTTTTTAAGCTTGCCTAAGGGGGGCGAAGGCTTGTTAAGAAAACAAAACATGGACAGGTGTCAAGTGATCTTAAAAGAAGGCGATAGCATCAGGTGCAGGGTGATTAGTTTCAATAAGGGTAAAATCGCTTTGGATTTGGCTTAAAATTTTTAAAAAGCGTTTTTTAAAAGCGTTTTTAAGCTAGTTTGTATTAAAATGAATTCTTGCTTGTATTTTTGAAAGTAGAGGAACGATTCGAAATGAAAATCAAGCCTAATTTTTGAAACGGAGTGCGAAAATGAAATTTTTAGCGTTATTTTTTCTGGCTTTAGCGGGCGTTGCTTTCGCTCATGATGGTGGCATGGGTGGGATGGATATGATTAAAGCCTATTCTATCTTAGGAGCGATGATCGGTCTAGGGATTGCCGCTTTTGGTGGGGCGATCGGTATGGGGAATGCGGCCGCAGCGACCATTACAGGCACAGCGAGAAACCCAGGAGTGGGCGGTAAATTGCTCACAACCATGTTCGTGGCCATGGCGATGATTGAAGCGCAAGTGATTTATACTCTAGTGTTTGCTATTATCGCTATTTATAGTAACCCATTCTTAAGTTAAGGGTTTTTGATGGGCTAAATTATTGCTTAAAAAGCATGATTTAGCTATAATATTTTCTTATTTTTGAATTTTTAGCACTGGTGGTGGAATTGGTAGACACGCCATCTTGAGGGGGTGGTGGGAGCAATCTCGTGCGAGTTCGAGTCTCGCCCAGTGCACCATTAAGTTTTTTTAAGGAATAAGTGGGTATAATCTCACTCTTTGCTCTATGATACGCCGAAGTGGTGGAATTGGTAGACACGCTAGACTCAAAATCTGGTGGGAGCAATCCCGTGTCGGTTCGAGTCCGACCTTCGGCACCACTACTAGTAATTTTTTTCAATCTGCTTTTTATTTTTTTCGTTTAAAATTTTTTCGTTTAAAATAGTTTTATTCCAAATAAATGCCAAATCAATAATGGATTAGCGGGTTTTTTAAGCCTTTTTAAAGGATTGTTTAAGAGAATTTGAAGGGATTAAAAGAGAGGGCGTTTTACTCTATTAATTTTTTACTCCATTTAAAGGAGCGTGAGTTTGGGTATAATAGCAAGAAAAATTTGTATCAAGTTTTATTGGAATAGATGAGAAAAATCTGCTTAAGTCATGTTGATTCAAATATATTCCAACCGGAGACTCTGTCATGCTAGATTTGTCTTATAGCCTAGAGCGTGTCTTGCAAGAAGACCCGGCAGCTAGGAATAAGTGGGAGGTTCTCTTGCTTTATCCGGGCATTCATGCGCTGCTTTGTTACCGCCTAGCGCATGCGTTGCACAAGCGTGGGTTTTACTTCATTGCTCGCGCACTTTCTCAGTTAGCGCGTTTTATCACTGGGATAGAAATCCACCCGGGCGCTAAGATTGGGAGGGGGCTTTTTATTGATCATGGCATGGGTGTGGTGATTGGCGAGACCACAGAGATTGGAGATGATGTTACCATTTATCATGGCGTAACTCTGGGTGGCACGGGCAAATTCAAGGGCAAGCGCCACCCTACTTTAGGCAACCGTGTGGTAGTGGGGGCAGGGGCTAAGGTCTTGGGTGCGATTTGCGTGGGCGATGATGTGAAAATCGGAGCTAATGCGGTGGTGCTTTCAGATTTGCCCACGGGTTCTACGGCTGTAGGCTCTAAAGCCAAAACCATCACAAAGGATCATTAATTTTAGACAAGCGGTTGGAGTTTGTGCCATGCGGGTTGTTTTGAGGGTAAATTGATTTAATGAGACTGATTTTATGAGAGTTAAGCGAGTTTGTTGTTAAGCTATTTTTTAGGGATTTTGTGATTAAATATTCAAATACTCAAAATTAAGGTTTTAGTTAGACTATAGACTAGACTGATAGTTTGATGTTGGGTATATCACAATTTATATTTTAGGAGGTTTATAATGGCGGTTGTAGTTAAAGTCGTTAATGGCAAAATAGAAGAATATGAGAATGGTAGATTTAAAAGAAGCTACTAGAAAATAGGGTAATAGTGGCAAAAGTTTTGATGCATTCAGCTAGTAGGGGGGTGTCGCTGTTTTTCTAGCGGTGTTTTAATGAGCAGTTGCGATAGAAAAAGTTTTTGCTTATAATGGGGGTTGTTTCGTTGTTTTAATGAAGCGATTGGTAGGGCGTGCGGTATTAAAAAACGATCATTGTTTCATATAGGATTGATTAGTTGGTTTTAAGATTATTTTAATCGTGGGGTTTAAGACTTATTCATAATCAAGTTATGTTACAATACATAAAATTTAATTTTAATAATAGCTATATTTATTTTAAAGAAGCATACAAACACAGATCAATGAACTATATCGGCTCTAAATACAAGCTCATTCCCTTTATTAAGGAAAATATCCATGCGGTTGCAGGCCATGATCTCTCTGGTGCGATTTTTTGTGATCTGTTCGCTGGGACAGGCATTGTGGGGCGTGCGTTTAAAAAAGCCGTTAATAAGGTTATTTCTAATGACTTGGAGTATTATAGCTTTGTTTTGAATCAAAATTATATCGGCAACATTCAAGAAATCCCTAATCAAGAAGAGCTGATTGATAGGCTTAATAGCGTTGCTTTAAAAAAGGGCTTTATCTATTCGCATTATTCTTTAGGGGGGAGTTCAAGGCAGTATTTTAGCGAAACAAACGCTCAAAAAATTGATGCGATGCGTTTAAAAATTGAAGAGCTTAAGCTTTCTCAAAACATTGATAATTGCGCGTATTATTTTTTGCTCGCATCGTTATTGGAGAGCGCGGACAAGGTGGCTAACACCGCTTCAGTTTATGGGGCTTTTTTAAAACGCCTTAAAAAAAGCGCTCAAAAAGAACTCATTTTAAAAGGCGCTCATTTTGATGTGAGTTTAAACGCTAACGAAGTGTATCAGCAAGACGCTAGCGAGTTGATCGGAAAGATTTCAGGGGATATTTTGTATTTAGACCCTCCTTATAATGCGAGGCAATACGGGGCGAATTACCATTTGTTGAACACGATTGCTGCTTATACGCCCTTTGTTCCAAAAGGCAAAACCGGCTTGCCCAGTTACCAGAAATCATCGTTTTGCTCTCGTTCTCAAATCTTAAACGCTTTTGAAGACTTGATCAAAAAAGCGCGATTCAAATATATTTTTTTAAGCTATAACAATGAAGGGCTTATGAGCGAGACAGAGATTAAAAATATCTTAAAAAAATACGGCGCTTACTCCTTAATGACCAAAACCTACATGCGTTTTAAAGCGGATAACAAACGCGCCCATAAAGCCGTGCACACCAAAGAGTGTTTGCATATTCTTATCAAATAAGAATCAAAACAACCCAACCTTTAAGAACGAGCTTTAAGTTAAAAAATCTAAAGAGTGTTAGAGTTTTAAATGAGGCTTTAGCAGGCGGTATTTGATTAAAACCAATCCAAGATACTCCAATAATGATAAAAATAATCGCTTAAATACCGCTTGAATAAGGTAAAATGAAACCAAATAAGCCTATAAAAAAGGGGAAATCATGGCGCTTGAAGTGGTTTTATGGGATTTTGATGGCGTGATTTTTGACAGCATGCATTTAAAATACGAAGGGTTTAAGGCGTTGTTTCAAAAGCATGGCAACGATAGTAAAGAGAGTTTGAAACAATTTGAAGTTTATCATTATCAAAGTGGGGGGATTTCAAGGAATGAAAAAATCCAATATTTTTATAACGAGATTTTAAAAACCCCTATCGCTCAAGAAAAAGTGGATAAATTAGCCCTAGAGTTTGGTGCTATTATAGAGCAAAAGCTTTTTGATAGGGGGCATTTGAATAGCGAAGTGATGGCGTTTATTGATAAGCATTATCAAAATTATATTTTCCATATCGCTTCAGCGGCCTTGCATAGCGAATTGCAAGTATTGTGCGAGTTTTTAGGGATCATTAAGTATTTTAAGAGCGTTGAAGGGAGTCCGCCTAATAAACCCAAAATCATCGCTAATATCATTCAAAAATACGCCTATAACCCAAGCCGCATGCTAATGATAGGCGATAGCGTCAATGATTATGAAAGCGCTAAGGCTAATAAAGTGGCGTTTTTGGGTTACAACAGCAAGGTTTTGAAAAATTTAGTGGGGCAAGATGGCTATCAAGGGAAGTATTTGGAGAGCTTTAAGGGGTTTGATTTACAAAACTTTATAAAAGAGTAAAGCCAGCTTTAGCCGAGATTGTCTTTGTGTTGGCTCATGTCAATGATGACTTCACAGCGTTCAATCGTGCTTAAGCGGTGGGCGATAACGATTAGAGTTTTATTTTTAGCGATTTGATAGATTTCATCCATGATTTTACTCTCGGTTTCATTGTCTAGGGCTGAAGTGGCTTCATCTAAAACCAAAATTTCAGGGTTATCGTATAAGGCTCTTGCGATGCCTATGCGTTGTTTTTGCCCGCCGCTAAGCTTAGCGCCCCCTTCGCCCACTTGGGTTTTAAGGCCTTCATGCTCGCATAAAAAATCATAAATATGAGCCATTTTGCACACTTTAATCAAGCGTTTTTCATCTATGGCGCTCCCAAAAGCGATATTATCCCCCACAGTGCCATCAAAAAGGTAAATATTTTGGGGGATATAGCCTATTTTTTTACGCCATGATCGTATATTTTCTTTGGTTAAAAGGGTGTTGTCAATAAAAATTTCCCCACTTTTAGGGTAGGTAAGCCCCATAATAATATCCGCTAGCGTGGATTTTCCGCACCCGCTATGACCTATGAGAGCGATTTTTTGACCTTTTTGAATGGTGAGATTGAAATTTTTTAAAACTGGGTGTTTTGACTTGTAAGCGAATGAAATGTTTTGGAGAGTGATTTTTTCATTAAAATCTAAAGGGACTAAATCCTCTTCAATAATGGTCTTAGAAAGGCTTTTAAAAACAACATTGGTCGCAAGCTGGTTGTAAGCGATTTCATTATAATAGTTGATCACTCCAGTTACAGAAGGGAGTATGCGATAAAGCGCTAGGGCATACATAGAAATGGTAGGGAGCACCATTCTAGCTTCGCCGTATTTGAATAAGATGTAAGCGACCGCTAAAATCAACAAACTAAAGCCCACGGTTTCTATTGAATACCTGGGGACCACTTGCAAAGTGGAGTAAATGATCTCAGTGTCATGGGCTTTACGGCTATTTTCTCCAAAAAGTTTGTGGGCTTCTTCGTGGTTGTCTTTGAGTTTAGTGATCTTAAAATTGCTGAAAAATTTTGAAAAGACTTTAAGCGTTTGCGCTTTGGATTTGGCAGCCATCTCACCCTTTTTTTTGATAAGGACGGTGACTTTTTTGACAATAAAAAAAATTTGTAAGGCGAGAATCGTGGTAAAAACGAGCGTTATTTTCCAATTAGTCAATATGAGCGTGGAATAGAAAAAAACGATCACGGTTATTTCGGTCAATAAACTCAAAAAAGCGTTAAAGCTCATAAACATGCCCTCCGCTTTATTGTTGATAATGTCTCTTAAAGAATCCAGGTTGTGGTTGAGGTGCGATAAATAGTTGTTTTTGATGTGTTGCAAGAAGAGTTGTTGCTTGATTTGATAAGCTTTTTTATTGGAAAAACGCCCTCTTAAATAGGTAAAAAACACCCCATAAAACATCCTAAATAAATAAATCCCCACCAAACAGAAACTAAAGAAATACATGAGACGAACGGGAGATGAAAAATGGAAAAAATCATAGACCATTTTCCAATCTTTATCGTCTAAAGCCCTGCTAGGATCGGAAGCGAGAGTGATAAAAGGCATCAGAAGAGTTAGGGACATCACTTCCACAAAAGAAGAAAAAACCGCCATCAACACAAGCAGGAAAAAAATCATTTTTTCCTTGAAAGTGATGAGCCTATAGATTTGCTTTAAAGAACGTAAAAAATATTTTAAAGTAGAAATTTTATGTTTTTTTTTCGCCATAATTTAAGTGTCCATAAATTCTTTTATATGTAATAAGCTTTGAGCTGTGTTCAGCCAAATTGAGCTAGATTATAGCTAAAATTTTAACCATGCTCTGTGCCATATAAATAATTTAGCTTTCTGTCATCATTTCTTGACAAATTAAGTATAAAACTGCTATAATCCCAAGTCTTTGATTATTTAATTTATCGCTGGCTTAGCTCAGTTGGTAGAGCAGCTGCCTTGTAAGCAGCAGGTCGGGGGTTCAAGTCCCTTAGCCAGCTCCAGTTAAAATGTTATTTTGCAAAGTTTTTGGTGAGATACTCAAGTGGCCAACGAGGGCAGACTGTAAATCTGCTGACTATGTCTTCCGTGGTTCGAATCCACGTCTCACCACCATGTTTGTTTTATAGATGCGGGAATAGCTCAGTTGGCTAGAGCATCAGCCTTCCAAGCTGAGGGTCGCGGGTTCGAGTCCCGTTTCCCGCTCCATTTTTAGGATAACATTTTAGTTTTTGAGACGCCTATATAGCTCAGAGGCAGAGCACTTCCTTGGTAAGGAAGAGGTCGGCGGTTCAATTCCGCTTATAGGCTCCAGTTTATAATCTCTTGAATGGCGATAAGACAAAAATGTCTTAAATTTTGTGGTAGCATTTAGGAATACTTAGGATTTTGTTTAGTATAATTCTAAAATCCATTTCAAAAAATTAAGGAGAAATACAAATGGCAAAAGAAAAGTTTAACAGAACTAAGCCGCATGTTAATATTGGAACCATTGGGCATGTAGACCATGGTAAAACGACTTTGAGTGCAGCGATTTCAGCGGTGCTTTCTTTGAAAGGTCTTGCAGAAATGAAAGACTATGATAATATTGATAACGCCCCTGAAGAAAAAGAAAGAGGGATCACTATCGCTACTTCTCACATTGAATATGAGACTGAAAACAGACACTATGCGCATGTGGATTGCCCAGGACACGCTGACTATGTAAAAAACATGATCACCGGTGCGGCACAGATGGACGGAGCGATTTTGGTTGTTTCTGCAGCTGATGGCCCTATGCCTCAAACCAGAGAACATATCTTATTGTCTCGTCAAGTAGGCGTGCCTCACATTGTTGTTTTCTTAAACAAACAAGACATGGTAGATGACCAAGAATTGTTAGAGCTTGTGGAAATGGAAGTGCGCGAATTGTTGAGCGCGTATGAATTCCCTGGCGATGACACTCCTATCATAGCGGGTTCAGCTTTGAGAGCTTTAGAAGAAGCAAAGGCTGGTAATGTAGGTGAATGGGGTGAAAAAGTGCTTAAACTTATGGCTGAAGTGGATGCCTATATCCCTACTCCAGAAAGAGACACTGAGAAAACTTTCTTGATGCCGGTTGAAGATGTGTTCTCTATTGCGGGTAGAGGGACTGTGGTTACAGGTAGGATTGAAAGAGGCGTGGTGAAAGTAGGCGATGAAGTGGAAATCGTTGGTATCAGACCTACACAAAAAACGACTGTAACCGGTGTAGAAATGTTTAGGAAAGAGTTGGAAAAAGGTGAAGCCGGCGATAATGTGGGCGTGCTTTTGAGAGGAACTAAAAAAGAAGAAGTAGAACGCGGTATGGTTCTGTGCAAACCAGGTTCTATCACTCCGCACAAGAAATTTGAGGGAGAAATTTATGTCCTTTCTAAAGAAGAAGGCGGGAGACACACTCCATTTTTCACCAACTACCGCCCGCAATTCTATGTGCGCACGACTGATGTGACTGGCTCTATCACCCTTCCTGAAGGCGTAGAAATGGTTATGCCTGGCGATAATGTTAAAATCACTGTAGAGTTGATTAGCCCTGTTGCGTTAGAGTTAGGAACTAAATTTGCGATTCGTGAAGGCGGTAGGACCGTTGGTGCTGGTGTTGTGAGCAATATTATTGAATAATATTAGCAAAAAGAGAGTTACCATAAAGGGTCATTATGAAAGTTAAAATAGGGTTGAAGTGTTCTGATTGTGAAGACATCAATTACAGCACAACCAAGAACGCTAAAACTAACACTGAAAAACTGGAGCTTAAGAAGTTCTGCCCAAGGGAAAATAAACACACTCTTCATAAAGAAATTAAATTGAAGAGCTAGCTCTTTCTTTGGTGTTGTGATTGAAAAGGAGGGGAGGTTAGGTCAGTAGCTCCAATGGTAGAGCGTCGGTCTCCAAAACCGGTTGTTGGGGGTTCGAGTCCCTCCTGACCTGCCATCTACTAATTTATTCTATCAAGTTTGTGTTTCAATTGGATTGTTTTTAAATTTTTTAATTTTATTTTAAGCTATTTTGGATAGAATTGAAAATTCTTTTAATGTATAAATGTATTAAGTTTAAGTGAGGGCGAAAAGAAACTATGGATAAATGGCTCATGCAATATAAATTAGCTAGAGAAGAGCTTTCTAAAGTGATATTTCCTATTAAAGAGCAGATACGCAACGCGCTTATTTCTGTTTTGGTGGTGGTGAGTGCTATCACGCTGTTTTTAGCTTTGTTGGATTTTTCTCTAGGGGCTTTTGTCTCTAGTGTTCTATAGGTTGGTGGCTTTAAATAAGGAGAATAATGATGGATTGGTATGCCATACAAACTTATTCAGGGAGCGAGCAGTCCGTTAAGAAAGCGATTGAGAATCTAGCGAACGACCATAATATAAGAGATAGGATACAAGAGATCATTGTGCCTACTGAAGATATTATAGAGGTTTCTAAAAAAAGCAAGACGAAAGTAACGGAACGAAGCCTTTATCCTGGATATGTTTTTATTAAGGTGGATTTAGATACGGTTTTGTGGCATAAGATACAATCTTTGCCAAGAGTGAGTCGTTTTATTGGAGAAAACAAAAAGCCAACCCCATTGAGTGAAGCGGATATTGGGCATATTTTAGAAAAAATGAATAACCGAGCAGCCCCCAAGCCAAAAATCTTTTTTGAGCAAGGCGAAGTGGTGCGTGTGGTGGAAGGCCCTTTTGCAAACTTTACCGCTACGGTGGAAGAGTATGATGTGGAACACCGCAAGCTCAAGCTCAATGTTTCTATTTTTGGTAGGAACACTCCAATAGAGATTTTGCATTCGCAAGTGGAAAAAATTATATAACTTTTTAAGGAGAAAACATGGCTAAAAAAGTAGTCGGAGAAATCAAACTTCAAATCCCTGCAGGTAAGGCAAACCCTTCACCTCCCGTAGGGCCAGCGTTGGGTCAAAGAGGGGTTAATATCATGGAATTTTGTAAGGCTTTTAACGAGAGAACTAAAGACATGGGGAGTTTTAATATCCCGGTCATTATCACGGTTTATCAAGACAAGAGTTTCACCTTTATCACTAAAAAGCCTCCGGTAACCGATTTGATCAAAAAAGCTTCTGGGGTTGAAAAAGGTTCTGACAACCCGCTTAAGAATAAGATTGCAAAGCTCACCCACAAGCAAGTGGAAGAGATCGCACAATTGAAAATGGAAGATTTAAACACAAGTACCATGGAAGCGGCCAAAAAAATCGTTATGGGCAGCGCTAGGAGCATGGGCGTAGAAGTTGTGGATTGATTGGGTTTTGTTGGAATTGAAAGAAATTTTTAAGGATTAGAATCGTGGCAAAAAAAGTATTTAAAAGGTTGGAAAAACTTTTTTCTAAAATTCAAAACGATAAAGCGTATGGCGTAGAGCAAGGCGTAGAGGTGGTTAAATCCCTCGCTTCAGCCAAATTTGATGAAACCGTGGAAGTAGCGTTAAGGCTAGGGGTTGATCCAAGGCATGCGGATCAAATGGTGCGCGGTGCGGTGGTGCTTCCTCATGGAACAGGGAAAAAAGTAAGAGTGGCCGTTTTTGCAAAAGATATTAAGCAAGATGAAGCCAAAAACGCTGGGGCTGATGTCGTTGGCGGAGACGATTTGGCTGAAGAAATCAAAAATGGTCGTATTGATTTTGACATGGTGATCGCAACGCCTGATATGATGGCGGTTGTCGGTAAAGTGGGTAGGATTTTAGGCCCTAAAGGTTTGATGCCAAACCCTAAAACCGGAACCGTTACGATGGATATTGCTAAAGCGGTCAGTAACGCTAAAAGCGGTCAAGTGAATTTCAGGGTGGATAAAAAGGGCAATGTTCATGCCCCTATTGGTAAGGCGAGTTTTCCTGAAGAAAAAATCAAAGAAAACATGCTTGAGTTGGTTAAAACGATCAACCGCCTAAAACCCAGTAGCGCGAAAGGCAAGTATATTAGAAACGCCGCTCTCTCGCTCACCATGTCGCCTTCAGTGAGTTTGGACGCGCAGGAATTGATGGATATTAAATAGCGTTAGGGGAGTTTTTAATCTTAGGCTGAAGATCGTAAGAGCTAAAAAGCTTAAAATTTCTTTTTTAAAAAGATAATCTTGCAGAGGTCTAGTCTAGAAAGGAGGAAAAGATGCAAAAACAACATCAAAGGCAGCATAAAGTAGAGCTAGTCGCTAACTTAAAATCGCAATTTGTAGATGCCAAAGCCCTTTTAATTTGCGATTATAAGGGTCTTAGCGTGAAAAAGTTGGAAGCTTTAAGGAATAAGGCTCGTAATCAAGGCATTAAAGTGCAAGTGATTAAGAACACTCTCGCTCATATTGCCATGAAAGAGGCTGGCTATTCTGATTTGGATTTGAAAGAAACCAATGTGTTTTTGTGGGGCGGTGATCAAATCGCTCTCTCTAAACTCGTGTTTGATTTCCAAAAAGAGCATAAAGATCACTTTGTGTTGAAAGCGGGCTTGTTTGATAAAGAAAGCGTTAGCGTAGCTCATGTGGAAGCGGTTTCAAAACTCCCAAGCAAAGAAGAGCTTATGGGAATGTTGCTTTCTGTTTGGACGGCTCCGGCGCGTTATTTTGTGACCGGTTTAGACAATTTGCGTAAAGCGAAAGAAGAAAACTAAGAGCCTATGATGGCTTTAATTAAAAAAATTTGAAGGATTGGATTATGGCAATTTCAAAAGAAGAAGTGTTAGAGTATATTGGTTCATTGAGCGTTTTAGAGCTTGCTGAATTGGTTAAAATGTTTGAGGAAAAATTTGGCGTGAGTGCGACTCCAACGGTCGTAGCGGGTGCGGCTGTAGCTGGCGGTGTAGCGGCTGAGAGCGAAGAAAAAACCGAATTTAATGTGATTTTAGCCGATAGCGGTGCTGAAAAAATTAAGGTGATTAAAGTGGTTCGTGAAATCACTGGGCTTGGCCTGAAAGAAGCTAAAGACGCTACCGAAAAAACCCCTCATGTGCTTAAAGAGGGCGTGAATAAAGAAGAAGCTGAAACCATCAAGAAGAAACTTGAAGAAGTAGGCGCTAAGGTTGAAGTCAAGTAAGACTTAAAAACAGAAAGGTCTTTGTGCCTTTCTCTGCTCTAGTGTGGCAGATGATTTTGCTCCATGATTTTGTTTGTGAGCGTGTAGCCTAAAGTGGTTAGTATTGCAGGTGGGTTTTGGTATTTTTATCATGGATGGTTCTAAAGTTTAAAGATCCTTTTGCAATGCTTACTTGAATTAATGCATTAAATAACTCAAAATTTTTGATCAAAGGCTTGAAATATGTCAAAAAAAATTCCCCTAAAAAACCGCTTGAGAGCTGATTTTACAAAAACCCCGACAGATTTAGAAGTTCCTAATTTATTATTATTGCAACGAGACAGCTACGATTCTTTCTTGTATTCCAAAGATGGTAAAGAGAGTGGGATTGAAAAGGTTTTTAAATCCATTTTCCCTATCCAAGATGAGCATAACCGCATCACTTTAGAATACGCGGGTTGCGAATTTGGCAAGTCTAAATACACTGTTAGAGAAGCGATGGAGAGAGGCATTACCTACTCTATCCCGCTCAAAATTAAAGTGCGCTTGATTTTGTGGGAAAAAGACACCAAAAGTGGCGAAAAGAACGGCATTAAGGATATTAAAGAGCAAAGCATTTTCATTCGTGAGATCCCATTAATGACAGAACGCACTTCGTTTATCATTAATGGGGTGGAGCGCGTGGTGGTCAATCAGCTCCACAGAAGCCCCGGTGTGATTTTCAAAGAAGAAGAATCTAGCACTTCTTCAAACAAGCTCATTTACACAGGGCAAATCATTCCTGATAGGGGTTCGTGGCTGTATTTTGAATACGATTCTAAAGATGTTTTGTACGCTCGTATCAACAAACGCCGTAAAGTGCCTGTTACCATTTTATTCAGGGCGATGGATTATCAAAAACAAGACATCATCAAAATGTTCTACCCGCTTGTGAAAGTGCGTTATGAAAACGATAAATATTTGATCCCGTTTGCTTCATTAGACGCCAATCAAAGAATGGAATTTGACTTGAAAGACCCTCAAGGCAAGATTATCCTTTTAGCGGGTAAAAAGCTCACTTCAAGGAAAATTAAAGAGCTTAAAGAAAACCATTTAGAATGGGTGGAATACCCTATGGATATTTTACTCAATCGTCATTTAGCTGAGCCTGTTATGGTAGGGAAAGAAGTTTTATTGGACATGCTCACGCAGTTGGATAAAAACAGGCTAGAAAAAATCCACGATCTAGGCGTGCAAGAATTTGTGATCATCAACGATCTAGCGTTAGGGCATGACGCTTCCATTATCCATTCTTTCTCAGCCGATCATGAGTCTTTGAAATTGCTCAAGCAAACTGAAAAGATTGATGATGAAAACGCTCTAGCGGCGATTCGTATCCATAAGGTTATGAAACCAGGCGATCCTGTTACGACTGAGGTGGCTAAGCAATTTGTCAAAAAACTTTTCTTTGACCCTGAACGCTATGATTTGACCATGGTGGGCCGTATGAAAATGAATCACAAGTTAGGCCTGCATGTGCCTGATTACATCACGACTTTAACGCATGAAGATATTATCACCACCGTTAAATACCTCATGAAGATCAAAAACAATCAGGGCAAGATTGATGATAGGGATCACTTGGGCAATCGTAGGATCAGAGCGGTAGGGGAATTATTGGCTAATGAATTGCATTCAGGCTTAGTGAAAATGCAAAAGACCATTAAAGACAAGCTCACTACCATGAGTGGGGCTTTTGATTCGCTCATGCCCCATGACTTGGTCAATTCTAAAATGATCACTAGCACCATCATGGAATTTTTCATGGGCGGTCAGCTCTCGCAATTCATGGATCAAACTAACCCTTTGAGTGAGGTTACGCACAAGCGCCGCCTTTCAGCGCTCGGTGAAGGGGGATTGGTGAAAGACAGGGTAGGGTTTGAAGCTAGAGATGTGCACCCCACGCATTATGGCCGAATTTGTCCCATTGAGACCCCAGAAGGTCAAAACATCGGTTTGATCAACACCCTTTCCACTTTCACGAGAGTGAATGATTTAGGCTTTATTGAAGCCCCTTATAAAAAGGTTGTGGATGGCAAAGTGGTGGGTGAGACGATTTATTTGACCGCTATTCAAGAAGACAGCCACATCATCGCTCCTGCAAGCACCCCTATTGATGAAGAGGGTAATATTTTGGGCGATTTGATTGAAACGCGCGTGGAAGGTGAGATCGTTTTAAACGAAAAGAGTAAAGTTACCTTAATGGATTTAAGCTCTAGCATGCTAGTAGGGGTCGCCGCATCGCTCATTCCTTTCTTAGAGCATGATGACGCTAACCGTGCCTTAATGGGGACTAACATGCAACGCCAAGCGGTGCCCTTATTAAGAAGCGACGCTCCCATTGTAGGCACAGGGATTGAAAAAATTATCGCTAGGGATTCTTGGGGGGCGATCAAGGCCAATCGCGCAGGCGTTGTAGAAAAAATTGATTCTAAAAACATTTATATTTTAGGCGAAGGCAAAGAAGAAGCCTATATTGACGCGTATTCTTTGCAAAAAAACTTGCGCACCAACCAAAACACCAGTTTCAATCAAGTCCCTATCGTTAAAGTGGGCGATAAAGTGGAAGCCGGGCAAATCATCGCTGATGGCCCTAGCATGGATAGAGGCGAGTTAGCGTTAGGGAAAAATGTGCGCGTGGCGTTCATGCCTTGGAATGGCTATAACTTTGAAGACGCCATCGTGGTGAGTGAGCGCATCACTAAAGATGATGTTTTCACTTCCACCCACATTTATGAAAAAGAAGTGGATGCTAGAGAGCTTAAGCATGGCGCGGAAGAATTTACCGCTGATATTCCTGATGTGAAAGAAGAAGCACTCGCGCATCTTGATGAAAGCGGGATCGTTAAAGTCGGCACTTACGTGAGCGCTGGCATGATTTTAGTGGGCAAGACTTCCCCTAAAGGCGAGATTAAAAGCACGCCTGAAGAACGGCTCTTAAGGGCTATTTTTGGGGATAAAGCCGGGCATGTGGTCAATAAGAGTTTGTATTGCCCCCCCAGTTTGGAAGGCACGGTGATTGACGTAAAAGTCTTCACTAAAAAAGGCTATGAGAAAGACGCACGGGTTTTGAGCGCGTATGAAGAAGAAAAAGCCAAGCTTGATATGGAGCATTTTGACCGCTTGACCATGCTCAATAGAGAAGAATTGTTGCGCGTTAGCTCGCTCCTTTCTCAAGCGATTTTAGAAGAGCCTTTCAGCCATAATGGCAAGGATTATAAAGAAGGCGATCAAATCCCTAAAAAAGAAATCGCTTCAATCAACCGCTTCACTTTGGCTAGTTTGGTCAAAAAGTATTCTAAAGAAGTGCAAAACCGCTATGAAATCACTAAAAACAATTTCTTAGAGCAAAAGAAAGTTTTGGGTGAAGAGCATGAAGAAAAGCTCTCTATTTTAGAAAAAGATGATATTTTGCCTAATGGCGTGATCAAAAAAGTCAAGCTCTATATCGCTACAAAACGGAAGCTTAAAGTGGGCGATAAAATGGCAGGAAGGCATGGGAATAAAGGGATTGTGTCTAATATCGTGCCGGTTGCGGATATGCCTTATACCGCTGATGGCGAGCCTGTGGATATTGTCTTAAACCCTTTAGGCGTACCAAGCCGCATGAACATCGGGCAGATTTTAGAAATGCATTTAGGCTTAGTGGGGAAAGAGTTTGGGAAACAAATCGCTAGCATGCTAGAGGATAAAACCAGAAATTTTGCCAAAGAATTGCGCGCTAAAATGCTAGAAATCGCTAACGCCATTAATGAAAAAGACCCCTTGACAATCCATGTTCTTGAGAATTGCTCTGACGAAGAGCTTTTGGAATACGCTAAAGATTGGAGCAAGGGCGTTAAGATGGCTATCCCTGTGTTTGAAGGCATCTCGCAAGAAAAATTTTATAAGCTATTTGAATTAGCCAAGATCGCTATGGATGGCAAAATGGATCTGTATGATGGGCGCACAGGCGAGAAAATGAGGGAGCGCGTGAATGTGGGCTATATGTATATGATCAAACTCCACCATTTAGTGGATGAAAAAGTCCATGCCAGAAGCACAGGCCCTTATAGCTTGGTAACGCACCAGCCTGTGGGGGGTAAAGCGCTCTTTGGGGGTCAAAGGTTTGGGGAAATGGAAGTGTGGGCCTTGGAAGCTTATGGCGCAGCGCACACTCTAAAAGAAATGCTCACCATTAAATCCGATGATATTAGAGGCAGAGAGAACGCTTATAGGGCTATCGCTAAAGGTGAGCAAGTGGGCGAGAGTGAAATCCCTGAGACTTTCTATGTCTTGACTAAAGAATTGCAATCGCTCGCTTTGGATATTAATATTTTTGGGGACGATGTGGATGAGGATGGAGTGCCTAAACCCATTGTCATTAAAGAAGATGACAGGCCTAAAGACTTTAGCTCTTTCCAGCTCACTTTAGCCAGCCCTGAAAAAATCCATTCTTGGAGTTATGGGGAAGTTAAAAAGCCAGAAACGATCAATTATCGCACCCTAAAACCTGAACGAGACGGCTTGTTTTGCATGAAAATCTTTGGCCCCACTAAAGATTATGAATGCTTGTGCGGTAAATACAAAAAGCCTCGCTTCAAAGATATTGGCACATGCGAAAAATGCGGCGTGGCGATCACGCACTCCAAAGTCAGGCGTTTTAGAATGGGGCATATTGAATTAGCCACTCCTGTAGCGCATATTTGGTATGTCAATTCCTTGCCTAGCCGTATCGGCACGCTTTTGGGCGTTAAGATGAAAGACTTAGAGCGCGTGTTGTATTATGAAGCTTATATCGTTAAAGAGCCAGGCGAAGCCGCTTATGACAATGAAGGCACTAAGCTTGTGATGAAATACGATATTTTGAATGAAGAGCAGTATCAAAATATCTCACGAAGATACGAAGACAGGGGCTTTATAGCGCAAATGGGTGGCGAAGCGATCAAGGATTTGTTAGAAGAAATTGATTTGATCGCCTTATTGCAGAGTTTGAAAGAAGAAATGAAAGACACCAATTCCGATGCGAAAAAGAAAAAACTCATTAAGCGTTTGAAAGTGGTAGAAAGCTTTTTAAATTCTGGTAACAGGCCTGAATGGATGATGCTCACGGTTTTACCGGTATTGCCACCGGATTTAAGGCCTTTAGTCGCGCTAGATGGCGGGAAGTTTGCGGTCAGCGATGTGAATGAATTGTATCGTCGTGTCATCAATCGTAACCAACGCTTGAAACGCTTAATGGAGCTTGGGGCTCCAGAAATCATTGTGTGCAATGAAAAAAGGATGTTGCAAGAAGCCGTGGATGTGCTTTTTGATAACGGCCGCAGCACCAATGCGGTTAAAGGGGCTAACAAACGCCCTTTAAAATCGCTCAGCGAGATCATTAAAGGCAAGCAAGGGCGTTTCAGGCAAAACCTTTTAGGTAAGCGCGTGGATTTTTCAGGCAGAAGCGTGATTGTGGTGGGGCCTAACCTTAAAATGGATGAATGCGGGTTGCCCAAAAACATGGCGTTAGAACTCTTCAAACCGCATTTGTTATCCAAGCTTGAAGAGAGAGGCTATGCCACCACGCTCAAACAAGCTAAACGCATGATTGAGCAAAAAAGCAATGAAGTGTGGGAGTGCTTGCAAGAAATCACAGAGGGGTATCCGGTGCTACTCAACCGCGCTCCTACCTTGCACAAACAATCCATTCAAGCGTTCCATCCAAAGCTGATTGATGGCAAAGCGATCCAATTGCACCCGTTAGTGTGTTCAGCGTTTAACGCCGATTTTGATGGGGATCAAATGGCGGTGCATGTGCCTTTAAGCCAGGAAGCGATCGCTGAATGCAAGGTGCTCATGCTAAGCTCTATGAACATCCTTTTACCCGCTAGCGGTAAAGCCGTAGCCATTCCTAGCCAGGATATGGTTTTAGGGCTATATTATCTTTCTTTAGAAAAGAGCGGGGTCAAGGGCGAGCATAAGCTTTTTTCTAGCGTGAATGAAATCATCACCGCCATTGACACGAAAGAATTAGACATCCACGCAAAGATCAGGGTTTTAGATCAAGGGAATATTATCGCTACGAGCGCGGGGCGCATGATCATTAAGTCTATTTTGCCTGATTTTATCCCTACGGATTTGTGGAACAGACCCATGAAGAAAAAAGATATTGGCGTGCTTGTGGATTATGTGCATAAAGTCGGCGGTATCGGCATTACCGCAACCTTTTTGGATCATTTGAAAACGCTTGGCTTTAGGTATGCGACTAAGGCTGGTATTTCTATCTCTATGGAGGATATTATCACGCCCAAAGACAAGCAAAAAATGGTGGAAAAAGCCAAAGTAGAGGTTAAAAAAATCCAGCAACAATACGATCAAGGGTTACTCACTGACCAAGAGCGTTACAATAAAATCATTGACACTTGGACTGAAGTCAATGACAGAATGAGTAAGGAAATGATGAGCGCTATCGCAAAAGATAAAGAGGGCTTTAACTCTATTTATATGATGGCGGATAGCGGTGCAAGGGGTAGCGCGGCGCAAATCCGTCAGCTTTCAGCGATGAGGGGTCTTATGACAAAGCCGGATGGCAGTATCATTGAAACGCCTATTATTTCTAACTTTAAAGAGGGGTTGAATGTCTTAGAATACTTTAACTCCACGCATGGCGCTAGAAAGGGCTTAGCGGATACGGCGCTAAAAACCGCCAATGCGGGGTATTTGACAAGAAAGCTCATTGATGTTTCGCAAAATGTCAAGGTGGTGTCTGATGATTGCGGCACGCATGAAGGGATTGAAATCACGGATATTGCAGTAGGGAGTGAATTGATTGAACCTTTAGAAGAGCGTATTTTTGGGCGCGTTTTATTAGAAGATGTGATCGATCCCATTACCAATGAAATCTTGCTTTATGCGGACACTTTGATTGATGAAGAGGGCGCTAAAAAGGTGGTTGAAGCCGGGATTAAATCCATTACGATCCGCACCCCAGTAACTTGTAAAGCGCCAAAGGGCGTGTGCGCGAAATGCTATGGCTTGAATTTAGGCGAAGGCAAGATGAGCTATCCAGGTGAAGCGGTGGGCGTGGTAGCCGCGCAATCTATCGGGGAGCCTGGAACGCAGCTCACTTTAAGGACTTTCCATGTGGGCGGGACAGCGAGCAGGAGTCAGGATGAGCGCGAGATCGTGGCGAGCAAAGAAGGTTTTGTGCGTTTTTATAACCTTAGGACTTACACGAATAAAGAGGGTAAAAACATTATCGCTAACCGCCGTAACGCTTCTATTTTAGTGGTAGAGCCTAAGATTAAAGCGCCTTTTGGTGGGGAATTACGCATTGAAACGGTCTATGAAGAAGTCGTTGTGAGCGTGAAAAATGGCGATCAAGAAGCTAAATTCGTTTTAAGAAGAAGCGATATTGTCAAGCCGAGCGAATTAGCCGGCGTTGGCGGTAAGATTGAGGGGAAAGTGTATTTGCCTTATGCTAGTGGGCATAAGGTGCATAAGGGAGGAAGTATCGCTGATATTATCCAAGAGGGCTGGAATGTGCCTAATCGCATCCCTTATGCGAGCGAATTGCTGGTCAAGGATAATGACCCTATTGTGCAAGATGTGTATGCCAAAGAAAAAGGCGCAATCAAATACTATGTTTTAGAGGCTAACCATTTAGAGCGCACCCATGGGATCAAAAAGGGCGATATTGTGAGCGAAAAAGGCTTGTTTGCGGTGATAGCTGATGATAATGGTAGGGAAGCCGCTCGCCATTATATCGCTAGGGGTTCTGAGATCTTGATTGATGATAATAGTGAAGTGAGCACTAATAGCGTGATTTCTAAACCCACGACTAACACTTTCAAAACGATTGCCACATGGGATCCTTACAACACCCCTATCATTGCGGACTTTAAGGGTAAGGTGAGTTTTGTGGATATTATCGCAGGGGTTACGGTCGCTGAAAAAGAAGACGAAAATACCGGTATCACCAGTTTAGTGGTGAATGATTACATTCCAAGCGGATACAAACCAAGCTTGTTTTTAGAGGGGGCTAATGGCGAAGAAGCGCGTTATTTCCTAGAGCCAAAAACTTCTATCGCCATTAGCGATGGCTCTAGCGTGGAGCAGGCTGAAGTGTTAGCGAAAATCCCTAAAGCGACCGTTAAATCTAGGGATATTACTGGGGGTCTCCCAAGGGTTTCGGAATTGTTTGAAGCGAGAAAACCCAAGCCTAAAGATGTGGCGATCCTTTCTGAAGTGGATGGGATAGTGAGTTTTGGCAAACCTATTCGCAATAAAGAACACATCATCGTAACTTCTAAAGATGGTCGTCTCACAGATTATTTTGTGGATAAGGGCAAGCAAATTTTAGTGCATGCCGATGAATTTGTGCATGCGGGAGAGGCGATGACGGATGGGGTGGTTTCAAGCCATGATATTTTAAGGATCAGCGGCGAAAAAGAGCTTTATAAATACATTGTGAGCGAGGTCCAGCAAGTGTATCGCAGGCAGGGGGTAAGCATTGCGGACAAACACATTGAAATCATTGTGTCTCAAATGTTAAGGCAAGTGCGCATCTTAGACAGCGGGGATAGCAAGTTTATTGAAGGGGATTTGGTCAGTAAAAAACTCTTCAAAGAAGAAAACGCTCGTGTGATCGCTTTAAAAGGCGAGCCAGCGATTGCTGAACCGGTGCTTTTAGGGATCACCAGAGCGGCTATTGGGAGCGATAGCATCATTTCAGCGGCCTCTTTCCAAGAAACGACTAAGGTTTTAACAGAAGCCAGTATTGCGATGAAAAAAGACTTTTTAGAAGATTTGAAAGAGAATGTGGTGTTGGGGAGGATGATCCCTGTGGGAACGGGCATGTATAAGAATAAAAAAATCGTGCTGAGAGCGCTTGAAGATGACTCTAAATTTTGATATAAAAAATCGGTTAAGATTTTTAAAAGAAAAATTAGGGTAAAATGGGGGAACTTTTAGTTTTAAATTTTTAGAATAAGGAAGAATAGTGCCTACTATCAATCAGTTGATTAGAAAAGAAAGGAAAAAGGTGGTTAAAAAAACGAAATCACCTGCATTAGTGGAATGCCCTCAAAGGAGAGGGGTTTGTACTAGGGTTTATACGACTACCCCTAAAAAGCCTAACTCGGCTTTAAGAAAGGTCGCCAAAGTTCGTTTGACTAGTAAATTTGAAGTGATCAGTTATATCCCTGGTGAAGGGCATAACTTGCAAGAGCACTCCATTGTGTTAGTGCGTGGGGGTAGGGTTAAGGATTTACCCGGTGTGAAATACCACATCGTTCGTGGCGCTTTAGACACTGCAGGAGTGAATAAAAGAACGGTTTCACGCTCTAAGTATGGGACTAAAAAAGCTAAAACGACCGACAAGAAAGCAACCGACAACAAGAAAAAATAAGAGGAAAACAAAAGCATGAGAAGAAGAAAAGCACCCGTTAGGGAGGTTTTGGGCGATCCTGTTTATGGGAACAAGGTGGTAACGAAGTTTATCAATAAAATGATGTTCGATGGCAAGAAAAGCGTAGCGGAAAAAATCATCTACAAAGCTTTCAATAAGATTGAAGAAAAAAGCGGTGAAAAAGGCATTGAAGTGTTTGAAAAAGCCCTAGAAAGGGTACGTCCTTTAGTGGAAGTGCGCAGCAGGAGAGTGGGCGGGGCTACCTATCAAGTGCCGGTAGAAGTGAGGGCGAGCCGCCAGCAGTCGCTATCTATCCGTTGGATTTTAGAAGCGACCAGAAAACGCAATGAAAGGATGATGGTGGATAGATTGGCTAACGAGCTTATGGATGCGGCTAACGATAAGGGTGCGGCTTTTAAGAAAAAAGAAGATGTGCATAAAATGGCAGAAGCGAATAAAGCGTTCGCGCACTACCGCTGGTAATTGGAGTTAGAATGGCTAGAAAAACCCCATTAAACAGGATTAGGAATATCGGTATCGCCGCTCACATTGATGCCGGGAAAACCACCACTTCTGAAAGGATTTTATTCTACACAGGCGTGAGCCATAAGATTGGCGAAGTGCATGACGGCGCGGCGACAATGGACTGGATGGAGCAAGAAAAAGAAAGAGGGATCACTATCACTTCTGCGGCAACGACTTGCTTTTGGAAGGATCACCAAATCAATTTGATCGACACCCCAGGGCATGTGGATTTCACTATTGAAGTGGAGCGATCCATGCGCGTGCTAGACGGCGCGGTTTCGGTGTTTTGCTCGGTGGGTGGCGTGCAGCCTCAAAGCGAGACCGTGTGGCGTCAAGCGAATAAATACGGCGTGCCTAGGATTGTTTTTGTCAATAAAATGGATAGGATTGGGGCGAATTTCTATAATGTAGAAAACCAGATTAAGCTTCGCTTGAAAGCTAATCCTGTGCCTATTAATATCCCTATTGGGGCTGAAGACACTTTCATTGGCGTGATTGATTTAGTCCAAATGAAGGCGATTGTTTGGAATAATGAAACCATGGGAGCCAAATACGATGTGGAAGAAATCCCTAGCGATTTGTTAGAAAAGGCTAAAGAATACCGAGAAAAGCTTGTAGAAGCCGTAGCTGAGCAAGATGAAGCCTTGATGGAAAAGTATTTAGGCGGTGAAGAATTGAGTATTGAAGAAATCAAAAAAGGCATTAAAACAGGTTGTTTGAACATGAGCCTTGTCCCCATGCTTTGTGGTTCTTCTTTTAAAAATAAGGGCGTGCAGACTTTATTAGATGCAGTGATTGACTACTTGCCAGCGCCCACAGAGGTTGTGGATATTAAGGGGATTGATCCAAAGAGCGAAGAAGAAGTTTTTGTGAAGTCCAGTGATGATGGCGAGTTTGCCGGCTTGGCGTTTAAAATCATGACGGATCCTTTTGTGGGCCAACTCACTTTTGTGCGCGTGTATCGTGGCCAGCTAGAGTCCGGTAGTTATGTGTATAACTCCACCAAAGACAAAAAAGAGCGCGTGGGAAGACTCCTTAAAATGCACTCCAACAAGAGGGAAGACATTAAAGAAGTTTATGCGGGTGAGATTTGTGCGTTTGTGGGCCTGAAAGACACGCTGACTGGGGACACGCTTTGCGATGAAAAGAATGCGGTCGTTTTAGAGAGGATGGAATTTCCTGAGCCGGTCATTCACATCGCTGTGGAGCCTAAAACGAAAGCAGACCAGGAAAAAATGGGCGTAGCGTTAGGCAAGCTCGCTGAAGAGGATCCAAGCTTTAGGGTGATGACTCAAGAAGAAACCGGGCAAACTCTCATTGGCGGTATGGGTGAATTGCACCTAGAAATCATCGTGGATAGATTGAAGAGGGAATTTAAAGTAGAAGCTGAAATCGGTCAGCCGCAAGTCGCCTTTAGAGAGACTATCCGTTCCAGCGTGAGCAAAGAGTATAAATACGCTAAGCAAAGCGGTGGTCGTGGGCAATACGGGCATGTGTTTATCAAGCTTGAGCCTAAAGAGCCTGGCAGTGGGTATGAATTTGTGAATGAAATTTCTGGGGGCGTGATCCCTAAAGAATATATCCCTGCGGTGGATAAGGGTATCCAAGAAGCGATGCAAAACGGCGTTTTGGCAGGCTATCCGGTGGTGGATTTTAAAGTTACCCTTTATGATGGGAGCTACCATGATGTGGATTCTTCAGAAATGGCGTTTAAAATCGCTGGCTCTATGGCGTTTAAAGAAGCGAGTCGTGCGGCTAATCCGGTTTTACTAGAACCTATGATGAAAGTGGAAGTGGAAGTCCCTGAAGAATACATGGGTGATGTGATTGGCGATTTAAACAGAAGAAGAGGGCAAATCAATTCCATGGATGATAGATTAGGTTTGAAAATCGTGAATGCTTTTGTGCCGTTAGTGGAAATGTTTGGTTATTCCACAGATTTACGATCAGCTACCCAAGGGCGTGGGACTTACTCCATGGAGTTTGACCATTATGGCGAAGTACCTAGCAATATTGCTAAGGAAATTGTAGAAAAACGCAAAGGCTGATTTTGTAATAACGCTCTCTTGTGAGAGGGCGTTGTTGTAAGTGCTATCTAAATTCTTTCTCTTTTGAATTAAATTCTTTCTTCTTTTGAATTAAATTCTTTCTTCTTATGAATTAAATTCTTTCTTCTTATGAATTAAAAAAATTTTTTGAATGGGTTTATTCTCTCTTTTTATCCCTTTAGCTATCTTTTTTCATTTTTAGTTTGCTTATGAAATTGATTTTTCGCTCTATTCTTGTCAAATAGGGATAACTAAAATTTTTTAATTTTTTAAAAAATGGGTTTTTGGTTGCTTCGTTTAATCGTTTTAGATTTTATTTCATGGTGGAATTCGTTTTCTTAAGGGGTTAGGGGGTGTTTTGTAGCAATGCTCTTTAAAAATCCCCTAATTCATAGACCGCCTTACAAGAAATTCCGCTTGACTAACGACAAGCTCTTTTGTATTCAATCTTAAAAAACGCTTTTTGGTATTTTTCAAATTTTTATAATCAATTTTTTATTAAAACAAAGCCTTGTTAAAATGCCTTAAAAAGTTTGTCAGGGGGATAAGAACACACTGACAAACAGAAAATAACGCTCAATCTCTTTTAAAAAAGCCAATGCAATTATAAATACCCAATACTTTTATCGATTCACCATTTTATTGATTCTTTCAGGGTAGCGGGCCCCTTCTATTTTGATTGCAGTCAATTCTTTTTGGAAAATCTCCAATTCTTTTTGACTCCAAGAAACCTGCAAAGCCCCTATATTTTCTATGAGCCTGGATTCTTTGGTGGTGCCAAAGAGAGGGACAATGATTTTTTGCGTGTGCAAAATCCATGAGAGAGCCAGTTGGGCTGGTGTAACGCCTTTAGCGTGTGCATGATCTTGGATTAATTCCACCAAGATGTAATTTTTGGCTAGATTTTCTTGATTAAACCTAGGAGAAACGCTTCTAAAATCCTCACTAGTGAAGGTGGCATTTTTTTCAAATTTCGCGCCTAAAAACCCCTTACCCAAAGGCGAAAAAGCGACAAAGCCAATTTTTTCTTTTTCTAAAAAACCTAAAATCTCTTTTTCAGGTTCGCGCCACCACAAGGAATATTCGCTCTGCAACGCGCTTAAAGGGCAAATTTGATGGGCTTTTTGGATGCTAGATAACCCTGCCTCACTCATCCCCCAAGCTTTAATTTTTCCTTCTTTAATAAGAGCTTGCATAACTTCTGCCACTTCTTCTATGGGCGTGTTAGTATCCATGCGGTGTTGGTAGTATAAATCAATGCATTCTACTTTTAAGCGTTTCAAACTCCCTTCAATGGCGCTCTTAATGCGGTTAGGACTGGAGTCTAAAAACATGGTTGCGTATTTGTCATTAGGATCTGCGTAGTAAATCCCAAACTTGCTCGCTACCACAACCTTGTCTTTAAAAGGCTTGATCGCTTCGCCTAAAAGCTTTTCATTATCTTCCCCATAAGCCTCTGCAGTGTCAAAAAAGTTAATACCCAATTCCAAAGCCTTATGGATAAGTTTAACCATCTGCTTTTTATCATGGACTTCCCCATACCCATAAGTCATGCCCATGCACCCTAGAGCTAATGCACTCACTTTTAAAGGGCCTAAATGACGCTGTTGCATACAAACTCCTTGATTTCATATTGTTTTTTCAGTATAATCGAAATCTTAATTTTTTGTCAAGCTTTCTAAAACCAAAGATAATTTATCAAGTTTTTTGTATTGTAGTTTTTTTAAGGTAGCAAAACCACCAAACCAATCAAAAATTTTATTGGTTTCTATTCGTTTACTTTTGAGAAATATAATTCTCTCGCTTTTAAGATCATCACAAGGAGTTTCGTATGAAAAAGCAAATCTTGACAGGTGTTTTGTTATCAGTTTTGGCAGTGAGTTCTGCATACGCTCACAAAGATAAAAAAGACGCCAAAAAACCTGAGTTAAGCTCTCAATTAGTGGCTCACAAAGATAAAAAAGACGCCAAAAAACCTGAGTTAAGCTCTCAATTAGTGGCTCACAAAGATAAAAAAGACGCCAAAAAACCTGAGTTAAGCTCTCAATTAGTGGCTCACAAAGATAAAAAAGACGCTAAAAAACCTGAGTTAAGCTCTCAATTAGTGGCTCACAAAGATAAAAAAGACGCCAAAAAACCTGAGTTAAGCTCTCAATTAGTGGCTCACAAAGATAAAAAAGACGCCAAAAAACCTGAGTTAAGCTCTCAATTAGTGGCTCACAAAGATAAAAAAGACGCTAAAAAACCTAAAAACTCAGTGGCCTAATGGCTTTGATTCTAAAAAAGCGTTTTTAAAAACGCTTTTTTGGATGCTATTCTATAATTTCCTACCATTTTTTAAAACCTTTGATAGGATTTATCGCTCTTCTCACGCTTTCAAAAGTAAAGTTTATATATACAGAGTGTTATCAATATGGTTGTGTTTTTAAAAAAGCCCATGGAGAGTGTTTAAGGCTTTTCTAAAAGAATGTGAGCGGCTTCTAAGACTTCAAGGGGCATGATAGATCGCATGCACAAATGGTTTTTTTCGTTCTTTAAAGGGCAAACTCGTTTCTTGCATGGCGAACAGCTTAAATGGTGGTTCAATACGATCGTTTTTTGAGCTTTATAGGGGCGAGTTTCTTTTTCATCAGTGGGGCCAAAAAGAGCGATTAAGGGGGTTTGCACGCTAGCAGCCACATGCATAGGGCCGCTATCGTTAGTGATGAATAAATCTAAAACAGCGATGCATTCTATTAATTCTTCAATGCTTGTTTTCCCGCACAGATTGTAAGCGTTGTGGGATAATAAGGGGTTTTTTAATAAGCCTTTGATGAGTTTTAAAATTTCTTCAGAAACGATAGTATCTTCTTTAGCCCCAAAAAAATAAATTTCATGCCCTTTTTCTAACAAAACAGCAGAAACTTCAGCGTAATAAGAAGCTGGCCATCTTTTAGCGCTCCCATAGCTTGCGCTGGGGTTAAAGCCGATTTTTTTAGGGGTGTTTGGGGTGTGAATGGGGAGGTCAAAGGCTAATTTTAAGGGTAAAACGCTTTTTTGATCCAATTCTTTTTTTAAAAATTGCGAAAATAAAAAGCAATATTTTTCCACTTGATGATACTCTTTAGGGGCAGCAGTTATCGCATGACTGAGAAACAAAGAACGGAAAAATTGAGCAAAACCGATGCGAATAGGCGTTTTTGTTGCATAGAGCAAAAAAGCGGAATAAAAATGGTTGTTTAAGGTGATCGCTATATCGCAACGCCCTATTTTTTGAGCGAGTTTGTGAGTGGTTAGGAGCCTGAAAAAGGATTTTTTGGTGTCGTCTATGAAAACGGCTTCTATTTTTTCATCTTTTTTGAAAAGTTCGCAAGTGATTTGTGGGCCCACTAAGATAAAATGCGCGTTAGGGTAGTGGTGTTTAAGGGTGTAAAAAAGCGAGCTTGCCATCACCCCATCGCCTAACCAATTAGGCAAACGCAATAAAATACGCATGCGTTTGGGCGCATTTACGCTCATCAATAGCCCTTTTTTAAAGATTTTAAGCTAAAATTTTAGCATACAAATACAAGGAAATGGAATGATTACCCCTAAAGTGTTGAGCGGGTTTAAAGACCGCTTGCCTAAAGATGCGATACAAAAAGCCCAGTTGCTTTCTAAAGTTTCAGTCGTGTTTCAAAGTTTTGGTTTTGTGCCGATTGAAACCCCTCATTTGGAATACGCTGAAGCGCTACTACCTGATGCGAGCAGCGATATTCAAAAAGAAATTTATCGTTTTAAAGACCATGGGGATAGAGATGTGGCTTTAAGGTTTGATTTGACCGTGCCATTAGCCCGCTTTGTCTCTTTGCACCACCAAATATTAGGCATGCCCTTTAAACGCTACGCCATAGGCAATGTCTTTAGGGGCGAAAGGGCGCAAAAAGGGCGTTATAGGGAATTTACGCAATGCGATTTTGATTTTATAGGGAGCGAGAGTTTGGTGTGCGATGCTGAGATCATTCAAGTGATCATCGCTTCTTTAAAAGCCCTAGATTTAGAAGATTTTTGCGTCTCTATCAACCACAGGAAAATTTTGAATGGGATATGCGAATATTTTGGCATTGCTCAAGTGAATGAAGTGCTGCGCATTGTGGATAAATTAGAAAAGATTGGCTTGAATGGGGTTGAAGAAGAATTAAAAAAAGAGTGCGATTTGAATCCAAACACCATTAAAGAGCTTTTAGAAATGGTTCAAATCCAACAAAACGATTTAAGCCATGCGGAATTTTTTGAAAAAATTGCTTATTTGAAAGACTATAATGAAAATCTAAAAAAGGGTATACAGGATTTAGAAAGGCTATACCAGCTGCTAGGGGATTTGCAAATTTCTCAAAACCTGTATAAAATTGATTTTTCTATCGCTAGGGGGTTAGGGTATTATACAGGGATTGTGTATGAAACCACGCTTAATGATATGAAGTCTTTAGGGAGCGTGTGTTCAGGGGGGCGTTATGATCATTTGACTAAAAATTTTTCTAAAGAGAATTTACAAGGGGTAGGGGCTTCTATTGGGATTGATAGATTGATTGTGGCTTTGAGTGAAATGCAATTATTAGACGAGCGCTCCACCCAAGCCAAAGTCTTAATCGCTTGCATGCATGAAGAGTATTTTTCTTACGCCAACCGCTTAGCGGAGTCTTTAAGGCAAAGCGGGATTTTTAGCGAAGTCTATCCAGAAGCTCAAAAAATCAAAAAACCCTTTTCTTATGCTAACCATAAGGGACATGAGTTTGTGGCTGTCATTGGCGAAGAAGAATTTAAAAGCGAGACTCTAAGCTTGAAAAACATGCATTCAGGCATGCAGTTGAATTGTTTGAGTTTTTTAAAAGCCCTTGAAATCATTGGAGAAAACGATGAAGACTTATAATGTCGCTATTGTTGGGGCCAGTGGGGCGGTAGGCCAAGAGCTGATTAAAGGTTTAGAAAATTCTTCTTTCCCGATTAAAAAATTTGTCCCGCTCGCTAGCGCTAGGAGCGCTGGTAAAAAGATTAAAGCTTTCAATAGAGACTATGAAATTTTAGAAACCACGCATGAAGTTTTTGAAAAAGAAAAAATAGACATCGCCTTTTTTAGTGCTGGGGGGAGCGTGAGCGAAGAATTTGCCACAAGCGCTGCAAAAACGGCCTTAGTGGTTGATAACACGAGCTTTTTTAGATTGCATAAAGATGTGCCTTTAGTCGTGCCTGAAATCAACGCTAAAGAAATCTTTAACGCTCCTTTAAATATCATCGCTAACCCTAATTGCTCTACCATTCAAATGACGCAGATTTTAAACCCCTTACACCTTCATTTTAAGATAAAAAGCGTTATTGTTAGCACCTATCAAGCCGTGAGTGGGGCAGGGAATAAGGGCATAGAGAGTTTAAAAAATGAATTAAAAACTGCTTTAGAATGTTTGGAAAAAGACCCTGCTATTGATTTAAACCAAGTCTTGCAAGCTGGGGCTTTCCCTTACCCGATCGCTTTCAATGCGATCGCTCATATTGACACTTTTAAGGAGAATGGTTACACGAAAGAAGAGCTAAAAATGGTGCATGAAACCCATAAAATCATGGGCGTGGATTTCCCTATCAGTGCGACTTGCGTGCGCGTGCCGGTATTGAGGAGTCATAGCGAGAGTTTGAGTATCGCTTTTGAAAAAGAATTCGATCTTAAAGAAGTCTATGGAGTTTTAAAAAACGCCCCTAGCGTGGTTGTTTGCGATGATCCTAGCCATAATCTCTACCCCACGCCCTTAAAAGCGAGCCACACGGATAGCGCCTTTATTGGGCGCTTGAGGAAGGATTTGTTTGATAAGAAAACTTTGCACGGCTTTTGCGTGGCGGATCAATTAAGAGTGGGGGCAGCCACTAACGCGCTCAAAATCGCCATGCATTACATTAAGAACGCTTGAGTTTATTCAAAGATAACAAAGATGAATGCGCATGCGCTTGAATTAAGGATAAGGATCAATCTAGCCCAATCTCTAAAAAAGAGCTTTAAGTTACTAGGCTTGCGATGTTAAACAAGGGTGTAATTGAATTTCTCAAGGCTTGATTGAGAGAAATGCTAATATTTGGTAGGTCAAAAGGAATATAAAGGCTTACACTCAGGCAGAGAGTGAATGCTTAACTAGCGAGTTATTGCCTATTATTCCATTTAAAAGGGTGTGAGTTTAAGGTATAAGGGAAACTTGTATCAAGTTTTGTTGGAATGGATTAGAAAAATCTGATTGGATTGACCCTTACAATTTTTCAAACCAATTGTTTAATAGCGATTAAATATGGCTATATATACTACAATAATAAGATTTTGAAAGGTGAGATTGTTTTTTGAAAGGATTTAAATGCCTATTATAAGGGTTTTAGTAATGCTTGCAACAATGATGATGAAATTAGTAAAAACGGCAAAAGAAAAGAAAGTTTTTAAGAATGTGGGAATGTCTATAATGGGGATTGCTTTTTGGGAGGCGATAAAAGACTCGATAAAAAAACAAATTAAAAAAAGCAATTGGATATGCGGGAATGTTAAGACTGCGGATGATTATTTAAAAACGCATCCTAACTCATGGTTTAATTCAGCAATAGGTGTAACAACGATAACAGCCATGCTTATGAATGTGTGTTTTGCTGATGACCAATCCAAAAAGGAAGTGGCTGAAACTCAAAAGGAAGCTGAAAACGCTAGGGATAGAGCAAACAAGAGTGGGATAGAACTGGAACAAGAAAAACAAAAGACAAGCAATATAGAGACTAATAACCAAATAAAAGTAGAACAAGAAAAACAAAAGACAAGCAATATAGAGACTAATAACCAAATAAAAGTAGAACAAGAAAAACAAAAGACAAGCAATATAGAGACTAATAACCAAATAAAAGTAGAACAAGAAAAACAAAAGACAAGCAATATAGAGACTAATAATCAAATAAAAGTAGAACAAGAAAAACAAAAGACAAGCAATATAGAGACTAATAACCAAATAAAAGTAGAACAAGAAAAACAAAAGACAAGCAATATAGAGACTAATAACCAAATAAAAGTAGAACAAGAAAAACAAAAGACAAGCAATATAGAGACTAATAATCAAATAAAAGTAGAACAAGAAAAACAAAAGACAAGCAATACGCAAAAAGATCTCATTAAAAAAGCAGAACAAAATTGCCAAGAAAATCATAATCAATTCTTTATTAAAAAAGTAGGAATTAAGGGTGGTATTGCTGTAGAAGTAGAAGCTGAATGCAAAACCCCTAAACCCACAAAAACCAATCAAACCCCTATCCAGCCAAAACACCTCCCAAACTCTAAACAACCCCGCTCTCAAAGAGGATCAAAAGCACAAGAGCTTATAGCTTATTTGCAAAAAGAGCTAGAATCTCTGCCCTATTCACAAAAAGCTATTGCTAAACAAGTGGATTTTTATAAACCAAGTTCTATCGCTTATTTAGAACTAGACCCTAGAGATTTTAAAGCTACAGAAGAATGGCAAAAAGAAAATCTAAAAATACGCTCTAAAGCTCAAGCTAAAATGCTTGAAATGAGGCATTTAAAACCAGACCCACAAGCCCACCTTTCAACCTCTCAGAGCCTTTTGCTCGTTCAAAAAATATTTGCTGATGTCAGTAAAGAAATAGAAGCAGCTGCTAATACCGAGAAAAAAGTAGAAAAAGCGGGTTATGGTTATAGTAAAAGGATGTAGGCATAAGAAAACACCATAAAATCGTTTTAGTTTATTTATGGTATTTTAAAAACTCTATGTTACCCAATTAGAACAGAGCTTTTTTTAAACTCCTTAGTAGGGATCCCAATCGTCTTTAGCGTTTGAGCGTTTCACAAAATACAAGCGGTTGCAGTTTTTAGCGTTGTTTTATGAAGAATAATTTTTATCTCCCTCTTTATAAAGAGAGAGTTTTCATTTTAACGGGTCTCAGCTGAGCTTTTAATGATCACGGTGTTGTAGTCAGGCTGGACGGGGCGTTGGTTGGGCGAATTTTTCATGCGTTTTTTGATTTCAGCCAATTGTTTGGCAGAAACTTCCAAAGGCTCTTCTATGACAAACCATGCCACCCCTTCTGTGCAAGGGGGAGCGGTGAGAGAGCCGTTAAAATGGTAGTAATTGAT
This sequence comes from Helicobacter pylori, assembly GCF_014498195.1. Taxonomy (GTDB): domain Bacteria; phylum Campylobacterota; class Campylobacteria; order Campylobacterales; family Helicobacteraceae; genus Helicobacter; species Helicobacter pylori_DO. Next base: position 46,823 of record NZ_JACTGH010000005.1, on the reverse strand, counting down.
AGTTTTTGGTAAGAAAGCGTCTAAAGCCACCTCCTTAAAATTTTGTTTCTTTTGAATGCCTTCTAAAATGGGATTAAGATTAGGATTTTCTTTCCCTTCTTCAAACCCAATCGCTAAGACTAATAAGCGCCCTTTAGCGTCTTTATGCACGAAATGCACGCTCAAAGGCCTGGTTTTATTATTGATTAAAAACTCCATAGGGGCGTGGAAATGCACATTATCCAGCGCATAATCATGCCCTCTATAATTGATGTGGTTAGTCGGCTCAAACGAAGCTTTTAAAGTATGATGAGTGAAAAAGACCGCTTTAGGTTTAGAAGCGGCGTATTTGAATTGCAAATCGGCTTTATCTTGCGTGTGGTAGTAATGCTCAATGTTAATGGGCGATTGGCTTTTACCGCTTTTACAGACTTCAAAATCTTTGTGCAATTTGTCCCAGCGGTGCGGGCCATTTTCTTTATTTTTATAGTCCCATTTGGTGTTTTCAGCGCCTATAAGAGAAGCCACTAGCGCTAAAGCGATCAAAAAAGTTTTTTTCATTTTAATTATCCTTTATTTTAAAATTCTAAAATTATTAAAAAGGCAATAGCTTAATTTTAGCGCTTAATCAACAATGACCGCAGTTACAAAAAATAGATTGGTTAAAAGTTGAAAATGATTTTAAATTCTGTTTTATATAGTAACAACTTTATTAAATTAATGCGCCTATAGAGCGAGAATATTTGTTTCAATCAGCCCTTAATTTACAAGCGGTTAAAATTTTTGTCTTATATTCTAGGTTTTCAAATTGAATAAAATTTAACCCCTTAAGATTTAAATGATGATGACCAAACAATCGTATCAAAGATTCGCTTTAGTGCGGGTTTTTGTGTTTTCGCTTTCGGCGTTTATTTTTAACACCACGGAGTTTGTCCCTGTCGCATTGTTATCAGATATTGCGAAAAGTTTTGAAATGGAGAGCGCGACAGTGGGGCTTATGATCACTGCTTATGCATGGGTGGTGTCTCTTGGATCATTGCCCTTGATGCTGCTTAGCGCTAAGATTGAAAGGAAACGCTTACTGCTCTTTCTTTTTGCCCTTTTTATTGCTAGTCATATCCTTTCAGCGCTAGCGTGGAATTTTTGGGTGTTACTCATTTCTCGCATAGGTATCGCTTTTGCCCACTCTATTTTTTGGTCCATCACGGCTTCTTTAGTCATTCGTGTCGCACCAAGAAACAAAAAACAACAGGCATTAGGGTTGTTAGCGTTAGGGAGTTCGTTAGCGATGATTTTGGGGTTACCGCTTGGGAGGATCATCGGGCAAATTCTAGATTGGCGATCCACTTTTGGCGTGATTGGGGGCGTTGCGACTCTTATAGCGTTGCTCATGTGGAAATTGCTCCCGCCTTTGCCGAGTAAAAACGCCGGCACGCTCGCAAGTGTCCCTATATTAATGAAACGGCCGCTGTTAATGGGGATTTATTTGCTTGTGATCATGGTTATTTCTGGGCATTTCACCACTTATAGCTATATTGAGCCTTTTATCATTCAAATCAGCCAATTTTCTCCTGACATTACGACGCTAATGCTGTTTGTGTTTGGGTTAGCAGGCATGGCAGGGAGTTTTTTATTCGGCCGTTTGTACGCGAAAAATTCAAGAAAATTTATCGCTTTTGCAATGGTTTTAGTCATTTGCCCGCAACTCTTGCTTTTTTTGTTTAAAAACTTGGAGTGGGTGATCTTTTTGCAGATTTTCTTGTGGGGGATTGGGATCACTTCACTCACCATTGCGTTGCAAATGAGGGTGTTGCAGCTCGCACCCGATGCCACGGATGTCGCGAGCGCGATTTTTTCGGGGAGCTATAATGTGGGGATTGGATCAGGAGCGCTGTTTGGCAGTATTGTGATCCACCAATTAGGGCTAGGGTATATTGGCTTTGTGGGTGGGGCTTTGGGGTTGTTGGCGCTATTTTGGCTTAGATTCATTACGATAAAGTTTAAAAAAACATAAAGAGCGTTAAAAGGATTAGCCCAATAAAGGAAAATCCCTTTTGCGTTAAAAACCATTTTTAAAATTTAATGATACGGCTTGAATCCAACTGCGCTAACGGATAGATTGTCTCTCTTTTTATGTTAAAATAGAAAAATTTGTCATAAATTTTAAGCGGTGTGTGGTTTAAATGCTCAAAAAAAAGATTGATTTGCATAAAGATTCGATAAGAAAGCTCTTTTTTTATTATTTTATCCCTTTAGCTTTTTCTATGATCTCACTTTCCACTTACTCTATGATAGATGGCATGTTTGTGGGCAAGAAACTGGGTAAAGAAGCTATCGCTGCGGTCAATATCGCATGGCCTATTTTCCCGGCTTTAATAGCGTATGAATTGCTTTTTGGTTTTGGGGCAGCGAGCATTGTGGGGTATTTTTTAGGTCAAAATAAAACCCATAGGGCTAGGCTTGTGTTTAGCAGCGTGTTTTATTTTGTCGCTATAAGCGCCTTTATTTTGAGCATGGTGCTACTGCCTTTTAGCGAAACTATCGCGCGTTTTTTTGGGAGCAATGATGCTTTATTGAGCATGTCTAAACGCTATATTGAAATCATTTTAATGGGCTCTGTTTTTATGGTTTTGCACCCTTTAGCGGATGTCTTTGTGGTGAATGACAAACGGCCCGTTTTAGCGATGGTGGCGATGCTGATTGGATCGTTAGCGAATATCTTTTTCAACTACTGGTTTATTTTTGTGTTGGAAGTGGGGGTTCAAGGCAGCGCGATAGCCACCGTGATAGGGCATGCGATAGGGGTTTTAGTCTTAATGCAGCATTTTTGGCGCAAAAAAGGGCAGTTGTATTTCATCAAACGATTTTCTTTGTCTTCGGTCATTTCTTCAGCTAAAAGCGGTGTGCCTCAAAGCACGGCGGAATTTAGCGCTTCTATTATGATTTTATTGTTTAATACCGCTATCATGCACACTGCAGGGGAAAGGTTTGTGAGCATGTATGGGATCGTTATGTATAATGCGATTATCTTTTTTACGACTTTGTTTGCGATCTCTCAAGGCATCCAACCGATTGCGAGCTTTAGCTATGGGGCTAGAAATTTAGAGCGCGTGCGAGCCGTGTTTGTCTTTGGTTTGAAAGCGGCGTTTTGTATAGGGATTTTTTTCTATGGCGCTTATTATTTTTTAGATGAATTTTTAATCAAGCTTTATTTACAGCCAAGCGAGCAAGACGCACTCTTTATGCAAGAGACTAAAAGGGCGATGAATATTTACTACGTTGGCTATGTTTTTTTAGGCATGAATTTGTTGTGCGCGGTGTTTTTCCAATCCATCCAACGCACTAAAAGTTCGTTTATCATCACCCTTTCGCACACGCTGGGGTTTATCGTTATCCTATTGCCGATTTTAAGTCATTTTTATGGGATTAATGGGGTTTGGGTAACTTACCCTATCGCACAATTTTTAGCGTTTTTGGTAGCGTTAGGGGTAACTTATTATGAAATCAAAAAAGGGGTTTTCACCACTTATAAAGAGCAAAATCTCGTTATTTTGAAAACTTAATCAATAAATAAGGTAAAATTAAGACATGCATGCAGAATTTTTCACTTTCGCGCTCATTATGCTTTTAATCGTGATAGCCCCTTATGTGTCTAGAATCTCTCGTTTGCCTATCACGGTCGTGGAGATTTTATTCGGGTCTGTTGGGGCGTATGTGGGTTTTATTGAGCCAACCAAAGGCTTTGAAATCATGTCTGAAATTGGCTTTTTGTTTTTAATGTTTTTATGCGGTTTGGAAGTGGAAATTTATTTGTTCAAAAAATTAGGGGTTTCTCTTTTAAAACGCATTTTTGCTTATCTGTTGATCTTATACACGCTTTCATTCATCCTTACTTTTAGCCTTAATTTAGAGCCTATTTTTATGGTGATTTTCCCTATCATTAGTTTGGGCATGATCATGACTTTAGTTAAAGATTATCGTAAAGAGATTTTGTGGCTTGATTTGGTTTTAAAAGTGGGCGTTATTGGGGAATTGTTAAGCATTTTTGGTTTGGTGGTCGTGGATGGGGTGTATTCGCATGGTTTGGGCATGGATTTGGTTAAAGATTTAGGCATTCTCATTGTTTTTTTAATCTTAATTATCGTGGCGTTTCAAATCTTTAAGACTTTGTTTTGGTGGTTTCCGCATTTAAAGCTTTTTGTGATGCCTAAAAGCAGTCAGTTTAACCAAGACGTGCGTTTTTCGCTCATGCTCTTTTTTTCCTTGGTTGCGATCGTGGTGTGGCTCAAAATAGAAATGGTTTTGGGGGCGTTTTTGGCGGGGTTAGTCGTTTCTACTTTCTTCCCTCACAAATCAGAATTGATCCACAAGCTCAATGATGTGGGTTTTGGGTTTTTTGTGCCTTTGTTTTTCATCCATGTAGGCTCCACTTTAGACTTAAAATTAGTGTTTTTAAACCCGCATTTGATTCTCCAAGGGATATTGATTGTCATAGCGATGTTGAGTTTGCACTTAATCACTTCAACCTTATTGTGGCGCAAATACTTTAAAGAAGCTAAGCATTTGTTTTCATTTGCTTTAGGGGCTTCTATGCCTTTAACTTTTTTAGTAACCACCGCAGCAGTAGGCTTAAAAGCACAAGCGATCTCGCAAAACACCTACTACGCGCTGCTCATGGCGGCTATTTTTGAAGGGGTATTGTTCACGATTGCGATCAAAATGCTTAACAAAAAAGCTTAAGCGTCTAAATACTTAGCGTCGCTAAAGCTGCTCGCTTGGACATTATTGAACGCATTCTCTAAGCTGTCAAAGAAACGAGGGTGCAAGTTTTGCATTTCTTTTAAGAAATTTTTAGTGGCTAATCGCGCGATAGGAGGCTTATCAGAGGTGGGTTGCTTGGCTGGGCAGTTGCAATCAGGGGCAACCGGGATATTTTGAGAAGTGACAAAATGAATGCTACTGGCTTCTCGAACCTTAATCAAAGGGCGGATCACCAATAAGCCGTTTTCAGCCCTATAAATGGGGGGCATGCTCCTCAAACTCCCGTTATAAGTGAAATTCATAAAAAAGCTCTCCACCGCATCATCTAAATGGTGTGCGATAGCGACTTTATTATAGCCTTCCTCTAAAGCTTTAGAATACAAAGTCCCTCGCCTCAAACGAGAGCAAAACGAACAAAACGAGCTTTTTTCACGGCGTTTTTCGTTGATCGTGGCAGCGATTTGGGTGTAAATGATCTCATGCTCAATGCCTTGTTCTTCGCACAAATCGCTCAACCATTTTAAATTTTCGCCCAAACCATAATGCACGGTAACCGCTTTAAAATCAAATTTGAAAGGGGCATGTTTTTGCATCCTGGCTAAGATGCACGCGAGCATGATAGAATCCTTGCCCCCACTCAATCCTAACAAGATTTTATCGCCTTCTTCTATGAGTTTGTAAGTGGCGTTTGTCTTGCCTACAATGTGTAAGACTTTTTTAGAAATTTCATAGGCCATTTTTGATCCTTAATTGTTTTATTTTCTAAAGTTTTGCGCTAAGCGAATGATTTCTTCTTCGCTAATGTGATCGGAATTATATTTCACAATAATGATTTCTTCGCTAATATTAACATACCATTCAATGATTTTATCCTCTAAAGTTTCAAATTGTTCCTCATTGTAAGCGTCTAAGGGGAAATAGACATTTTTTTGCTTGGAAGGGTTGTTGAGTAAAAAGAGCGATAGTCCCCAAATAAGCCCTAAAGCTACAATAATTAAGCTTGTGTTAGAAACGCCTAAATGATGATAGCTTAACCCTCCGCTCACGCCCCCAACAAAGCTCCCTAAATAGCCAAAAGTAGTGAATTGCCCTAAAACCTTGCCCTTTTCATGCACTTTAGCGAATTTAGACGCTAAAGATTGCATGATCGGCTCTAAGGTGGCAAAACCAATAAAGAAAAACGCTACTCCAACAATAAAGAGCCATAAATATTTACCCAAAAAGCTAGAGTCGGCTAAAAACAAGCACAAATAACTCATAATAAACAACAATACGCCAGAAAGCATCACCCCTTTAGGCTTATTGTATTTTTCAGCCATAACGCTCGCTATTCCCATGCTTAAAACCCCCAATAAAGCTCCAGGCACATACACCAAGATCAAAAAGCTTTCATCTTTATGGAATTCATTCACTAAGGCTAAAGGGATTAATACAAAAATAAGCGTCATGAACGCTTTTTCAAAAAAAGAACTTATGTATAAAAGATATAAGGCTTTAGAGTTGGGTTGGTAAGCCTTTATGTTTTTGATTTGGTAAGAAATTTTGGGGGCGTCTTTGACTTTTAAAAGCATCAACAAACTCAATAAGGTTAAGATCGCCGCGAGCAAGAATAGCCATTTTGCCCCCCCCAAAAACGCCACAACCCCAGGGCCTATGGCCATGCTTATGGTAAAGCTAATGAAAATAAACGCCCCCATGATCGCCATCGCTTTGGTGCGCTCTTCTTCTTTCACTTCATCAGCCACCATCGCGCTAACGACCCCCCCTAAAGCCCCCATGCCTTGAATGAAGCGCCCGATAACGAGCGTGATAATATCGTTCGCCACAAAGCACACTAACGAGCCAATTAAAAACAACAACAAGCACACCATAACGACCACTTTACGGCCGATTTTATCGCTAAGAATGCCCATGGGGGTTTGAAAAATGATTTGCGCAAGATACGCCCCACCCACAGCCAAACCCACGAGCAAGGGACTGCTTGAATGGAAACTATCCGCATACAAACTGATGATGGGCAAAACGATAAAAAGCCCTAAAAACCGCAACGACGACACTAACGCTAATGGAAAAATTTTCTTAAACATGCGGGTTATTTTACAAGAAAATCTCTAATTTTTATCATTAATTTAGGAAAGTAGGATTGATAATAAAAGTTTAATGGATTTTTAATGGATTTTTAAGAAAATTTTTTGTATAATCTTATTCTTTATTTTTTTGCTTTGTATTTTGCTTGCGTCAAGGTAGCTCAGCTGGTTTAGAGTGCTGGTCTCATAAGCCGGAGGTCGGGGGTTCAAGTCCCCCTCTTGACACCATGATTTGATTTAATCTTCGTTTAATCTTTTTTTTAGCAAACCTAAACTACAATAGCGTTGCATCTTTTAATTTCTTAACATTAGGGATTTGACGATGATTTTTAGCTCTCTTTTTAGTGTTGTAGGGATGGCGGTGCTTTTTCTTATTGCTTGGGTGTTTTCTGGCAATAAAAGGGCTATAAATTATCGCACGATTGTCAGCGCCTTTGTGATTCAAGTGGCTTTAGGGGCGTTGGCTTTATATGTGCCTTTGGGCAGAGAAATACTGCAGGGTTTAGCTAGCGGCATACAAAGCGTGATTGGTTACGGCTATGAGGGGGTGCGCTTTTTATTTGGCAATCTCGCTCCAAACGCTAAGGGCGATCAAGGGATAGGAGGCTTTATCTTTGCGATCAACGTTTTAGCGATCATTATCTTTTTTGCTAGTTTGATTTCACTTCTATATTATTTAAAAATCATGCCTTTAGTGATCAACCTCATCGGTGGGGCGTTGCAAAAATGCTTAGGCACTTCTAAAGCAGAAAGCATGAGCGCAGCGGCTAATATTTTTGTAGCGCACACCGAAGCACCCTTAGTCATTAAGCCTTATTTGAAAAGCATGAGCGATTCAGAGATTTTTGCGGTCATGTGCGTGGGCATGGCTAGCGTTGCGGGGCCTGTGTTAGCCGGGTATGCGAGCATGGGCATTCCTTTGCCTTATTTAATCGCCGCATCGTTTATGTCCGCTCCTGGGGGGTTGTTGTTCGCTAAAATCATTTACCCGCAAAACGAAACCATTTCTAGCCATGCAGATGTTTCTGCAGAAGAGCATGTCAATATTATAGAAGCTATCGCTAATGGGGCAAGCACAGGGCTTCATTTAGCCTTGCATGTGGGGGCGATGCTTTTAGCCTTTGTGGGGATGCTCGCGCTCATTAACGGGCTTTTAGGGGTTGTAGGGGGATTTTTAGGCATGGAGCATTTGTCTTTAGGGGTGGTTTTAGGCACGCTTTTAAAACCTTTGGCCTTTATGTTAGGCATTCCTTGGAGCCAAGCCGGGATTGCCGGGGAAATCATAGGCATTAAAATCGCGCTCAATGAATTTGTGGGCTATATGCAGTTACTACCTTATTTGGGCGATAACCCTCCTTTAATCTTGAGCGAGAAAACCAAAGCGATCATCACTTTTGCGTTGTGCGGATTCGCTAACTTAAGCTCAGTCGCCATGCTCATTGGGGGGCTTGGCAGTTTAGTGCCTAAAAAGAAAGACTTCATTGCCAGGCTTGCTTTAAAAGCGGTGCTTGTAGGCACGCTTTCTAATTTCATGAGCGCGACTATCGCCGGGTTATTCATAGGGTTAAGCGCCAATTAAAAGGATAAGGCATGCAAAAAAGAGTGGTAATCTTATTATTGGATTCTTTTGGTATAGGGGCTAGTGAAGACGCTAAGGATTTTGGCGATTTGGGGGCGAACACTTTAGGCAATATCGCTAAGGCTTGTTTCAATAACCTGGCTAATTCTAACGATCGCAATGGGGCTTTGAAACTGCCCAATTTAGAGGGTTTGGGTTTAGGGTTGAGCGCTTTAGAAGCCGCAAATGAATTGCCTTTGGGTTTCCAACCACAACCCAATTTAATAGGGGCTTACGCTTATGCGCAAGAACTTTCTAGCGCTAAGGATACGATTTCTGGGCATTGGGAGATGATGGGCGCGCCCGTTCTTTTTGAATGGGGGTATTTTAAAGACAAAACCCATTCGTTTCCTAAAGAAATTTTAGATGAAATCATGCACAAAGCTAAGATTAAGGGCTATTTAGGGAATTGCCACGCATCAGGGACGGAAATCATTAAAGATTTAGGCGAAAAGCATTTAGAAACTTTATACCCCATTTTTTACACTTCAGCGGATTCGGTGTTTCAAATCGCTGCGCATGAAGAAAAGTTTGGGCTGGATAATTTATACGCCCTTTGTGAAGAAGCGTTTCAAATTTTAGAGCCTTTAAAGATCGCCAGAGTGATCGCACGCCCCTTTATTGGCACCAATAGAGAGAATTTCAAACGCACCGCCAATCGCAAAGACTATGCGATAAAGCCCCATAAAAAATTGCTTTTTGAAACATTCATTGAAGAAAAGCGAGGCGAAGTCATCAGCATTGGAAAAATCGCTGATATTTACGCTCATGTGGGGATCACTCAAAAGTTCAAAGCCGGTAGTTTAATGGAATTATGCGATGTTACTTTGGAGCGAGTCAAAAACGCCCCAAACAACAGCTTGATTTTTACGAATTTTGTGCATTTTGATAGCGATTATGGGCATCGGCGCGATATTAGCGGGTATGCTAACGCTTTAGAGTATTTTGATACGCGTTTAAAAGAGGTTTTAGAAAATTTAAGGGAAAACGATTTGCTCATTCTTTGCGCCGATCATGGGTGCGATCCCAGCTTTAAAGGCACCGATCACACACGAGAATACATTCCTGTTTTGTTCTATCATAAAGATTTACAACCAGCCTTTTTAGGCAAGAGCGAGTCGTTTGCGGATATTGGGCAAAGTATCGCTCATTTTTTGGGATTAAGCCCCTTAGATTATGGCAAAAACTTATTAAACTTTAAAGGACAATCATGACCCCTCACATCAACGCTAAAATCGGCGATTTTTATCCTCAATGCCTTTTATGCGGCGATCCCTTAAGGGTGAACTACATTGCAAAAAAATTTTTACAAGACGCTAAAGAGATCACGAATGTGCGTAACATGCTAGGCTTTAGCGGGAAGTATAAGGGTAAGGGGATTTCTTTAATGGGGCATGGCATGGGCATTGCGTCATGCACGATTTATGTTACCGAACTCATTAAAACCTATCAGGTTAAAGAGCTTTTAAGGATTGGCACTTGCGGGGCGATTAGCCCAAAAGTTGGCTTGAAAGACATTATCATGGCCACTGGAGCTTCAACGGATTCTAAAACCAATCGGGTGCGTTTTTTGAACCACGATTTGAGCGCAACGCCTGATTTTGAATTGAGTTTAAGAGCGTATCAAACAGCAAAGCGTTTGGGTATTGATTTGAAAGTGGGCAATGTTTTTTCAAGCGATTTTTTCTATTCTTTTGAAACGCATGCCTTTGATTTAATGGCCCAATACAACCACTTGGCTATTGAAATGGAAGCGGCAGGGTTATACGCCACGGCGATGGAATTGAACGCTAAGGCTTTATGCTTATGCTCAGTTTCGGATCATTTAATCACTAAAGAAGCCTTAAGCCCTAAAGAAAGGGTAGAAAGCTTTGATAACATGATAATTTTGGCTTTAGAGATGATGAGTTAGCCTTTTTTGTTGCCCCCATAAGTTAAGGATAAACTTTTAAGGAAAACCCTTAAAGCTAAAAGCCTTAAGGGAACTTTTGAAAAACTAAAGCTATCGTTTTACAGAAACTTCGTTTTATAAAACTACCGCTTCAATAAAACAACAACTTTACACCCCAAAAACGAAATTTCAAGGTATAATGTTTTCCAAGAGTTTTTGCCATGTTTGGTAGCCATGACAAACTCCTTTTATGGATTTATCCCCATAATTGCACTTATGGGGGTGTTTATTTTACAACAATCTTTCTAAAACCAAATCCCAATCAATTAAAAACACTCTTAAAAGCTTGATTGAGCGCATCAAAACACCCTAAAACTTTTTTTGAAATCCAATAAATTTATGATAAAATTAAACTCATTGTAAATAAATTCTCATTTTGATACATTTTTTGCAATAAAACATTACTTTAAGGAACATTTTATGAAAAAAACGAAAAAAACGATTCTACTTTCTCTAACTCTTGCGGCGTCATTGCTCCATGCTGAAGACAACGGCGTTTTTTTAAGCGTGGGCTATCAAATCGGTGAAGCGGTTCAAAAAGTGAAAAACGCCGACAAGATTCAAAAGCTTTCAGACGCTTATGAAAACTTGAACAAGCTTTTAACCAACAATGATGGCTCAGGTTCAAAGACAAGCGCGCAAGCGATCAATCAAGCGGTTAATAATTTGAACGAACGCGCCAAGAAATTAACCAGTGGGACGACCCAATCCCCCGCTTATCAAGCCACGCTTTTAGCGCTGAGATCCGTGCTAGGGCTATGGAATAGCATCGGCTATGCAGTCGTGTGCGGAGGCTATGTGAAAGCGCCACAAGAAGGACACAAAAATTTCCACTACACCGATGAGAATGGCAACGGCACTAAAATCAATTGCGGTGGCTCCATAAAACCTAATGGCCAAGTTCAAAATGATATTGGCACGAATCTTTTGCCAGCAGCCAAAAACTCTTCTCTATCCATTAAGCAATACGAAGCAATCCATGAAGCCTATCAAATCCTTTCAAAAGCTCTAAAAGAATCCGGACTCGCCCCTTTAACAAGCAAAGGCGACAAATTAGAAGCGCATGTGACCACTTCGGTGGATCAACAAGGCAGTAACAACGAAACTAAAACGACAACTTCTGTGATTGATACGACTAATGATGCACAAAATCTTTTGACTCAAGCGCAAACGATTGTCAATACCCTTAAAGATTATTGCCCCATGTTGATAGCGAAATCTAGTAGTGGAAGTAGTGGCCAAGCTACTACAAACACCCCTTTATGGCAAACAGCCGGTGGTGGCAAAAATTCATGTGCGACTTTTGGTGCGGAGTTTAGTGCCGCTTCAGACATGATTAGTAACGCTCAAAAAATCGTTCAAGAAACCCAACAACTCAGTGCCAACCAACCCAAAAATATCACACAACCCCAAAATCTCAACCTTAACACCCCTGGCAGTCTTACGGCTTTAGCTCAAAAAATGCTTAAAAACGCGCAATCTCAAGCAGAAATTTTAAAACTGGCCAATCAAGTGGAGAGCGATTTTAACAAACTTTCTTCAGGTTATCTTAAAGACTACATAGGGAAATGCGATGCGAGCGCTATAAGCAGTGCGAATATGACAATGCAAAATCAAAAGAACAATTGGGGGAACGGGTGCGCTGGCGTGGAAGAAACTCTGTCTTCATTAAAAACAAGCGCCGCTGATTTTAACAACCAAACGCCTCAAATCAATCAAGCGCAAACCCTAGCCAACACCCTTATTCAAGAACTTGGCAACAACCCTTTTAGGAATATGGGCATGATCGCTTCTTCAACCACGAATAACGGTGCCTTGAATGGCTTTGGGGTGCAAGCGGGTTATAAACAATTCTTTGGTCAAAAAAGGAGGTGGGGGTTAAGGTATTACGGCTTTTTTGACTACAACCATACCTATATCAAATCCAGCTTCTTTAACTCGGCTTCTGATGTGTGGACTTATGGGGTGGGTAGCGATTTATTGTTTAATTTCATCAACGATAAAAAAACCAACTTTTTAGGCAAGAATAACCAGATTTCAGTGGGGCTTTTTGGAGGAATCGCCTTAGCTGGGACTTCATGGCTTAATTCTCAATTTGTGAATTTAAAAACCATCAGCAATGTCTATAGCGCTAAAGTGAATACGGCTAATTTCCAATTTTTATTCAATTTGGGCTTGAGAACCAATCTCGCTAGGCCTAAGAAAAAAGATAGCCATCATGCGGCTCAACATGGCATGGAATTGGGCGTGAAAATCCCTACCATTAACACGAATTACTATTCTTTTCTAGACACCAAACTAGAATATAGAAGGCTTTATAGCGTGTATCTCAATTATGTGTTTGCTTATTAAAAACCCTCTTTTTCAAAAAAAGGGGGGCTTTAAAAAATCTCTAAAGCTAAAAATTTTCAAAAAATAATAAATTAAACCCAAAAATGAAATTTTAAGGTATAATGTTTCCGCCATTTTTATTTTTCGTTTTTAGTTTTCCATGGCAAACTCCTTTTTAGAATTTACCCCCATAATCGCTCTTATGGGGGTTATTTTGCAACAATCTTTTCAAATTTAAAAAACGCTCTCAAAAACCACTAAAGAGTGAAATTACCTTACAAGATGAGCTTTTTTGCGATTTTTATTAAAACGATTATTTTTTAGCGGAGTTTTTCTAAAAAAAGGGTTTTTTACTCACTTCTTTTGATTGAAACAACACAATCAAGCGTCTTAAGGCAATTTAAAATAAAATAGTGCTAGCATAACCCCAAAGCCCCTTATTAAATTAATCTATACCAAATAGTAAGGAGTTATCTAACATGGGGTTTTTCAAGCTTAAAGAACACAACACGAACATTGCCACCGAGTTTAGAGCGGGTTTAACGACCTTTATCACCATGATTTACATCGTGCCCTTAAACGCTCTTATCCTTTCTCACGCCAACATGCCTTATGAAGCCCTTTTGAGCGCGACTGCCATTATCACTATCTTATCGAGCGTGTTTAACGGGTTATGGGCAAACACTCCCATCGCTATGAGCGTGGGCTTAGGGCTGTCAGCTTATTTTAGCTTTGGGTTGGTTCAAGGGCTAAAACTCCCTTGGCAGAGCGCTTTAGGCATCGTAGCGCTCTCGGGAGCGATTTTTGTGATTTTGTCTTTCACTAAATTTAGAAGTTGGGTCATGCGAAGCATTCCTAGCGATTTAAGGCGTGCGGTGAGCGCGGGGATAGGGGCTTTTATCGCATTTATTGGTCTTAAAGAAATGCATATCGTCGTTACCCATAAGGCTACGCTTGTAACCTTAGGCGATTTTGGCGATCCGCATGTGTTATTGGGGGTTGTGGGGATCATTCTAACTTTTGCACTCTACACGCTCAAAATCAGGGGTTCTTTCATTATAGCGGTCTTAATCACTTCCATTCTCGCATGGGTTTTAAAGCTAGCCCCTTACCCTAGCGAGTTTTTTTCCATGCCCGCTAGCATTGGCCCTATCGCCTTTCAATTAGACTTTAAGGGCATTTTTTTTGATGCGAGTGGGGCTTTCACTTTAGCGTTAGTGCCAGTCATCATCACTTTTTTTGTAACCGATTTGTTTGATTCTTTAGGCACGCTTGCAGGGATTGGCCACAAGACTGATTTTTTCAATGATGAAGAAAAAAATAAGGAATTGGAAAGGACTTTAGAAGCGGATGCGGTGGCTTCTTTAGGGAGTGCGGTGGTGGGCGTTTCTACCACGACAGCTTTTATAGAAAGCGCGAGTGGGGTTGAAGAGGGAGGACGCACAGGGCTTACAGCGGTTTTTACCGGATTATTTTTTGTTTTAACGCTCTTTTGCTTGCCTCTTTTAAAAGCCATTCCTGGCAATGCGATTTATCCGGTGCTAGTGGTAGTAGGGGTTTTGATGTTTAGCGTGTTAGAGGGCGTGAATTTTAAAGACATGGCCATTAGCGTTTCCACTTTTTTAACCGTGGTGATGATGCCTTTAACCTTCTCCATTGCCGATGGCTTAGCTTTTGGCTTTTTGTCTTATGGTATCATCAAACTAGTCCAAAAAGACTTTAAAGCCCTCAATTCAGGCATCATCATTCTCTGCATCATTTCTGTTTCTGTATTTATCTTTCGTTAAGCTCTTTTTAAGGGGCTTTGCATTTTTTACCCATTTCATACCTCTTTTTCTTTGTTTAGACAGATTATTATCTTAAAATAATTGCAATATCATTATTATTATATCAACTCAATAAAAAAGGAGAAGGTATGCAAAAAACTTCTAACACTCTGGCGCTGGGGAGTTTGACAGCGCTATTCTTTCTAATGGGTTTTATCACGGTTTTAAACGACATTTTAATCCCGCATTTAAAACCCATTTTTGACTTGACCTATTTTGAAGCTTCACTCATTCAATTTTGCTTTTTTGGGGCGTATTTCATCATGGGAGGCGTTTTTGGGAATGTGATCAGTAAAATCGGCTACCCTTTTGGCGTGGTGCTTGGTTTTGTGATCACAGCGAGCGGGTGCGCGTTGTTTTATCCGGCGGCGCATTTTGGCTCCTATGGGTTTTTTTTAGGAGCGTTGTTTATTTTAGCGAGCGGGATTGTGTGCTTGCAAACCGCTGGTAATCCCTTTGTAACCTTGCTTTCTAAAGGTAAAGAGGCCAGAAATTTGGTTTTAGTCCAGGCGTTCAATTCGCTTGGCACGACTTTAGGGCCTATTTTTGGGAGCTTGTTGATTTTTAGCACGACTAAAATGAGCGATAATGCAAGTTTGATAGATAAATTAGCGGACGCTAAAAGCGTTCAAATGCCTTATTTGGGCTTGGCGGTGTTTTCGCTTCTTTTAGCGCTCATCATGTATCTTTTGAAATTGCCTGATGTGGAAAAAGAAATGCCTAAAGAAACGACGCAAAAAAGCCTGTTTTCGCACAAACACTTTGTTTTTGGGGCTTTGGGGATCTTTTTTTATGTGGGGGGAGAAGTGGCGATTGGCTCATTCTTGGTGCTAAGCTTTGAAAAGCTTTTGAATTTAGACCCTCAATCAAGCGCGCATTACTTGGTGTATTATTGGGGAGGCGCGATGGTGGGCCGTTTCTTAGGCAGTGTTTTGATGAATAAAATCGCCCCTAATAAATACCTGGCTTTCAACGCTTTAAGCTCTATCGTGCTTATCGCTTTAGCCATTATCATTGGAGGCAAGATCGCTTTATTCGCTCTGACTTTTGTGGGCTTTTTCAACTCTATCATGTTCCCTACCATCTTTTCTTTGGCCACGCTCAATTTAGGGCATCTCACTTCCAAGGCTTCTGGGGTGATTAGCATGGCGATTGTGGGAGGAGCGTTAATCCCCCCCATTCAAGGTGCGGTTACAGACATGCTCACAGCGACCGAATCAAATTTGCTCTACGCTTATGGTGTGCCGTTGTTGTGCTATTTTTATATCCTCTTCTTTGCGCTTAAAGGGTATAAGCAAGAAGAAAACTCCTAAAAAAAGGGGGGGGTTTCTTTCTTCTTTCCTTTCTTTTATCTTGTTTTAAAAATCAGTAATAAAGAACTTGACTTTAATCAAGCAAGCACTCTATAAAAGGTTTTATTTGTCAGTATTTGATGAGGACAGAGCTTTTTTAACAACTTGAGGCAAAAACACAAATAGGGTTTTTAAAATTTTTAAGATGCGATCAAAAATATCCGCAATGAATAAGAAAAACCTCCTAACCACAAAAGATTAAGAGATTTTAAGAATGAAGCGAAGAATAAAGACTAGTAAATGGGTTTAGCGTCTTTGAATTTATATTCCGTAAGAAACCCAGTGCCATCAAAATTACCCACCAAAGAGATCTTTGCAATATCACCCACTTGGCAATCGGTTTCTAAAATAAGATAAGGCACTTCATCTTTACCGATTAAAGTGATCACTCGCCCTTTTTTTTCACGACTTTGCTTGGGGAACTCTTTAGAATCAAGACCTGTGGTATTATCGCCGGTTTGGAGCATTCTAAAAGCATAGCACATGCCATCATTGATTTGAGCGCTATAAATTTTGCCTTTTTTAACTTCTTTTTTAACCCCCGGTTTAAGCGCAATGCGTATTTCTGAGTGGATCTCAGCTTCTTGCATTTTGCCTTTATAATCTCGCACCTGCACCTTATGTGCACCATTAGGATCTCCCTTTTTAAGCAGAGAATCTTCATAGCTGAATTTTTGAATGTCTAAATCCCCATCAACAAAACTCCTGGCATTAAGCTGAACGCTCAAAAGCCCTAGCAACCCCATTAATGAAAATTTCAAACAACGCTTATAAAAATGATTCATCAACAATCCTTTCAATGTAAAATCAAACAAATATATCCCAAAATGAAAAACAAAAAGATCACAAAACCGCTATTTTAGCAACAAAAACGCACTCTGTCAAGAAATCAAAGCCTAAAAAATCATTCAAAAATGATTTCTTCCGGTTTGATTCCATCGCCATAAACAGGCTCTAAAGTCTCTTGATAAGCTTCTTTTAAAAAGTCGCTAGAAATGAGGGAATCAATTTCGTTGTTCAACCATTCTAAAAGCTTAGGGTTGCCCTTTTTAATCGCTGGAGCGATCACATCCTTATCACCAAGGCTTGTAATGCCTAATTTAAATTCAGGGTGTTGTTTTATCCAAGCGAGCAACAAAGTGTTATCGTGAGCTAGAGCGGTAGCCTTATTGTTTAAAAGGGCTAAAAAAGTCTCTGTGTTTTGTTCAAATTTCAAAAGTTTGATATTGGGGTAATTTTTAGTGAAATAAAAATCCGCTGTCGTGCCTTTATTCACAATCAACTCTTTATCCTTCAACTCTTCTATATTTTTAATGACCCCATCTTTAGAAATCACCCCCAAAGCGACTTTCATATACGGCTTAGCGAAATCCACGACTTTTTCTCTTTCTTTAGTGCGCGTGAAATTAGCCATGATAATATCCACTTTATTGGCTTTTAAAAATTCCACCCTAGCTGAAGCTTCTACAGGAATAAACTCAATCTTATTTTCATCGCCCAATAAATCAAGGGCCATGCGTTTAGCGATGACTACATCATAGCCTTGATATTTCCCTTTAGAATCCACAGATCCAAAAGGAGGCTTATCGCTAAAAACCCCCACCTTTAAAACCCCTCTTTGTTTAATGACTTCTAAAGCGTCTTTTTTTTCTTTATGGCTATCAGAGCATGCACTAAAGACTAAAGCGATTAAAACTAAAAATAGCCCCCACATTTTAAAAAGCCCGTTTGTTTTCATAAAACCACCTTTTTTAAAATTAAAACTATCTTTTTAGCAAACTTTATTTAACAGCTCCCTAAAAAATGGAAAGTTTCTAAAAATTTTTGCGCTCTTTGAGATTTCGGGTGGTTAAAAAATTCTTTAGCGCTGTTTTCTTCAGCGATCTTACCGCTATCAAAAAACACGATTTTATGAGCGATTTTTTGCGCGAATTTCATTTCATGCGTTACAATCACCATGCTCATGCCCGTTGTGGCTAGTTCTAAAATCACTTCTAAAACTTCTTTAACCATTTCGGGATCTAAAGAGGCGGTTACTTCATCAAAAAGCATGATTTTTGGCCGCATGCACAAAGAACGCACGATCGCTACTCGTTGCTTTTGCCCACCGCTCAATTCTTTAGGGTAAGCTTGTTGTTTATGCTCCAAACCCACTCGTTTTAAAAGTTCTACGGCTTGAGAAATGACCTCATCTTTGGATCGTTTTTGCACTTTTAAGGGGGCGAGTAAGATATTATCTAACACATTTAAATGCGGGAACAATTCATAATTTTGAAACACCATGCCTATTTTTTGGCGCATTTGATTCCAGTTAGTGGTTGGCGTATTAAGGTTAGTGTTTTCAAAAAGGATTTCACCCTCATCAATCTTTTCAAGCCCGTTTAGGCATTTTAAAAAAGTGCTTTTCCCGCACCCGCTAGGCCCTAAAATCACTGCCACTTCACCCTTATTTAAAGTGAAATTGATGCCGTCTAAAACCAAATGGTTTTGATAGGTTTTTTTTAACCCTTTGGTTTCTAAAATCGCGCTCATTTTACCCTCTAATGTGTTGGAATTTTTTTTCTAAATAGGAACTATACAGGCTCAAACTATAGCATAAACTAAAATAAAACATTAAGATAACGCCATAAACCACAAAGCTCGCATTGGGCATGCGTAAGAGGTTAAGCTCTATGATTTGCTGGCCCACTTTTAACAAATCAATCGCTCCAATGAGAGAGACTAAGGCTGTGGTTTTAATCATGCGCGTGAATAAATTAAGGCTTGAGGGCAATAAAGACAAAAAGCTTTGAGGGAAAATAATATTAAAAATCACCTTTTTTGAATCTAAGCCTAAAGCCAGAGCGCTTTCTACTTGGTGTTTGCTCACGGAAGTTAAAACCCCTCTAGTCAAATCCATCATTTCAGCACCCCCCCACAAGCTAAAAACAATGATGCTTGCCAAAACCGCGCTAATATGCAAATCAAACCAACTCGCTAACCCGAAATACACAATAAAAAGCCATGCTAAAAGCGGGATGATGCGAATGCTTTCTAAATACACACGACACGCCAAAACCACTATTTTAGAGCCAAACGCCATCAAGCTCCCTAAAAGCATTCCAACAATGATTGAAATAACCGCAGAGCTAAGAGCGATCAAAAGAGTGATCTCAAACCCTTCTAGCAAACGCTTAAGGTTGTCTAATTCTAGTAAAACTCCCATTTTTAAGCCACTTTCTTTTTAAAGAAGCGCTCTAAGATCACAAACAAAACGCTTAAAGGGAGCAAAGCGATCAAATAAGTGAGGCTTAACATCAAAAGGCTTTCAGTCGTTTTATAATAAATGCCAATAAAATCTTTCGCCACAAACATGATATCGGTTAGGGCTATCGCGCCCACCACAGAAGTTTCTTTGAGTAAAAAAATCACATTCGCCCCTATGGAAGGCATAGAAACGCTTAAGCTTTGAGGCAGAATAATATAATACATCATTTTCAAAGGGCCAAACCCTAAACTCAAAGCGCTTTCTCTTTGAATGGAAGCCAAGCTCTTAAACCCAAGCAAAAAACTTTGACTCATATACCCCCCACCCAAAAACCCTAACGCTAAAATCGCACACTCTAAAGCGCTCAAACCGATTTCATTCAACCCGTAATACAAAAAGAAAAGCTGGATGAGTAGGGGCGTGTTCCTAGCGATTTCGCCATAGATATAGACGATAGGGGAGATAAAGTGCGTTTTAAAATACAAAATGATCGCGCACAAAAACCCCACCAAAAGAGAGAGCAAAATCCCAAAAAAAGAAATATAAAGCGTGAGTTCTAACCCCTTAAAAAACATAGGGATGGAGTGAAACATAAAATCCCAATCTAATGCCATAACGCTTACCTTAAAATTAATGACGCTTTAAAGCATCATGTTTAAAAACAGCTCTTATTTGCCCTAATTGTTAGAAGTTTGGAAACCCAAGCCTTTATGCGGGAAGTTTATGAGCCGTTTTGCCACTATTCAAAGAAAATTTGAATTATAATAAGAAACTGGCTGAAATTAACAACAATGATTAAATAATCATTAAATGGAGAGGACATGCAAAAAAGTTTAGTTTCTTTGGCTTGGGTTTTTGCCGCTATTTTAGGGGCGATCTGTTTAGGGGTGTTAGCCTTACACAAGGGCGAGAGCATTAACACGCTATGGCTTGTAGTAGCAAGCACTTGCATTTATAGCATAGGCTATCGTTTTTATAGCCATTTTATCGCTTATCGGGTGTTAAAGCTAGACGATAGCAGAGCCACGCCCGCATGTATAAGGAATGACGGAAAGGATTTTGTGCCTACGGATAAAGCGATCACCTTTGGGCATCATTTCGCCGCTATTGCTGGAGCTGGCCCTTTAGTAGGCCCAATATTAGCCGCTCAAATGGGTTACTTGCCCTCTATTCTATGGATTTTGATAGGCTCGGTTTTAGGGGGTTGCGTGCATGATTTTGTAGTGCTTTTTGCTTCCATTAGGCGCGATGGCAAGTCTTTAGGCGAAATGATCAAGCTTGAAATGGGTCAATTTGTAGGCATGATCGCTAGTTTAGGGATTTTAGGGATCATGCTCATTATCATTGCGATTTTAGCGATGGTGGTGGTGAAGGCTTTAGCGCATTCGCCTTGGGGTTTTTTTACGATCGCAATGACTATTCCCATTGCGATTCTTATGGGGCTTTACATGCGGTTTTTCAGGCCGCATAAGATTTTAGAAGTTTCTGTTATCGGCTTTATTTTGTTGATTATAGCGATTTATGCGGGTAAATATATTTCTTTAGATCCTAAATTAGCGTCAATATTCACCTTTGAGGCCAGTTCTTTAGCGTGGATGATCATGGGCTATGGTTTTGTGGCTTCTATTTTACCGGTATGGTTTTTACTCGCTCCACGAGATTATTTAAGCACTTTTTTAAAAATTGGCGTTATAGGGGTGTTGGTTGTGGCTATTGTTTTTGTCGCTCCGCCCTTACAAATCCCTAAAATCACGCCCTTTGTAGATGGCAGTGGGCCTGTGTTTGCAGGAAGCGTGTTCCCTTTCTTGTTTATCACGGTGGCTTGCGGGACGATTAGCGGCTTTCATGCTTTAATTTCTTCAGGCACGACCCCTAAAATGCTCGCTAAAGAAAGCGACGCAAGGCTAGTGGGCTATGGCTCTATGGTGATGGAGAGCGTTGTGGCTCTTATGGCGCTGGTGTGCGCAGGGATCTTGCACCCAGGGCTTTATTTCGCTATCAATTCGCCAGAAGTGAGCATCGGTAAAGACATAGCTGATGCGGCTTCAGTGATTAGCTCATGGGGGTTTAATATCAGCGCTGAAGAAATCAGTGAGATGACTAAAAACATCGGTGAAAGCTCCATTTTGAGCCGCACCGGTGGGGCGCCCACTTTTGCGATCGGTTTAGCGATGATCGTGTATCACATTTTAGGGGATTCAAGCGTGATGGCGTTTTGGTATCATTTTGCGATTTTGTTTGAAGCTTTGTTCATTTTAACCGCTGTGGATGCTGGCACACGAACCGCTCGCTTTATGATCCAAGATTTGCTCGGTAATGTTTATAAGCCTTTGGGTAATCTTAGCTCTTATAAGGCTGGGATTTTTGCCACTCTTTTGTGCGTGGCAGGGTGGGGGTATTTCTTGTATCAAGGCACGATTGATCCTAAAGGGGGGATTTACACGCTATGGCCTTTATTTGGCGTGAGCAATCAGATGCTAGCGGGCATGGCGTTGTTGTTGGTTACGGTGGTGTTGTTTAAAATGGGGCGTTTTAAGGGGGCGATGGTAAGCGCCTTACCGGCAGTTTTGATTTTATCCATCACTTTTTATAGCGGTATTTTAAAGGTGGCGCCAAAGAGTAATGACAGCGTGCTGAATAATGTTTCGCATGTGGCACAAATGCAAATCATCAAAGAAAAAATGGCTACCACTACCGATGAAAAAACGCTAAAAACGCTCCAAAAATCCTTTTTTAACCACGCTATTGATGCGATTTTGTGCGTGTTTTTCATGCTTGTGGCGCTACTAGTTTTAATAGTGAGCGTTAGGATTTGCTCAAACGCTTATTTTAAAAATAAAATTTACCCGCCGCTAGCTGAAACGCCCTACATCAAAGCCGCTTGAATAAAAAAGGGGTTTTAACCCCCTTTAAATCCATAGAAAAAAGTTTGACCCTGTTTGTGAAGCGTGCAAACACTAAAGATGTTTGGGATTTCTGCTTGGGTTTTTAAAAAGCTATCGCTTGCTTTTTTAAAAGCTCAATTTTAAAGATGATTTAAAGATTAGAGAAACAGCGTTAAAAGACGCTTATCCTATCATGGGAGATAGCATCAAAATGATGCCTACCATAATCATAGGGTAGCATCAAAATGATGCTACTAGAGCCGTGTATAATGCGCTCCTGTCAGAATAAAGGGCGGGGAAGTCTTTAGGCACAGGCCCGTTTTCACCCGGTTTAAAGCCTTTGTTAGTATACACGCCATAATATGCAAGATCCACGCTACCGCTCAAGTATTCAGTGAATTTATAACCTAAAGAGATCATCGCTCTCGCTTCCCAAGAGACCACTGAATTGGAATATTGTGTGGCGAATTTCCATGTGAATTTTTTGGCAAAATGAGTGCCGCCACAAGAAAGGAAAATGGTAGCGGCGTCTCTTTTAAGGGCTGTGCCTGTAAAACCCGCATACACGCTGTTACTCCCCATGATCACACCGCTTGGATTCCCCATGTTGCCTATCCAACCATTAGCGTTTTGAAAGACCTTATAAAAGGCGATGGAAACATTGTAATTGTTGATATCAAAGCGTTGGCGGATAATGAGATTTTGCCCGTTTTGAGTGGCAGGCGTGTCGTATTTATAGACCGGGCTTCCATTGGATTTAACGATCATCCAAGGGTAGTAAATGGGGAAAAACCCTATGACAGCTGTATCAGAGCGAAAGCCTGTGCCGCTAAAATTAGGGTTAGAGTCCCAACCAATCTTAACGCCTGGAGCGTTAAAGATTTGAGGCGAAAGGTAATAAAAGCCTTCTATGAGGAAACGATGAGGTTTATAGGTGAGTTGCACCGCATGCGTGCCATAAAGCACCTTTCGCCCATGGCTATCATAACCTCCCTTATCGTTTTTGGTAAAGCCTCCGCTATAAGTGGTCCGTGCGGCAAACCAATCCATTAAAAACGAACCGTAAGCGAACGCCCTCCCAAAAGAGCTAAACCAAGTCAAGCGCGCATGCTTGTATTGCCCAGAAACTTGAAAGCCTTGCGTTTGCCCGCTTTTATAAGGCATAGTGGATAAATAGCGCCCGGCTTTTATTTCAAAATAATTCTTATAAGCGTATTCTAAATACGCATCGCTAAAGACATAATTGCGGACATTTTTGTTGTGTTTCATGTTCTGTGTTTCAAGGCTATCGGTTTGTAAGATATTCGTATAGCCCCCCATGAACCCATCGTAATAACCAAAGAGGTTATAAGCCACAGATCCGTCTTCAAACTTCTTCGTGCCGTCATAGAAAATAGATCCCACCATGCCCCCTATTTTGCCTTTTAGAACATGGTCTGAAACCTTTTTGGGTAACAGGCTAAAACCAAGCCCTAAATAGCCCGCAATCGTTGCGAATTGCTGCATAGGGTAGATGCCTCTTTCTTTATTGATTTTATGCTGGTTAAAACCGATAGTGCTGGATTGATCCACAAAGCCGTTGAGCTTAGCTTCAAAACCTTGTAAAGAAGAGCTTAAAAATGCCCCAAAGAATAAAACCTGACTTGCCTTTTTCATGCATGCCTCCTAAAATGAGATTGATAAATGCAAATGCTTTTAAAGATAAATCTATTCTTTGATTTTTATTATTCTTAGCTTTGAAGTAATTATAATATGTAAAATAATGCGTATGATGAGAAAGTCAAGCTTTTTAAAGCTAAAAACGATTAATTTGTAGAAAATTTACTCTCTTTAAATTCAAATGGCTAATATATGGCGCTAAAATCCGTTATGATTAACGGATGATTTTGAACGGAGTGCTTGAAAATGGGGGTTAAGCTTTGCTTGATTGTTTTTAGGTTTTATCTTGTTGTAAGATAAAGCCTACTGGTTGTAATTCTTATACAATTCTATTAAATGCTTAGTGGAGCTGTCAAAATAAGCGTTGCTTTTATGCCCTTCTAATTCTTGTAAAATCGGCACGGCTAATTCTTTCCCAAGCTCCACGCCCCATTGATCAAAGCTGTTAATATTCCAAATAACCCCTTGCACAAAGACTTTATGCTCATAAAGAGCCACCAACGCTCCAATATTGCTTGGTGAAATCTTTTCTAATAAAAGGATATTAGAGGGGCGGTTGCCAAAAAACACCCTGTGGTGGGCCAAGTCTTTGGCTTCATCTTTGTCTAAGCCTTTAGAAAGCAATTCCCCAAGCGCTTCTTCATAGCTTTTGCCTTTCATGAAGGCTTGCGCTTGCGCTAAAACATTGCTGAATAAAATCTCATGGTGGCCTTTAGCGTTAGGCTTTTTATCTAATGAGGCGATAAAATCAATGGGGATTAAATGCGTGCCTTGATGCAAGAGCTGGAAAAAGGCGTGCTGAGCGTTAATGCCCATATCGCCCCAAACAACAGGGCAGGTGTCATAGGGGATGGTTTCGCCTTTTTTGCTGATGCGTTTGCCATTGCTTTCCATATCCAATTGCTGAATGAATTTAGGGAAATGCCTTAAATACTGATCATAAGGAGCGATCAAGTGGCTTTTGGATTGGAAAAAATTGATATACCATACGCCAATCAGCCCCATTAAAACGGGTAAATTGCTTTCAAAAGGGGCGTTTCTAAAATGCTCATCCATCAAATACGCCCCCTTCAAAAGAGCGTTAAAATTTTTCTTCCCTAAATAGATCATAATGGATAAGCCAATAGCCGACCACAAGCTATAACGCCCCCCTACAAAATCCCAAAATTCAAACATGTTATGCTCGTCAATACCAAATTGTTGCACGGCTTCTTTATTGGTGGATACCGCTACAAAGTGCTTAGCGATATGCTTTTCATCGCCGCTTCTTTCTACAAACCATTTTCTAGCGGTTAGGGCGTTGGTCAAGGTTTCTTGAGTGGAAAAAGTCTTAGAAGCCACGATAAAAAGCGTGCTGGCTGGATTGATTTTTTCCAAAACGTCTAAAATCTGCGTGCCATCCACATTAGACACAAAATGCATTTTTAATCTCGGGTGGCCGTAGCGTTTTAAGGCGGTGCAAACCATTAAAGCGCCTAAATCTGAACCCCCAATACCGATATTGACAATATCAGTGATCACTTGATTGGTATAGCCCAATCTTTTACCGCTCCTCACGCTATCGCTAAAGGCTCGCATGCGTTTTAAAACGCTTCTCACGCTTTTTAACACTTCCATGTTGTCTAGTAAAATTTCAGTGTCATTCAAGCTTCTTAAAGCGGTGTGTAAAACGGCCCTTTTTTCGGTGGTGTTGATTTTTTCGCCCTTAAACATCGCTTCAATCTTTTCTTTTAAAGAGCAGTCATTCGCCAATTCAAAAAGAAGCTTTAAAGTGGTATCGTTCAGGCGGTTTTTAGAATAATCCAAGCTCAAGCTTTCCAATTGCACGAAATAACGGCTCGCTCGCTCTTTGTCTTTAAAAAACCAATCGCGCATATGCGCTTCTTTGATTTCTTCATAATGTTTGAGTAATTTTGGATAAGTTTTTAATTGAGTCAGCATCAATACCCCTTAATGAAAAGATATAACGCTGTATTATAAGCTAGTTTTAATTACAATTTTCAAATGTTAAGGAAAAACATTTTAGCTTACTATGGGGCGAACTTTCTCTTAATCATCGCTCAAAGCTTGCCCCATGCGATTTTAACCCCCTTGTTGCTTTCTAAAGGGCTTAGTTTGAGTGAAATCTTGCTCGTGCAAACCTTTTTTAGCTTTTGCGTGCTGGTGGCTGAATACCCAAGCGGCGTTTTAGCGGATTTGATGAGCCGGAAGAATTTATTCCTGGTTTCTAACGCCTTTTTAATCGCTAGTTTTTCGTTTGTGCTGTTTTTTGATAGTTTTATCCTCATGCTTTTAGCGTGGGGGTTGTATGGTTTGTATAGCGCATGCTCTAGCGGCACGATTGAAGCTTCACTCATCACAGACATTAAAGAAAACAAAAAGGATTTGTCCAAGTTTTTAGCCAAAAACAATCAAATTACTTATTTAGGCATGATTATAGGGAGTTCTTTGGGGTCGTTTTTGTATCTTAAAATCCATGCGATGCTGTATATTGTGGGGATTTTTTTAATCATGCTCTGTGCGCTAACGATCGTGTTTTATTTTAAAGAAAAAGAAGGGGATTTCAAAAGCCAAAAAAGCCTGAAACTCCTTAAAGAGCAAGTCAAAGGCAGTCTTAAAGAGCTTAAAGATAACCCAAAGCTTAAAATTTTATTAGTGGGGCATTTGATCACGCCCATCTTTTTTATGAGCCATTTTCAAATGTGGCAAGCGTATTTTTTAAAACAAGGCGTTAAAGAGCAATACCTTTTTATGTTTTATATCGCTTTTCAAGTGATTTCTATCCTCATTCATTTTTTAAAAGCCTCCAGTTATAGCCAAAAAATCGCCTTGAGTTCGCTTTTGGTGTTGCTAGGCGTTAGCCCCTTATTGCTTAGCAATATCCCTTATTGTTTCATAGGGGTGTATGCGCTCATGGTGGCGTTTTTCACTTACATGAGTTATTGCTTGGGGTATCAATTCTCCAAATTCGTTTCCAAAAACAACATTTCATCGCTCTCATCGCTTTTATCAAGCTGTGTGCGCGTGATCTCTGTGCTAGTTTTATCGCTCAGCAGTTTGGAACTGCGTTACTTCTCGCCCCTAACTATCATAACCATGCATTTTGCTCTAACGCTTCTCATCCTCTTTTTCTTTTTGTATAAGGCTAAGCCGTTTGATGAGTGAGCGGCTTTAAGAGTGCAACCTTTTAGCGATTTCTTGCGCAACATCATAGCCATGATTTAGTGCGGTAGCGATGCTCGCTCCTGATTTGAATAAAATATCGCCCACGATGAACAAATTAGGGATATTGTTGCTCTCTAAATTTTCTTTCACTATGGGGATATTGGTGCTAGGATCTAATTCTAAAGAACAGCGTTTAAAAAACTCTAAAGGGGTAGAGCCGCCGATCGCATACAGCAAGCGATCAAAACTCTCGCTCGTGTTATCGGTGAAATTCACCTTAATTTGAGTGTTATCTTCTTCTAGGCTTTCAATATCCACTCCAAGCTTGCTTTTAAGCGTGTTGTTGTCTAGGACTTCTTGCAAGTTTTTAGCGTTGTCTTCATTGATGCGGCTGAATTCTTTTTTGCGGTAATTGAGGGTGGTAGGGGTGGTTTTGCACAAAGCAATGGCGTATTCCACCGCTGAGTTGCCTCCGCCGATCACAAGGGTTTTTTCATTTTCCTTACAATCATTGATGCTAAAAACCACTTGTTTGGAGAGCGCAACAGGGATTTTATAAGCAGTAGGGCGGTTTGGTTGGCCCATTTTCCCGATCGCAACCACCACAAATTTAGCATGATAGGTTGTATTAGAAGTGGTGGTGATTTTAAAGTATTCGCCTTCTTTTTTCACGCTCTCAATATCGGTTTTATAGCTTGGCGTGATGCGATGCTCTTTTAAAAGGTTAGTGAAATTCTCTAAAGTTTCTTCTTTAAAGCTGTCTTTAAAAGGGATATGCCCTTTAAGCTCTACGACTTGCTTTTTATAATCTTTATCAATCCTTTTACCGGCTTTATAAAACTTCTCTATCATGCCTGAATGGCTTTCGGTTTTTTCGCACAAAAGCACCTTTTTAACGCCGGCTATTTCGCATTCTATAGCTGTGGCAATGCCCCCAGGCCCTGCGCCCACTATCAACACATCTAAAATTTCTTGGCTCATTTCTATCCTTTTATTTTAATTCTTTTAATTATCTTGGCGTTTTTCTTGTAAAATCGCTTCGTTCAAATCGCTCGCGCTGTCATACAACACGCTTTCAAGCATGCGTTTTTCATCGTCAAACTGACCGCTTTTAACCCCCCATAAAAACGCTATTAAGCCTACCAATCCCATAAGCACTGAGACAACTAACATGATGGTTAAAATTTCTGTATTCATCTCTATATCTTTTAGGTTATTAGGATAATGCTGTCATTATACTAAAAGATAGCGTTTAAATCACCAATAGGTTGAATAAGTTTGGATAACATGAAAATAAAAACGAATCAAAAGAGGGTTTTTATGCAAGAAGCGTTGTTGCGTTTTCAAGAGGGTTTTAAGGAGTGGGGTTATCTTATTTTGTTTTTATATTCTTTGGGGGGTGGGTTTGTGGGGATTGTTATCGCTTCTATTTTGAGCGCTACCACGCACGCTTTGGATATAAAAATAACCATTCTTGTCGCTTTTTTAGGGAATATGGTAGGGAGTGGGGCTCTTGTAATCTTTGCCCGCTATCAAAAAAGAGAGTTTTTAAAGTATTTCCAAAAGCATAGAAGAAAGCTTGCTTTAGCGAGTTTGTGGGTGAAACGCTACGCCTTGCTCATGATTTTTGTCAATAAATATTTGTATGGGATTAAAAGCGTTGTGCCTTTGGCGGTTGGTTTTAGCAAATACCCTTTAAAAAGATTTTTATGGCTTAATGTTTTTTCCAGTTTTTTGTGGGCGTTAATCGTGGGGAGCGTTTCTTTTCAAGCGAGCGATTGGGTGAAAACGCTGTATGAAAGGCTTTCTCATTACACTTCGTTTTTTGTGATAAGTTTTGTTCTTATAGTGCTTTTAATATGGTTTTTATTGAAACGATATTCGCGCAAAATGGGTTTTTAAGCAAGATTTTTAATTAAATGCGCTAGACTGCACCCACAAGCATTCGCATAAAGCGGGTGCGTTAATATCTTAAAAATAAGGATTGAGAACATGGGAAAAATTGGTATCTTTTTTGGGACAGATAGCGGGAACGCTGAAGCCATTGCTGAAAAAATCAGCAAGGCTATTGGTAATGCCGAAGTGATTGATGTGGCTAAAGCTTCTAAAGAGCAATTTAATGGCTTTACAAAGGTTATTTTAGTCGCTCCAACAGCTGGTGCGGGCGATTTGCAAACGGATTGGGAAGACTTTTTAGGCACACTAGAAGCGAGCGACTTTGCGAATAAAACCATTGGGCTTGTAGGCTTGGGCGATCAAGACACTTACAGCGAAACTTTTGCGGAAGGCATTTTCCACATTTATGAAAAAGCTAAAGCCGGCAAAGTGGTAGGACAAACTCCCACTGATGGTTATCATTTTGAAGCTTCTAAAGCGGTAGAAGGCGGTAAATTCGTGGGTCTAGTGATTGATGAAGACAATCAAGATGATCTCACTGATGAGAGAATTTCAAAATGGGTAGAACAAGTTAAAGGTTCTTTCGCTTAATCTTTATAGGCCCTAAATTTTAGGGCTTTTTTAAACTTCTTTTTATATCTTATTGATGCTAGAAATAGACAACCAAACCCCGCTAGAATCAGACTTTTCATTATTAGAAAAAATCGCAAATGTTTTAGCCCCCACTCAAATCATTGAGCTTGTTTTGGTGAGCAATGAAACCATGCGAGAAATCAACAGGGATTTAAGGGGTTGCGATTACGCCACCGATGTTTTGAGCTTCCCTTTAGAAGCGATCCCTCACACCCCTTTAGGGAGCGTGGTCATTAATGCACCATTAGCCCAAGAAAACGCCCTGAAATTAGGGCATAGCTTAGAAAATGAGATCGCTCTTTTATTCATTCATGGGGTGTTGCACTTGTTAGGCTATGACCATGAAAAAGATAAGGGCGAACAACGCCAAAAAGAGGGCGAACTCATTAAAGCGTTTGACTTGCCTTTGAGTTTGATTGAACGGGCACAAGATTAGTTTTAGATTGCTTTAATACTGACAAATAAAGCTTTTAATTTCTTTTAAAATGGGGCTTTAATTATTTTGTCTTATATTTTAAATTTTATTTTATAGTAAAGGGGGGATAGGATGTAAAACATTTCCTCCTGCAACCCCCCAACTAAATCCCACTAATCCCCTAAGATCGCGTTATAAAAAACTATCTCTTGACTAGCGTCAAACTCTTTCGTATTGGATTATAAAAAATGATTTTAGTATTTTTTCAAAGCCCTTCATAATAATATGACTGCGTGATGCCTTTAATGAAAGTTAAGGGATCGTTGGTATTAGAACTCAAATGCTTTTTTAAAAGCGTTTTGATTTCCAAATCATTCACAGGACTCCTTTCCATTGCGCTCAAATAAGCGGCTTTATCAATCCTATCCCAAAGCACGATTTTTTTTAATTCCTTTTTAAGCAACAAATCAAGCCATATCCTAGTCGCTCTGCCATTACCCTCCAAAAAAGGGTGGGCGATATTCATTTCCACATATTTTTCTATGATTTGATTGAAATTGCTTTGCGGCATGCTCTCAATTCTGGGTAAAATCAAATCCAAATACAAGCAGTTAGCGAACCTGAAATTCCCTTTAGAAATATTTTTATCCCTGATTTTCCCGGCAAATTCATACAGCCCTTCAAACAAAAACCGATGGATTTCTTGCAAGCCCTTGATCGTGCCTACTTCTATGGTGTCAATCAGACCGCTTTGGATCAAATACTTGGCTTTTTCCAAACTCTGTCTGTCTAAATGCATCGCGCTGATTTTTAAGAGTGTAATTTTTAGAGGCGCATTTTTTTCACGCTTTCATGGCATGCTTTTATAAACGCTCCCCTAACCCCCCTTTTTTCTAAAACGCTCAAGCCTTCAATCGTTGCGCCTTTAGGGGTGCAAATTTGCTCTATGATCACCTCGGGGCGTTCTTTTTCTAACAGCTTGGCAAAGCCTTTAAAACTCATTTTTACCAACTCTAAAGAATCTCTAGCGCTCAAGCCCTCTCTGATGCCGGCATCTTTCAAACCGCTCGCTACCAAGCTTAAAAACGCGAGCGTGCTCCCATTGGTCGCTATACTGGCATCCACCTGCTCTTCGTTTCCCACTCGCACGCAATTCCCAAAACTCTCAATAATACTCAAAGCTTTCTCGCTTATTGAAGGTGCAACCGATTTTTCGCACACCGCTGTAGAAGAAAGAGCGAATTTGCTCGCAATGTTGGGCATGCATTTTAAGTAATGCAAAGAATCCATCGCATTGCTTAAAGCTTCAAAATCCACCCCAGCTAGTGCACTCAAAACGCTTTTGGCTTGCCCTTGATAATTAAAATCCTTAAGGTTATAAGGCTTAAACAATAAAAACACGAATTTTTGGTGTATATCAATAGCGTCTTTATAAGGCACGATCTGGGCTTGAATGTTTTTTTCTTGTAAAAAGGGGGCGATTTTTTCAGGGTTTCGCCCAGTAATCTCTAAAATAAAACGCTTGGATAAGATCTCATGAGAGCCTTCTAAGATCGCTTGAGCCATGTTCCCATAGCCGATGAATTGTAAGATTTCCATAACGCGCCCTTTTTTAAAACCCCATGATGTAATTGATATAGAAAGTATAAAGCCTCCTATAGCTCACATCAGCCCCAGCACTATTCAAATACGCTTGATTGATGAGAGGCACTTTGATCCCAAATTCCACGCTCTTTTGGCTGATGACCCCTTGATTGTGGAATTTCTTAGCAAAACGCTTAAACTCTGCAAAGTTGGTGCGTACCCCAAAATTCAGCGCCACTTGAAAATTCGTTGAATGGATGTCATTGGCGTTCCCCCAGTTGTCAATGATTTGTTGCCTTAAAGAGCTAAGCCAAGTTGCACCGCCTAATTGGACCCCAGCAAATAGCCCAAAATTCAACGCTTTAGTGTTGTAAGTCCTCCTGAACAAGTTCCATAAAAAATCCGTGCCTACCCCATAAGCAAAGATATTCGCTTTCACGCTTTGATTGGCTAGGCCTATTTCACTAAAGCCGTAATCAAAGAAAAAATAATGCCTAAGGCCCAATTTTCTCGCTTTACCAAAGAAGTATTTATAGCCCAAACCAACCCCTAAGCCATTGCTCATGCCGTGTTGGGTGCTTTTAGCGGCCACATACTGGCTTAAAATGGGTTGAGAGCCGTAGTTATTGGCTTGATTTTGCGCGTTTTGAACCTGATTTCTGGCGTTAATCATCGCATCAATGAGTTTTTGTTGCACCATAAAGAAGGTTTTATCCCCTAAAAGCTGCCGTAAGGTTTGCGAGAATGACTGAATGGTGGTGGTGTTAGAAGTGATTTCTTGGAGCAAGGTTAAAATCGCATTAGGGCTAATATCGTTTTGTAAGGCTTGAAACCCTTGAGAAATAGCGCTCGTAATGGCTTGAAAAGCGCTTTTTAAGCTAGTATCATTGCTACTATTGTTATTATTTTGGATAAACCCGGCGGTTTTAATAAATTCAGTGAGCAAATTGATTAAATTATTCGTATCGCTCACCCCATTTGTGGGGATTGCCCCTAAAAGGTTGATAAGCCCACCGGAGCAAGTAGCACTACTATTATCACTGCTACTGCACAAACTACTAAGATTATTACTGCTTTTTAGCGCTTCAAAGAATTGTTTTAAGCCGTTTTCAACGCCTTTATTGTTCCCAGAGCTGGCGATAATGTTGGCTATTTTTTGGGCGTCGCTATAGACTTTTTGTAAATTGCTGTCGGTTGTGGTGGTTGCGTTAGTGGTGTTTTGCGTTTTGCTAGGGGTGTAGCAATTACTACTATTTCCATTCGCTCCGCTATTGCATGTTTGGTAGGCGTTATTAGCATAAGTCCCTAATTTCCCATCGCTGGCGTCTGTGAGCATTTGGTAGGCTGTGTTGATTTGGCTAGTTCCATTTCCGTTTCCACTGCTTCCCCCATTACTGCCCCCATTAACGCCCTTAAGATTTGTGATAATTTGATTGAGCAAACCATTGCTAGTGAGCGTGATTTGTTGGACATTGTAGGTGATGCTGTTCCCACCATTGTTCCCGCTTTGAGTTGTCGCTTGTGTTTGATACCCTAAAGCATTTTGCAACCCGCTGTAATAAGCCTTAGAATCGGACCATTGCTGATAGCACCAGTTACTACCGCTCCCATTCGTTCCGCTCGCGCATGCGTTATTTGTGGTGCTTGCTGCCCCGCTTGTTTGTTGGGCTTGTTGGCTTTGATTGATTAAAGCGTTCATGTCTGTAGGCACTTGCTGGTTAATCGTATTGATAAGCTGGTAGAAATTCGCTCTTAATTGGATGTGTAAATCTTGGTTATTGTTAGGAGTCATATATTGCGACTGATTCCCATTAGTGTTATAGATCGCATTCGCCCAAGCTTGGATATTACTTTCTTGGTTTTGAAAAGTGCTTTGAATGCTTTGTTGGAAATTGCTGACATTTTGCAATACGGTGTTTAAAGCTCCCATCACCGTGCTGCTAGGGGATTGATTGCTCGCCCCACTGCTTTGAGCTAAATTGGCCGTTTTAGCTTCTTCTTCATTATTCACCACCACCGTCGCTTTCAGTTTGGGAGCGTTGCTTTTAGCTTGAGTATTAGCGCTAGTCGTAGAGCTTAAAATATTTTGCAATTGGGCGTTCCCGCTGATGCTCAAACCCCCCGAATTATTGTTATTGCATGCATCTTGCGAGCCGCTGCTATTTGGGCATAGTATCTGAGCGTTTTTTTGCAAATTTTCTTCTGAAGTTTTTAAAGAGTTATAAACGCTCCACACTTGAGAAACAAGGTTAAAAGAATTCACGCCGATCTGCTCTTTGCCCCCTATGGTTTGGACTTTGGAGGTAGCGACTAAAGAATTGTCAAAACTGCTTGTGTTGTTTGTGTTATTCGTGGAGCTTGTGGCTTTGCATGAAATCCCACTAGAAGCATCGCTAGAAAGGCTCCCGGTAGCGCTTGCGCAATCATAGGCGCTGATATTTTGCCCTTGAGCGTTGGTAACGGTGCCGATTTGGTAGTTATTGGAAGTGTTTTTGAGCAGGTTTTTAGGCTCAGTAAAACTAATCCACGAAATTTGTTTTAAAGCGTTATTGTATTGTGTTATCGTGCTTTCATAGGCTTGGAAATTCAAAGCGTTGTGCAAGTTGTTTAAATTATAGGTGGTGTTGTTGATCGCATTGTTGTCTAAAGTGTTGATAGCAACGCTTTGAAGCTTTTGAGCGATGGCTTGGACTTGCTGGTTGGCTTGGTTATTTGAAGTGGGGGTTGCGGCTAAAGGGGCTAAATTTTGGATGAATTGCTCTAAGCATTGGACTTGATTGGTGCAACCATTGGGGTTATTTTGATTATTGGTGGTTAATGTCCCTTGTAAAGTGTTCATTAAAAGGGTGTTGTTGTATTGTTGTTGGTTGTTGCTGTTTGAAGAAGTAGAGCCTAAAATGGAATTAGTTGGATAAAATACGATTTGTCCCGGTGGGTTTAGCACCACATGCGTTGTGGTTGTCGTAGGGAAATACCCCACCCCAAGTGTGGTCAAAGCATTTTTTAAAGCGCTCACATAAGCGGTATTATCGCTAGAGGCATTCACCGCATCGGTCAGATTGGAGAGCAAGGATTGCGCGTAAGTGGTGCTAGTGGTTTTAGTGATGCTGTGTTCAATTTGTTGCAATAATTCTGCCATGGATTGCGCGGTGTTTTGGAGCTGGGCTTTGACTTCTTTGGTGTTGTTGCTGGGATTAAGGCTATTGATAGAACTAATGATGCTAGTGCTTAGCGCGATGCCTTCATCAAACGCGCTTTGGGTGTTGGAAAGGAGTTTGGCTGTGAGTTGTGAAGAGTGGGCTTTTAAGGGATCAGAGCTTCCTTTAAGCCCTATGATTTGCTGGGAAATGCTAGAGATTTGACGGCTAGAATAAAAGTCTTTTCTTTTGCCAATTTGATTTAAGATATTAGAAATGCCCTCTAATTGGTTGCCAACGGTGTTACTCACGCCATAGCCTAAAGCGTCAATGACGCTTTGAGAGCTTAAAGTGATTAAACCGGTAGTAGGCCCTGCAATATTGATCGCGCTTTGGGTTACGCTGTTGATGATATTTTGATTTTCTAAAAGTTGTTTGTTATTGATGAATTGTTGCGTGCCACCGATTTGATAGCCTACAGACATATACCAGCCATTGTCTTCGGCTAAGAGAGAGCCAATTAAAAAGAGTGGTATAAATTTTTTAGCTTTTTTTATCATATTTTTCCCTTATTTTATTTAATCAAAAGCCTATGTTGTAACCCACATAAAAACTAAAGGCTCTTCTATACTTCGCTGTAACGCCCTCTGATTGGTAATAGGTGTGATAAAGCACCGGTATTTTAACGCCAAATTCTATCCCTTGAGAAAAACGAGATCTTCTTTGCTTAGCGATTTTGGAAAAATTAGTCCTTATGCCTAAATCAAAAAGGAATTGGAAAGAAGTGTCCTTAGGTTTAAGATGGTTGCCATCCACTTGATCTAAAAAATTCGTTTTCCAGGTTTGCCCTGCCAGTTGGATGCCGGCAAAAAAACCTATATCTATCGCTTCAGTCCCTCTTTTTCTCGTGAAAACATTATAAAGAAAGTCTGTGCCTGTGCCATAGCTAGAGAGAGTGGCTTTCACTAAAGAAGGTCCTGCGCCAAATTGAGCGTAACCAAAATCATAAAAACCATAATACCTAAGCCCAAACATGCGCTTTTTGCCAAAGAATTGCTTATAGCCCATTTTCACGCCAAAGCCGTTCATGTTATTAGAATTAGAGTTATGCTCCAAAAAATTCCTAGCAAAGCCCATTTGATAGACTTGACTCACTTTAGTTTGCATTTCATCAATCACCCCACCAATCACTTCTTTAGAGCGATAAAGCCCATAAGCCATTAAAGTTTTTGCCGTGGGGGAATAGGGGTTGGCTAAGATCTTGTCTATTTGTGCAGGGGTGGGAGCGTTTGTGGCTTGCTCTAGTTGGTTCATGATGACTTTTTGCTCTTGTTGGGCTTGTTGCGGGGTTAAATTAGGGGTTGCATTATTGGTGTTAGCTTTTCCTCCATAGCTAGGCAAGAAATTCAAACCTTTATTGTTTAAATCCAAATAGGGGGCGACCCAATTGGTGATAAAATCCCCATACGCTGCGGTGTTACTAAGCAAGCTTTCCCCATAGTTGATCGCTTCTTGCATCTGGCTATAGCTTGAAGTGCCTGTCAGTTTAGCGGCTTTATTGGCGAAATTTTGCATGCCTGAAAAAATCATAGAAGCGGTGATGCCATTAGCGATGATGCTATCAGCTAAATAATAGACTGCCGAGCTAGGGTGGTAGGTGTATTGGCCATTGCCTGATCCAACCGTCGCTCCAGCGGGTAATTCTTTTAAGGGCGCTTGCGTGCCATTAGCGCCGTTTTTGGTGTAATAGCCCGGACCGCTAAAGCTTTGATAGCCTTGTTGGGAATTGCTGCCATTAGGGGCTTTGTTATAGGTGAAGCCAAATTGCTTTTCATTGGCTAAGCCCCCTAAAATCCCTGCTTGCATTAAAGCCTGGAAGATGTTTTGGGCGTTTTGAGCGATAGATTTAGCTTCATTAGTAGCGGTGCATTGGTTTTGAGTGCTGCAAATGGTTTGGTTATTGTTTACTGTGGCTAAGCCGTCTTGTAAAAGGTGTTGCAAGACTTCAGGGCTAAAACTCACAGGACTGCCATCAGGGGTGCTAAAAGATTTATTCGTTAAGGTTTGGTTATACCAGAGCGTGGTTAAAGCGTTGGTAATATCATCGTTTAAAGCGTTCATGGTATTGGCTAGACCCTCAGGTAAAGCAATAACGGTGCTTTGATTGCCGAATTTGACGTTAAAGACTTTGGCGTTAGGAAGGTTTTCAGGGTTACGGAGTAGAGTCTCGCCGATGAGTTGGGTGAGCTTGTCTAAATTATTGACTAAAGATTGCATATCAAAGGTGGCATTGACATTGCCTCTTGGGGGATTGTTGCCTGTATCGCCATTACTTTCTTTAGGATAGCCCCCCGCATAGAGCAAACATCTTTTAGAAGGATCAGGGCAGAGCATTTGCATTAAAACTCTAGTTTGTTGCCCCATCGCTTCTAAATAATAGGCTAAAGGCACTGCCGCAGATTCTAGAGCGATAGCGTTTTGGCGGATGTAGGTGGATGCGTCTTGACTGGCGTTAAGCCCTGAGTTATCCACCCTTTGAACGGTCAAAGAAGTTTGATAACTCACCCCCATAAAAAACCCGTCATCTTCTGCCATTAAAGGGTTAAGAAAAAATAAGGGGAGTAGGCTAGAATAGATGAGCCATTTTTTATTAAAAATAAAGTTTTGCAAGGGGTTATCCTTTTCTTTTTATAAAGATTTGAGCTATCCTAATTTTATCTTATTTATCGCTTAAGTTTAATGGTTAGTCGCTTAATTGTTGATAAAATGGGCTATTTTAGGTGTTCAAAATCGTTTCAATAATGGTTTTTGCGCCGTCTTTAGCGATTTTTTGTTGCAATTGGTTGCTGATAGTGGTGAGGTTTTTATTGCCTTGATCGTCTTTTTGGTTGAGCTTTCTAATGACTTCAAAGAGTTTTTTAGGCAATAATTCATTTTGAGGCACGACATAGCATAAGTTTTCTTTTTCAAATTCTAAGACATTGTAATACTGGTGGTTATTGCTCGCAAAAGGGTAGGGGATAAAAATCGTGGGTAAGCCATTGGCGCACAATTCCCACACGCTGCTCGCTCCGGCTCGGCTCACACACAAATCCGCCCTGTGCATGACTTCTGTGATATTATTGTGGAAAGCGAACAATTCTACCTTATCCAACAGCCCCAATTCCTGGTAAAAAAAACGCATTCTTTCATGAGCGTCTGAGCCGCAAATATGCGTGATTTTAATCCCTTGTTTGGTGAGTTTAGGAGCGTTTAATAACGCAAACTCATTGATCGCTCTTGCCCCTTGCGAACCGCCTAAAAATAAAATATGCTTGATTTCAGTTCGAGTCCTAGCAAAATCAAAAAAAGCGTTTTGCACGGGATAGGAGGTTAAAACATGATTTCCTTTATCTTTAAACGCATAGCTTGAAAACACCGCCTTAGCTTTAGGGGAAAGGTAGCGATTAAGAGAGCCTTTAATCGCATTTTGCTCATGGATATAAAGGGGTATGTGATTGAGCAAGCTTGCAAAACTCGCCGGCCCTGCGCTAAACCCTCCCACGCTAATGGTGTGCGTGATCTGGTGTTTTTTTAAAATTTCTTTAGCCTTAAAAGCGGCTTTAGCTTGCAAGAATAAAGAGCCTATTTTTTTAAAAAAGCTTTTATTGACCACGCCTTGCGTGTTGAAAAAATAGCGTTCGCTAAACAGGGGGCTATTTTCAAACCATTCTTTATCTTGCCCGTAAGTGGAGCCTAAATAAATAGCCTCTATGCCTTGCTTTTCTAATTCTATGGCTAAGGCTTTAGCGATAGAGAGATGCCCCCCTGTGCCTCCCCCTGTAAGAGCGAATTTCATGCTAAAAACCCTTAAGCTCGTTCTCTTTCTTTAATCACAAAGCTTTTCAAAGGATCTCTAAAGCCAAAATCCGGATAATCCATCATAGAAAGCGCCACTTGAGCGCCAAAGCCATTTTTGGAATTAAACACTAAGGGGGCTAAGAAATTAACCATAGAATCTTCTAAATTTTTTTGCAACACGACCACGCAATACACCTCAACTTTGGAATGAGAATCTAATTCTAGCAGTAATTCTATGTATTTGGGTATCACAAAGCTGTATTCCCTCAAACAATAAGGATTCACTAAGACCATATCCAACGCCATGGGCGAGTTCGTTTGACTAACCAATCGGCTGAATAAGGAATCAATTTTTTCCAAACGCACTTCATTGATATGCTCAAATCCTAAAATAGGGGCTTTTAAAAAGTAATTCACTGGACTATCCTTTTTAATTTAAATGCTTTGTTGTATAATTTTGAAAAAATACGCAACAATTAAAAGCGTAAAAGCAAAAGGCGTTCCAAAATTCAACCATTTTTGAAAGAACGCTCTATTTTAGGATAATAACAATAATGAAACAAGAACCCACCACCTACCAGCCAAAAGAGATAGAAAAAAAGATTTATGAAATTTGCTCTCATAGGGGGTATTTTGAAATTGATGGCAATGAAAAAATCCAAGAAAAAAACAAACGATTTTGCTTGATGATGCCCCCTCCTAATGTGACCGGTATCTTACACATAGGGCATGCTTTAACTTTAAGCTTGCAAGATATTTTAGCGCGTTATAAACGCATGGATGGGTATAAGACCTTGTATCAGCCCGGGTTGGATCACGCCGGCATTGCGACGCAAAATGTTGTAGAAAAGCAGCTTTTAAATCAAGGGATTAAAAAAGAAGATTTAGGGCGTGAAGAGTTCATTCAAAAAGTGTGGGAGTGGAAAGAAAAGAGTGGGGGAGCGATTTTAGAGCAAATGAAGCATTTAGGCGTGAGTGCGGCCTTTTCTAGGACTCGTTTCACGATGGATAAGGGCTTGCAAAGAGCGGTCAAAATGGCGTTTTTGAAATGGTATGAACAAGGTCTCATCGTTCAAGATAATTACATGGTGAATTGGTGCACTAAAGACGGGGCGTTGAGCGATATTGAAGTTGAGTATGAAGAGCGTAAGGGGGCGTTGTATTATATTAGATATTATTTAGAAAATCAAAAAGATTATTTAGTGGTGACTACCACACGCCCTGAAACTTTGTTTGGCGATAGCGCGCTTATGGTCAATCCTAACGATGAGAGGTACAAGCATTTAGTGGGGCAAAAAGCGATCTTGCCTTTAATCAATCGCACAATCCCTATTATCGCTGATGAACATGTGGAAATGGAGTTTGGCACAGGGTGTGTGAAGGTTACCCCTGGGCATGATTTTAACGATTACGAAGTGGGCAAACGCCACCATTTGGAAATGATTAAAATCTTTGATGAAAAGGGGATTTTAAACGCGCATTGCGGGGAGTTTGAAAATTTAGAACGATTAAAAGCCAGAGATAAGGTCGTAGAAAGATTAAAAGAAAACGCTCTATTGGAAAAAATAGAAGAACACACGCATCAAGTGGGGCATTGCTATCGTTGTCATAATGTGGTAGAGCCTTATGTGTCTAAGCAATGGTTTGTCAAGCCTGAAATCGCTCAAAGTTCTATTGAAAAAATCCAACAAGGTTTAGCGCGATTCTACCCTTCTAATTGGATCAATAATTATAACGCTTGGATGAGGGAATTACGCCCTTGGTGTATCAGCAGGCAATTGTTTTGGGGGCATCAAATACCGGTATTTACTTGCGAGAATAACCACCAGTTTGTGAGCCTAGATGCTCCCTTAAATTGCCCTACTTGTAAGAGTGAAAAATTAGAGCAAGATAAAGATGTGCTAGACACTTGGTTTAGTTCAGGGTTATGGGCGTTCTCTACTTTGGGGTGGGGGCAAGAAAAAAGCGGTTTGTTTAATGAAAACGATTTGAAAGATTTCTACCCTAACACCACGCTCATTACCGGGTTTGACATCCTCTTTTTTTGGGTGGCTAGGATGCTTTTTTGCAGCGAATCGCTTTTAGGCGAATTGCCCTTTAAGGATATTTACTTGCACGCCTTAGTGAGAGATGAAAAAGGTGAAAAAATGAGCAAATCTAAGGGTAATGTGATCGATCCTTTAGAGATGATAGAAAAATACGGTGCGGATAGTTTGCGTTTCACTTTAGCCAATTTGTGCGCTACGGGTAGGGACATTAAGCTTTCTACTACGCATTTAGAAAATAACAAGAATTTTGCCAACAAGCTTTTCAATGCGGTGAGTTATTTGAAACTCAAACAAGAATCTTTCAAAGATAAAGAGCGTTTGAACGAATACCAAACGCCTTTGGGGCGTTATGCGAAATCGCGCTTGAATCTTGTCACTAAAGAGGTTCGTAACGCTTTAGACAATTATCGTTTTAATGATGCGACGACTTTGTTATACCGCTTTTTGTGGGGGGAATTTTGCGATTGGTTCATTGAATTTTCTAAA
The DNA here is from genome assembly GCF_014498195.1 of Helicobacter pylori. Classification (GTDB taxonomy): domain Bacteria; phylum Campylobacterota; class Campylobacteria; order Campylobacterales; family Helicobacteraceae; genus Helicobacter; species Helicobacter pylori_DO. Next base: position 5,923 of record NZ_JACTGH010000005.1, on the reverse strand, counting down.
GTGGAAAATGAAGCGATAGACGAGTTAGGGAGCGTGTTAAAAGAAGCTTTAAAACTCTTGCACCCTTTCATGCCCTTTATCAGCGAGTCTTTATACCACAAGCTCAGTAACACGGAACTAGAAAACGCTCATTCTATCATGGTCATGCCTTACCCTAAAGATTTGGCGCAAGATGAAAAACTAGAGCATGAATTTGAAGTGATCAAAGATTGCATCGTGTCTTTAAGGCGTTTAAAAATCATGCTAGAAACCCCACCGATTGTTTTAAAAGAAGCGAGCGTGGGATTAAGGGAAAAAATAGAAAACACAGAGCGTTTGCAAACTTACGCCCAAAAATTAGCGAAATTAGAAAAAGTCAGCGTGATAACTTATAAGCCTTTAAAAAGCGTGAGCGATGTGGGGGAATTTTGCCAAACTTATGCAAATTTAGAAAATCTTGATTTAAGCCCGCTTGTTGCGCGTTTAAAAAAGCAGCTAGAAAAACTGGAAAAAGAAAAACTAAAACTCAATTTGCACAATGAAAATTTTGTCAAAAACGCGCCTAAAAGCGTGCTAGAAAAAGCCAAAGAGAGTTTAAAAACGCTTTTAGAAAAAGAGGGTAAGATTAGGCAAGAATTGGATTTGTTAGAACAACCATAATCAAAGGATAGAAAATGTTTCAAGCGTTAAGCGATGGGTTTAAAAACGCACTCAATAAAATCCGCTTTCAAGATGATGAAAAAGCACTAGATCGGGCGTTAGATGAATTGAAAAAAACGCTCTTAAAAAATGATGTGCATCATAAAGTGGCTAGGGAATTGCTCAAAAAAGTGGAAAGTCAAACTAAACTTAATGGCATTGGTAAGCAGCAATTTTTAGACGCTTTAGAAAAGAGCTTGTTAGAAATTTTAAGCGCTAAAGGGAGCAGTGGTTTTACTTTCGCTCAAACGCCCCCCACCGTGGTTTTAATGGCCGGTTTGCAAGGGAGCGGTAAGACAACCACGACCGCTAAACTCGCTCATTATTTAAAAACCAAAAATAAAAAAGTGCTTTTATGCGCATGCGATTTGCAACGCTTAGCGGCGGTGGAGCAATTAAAGGTTTTGGGCGAACAGGTGGGCGTGGAAGTTTTTTACGAAGAAAATAAAAGCGTGAAAGAAATCGCCAACAACGCTTTAAAAAGGGCTAAAGAAGCGCAATTTGATGTTTTGCTCGTGGATAGCGCGGGGCGTTTAGCCATTGATAAAGAGCTTATGCAAGAATTAAAAGAAGTTAAAGAAATCTTAAACCCCCATGAAGTGCTGTATGTCGCAGACGCCTTGAGCGGGCAAGATGGCGTCAAAAGCGCGAACACCTTTAATGAAGAAATAGGCGTGAGCGGGGTGGTGTTAAGCAAGTTTGATAGCGATTCTAAAGGGGGTATCGCCTTAGGCATCACTTATCAATTGGGCTTACCCTTGCGTTTTATTGGGAGCGGGGAAAAAATCCCTGATTTAGATGTGTTTGTGCCTGAAAGGATTGTGGGGCGTTTGATGGGGGCTGGAGATATTATCTCGCTCGCTGAAAAAACCGCCAGCGTTTTAAACCCTAATGAAGCCAAAGATTTAAGCAAAAAGCTCAAAAAAGGGCAATTCACTTTCAACGATTTTTTAAACCAGATTGAAAAAGTGAAAAAATTAGGCTCTATGAGTTCTCTAATCTCTATGATTCCAGGTTTAGGGAATATGGCAAGCGCGCTAAAAGACACGGATTTAGAAAGCTCTTTAGAAGTGAAAAAAATCAAGGCTATGGTCAATTCCATGACCAAAAAAGAGCAAGAAAACCCCGAGATTTTAAACGGCAGCCGAAGAAAAAGGATCGCACTAGGGAGCGGCTTAGAAGTGTCTGAAATCAATCGCATCATCAAACGCTTTGATCAAGCGAGCAAAATGGCGAAACGCTTAACGAATAAAAAGGGTATTAGCGATTTGATGAATCTAATGGGTCAGGCTAAAAATCAAATGCCCCCTAAAATGTGCTGATTTTTAAGCATGTTTTAGGCGCTTTTGTTGTATAATCTCAAATTTAATACGAATATTTTAGGAGATTTTTGTAATGACAGTCATTAGACTCACTCGTATCGGGAGAAAGAAAAAGCCTTTTTACAGAGTGGTGGTAACCGATTCTAGGAAAAGAAGAGATGGAGGCTGGATTGAATCCATTGGGTATTACAACCCTTTAAGCGAGCCTAAAGATATTAAAATTGATAAGGAGCGCTTGAATTACTGGAAAGGCGTGGGGGCTAAAATGAGCGAGAGGGTGGAAAAACTTTCTCAAAAAGCCTAAGGTTTTGTGAGGCTAAATGTGCGAATTGGATCCTTTGAACACGCCTTTTTCTCAAGATGAGTGTAAAGACTATTCGCATTGCGTGGCAACTTTTTTAGAAAAATATTTAAAAAAGGTTGTTTCTTTTCCGCAAGCTTTGAGCGTAGAGCACACGCTTTTAGAAGATAAAGTCAAGCAAATCACTATTTATACCCACCCATCAGACATGGGGCATGTGATCGGTAAAAAGGGCAAAATGGTGAGCGCGATTAAGGCGTTTGTTTCTGGCGTGAAAGCCAAAGACGGGTTTTCTTATAAAATCGTTGTTTTTGCTAGTAAAAATGGCGATAAAAATCCCCATGTTTTAGGCGATCAAACGCCTTGAATGGTTTCTATGCTTTTAGTGGGCAGAATTGGTAAAAGCGTAGGGCTTAATGGGGGGTTAAAGCTCCATTTAGAAAGCGATTTTCCGGAGTGTTTAAAAAAAGGCGTTAAGGTGAGTGCCGCTCCCTTGAACGCTTTTTCCTGTGCTTCTTCTTTTAAAGAATATACAATCCATTCTTATGAACATGCTAAAAACCTGTTGTTTTTAGAAACTATCCACACACCTGAAAAAGCTAAAGAGCTGACTAATTTAGGGCTTTTTATGAGCGAAGAAGAGAGTAAAAAACTCTGTGTTTTAAAAGATGGGGAGTTTTTTTATTGCGATTTAGTAGGGCTTAGCGTGGTGGAAGAAAACGAGATTTTAGGAAAAGTCATAGAAATCCAAAGGATTTCTCAAATAGATTATTTCATGGTTGAAACCGCAAGAAGTTTGGTTGAAAAAGGTTTGGCTAAGATTTTTTTAATCCCTTATAGGGATTTTTATATCAAAGAAATCCTTTTGCAAGACAAAAAAATAACCACCAATAACGCTAAAACGCTTTTAGAGAATAGTTGAGTGAAATTCAGCGTTTTAACCCTTTTCCCGCAACTCGTTTTACCCTATTTTGAAGATTCTATTTTAAAAAGAGCGTTAGAAAAAAATCTTTTTGAATTAGAAGTGTTAAACCTTAGGGATTTTAGTGCTAATAAATATCAAAAAGCGGATCACACGCTCATTGGTGGGGGTGCAGGGCAAATTTTAGACCCTGAGATGGTAGAAAACGCGCTCCATTTTATTAAAAACCCTAAACACACGATTTTTTTAAGCGCGGTGGGCAAGCCTTTCAAGCAAACAGACGCGATGCGTTTGGCTCAAAAAAAGCATGTCGTTTTGGTGTGCGGGCGTTATGAGGGCTTTGATGAACGCTCTATTGAATTGAGTGCTGATGAGGTTTTTTGTATAGGCGATTTTATTTTAACAGGGGGCGAGCTTGGGGCGTTGTGCTTGATAGATAGTATCGCTCGCCACATTCAAGGGGTTTTGGGTAATGCCCGATCTTTAGAAAATGAGAGCTTTGAAAACCATTATTTGGAAGCCCCTAATTTCGCTAACGCTGTTTTTAAATCCAAAGAAATCAATAAAATCCCTGCCCCTTTAGAATATTCTAAAGGAAATCATGCTAAAATTGAGCAAATAAAACTTGATTTGTCAAAATTAAGGACAAAATTTTACCGCCTTGATTTATTCAAACAGCACAAATCATGAAATTGACATTAAGGAAAACACATGAAAAACCGCTACATTCAGCAGTTTGAAGACGCTCAATTAAAAGACAAGACCATGCCAGCATTTAAAGCCGGCGATACTTTGAGATTGGGTATCACCATTAAAGAAGGCGAAAAAACACGAACTCAGTATTTTGAGGGCGTGTGCATTGCGATTAGAGGCAATGGCGTGGATAAGACTTTTTGCGTGCGTAAAATAGGGGCTAACAATATCGGCGTGGAGAAAATTTTCCCTTTCTATAGCGAAAGTTTGGCGAGCGTTGAGGTGTTGCGCGTGGGCAGGGTGCGCCGCGCGAAGCTCTACTACTTGCGCGATAGGAGAGGTAAGGCAGCAAGGATTAAAGAAGTCCGCCATTAACTTCAAGGCTTTTTGTCAGTCATGCTTCAATCAATGCTGATGGGTAGAACGCTCTTTGGGGGTTGAAATCCGTTTTCTAACCGCTTCTCTTAAAATTAGTGTAGAACTTTTTCAATGGGTTTGATTGGCTTGAGAAGAGTTTTTCTAATCCCTTTTATAGTTTTTATTTTAGTTTTATTTTAGTTTTTACTACCAACTTTTTTAAAGCTTTCTTTAGCGTTCGTTTTTTTCAAGGCAAAGTTTTAATAACTTCTTTTCTAGATAACTTCTTTTCTGGCTTGCTATCTGTTAAACTGAATTTTAGCTCTGTCTTTAATGGAGCGTTGGTTGTCAAATTTTAAAAGGCTTTGAATGTCTGTATTGGATGAGAACAGAACTTTTATTTTTTTTAAGAAACAAGGCATGTTTAGATCCCCATGCTATAAATCAACCCTTATGGCAAATTCGTATTTTGGGAGAAAACATGGAAAAAACTGAAACCACGATTTTTGTGGATTGGGAAAATCTGTTACACGATCTCATAGCAATCCAAAAAAACCCCAAAACAGACAAGCATTTTAGCTCTCCTCATTTCATTTTCAATAGCCCCGAACAACTCTTAGCGCTAATCCGTTCGTTTTTGGAGCCTGAAGAGGAATTGAAGCGGATCTATTTTTATGTATCTGAGCCTTTCACAGAAGTTGAACCTAGAATCAAGGGCAATAAAAACGAAGAACTTGAGGAGTATAAAGAGAAGAATCCTAAAGATTATGAGGAAAGAGTGAATAAATCAGGGATTATCCAATCTTTCAACCACAATATCGCCCAACAAAATCAAGTGAAATTACGAGTCGGGCGGGTAAAGTTCAAATTCGTATATAAGTTCGAAGACAAAGAAGTCTATAATGGTCTAGAAGCCAAGATTTTCATACCTTACTTAAAGTTGCGTCAAAAACAAGTTGATGCACTGTTGGTGCACGATATTACCAAGCTGTATTGCACCAAACAAGGAGGGTGTATTTTGCTGTTCAGCAGGGATACCGATTTTGTGCCTGTGTTAGAAGCCGCTTGGGAGAAAGGCTTTGAAGTCTTCATCGCCAACATTCAAGAAAGCCCCCAATTCTGTCCCTTCAGACTTGAAGAAGTCTTGCGGTGTGAGAGAGCGCAGTGTCGCTGAAATTGTAGTCAAGTTGCCCAAAAGTCAGCACTCCCCCAAGAAAAAGAACTTTCCCCCCAACGAGCCTTTTAACAACCCATTTAAAGACCAACTCTTTAAGAAGAACTAACACGATCCCCCCACCAAGGGGACAAAAAAGCACCCAATTTAAAAGGGTTAGCTTAAGCGGATTTTTCTAATCCATGATTTCATTTTTTGCTCTCTATTATGGAGTGATTTTTGAAAACGGAGATAAATTAGCGCTTAATGGTGTATTTATAGGGAATGCACGCATGTTTTTGGCGGTATTTAGATTTCTCAAAACCCAATCGTTTTAAAATTTTAACTTACTCTGTCAAAAATTTTTATAATTTAAGCAAACCTTAAGCTTTCTATGACTATACTTTCATTTCCTTGTTTCAGCAAGGGCTTTTAAAAAGCCGCTTGATACCTTACAAGGATAGCTGATTAAAAGCAAACGATCTTTGAAAACTAAG
>NZ_JACTGH010000004.1:0-118448 GCF_014498195.1 Helicobacter pylori | reverse complement strand
AACTTTGATTTTTAATAGAATGCACTAAAAAGCGAATGGATCTAGGTGAAACGATATTCAAATACCTAACAGATATGCACTTACATCTCCGCCCTAAAGGACGGAGTTTTTCGTGCTAGTGGGATAAATTCCAAAAAGATTGCACCAATTCCAACACAAGCACTAAGATTTTAAAAGAACAGCTTGAAAACCCTAACGCTAAAATCATTATCACCACGATTCAAAAATTAGACAAATTCGTTAAAGCCCACCTTAAAGGGCATGCGATTTTTAATGAAGAGGTGGTGATGATTTTTGATGAATGCCACAGGAGTCAGTTAGGCTCCATGCATCAAGCCATCACTAAAGCGTTTAAAAAATACCACCTTTTTGGCTTTACTGGCACGCCCATTTTTGTGCAGAATTGCGATAAAAACAACCCGTTAGGCACGACAGAGCAAAAGTTTGGGAAATGCCTCCACCAATACACCATTATTGATGCGATCAGGGATAAAAATGTTTTGCCCTTTAGAGTGGAATACCACAACACCATTAAAGCTAAAGAGGGCATTATAGATAATAAGGTTAGAGCGGTTGATGAAAAAAACGCCCTTTTGGATACTAGGAGGATCAAAGAAATCGCAAAATGCATTTTAGAGCGTTTCAATCAAGCCACTAAAAGTAAAAAATTCAATTCCATTCTGGCATGCTCTAGCATAGAAGCGCTGAAAAAATACTACCAAGCCTTTAAAGAAGAAAAACACGATCTTAAAATCGCTACCATTTTCAGCTATAGCGCTAATGAAGAAATTGAAGCGCTAGAAGATGAAAACAATGAAAGCGCTAGCGGGCTAGACAAAAGCTCAAGGGATTTTTTAGAGGGCGCGATTGCGGATTATAACGGGATGTTTAAAACTTCTTTTGACACTTCGGATCAAAAATTCCAAAGCTATTATAAGGATCTTTCTCAAAAAATGAAAAATCGTGAAATCGATCTTTTACTGGTGGTGAATATGTTTTTGACCGGGTTTGACGCTACAAGGCTCAACACCCTTTGGGTGGATAAAAATCTCAAATACCATGGGCTGATTCAGGCTTTTTCACGCACCAACCGCATTCTAGATAGCGTTAAAACGCATGGGAATATCGTGTGTTTTAGGGATTTAGAGCAGGATTTGAATGATGCGCTCATGCTTTTTGGCAACAAGGACGCTCAATCTATTGCGCTATTAAGAAAATATGAAGATTATTTGAAAGGCTATGCGGATAATAACAAAGAATACGAGGGCTATGAGGGTTTGATTAAAAGGCTTTTAACTGAATTTCCCCTAAAAGAGCCCATCATTTCAGAAAGCCAGAAAAAGGATTTCATTAAGCTTTTTGGCAAGATTTTGAAATTAGAAAATATTTTAAACAGCTTTGAAAATTTTGAAAAAAATAATTACATCAACCCCAGGGATTTTCAAGACTATCAAAGCAAATACCTTGATTTTTACGATGAAATGAGGCCAGAAAAAGGGAGGGATAAAGAAGAGATTAACGACGATTTGATTTTTGAAATTGAACTCATTAAGCAAGTGGAAGTCAATATTGACTATATTTTGAATTTGATTGAAAAATTCGCTAAAGAGCATGGGGTGGGAATTCAAGGCGTTAAAACCAAAATAGAGCCGATCCTTAACTCCAGCATAGAGTTAAGGAATAAAAAAGATTTGATCATGGATTTCATTGACAAATACAACAAAGACCAGGAAGTCCATGCGTATTTTCAAGATTATATCCACCAGAAAAGAGAAGAGGAATTCCAAAAGATCATAGAAGAAAACCGCTTGAATGAAGAAAAAGCCTATTCGTTCATGCAGCATGCCTTTAGTGGGGGCGAAATTAGTTTTAATGGGACAAAATTCCCTGAAATCATTGAAGAAAAACCCTCCATGTTTAGCCAAAATTCGCGCTATCAAGAGGTGAAAGAAAAAGTCGCTGCAAGCCTTTCTCGTTTTTTCCACCGCTTTTGTGATCTCACTAGCGCTATATTTAAGAAAAATGAGGTTAAAAAAGATGAGGTTAATGAAAAATAGTTCATGAACGCTTTTATATTAAAACTCAAAAAAAGCCGCCGTTTAATGGATTTTTTGTAAAATAAAAGAAATTTTAAGGAGGCTTGTGGTGTTAAAGGAATTACGCCAAAAACGCCCTTTAGTGCATAATATCACCAATTATGTGGTGGCGCAATTTGTGGCTAATGGCTTGTTAGCTTTAGGGGCATCGCCTTTAATGAGTGATGCGATTGATGAAATGCAAGATTTAGCGAAAATTTCTGACGCGCTCGCTATCAATATTGGCACCCTTAATGATCGCACCATTTTATGCGCTAAAGAGGCTATCAAACATTATAAGGCTTTGGATAAACCCATTGTGTTGGATCCTGTGGGGTGTTGCGCGAGCGCTTTGCGTCATGACACCAGTTTAGAGCTTTTGAAAAGTGGTGGGATTAGCGCGCTTAGGGGTAATGCTGCAGAATTAGGCTCTTTAGTGGGTATTTCTTGCGAAAGTAAGGGGTTAGATTCCAAGCATTCCGCTACGCCTATAGAAATGGTCAAACGAGCGGCTCAAAAATATTCTGTGATAGCGGTAATGACGGGTAAAACAGATTACGTGAGCGACGGGAAAAAAGTTTTGAGCATCAGTGGGGGGAGCGAGTATTTGGCTGCAATCACTGGGGCTGGGTGTTTGCACACAGCAGCGTGCGCGAGCTTTTTAAGTTTGAAAAAAGACCCCCTAGATTCTATGGCGCAACTTTGCGTGCTCTATAAACAAGCCGCTTTTAATGCGCAAAAAAAAGCGTTGGAAAATAACGGCTCTAATGGTTCGTTCTTGTTTTATTTTTTGGACGCTCTAAGCTTGCCCATAGAGTTAGAAAATAGCCTTATTAAGGAAGAATTGTGAAAATTTACCCGCAAGTTTTAAGCATTGCTGGCAGCGATAGCGGTGGGGGCGCTGGGATACAGGCCGATTTGAAAGCGTTTCAAACTTTGGGCGTGTTTGGGACAAGCGTGATCACTTGCATCACCGCTCAAAACACACAGGGCGTGCATGGGGTGTATCCGTTGAGCGTTGAGAGCGTGAAAGCGCAAATCCTAGCCATTAGAGATGATTTTTCTATCAAGGCGTTCAAAATGGGGGCGTTGTGCAACGCTCAAATCATTGAATGCGTGGCGGACACTTTAGAAACTTGCGATTTTGGGTTGTGCGTTTTAGATCCGGTGATGGTGGCAAAGAATGGGGCTTTGCTTTTAGAAGAAGAGGCGATTTTAAGCTTAAAAAAACGCCTTTTACCTAAAAACCATTTACTAACCCCTAACCTCCCTGAAGTTTATGCGCTCACAGGCGTTCAAGTGCGAGATGATAAAAGCGCTTCAAAAGCGATGGGCGTTTTAAGGGATTTAGGCGTTAAAAACGCTGTGATTAAAGGGGGGCATACAGAGCGTTTTCAAGGGGAATTTAGCAACGACTGGGTGTTTTTAGAAGACGCTGAATTTATCCTAAACGCCAAGCGATTCAACACGAAAAACACGCATGGCACGGGTTGCACTCTTTCTAGCTTGATTGTGGGCTTACTCGCTCAAGGGTTGGATTTGAAAAACGCTATTTCAAAGGCTAAAGAGCTTTTAACCATCATCATTCAAAACCCTTTAAACATTGGGCATGGGCATGGGCCTTTGAATTTGTGGAGCATCAAAAATCTTGTTTGATGCGAATTGTTTGAAACTCATGTTTGTGGCTGGATCGCAAGACTTCTACCACATAAAAGGCGGCAAAAACGATAGGATAAACGCGCTTTTAGACACTTTAGAATTAGCTTTACAATCTAAAATCACAGCGTTTCAATTCCGCCAAAAAGGCGATTTAGCCTTACAAGATCCTACTCAAATCAAACAATTAGCCCTAGAGTGTCAAAAATTATGCAAAAAATACGGCGTGCCTTTTATTATTAATGATGAGGTGCAACTCGCGCTAGAATTAAAGGCTGATGGCGTGCATGTGGGGCAAGAGGACATGGCTATAGAAGAGGTAGTAACTTTATGCCAAAAGCGCCTTTTTATCGGTTTGAGTGTTAACACTTTAGAGCAAGCCCTAAAAGCGCGCCATTTAGATAGCGTAGCCTATTTAGGGGTAGGCCCTATTTTCCCCACATTATCTAAAAAAGACGCTAAAGAAGTTGTAGGCGTCAATCTTTTAAAAAAAATACACGATAGCGGGGTAAAAAAACCCCTCATAGCGATTGGAGGCATCACGACAGATAACGCTTCAAAATTGCGCGAATATGGGGGTATCGCAGTCATTAGCGCGATCACGAAAGCCAAAGATAAAGCCTTAGCGGTTGGAAAACTTTTAAACAATGCGTGAGAGATTCTAAAATTTTGCAATGAAAATTTTTCTACCCTATCGTGTCCAATAAACGCTCTTCAAAGGCAAAAAGCATGGGGGTTTTTTCGCACACGATTTCCACAGAAGAAAAGCCTAAAAGGGTGTTTTGAGCCTCTTTTAAAACCTCTTTAGTCCTTTGGAGGGTGGTTTTTAAAAAAAGCTGTTTTTCTTTTTCTTTCAAGTAAATAACGCCGCCGATCTCGCCTAAGTTAGGATACAGAGCGTAAAAATCAACGCTTTGTTTTTTGGCTTTCATCTGTAAAAAGGCTTTTTTGCGTTCGTTTTCAACCACAAAGCTTAAAACTTGCGATTGCAAGCTTAAAAGCATGTTGGCTGTATTCAAAAACTCTTGCGAATTTTTAGCATGGACTAATTTTTCGCTCAAAAACTCTTTGTATTCTTTTAAAGGGGTATTGTCTTTGGCGCTTAAGATTTCTTTTAATTTATGCATTTCAATAGCGGGCAAATCGTCCAATCCGTCTAAGATTTTTGGGGCAGGCACTAAATTTTTAAGCACAATATCGCCCAGCTGATTTCTTTGCATAGTCGCAAAATAAGGCTGATTGATTTTTAATTCCTGTTCGCTTTTGGTGGGGATAATTTTATTGCCCACTTGCAAAAGAAAAAGATCTTTATCTTGTTTTTCTAAAACCTTTAAAAGAATGGGTAAGGCAGCGTTAAAATGGTGCGCGGCGTTTTTGGAATGCAGAGCGTTAAGCTGGTTTAGGGCGTTTAGGGCTTCTAACATTAAAGGGCGTTGTCTTTGATAAAATCAAGGATTTTAAAACTCGCTTCTAATTTGTTCATAGAAGGGATTTTTTGGGTTTTTTTATGGCTAAAAAGCCACAATTCATTTTCTAATGATCCAAAAGGGCGTGAATCTTTAATGAGATTCAAAGCAACCACAGAGCAATCCTTGCCGTTATCTTGAGAAGGTTTTAAAAGATTTTGAGCGTTTTTGATGGCGTTTTGTTGATTATCTTCGGCTTTAAAACCGATTTTAACGAATTGATTGGAATTGATAGAAGCCAGTAAATCCTTATTTTGAACGCATTCAATGTTTAGGGTTTTGCCGATCTCGCTTTTTTTAAGCTTATGGTTAAAAGAAATTTTAGGCAAATAATCGCTAATGGCGGCTAAATTAAAGAGCAGGGGTTTTAAGGCATGCTTTTGCAAGTTGTTAGCGGCGTTATTTAAGGCGTTTTCATAAGAAGCGGTGTCGCTAACGGAAACGCTTTTGATTCCTTTGGGCAAGGGGGTAGGGAAGTTTGATGCAATCAAAGTAACTTTGGCTCCCTTAAAATATAACGCTAGGGCTAAAGCGCTCGCTTGAATCCCGCTAGAAAGATTGCTAATAATTCGAACGCTGTCAATCTTTTCCACGCTCGCTCCGCCCATGATTATGACTTCTCTGTTTTCAAAATAAGCGTCTTTTAAGAGCGTTTGAGCGGCTTTAAAAAGGATTTCTAAAGGCTCAGCCATCGCTCCATCGCCTTTAGTATCGCATGCTAAAAGGCTGTTTTGCGTGTCTAAAATAGTGTGGTTGGAATCTTTCAAGCGTTTTAAATGGCTTTGAATGATAGGGGAATGAAGCATGTTAGTGTTCATGCTGGGGGCTAGGATTTTAGGGGAAGCGCAAGCTAAAAAAGTCGCGCTTACGATATTATCCGCTAAAGCGTGAGCGATTTTAGACAGGCTGTTAGCGCTTAAAGGGGCAAAGATGAGTAAATCAGCATTAGCAGCGCATGCGATGTGGTTATGGTGCAACGCGTTTTGGTGGTTGTAATACCATTTTTCATTACGATCATGCAAGACTTTGTGGTGGCTCAAAGCTTCAAAGCTTAAGGGCTTGATGAATTTTTTTGCGCCCTTGCTCATCACCACTTGAATACTAGCTCCGCTTTTAAACAACAAACGCACTAATTCTAGGGATTTATACGCCGCAATAGAGCCGCTCACGAGCAATAAAACGCGCTTGTTTTCTAACAACCTTAAGGGGTAAAACAAATCTTCTAAAAAATTCATAGTAATTTCAATAAATCATCAGGCTCTAGCCATTTGCTGTTATTATGGCTGCTGTATTCAAAATCGGGGGCGACTTTTTGGCCTTTTTCGTGGAGTCTGGTGAGCGTGTAATCTTTAGGCGTTTGGAAGCTTATAGTGGGCTGAATGATAAAAAAGTCTTCAAATTCTAGGGCTAAATGGCTCTCATCTTTAGGGATCATCACTTCATGGAGTTTTTCGCCCGGGCGAATGCCTATGATTTTAGTAGGGGTATTAGGGGCTAGGGCTTTAGCGAGATCAGTCATTTTCATGCTGGGGATTTTAGGCACAAAAATTTCCCCCCCATGCATTCTTTTCAAGCTTTTAAGCACAAAAGAAACCCCCTCATCTAAGGTGATCCAAAATCGTGTCATGCGAATATCGGTAATGGGGATTTCATTCGCCTTGTTTTGGACTAATTTTTTAAAAAACGGCACCACGCTCCCGCGACTCCCCACCACGTTACCATAACGCACCACGCTAAATTGCGTTTGAGAAGAGCCCTTAAAATTATTCGCGCTCACAAAGAGCTTATCGCTGCACAATTTCGTCGCGCCGTAGAGGTTAATGGGGTTAGCGGCTTTATCGGTGCTTAGGGCGATGACCTGACTGATAGCGTTTTTTAAGCATGCGTTAATCACGTTGCTCGCTCCCATGATGTTAGTTTTAATGCATTCTAGGGGGTTGTATTCAGCGATGGGCACATGCTTGAGCGCGGCGGCATGGATACAAATATCCACGCCCTCTAAAGCGTAATTCAAGCGCTCTAAATCCCTCACATCGCCGATAAAAAAACGCATCCTGGGATCATTAAATTCCATGGCCATTTCGCTTTGCTTTAATTCATCTCGGCTATAAACGATGATTTTTTTAGCGTTGGTGGTGTCTAAAACTTTACGCACAAAGCGTTTGCCAAAACTCCCAGTGCCACCGGTGATTAAAATCGTTTTGTTATCCAACATGTTTTGATGATTTGGCATGTTTTACCAGCGATAGCCTAAAGAGGCGCTAAAGATTCTCAATTGCCCAATGTTTGAGGATTGATACAAACTAGAGCGGTTGCTTTTAAAAGTGAAACTCCCCGCTACGCCCAAATCAAATCCCCTAAAATTGTATTTAGTCCCAAAAGCCACGGTATAGCCATTGGAATCCGGAATGCCTATCGCGTCTTGGGGGCTTGGAGCTTGGTCATAATCAATAGCGCCCATTAAACGCAAGCTTTTGCCCATGTAAGTTACCCCTAATCTAAAGGTGTTGGTGTCCCTCCAGCCAGCCCCCATGTTCATCACGCTTTTAAAATTCGCTAAGCCTACCATTTTTTTAAGCGTTTCAGAGTCTAGTGAAGCCACCGTCCCGCTCAAGCCCTTGTAAGTGGCGTTCGCAAAATCAGGGGTTACTAAAAATTTATTCCCTTGACTCCAAAAAGTGCGCTCAAACACCCCCTCTATTCTTAAATGGTCTTTAAAAAATTGGTGGGCGTAGGCTAGGCTTAGGGTTTGGGGGAGTGAAACATTGATATTCAAGCTGCCTTTAGTCAAAACGCTCCCTAAAGAAGGGCCAAGCTCGGTGATGGCCACTAGAGCGCCTTTCATATTGAATGTAACTGAAGAATTATACACCACAGAAAACATGCCATGATCAAAGATACGCAAACTCGAACCCACTCTATAGCCCCCCGATACGCCTTGCCCGTTGGATTTTTGCACGACTTGAGTCGTGCCATAAAGATTCGCGTTCGCTTTGATTAAGCCACTATAGCCCATGATTTTTTTCAAGCCGTTATAAAACTCTTGACAGCTTTGATCGCTCATATCCCCACCGGCTTTTTGGCAATTAAGTGCTGGCTGGTAGCCAATATTGCCCAATAAAGTCATCATGTTGCTTGGCACTTGATCGGCAAAAACATTGTTGGGTAAATTTAAGATTTGCTCCGCGCTCAAAACCGAAGCGCCTTCTAAAGGCACATAAACGGTGTTATTAAAGCTCCCGGTCGCATAAAGCCCCCTTAAGCCTACACCCACTGAAAAGCGCTTATTAATAGTATAACTCATGCTAGGGGCAAGCTCTACCATCATGATGAAAACGTCATGCAAAAATTCCCCCCCTTTACCATTCCATTTCATGCCCAACCCACTAGGAGCGGTGAAACTCCCCCCAAAAGTGAAGCCGTTATGCGTGCGCGTTTTATAAAAGAATTTGGGTAAAACAAAATTAGTCGTGCCCGTCCAGCCATTCACGATTTGAGAATCAGGTTTTGAAGCGAGGGTTACGACTTTTTGATTGGTTAGATTCATAAGCCCTTGAACACGATTGATAGCTTGTGATAAGCCGTTGGTAGCGGCCGCATTGCCAAGCGCTTTAAGGATATTGCCTAACCCTATAGTGTTGATGATGCCTAAAATATTTTGTTGGCTTTTATCAATTTCTAAACTCGTTACCGAATACAAGCCTTGATTAGTCGTAGGGACTTTAAAGCTAAAGGCCGGGATATTGATCACGGTGGTGGTCATTTCAAATTCGCTTCTGTTTTCACCCCAATCGTTAGTAAAGCCCATATTCGCCGGGTTATAAAAGGAAGCATCAGCCCCCCTAGCCCCAGCGACATACGCCGAGCCTAAAGCCGTGCCATTTAGGCTTTGCTCTTGGATTTTAAAGCCATTGGCATAAGAAAGCAAAGGCAAGCTCAAAGCGATTAAATGGCGTTTTTTGAGCTTTTTAAAACAACAAAGTGGGGAAAAGTTTTTCATTGAAGCTCGCTATCAGCGTTTTCATTGTCTTCTAAATCTTGCAAAGAAGGCTCATAGGGTTCAATCCTAATAGCAATTTTTTGCGTCAAGTTTTGGAAAGAAATCAAACCATTTTTTCTTTCATAAAGGATAATTTCCCCGCTTTTTTGAAACCTTTGGATCACGTATTCAGGGGTTAGGTGGCGTTTCCCTAAACCTTTAAAAATATCCCTCCCTAAAACAATATCATCAAACAAATCCCCATAGCTCACCTTGCCAAACAAATCCCTTGCAGCAATCCATTTGGCCGAACATTTTTGGCTAAAACAAATGCTCCGTTTAGTCATGTAAATATCGCCCACTTTTTGGCTGAGCTTGTAAAGGGTTACTTCAATATTATGGTCTTTATCGGTTTTGATCGTGCCGTAATCATAAAAGCGAAAAACCGGCGTGTTAATGTAAATGAGCCTGAATTGGCGCAAGGCGTTCAAAGTCTCTTCTCTTTTTTTATTGGCTTCTTCTTGTCTGATTTGCTCCCTAGTTTTGGGGGTTTGCTTAGAAAAAGGGTGCTTAGAGCAAGAGACAAAAAAAAGCGTCATGAAAAATAATAAAAAAGCGCTTCTAAAATACCGCATGATTATAGAGTAAGAGAATTTATCCTCTCGCTCCGCTCAAAATACGATACCAAATCCTGCCGTCTAATTTAAGCTCCATGCTCACTTGACACAAGCCGTCTTTATAGATGGTCTCAGTGATTTCAGCGTTACGAATGAGAGCATTGACTCTCGTTTTAATCACGGAATTTTGTAAAACCATGTCTTTGACGGTGTCTTGAGCGTTCACCCTAATACCATACATTTTTTCACCCAATTGGCGGTAGCCATCAACAATGGCCGCTCGCTTGGCCAAAGCCAAGGCTTGAGAGGGCGAAATGGTGGATTCTGGAGCCACACCCATGCCCACTGCGTTTAATTCAATGACATTATTAGGCGTGAGAATGGGGGTGTTAGGGATAGCGTTAGTGGGGTTAGAGCTAATGATGGGCTGATTGTTATTCTCAAAGCGTGGGCTTGGGAGAGGCTGAATGCTCTTTCTGGGGGTGAAATTGGTTGGAGGATAAATGGGGGCTTGCAAGCCATTAGCTGAAGGGGGGATTAGCTGGGCGTTAGTGTTACGCTTTTTAAAGAGACTGCAACCGCTTATCAAAAGAGTGGCGACAAGTAACGAATTAATACCAAAAAAGGCAGAGTGCAAACGCATGGGCATTTCCTTAAAATGAGTTCATCAAGTCTATTATATCATTTTTGAAGGGATTTGTCATGCGGATATTCTCACTAATCTTATAAGGCTAGTGAGCTTTAAGTTTAAAGTCTAGGGGGTTATGATTTATTTTTTGGCTTTCCTAAAATTTTTAATAGGGATCACTCAATTTTTTAAAAAAGGGATTTTAATGGCTTGATTGTATCGTTTTGAGGTTTTATTTTACGATAAAACTCATTTTTTAAGTTTGATTTTTAAACCCATTTTCTTAATAGGATAGGGGGCATTTTGAAAAATCCTCCCCTACAACCCACAACTAAAACCCCCTTAAAGAGCGCTTTTTTAAGAGGTTATCGCTTGCTTTTTGCAAGATCTTTTTAATTGTAAAAAATGCTTTGAATATTTTTTAAATAAGATGAAAAATAAAATATTTTTTTGAGTGCTTTTTAAGGATAAGGTTAAATTTTTAAAATGATTCAAAAAGAGTTTTTAAGTTCTTTTAATTACCAACCTTTTTCATCAAAAACACAAACAACGACTATTTTAAATCCCTATGGTAGTAGAAATAGTGTGAATGGTGTCCTTGGCGGGATTCGAACCCACGACCTTACGATTAGGAATCATACGCTCTATCCAGCTGAGCTACAAGGACATAAGAAAGCAAGAAACTCTATTGATAAGCCCCTTGCTGAGTGGATCAGATTTACTTGCCTTCTTCAACTTTTTGTTTAAGGATTTTGCCGGGTTTGAATTTAGGCACTCGTTTGTCTTCGGTTTTATAAGTTTTATCGCTTCCTGGAACTTTACCCTCTTTGCCTTTTTGCTCTGCGGTTTCAAATTTGCCAAAACCAACCAACTCCACGCTCTCACCCTTGCTTAAAGCTGTTTCTACCGCTAGAGTAAAGGCGCTGATCGCTTCTTCGGCTTCTCTTTTGCTGTTGTATTTACCCGCTTCTTTAACCAAATCAATAAATTCCGCTTTGTTCATGTGGATAACCCCTTTTTAATGGATGCCAAAACCAAGCGGTTCAACCGCTTAGCCTGACTGATTGAGCGGTAATTATAATCAAATCCTAAAGATAAATCAAGCAAAAAACGCTTTTTTAAGGGGGTTTAACGCATAAAAAATTTAATTTTGTTGGGTGCTTTTTTTATCTTTAGCGTTAAGGATTAAAGGCGTGCCTAAAAAATTAAATTCTTTCCTTAAGGTGTTGATCAAATAGCGTTTGTAACTGAAATGCAAGGCTTTAGGGCGATTCATGATAAGAGAGATTTGAGGGGGTTTGGTGGCAAATTGCGTGGCGTAATACACTTTCACTAATTTCCCTCCATCGCTTGGCAAGGGGTGTTTTTGGGTGGCTTGATTGATCACATTATTGAGCAAGCTTGTGGGAATGCGTTTGGAAAAACACTCATAGACTTCTATGATTTTATGCTTGATTTCATCAATATGACGCGCTTTTAAGCAGCTGGTTGTGATCACGGGGGCGTATTCTAAAAAGCGGAATTTCCTTTTTAAGGTTGCCATGATCTCTTCATAAGGGGCGTAGCGGATGTCCCATTTGTTTAAAATGAGAATGATGCCTAAAGAGTGTTTATCCGCTAAAGAGCTAATTTTTTCGTCTAATTCCACAAAAGGAGCGCTCACGTCTAAAACTAAAAGCGCAATGTGGGATTTTTCTAAGGCTTTTTGCGTGCGTTCTAGCGCGTATTTTTCAATGCCTAAGATTTTACCCCTATGCCTGATGCCAGCGGTATCCACAAAGCAAATTTTTTGATCGCCTATGAGAATGGTTTCATCTATGGGGTCAATAGTCGTGCCAGCCACGCTAGAGACAAGACTCCTTTCTTTTTTCGTGAGCGCGTTTAAGAGCGAGCTTTTGCCCACATTCACCCTCCCAATGATGCCTACTTGAATGATTTCTTCTTCTTTATTTTCTTCTAAAGCGTTATTAGGGGTTTCTAAGCTTTCTAAAATATCCGCATCCAAATCTTGCTCTATGATTTGGTTTAAATTCAATGCGTTCAATACCGCATCAATTAATGCGCTAATGCCTCTATTGTGCGAAACGGAGATATTAAAACTCTTGGGAATGCCAAAAGAAGAAAACGCATAAGATCGCTCTTTCTCTTTGTCGTTATCAATTTTATTGATCACTAAAAAGCAGTTAGGGTTGATCTTAAAAACCTCTCTAAAAAGTTTGATGTCTTCATCGCTAGGGATAGACTTGCCATCCACAACATATAAAATCAAATCGCTCATTTGAGCGGCTTTTAAATTGAGGGCTTTGATTTCTTTAGACAAAAGGGCGTCTTTGGCCATGCCTCCTGTGTCTAATAGTTCCACTTCATGGCCATTCAATGCGATTTTTCGTTTGTTAATGTCTCGTGTAGTGCCTGCAAAATTTGAAGTGATAGCGATCCTTTCTCTAGCCAGGCGGTTAAATAACGAGCTTTTCCCCACATTAGGCTGGCCTAAAATCGCAATGGTTTTTAAAGTTTTATGGCTTGTATTCATCTTTTTTATCGCTTCAATTTAATCAAAATTAGATTACAATATTATAGTTATTTAAAGCTTAAATAAGGGTCTAGCATTGTTTTTAGTCAAAAAAATAGGCGTGGTAGTAGTGGTTTTAATATGCTTTTTAGCTTGCTCGCAAGAGAGGTTTATTAAATTGCAAAAAAAAGCCCAAGAACAAGAAAATGACGGCTCTAAACGCCCTAGCTATGTGGATTCGGATTATGAAGTCTTTAGCGAAACGATTTTTTTACAAAACATGGTGCATCAGCCTACAAATGAAAGAAACGCTTTTTTCCAACTGACTAAAGATGAATATGATTCTTTTAACCCTGAAACTTCTGTGATTTTGTTGAATGAGCCAAGCGATAATAATGAAAAAAACCCGCCCTTAAACCAAAATGAGTCTAATACTAACACTGCCAATAACGATACAAAAAACCCGTTCCTTTACAAACCAAAAAGAAAAACAAAAGATCCAAAACTCATTGAATATTCCCAACAAAATTTCTACCCCCTAAAGGATGGGGATATTATCATGAGTAAAGAAGGGGATCAATGGCTGATAGAAATCCAATCCAAAGCCTTGAAGCGTTTTTTAAAAGATCAAAACGATAAAGATCGCCAGATCCAAACTTTCACTTTTAATGACACTAAAACGCAAATCGCGCAATTTAAGGGCAAAATTTCTTCGTATGTTTATACCACCAATGACAGCGATTTGAGTTTAAGGCCCTTTTATGAATCCTTTCTCTTAGAAAAAAAGAGCGATAATGTTTATACGATAGGGGATAAGGCTTTAGATACCATAGAGATTTCAAAGTGTCAAATGGTGTTAAAAAAGCATTCAACCGATAAATTAGACAGCCAGCATAAAGCCATTAGCATTGATTTGGATTTTAAAAAAGAACGCTTTAAGAGCGATACGGAACTCTTTTTAGAATGCCTTAAGGAAAGTTAGGGCGTTTATTACGACAATTTAGATTTTTTTGGGTAGCATGTTAGCGTTTCAAAGGCATGGATATTGTTAAAAAGTAAGGAATGTTTATGTGGATCACCCAAGAAATCACGCCGTATTTGCGTAAAGAATACACCATAGAAGCGAAATTATTAGATGTTAGAAGCGAGCATAATATCTTAGAGATTTTTAAATCTAAGGATTTTGGTGAAATTGCGATGCTTAACCGCCAATTATTGTTCAAGAATTTTTTGCACATTGAAAGCGAGTTGCTCGCTCATATGGGGGGTTGCACTAAAAAGGAGCTTAAAGAGGTTTTAATCGTGGATGGGTTTGATTTGGAATTAGCCCACCAGCTTTTTAAATACGACACGCATATAGATTTTGTGCAAGCGGATGAAAAGATTTTGGATAGCTTCATTAGTTTTTTCCCCCATTTCCATGAAGTGAAAAACAACAAGAATTTCACGCACGCTAAACAACTCTTAGATTTAGACATTAAAAAATACGATTTGATCCTTTGCTTGCAAGAGCCGGATATTCATAAAATGGATGGTTTAAAAAGAATGCTTAAAGAAGATGGGGTGTTTATTTCGGTAGCCAAACACCCATTATTAGAGCATGTGAGCATGCAAAACGCCCTTAAAAACATGGGCGACTTTTTTGCTGTTGCCATGCCTTTTGTAGCACCTTTAAGGATTTTGAGCAATAAGGGTTATATTTACGCTTCTTTTAAAAACCACCCCTTAAAAGATTTAATGGTGCCAAAAATAGAAGCACTAAAAAGCGTGAGATACTATAACGAAGACATTCATAGGGCCGCATTCGCTTTGCCTAAAAATTTACAAGAAGTCTTTAAAGACAATATCAAATCTTAAAATGATCTTAAAAAACGCTATCGCTCTCACAGGGGGGATAGGCACCGGTAAAAGCACTACTATTAAAATATTAGAATCGCAAGGCTATAAAATTTTAGATGCGGATAAGATCGCCCACCAATTATTGCAAGAGCATCGGTTTAAAATCGCCCAACATTTTGGATCAGATATTTTAGAAAAAGATATTTTAAACAGAAAAAAACTTGGTGCGATCGTGTTTCAAAATGCTAATAAATTAAAGTGGCTAGAGGATTTTTTACACCCCTTAATCCGTGAACGCATGCTTAAAAAAGCCTATGAATTAGAAAAGAATCATCAAGCGTATTTTTTAGACATCCCTTTGTTTTTTGAAGTGGGGGGTAAAAAACGCTATCCTGTGAGTAAAGTGGTTTTAATCTATGCGCCCAGGGCCTTACAAATTGAGCGCCTTTTAGAGCGAGACACACTCAAAGAGGCTGAAATCTTGCAACGCTTAGCTTGTCAAATGGATATAGAGCAAAAACGCGCCATGAGCGATTATATTATAGACAACAGCTCCAGTTTAAAAGATTTAAATAAGCGAGTTGAACGCTTTTTAAAAACGCTCTTATAAGCTCGTTTTATATGTAAGCATGTTAAACTACTATTAAATTTTTTGTAAGGCTAAAAACATGATCACTTTAAAACAAGCCCTTTCTTTATCCCAAGATGAATTAGAAACCCTTAAAAACGAAATTGACGCTAAGGTTAGAGCTTCAGATTTGAACGCTTATATTAAAGCCCCTAGCCTTAATGGCGCTAGCGCTAAAGGGGTGCCGATCCTCATTAAAGACAATATCAGCGTTAAAGGGTGGGAAATCACTTGCTCTAGTAAGATTTTAGAAGGCTATGTCGCTCCTTATCATGCGAGCGTGATTGAAAACTTGCACCAAAACGGCATGGCAGGGTTTGGGCTTTCTAACATGGACGAGTTTGCGATGGGAAGCACCACGGAGTCTAGTTGCTATGGGATCACTAAAAACCCACGAGACAAAAACAGAGTGCCTGGGGGGAGCAGCGGGGGAAGCGCGGCAGCAGTCGCTGGTGGCTTGGCGGTGGCGGCTTTAGGGAGCGATACGGGTGGGTCTATCAGGCAGCCGGCGAGTTATTGCGGGTGCGTGGGGTTAAAGCCCACTTATGGGAGGGTGAGCCGTTATGGCTTGATCGCTTATTGCTCTAGTTTTGATCAAATCGGGCCTATCACGCAAAATGTAGAAGACGCTTCTATTTTATTTGACGCTATTAGCGGGTATGATAGCAAGGACTCCACGAGCATAAATCTCAAACCCACGCAAACCTTTAAAAACCTTAACAGAGACAAACGCTTTAAAATCGCTGTCTTAAGGGATCACATTAAAGACGCGAGCAATGAAGTGCAACTCGCTTATGAAAACACCCTTAAAGCCTTGAAAGAAATGGGGCATGAGATTGTGGAAAAAAAGATGCTAGATTCGCATTATCAAATCTCTATCTATTATATTATCAGCATGGCTGAAGCGAGTTCGAATCTGGCCAGATTTGATGGGGTGCGTTATGGGAGGAGGGCTCAAAATATTAAAGATTTGAAAGAATTGTATCTCAAAAGCCGTAGTGAAGGTTTTGGCGATGAGGTGAAACGGCGCATCATGTTAGGGAATTTTGTCTTAAGCAGTGGGTATTATGACGCTTATTATTTGAAAGCCCAGCAAATGCGTTTGATAATTAAAGAGCAATACAACAAGATTTTTGAAGAAGTGGATTTGATTTTTACCCCTGTAGCCCCTACGAGCGCTCATTTATTCAACTACCATGCAAGCCCTTTAGAAATGTATTTGAGCGATATTTACACGATTGGGGCGAATTTGAGCGGTTTGCCAGCCCTTGCCTTGCCGGTCGCTAAAGATCCTTTAGGCTTGCCCATAGGGATGCAATTCATTGCTAAGGCTTTTGATGAGCAAAGCCTTTTAGACGTTTCTTACGCTTTAGAGCAAGAATTGGATTTAAAATTAGATTAAGGATAGAAAATGAGAATTGTACAAAGGGCTTTGACTTTTGAAGACGTGTTGATGGTGCCTAGAAAATCCAGCGTTTTACCTAAAGACGTGAGCTTAAAGTCTCGCCTAACCAAAAACATTGGTTTGAATATCCCTTTTATTAGCGCGGCTATGGATACGGTTACAGAGCATAAAACCGCTATCGCTATGGCGCGCCTTGGGGGTATTGGCATCGTGCATAAAAACATGGATATTGAAACGCAAGTTAAAGAGATCGCTAAGGTTAAAAAAAGTGAGAGCGGGGTGATTAATGATCCTATTTTTATCCAAGCGCACAGGACGCTAGCGGACGCTAAGGCTATAGCGGACAATTACAAGATTTCAGGCGTGCCTGTGGTAGATGATAAGGGGTTGTTGATCGGGATTTTAACCAACAGAGACGTGCGCTTTGAAACCGATTTGAGTAAAAAAGTGGGCGATGTGATGACTAAAATGCCTTTAGTTACCGCTCATGTGGGCATTAGTTTGGATGAAGCGAGCGATTTGATGCACAAGCATAAGATTGAAAAATTGCCTATTGTGGATAAAGATAATGTTTTAAAAGGCTTGATCACGATCAAGGACATTCAAAAACGCATTGAATACCCTGAGGCCAATAAAGATGATTTTGGGAGGTTGAGAGTGGGGGCAGCTATTGGAGTGGGGCAGTTAGATAGGGCTGAAATGTTAGTTAAAGCTGGGGTGGATGCGTTGGTGTTGGACAGCGCGCATGGGCATTCAGCTAATATCTTACACACCTTAGAAGAGATTAAAAAAAGCTTGGTAGTGGATGTGATTGTGGGGAATGTGGTGACTAAAGAAGCCACAAGCGATTTGATTAGCGCGGGAGCGGACGCTATTAAAGTGGGTATTGGGCCAGGAAGCATTTGCACCACTAGGATTGTGGCTGGAGTGGGAATGCCCCAAGTGAGCGCGAT
The DNA here is from genome assembly GCF_014498195.1 of Helicobacter pylori. Classification (GTDB taxonomy): domain Bacteria; phylum Campylobacterota; class Campylobacteria; order Campylobacterales; family Helicobacteraceae; genus Helicobacter; species Helicobacter pylori_DO. The sequence goes on along the minus strand of NZ_JACTGH010000004.1, from coordinate 100,690 downwards.
TGATAATTGCGTAGAAGTGGCGTCTAAATTTGATATTCCTGTGATTGCAGATGGAGGGATCCGCTATTCAGGCGATGTGGCTAAGGCTCTAGCTTTAGGGGCATCAAGCGTGATGATAGGCTCTTTACTCGCTGGCACAGAAGAATCTCCTGGGGATTTTATGATTTACCAAGGGAGGCAATATAAAAGCTATAGGGGTATGGGCAGCATTGGGGCTATGACTAAGGGGAGTTCTGATCGGTATTTTCAAGAGGGCGTGGCGAGTGAAAAATTAGTCCCAGAAGGCATTGAGGGGCGTGTGCCTTATCGTGGTAAGGTTTCGGATATGATTTTCCAATTAGTAGGGGGCGTGCGCTCTTCTATGGGGTATCAGGGGGCGAAAAATATTTTGGAATTGTATCAAAACGCTGAATTTGTAGAAATCACTAGCGCGGGGTTAAAAGAAAGCCATGTGCATGGCGTGGATATTACTAAAGAAGCCCCCAATTATTATGGGTGAATTGTAAAAGAAAACAAGACAAATCGTTAAAAAACTCGTTAAAAAGCTTGGTTTAATGAGTTTTTAAAACTTAATTGCTACAATTAAGGAAATTTTCAATAAGGCTTAGAGAAACTTTTTCATGGAACACAGAGTATTTACTATTGCTAATTTTTTTAGCTCCAATCATGATTTTATCACCGGGTTTTTTGTCGTTTTGACAGCGGTTTTGATGTTTTTAATCTCGCTTGGCGCGTCGCGTAAAATGCAGATGGTGCCTATGGGTTTGCAGAATGTGTATGAGAGCATTATTAGTGCGATTTTGAGCGTGGCTAAGGATATTATAGGCGAAGAATTAGCCCGCAAATACTTCCCCCTAGCAGGCACGATCGCTTTGTATGTCTTTTTTTCTAACATGATAGGTATCATTCCTGGTTTTGAATCCCCTACGGCTAGCTGGAGCTTTACGCTGGTTTTAGCACTGATTGTGTTTTTTTATTACCATTTTGAAGGCATTAGAGTGCAGGGTTTTTTTAAGTATTTCGCTCATTTTGCAGGCCCTGTGAAGTGGCTCGCCCCTTTCATGTTCCCTATTGAGATCATCTCGCATTTTTCTAGGATCGTGTCTTTATCGTTTCGCTTGTTTGGGAATATCAAGGGCGATGACATGTTCTTGCTCATCATGCTTTTATTAGTGCCTTGGGCGGTTCCTGTAGCACCCTTTATGGTGTTGTTTTTTATGGGGATTTTACAAGCTTTTGTTTTTATGATTCTTACTTATGTGTATCTGGCAGGGGCTGTTTTAACCGATGAAGGGCATTAAACAAAGCGTCCTTGTTTGGCTTTGATATGGTGTTTTTAAACTTTGTTTTATGGTAAAGCTTAAAAGGATAGGGGGGTGATTTTGAAACCATATTCCCCTTATCCTTTGATAATACTTTTTGAAATTACCGCTTGCTTGTGTAAGTTCTATTTTATTATCAATACCCAATTTTAATAGCTTTTATAATTTTTTAAGCAATCATTAGATAGAATCCACCATACTTCTGTTTTGGATGTGTTTGGGTTTTAGAAGTGTTACTTTTTTATAACTTTTTCATATTCTTATGGGTATATTGTCATTTTTTTACCGGAGAATTTTATCTTGAAAAACATTTATGTAGGGAATTTGGTTTATAGCGCTACCAGTGAGCAAGTTAAGGAGCTTTTCAGTCAATTTGGCAAAGTTTTTAATGTCAAACTGATTTATGACAGAGAAACGAAGAAACCTAAAGGTTTTGGCTTTGTAGAAATGCAAGAAGAGGGCGTTAGCGAAGCGATTGCTAAATTGGATAATACGGATTTTATGGGCAGAACGATTAGGGTAACCGAAGCCAATCCTAAAAAGTCTTAATCTTAAAGCATTAGAAAATTAGAAAATAATTTTCTGATGCACTTCATTTTCTTAATGCGTCTTATTTAGATTGCTTATAGAAGCTAAAAGGGGTTAAAAACCCTTTTAAAATCCATTTAAAGATTGTAATCCATTCTTAAAAGCGATTAAAAACTGGTTTTGTTCTAATCAAACAAGGACAACTAAAATTTTAAAACGCTCTTTAGTATTTTTATTATTGACTATACAAACTGCCAATATTTCAAATATTTAAAATGGAGTTCTCTCATTAAGGCGATTTTAGGGCTATAAGGTTCTTCTTTTCGCACTATCGTAGAGATCTGCTCATCATCAGCGATCACAAAAGGTTGTAACACCAGATTTTTCACGCCATGGATAAAAGTAGCGTCCATTATCGTATCCACAGGAACAACCCATTTTCGGCTGTGTTTCAAAAAAACTTTGGCAATCTTGGGCGTGATCACATAGCCTTGAGTCCCCACCCCATGACTATAAGCTTTAATGATCCCCACACGCTCTTGTATCTCGTGGTTTTTGTGGTTCAATGGCTCACTTCTTACATTGGCATCATACAATAAATGCATCAAGCGGATATAGCCTAACTCTTGGATGTGTTTTTCTAAAAAATCCAAGCCCTCTTTAAAATCCTCTTTCAAGGTTATATCGTCTTCTAAAATACAGATCGCTTCATTGAGCTCTATGCATTTTTGCCACAAGGAATAATGACTCGCATAGCACCCAAGTTCTCCCAAACTCATAAACTTCGCATGGTATTTTAAAGCGTAATAAAACTTAGAAACCTCACTGATGAGATTGGTTGTAATCCCCATGTCTTTGATGTTTTGCGTGATGAAATAAGGGTGTAAATGCTTTTTCACTAAGGGGTGCAACCCGCCTTCAAAAGTTTTAGAATAAATCGCATCAAAAATTTGTGCTTGGTGGTGGGTGGCATTGATGCTATTGAGTAAAGTCGTGGTGTCTCTAAAAACCAAACCAAATTTATCGCACACTTTTTGATTTAAAGAAATGATAAAAACACGCAAAGCTTAGACTCCCATAATTTTTAATAGAGTATATCGTTTTTAGGCTCTGTTTTACAATAAAACTCTTAAGAGAATAGGGGGTATTAAAATAGTTCTCCCCCCTACAACCCCCAACTAAATCCCCACAACCCCCTAAGGAGCGCTTTTTTGATTAAACAAGTTCTTTTTATTATATTGATTGTAAAAAATGTTTTGAGCGTTTTTAAATTTTGTGATCAATATTTAATTAAAACAAAGCAAGAGAACGAAATCGCATTGCAACTAAACAAAAAACTAAAATACCTTACAAGTTTTGAAAATCCAATGAATGTTTGAAGCGAGAACTCATAACCCTAAAATCTAGGGCTATGAGCTTGATTTAATGGTGTTCTAAATAAGAAATCACGCTTAAAGCCGCCGTAGCGCCATCGCTTGCAGCACAAACCACTTGCTTAGGGGCAAAAATGCGAATATCTCCTGCCGCAAACAAGCCTTGAACATCCGTCTTCATGGAAAAATCCACGACTATAGAGCCGTATTCATCGCATTTGCATAGCATGGAGTTATCTTCTTGTTTCAACACGGCGTTATTCACATCATAACCCACAAAAATAAAAAACCCCGGCACAACTAATTCTCTTTTTTCGTTAGTGGCTGTGTTTTTAATGCTTAAAGAAGACACGCCAGAAGCATCGCCCTTGATTTCTTCCACCACATAAGGGGTTAAAAACTCAATCTTATCATTGTTTTTGGCATGTTCTAAAGTGATAGGCGCGCACCTAAAACCATCTCTTCTGTGGATGAGATAGACTTTTTTGCAGATGTTGGCCAGATAAATCGCCTCTTCTACGGCGGTATCGCCCCCACCAAGCACCGCTACTTCTTTATTTTTGTAAAAGAAGCCATCGCATGTCGCACAAGTGCTAACGCCTTTACCCCAATATTCTGACTCGCCCTTGATTCCTGTGCGTTTAGGGCTACCACCGGTAGCGATAATCACGCTCTTAGCTTCAAAAGTCTTGCCATCTTCTGCCAAAATAACAAAATGAGAGTCTTTTTTAGAAACCCTTTGAACAGCGGTCATCTCATGCTTTAAGCCAAAGCGGAAACACTGCTCTTGCCATGGCTGCATGAAATCCAACCCGCTCACCACTTCCTTAACGCCCGGATAGTTTTCAATCTCACTGCTGCCAGTGATTTGCCCCCCAGGCATTCCTTTTTCAAATAAAACGGCGTTTTTAACACCGCCCCTAGTGGCATAAAGCCCCGCGCTCAAACCTGCAGGACCACCTCCAATAATCGCACAATCTATCATGGCTACTAGCCTAGAAGTTTGTTCAATTGCTCTTTTAAAGCAACTTTAGTTTGCACGCCCACCAACTGATGGACAACTTCGCCATCTTTTGTGAATAAAAGCGTAGGAATGCTTCTAATCCCAAATTTCGCGCTCAACTCTTCTTGCTCATCGGTATTGACTTTACAAATTTTAGCCTTACCTTCATATTCGCTAGCTAATTCATCAATCACAGGGGATAGCATCTTACAAGGACCACACCATGGCGCCCAAAAATCCACTAACGCAACCCCTTTTTTAATGGTGCTTTCAAAATTTTCTTCAGTTAATTCAATATAGTGACTCATTAGTTACTCCTAAATATATGATTTTGATTAACGAGAATTATATTAGCTTAAGAATGTTAATGAAAACGCATGGGTTTTCTATAAAAATCTAAAAAGTGATATTTTCTAAAAGCTCAAATTTACCATTTTTCACAATAATAGCGTCAATGCAAAAATCGCTATTGGGATCTTTTTGAGACAAATAACAGCGGATCGTTTTAATCATCTTTTTTAATTTACTCGGCGTGATCGCATAAATGGGATCAAAATTTTCCCCGCTTTTGACTTCAATGAAATGCAAAACCCCTTTTTTCAAAGCGATAATATCAATTTCGCCAAATTGTGAAAAAAAGTTCCTTTCTATTATTTCAAACCCTAGCGTTTTTAAAAATTCGCAAGCTTCTTCTTCAGCCTTCAAGCCCTTTGCCCTGTGCTTGTTATTCAAAAAGTGCATCAATTTTCCAAACGGATCATTTTAGGGGTATCCAACACGCTTTGTAGATTTTCAAGTTCTTTAAGGGCGTTCAGCATAGACTTTTCGTTGGTGGTGTGCGTGGAAAGTAAGATTTTAGCCTTGTTGGAATGCGGGATTTCTTTTTGCAAGACATTGTTGAGTGAAATATCATTTTTAGCTAAAATCGCGCTGATTTGAGAAAAAACCCCTTTTTCATCGCTCACTAACAAGCGCGCATAATAAGCACATTGGATTTCTTCTTTGGGTTTTAGGGGGAGTTTTTGAGGGGTTTCAAAGCCTAGCATTAAAGAGCTTTTTTTCCTTGCGATTTCTATAATATCGCTAATGACCGCGCTTGCGGTAGGCTCTCCCCCAGCCCCAGCCCCATAATACAAAGTCTCGCCCACCTTATCCCCTATAACGCTGATAGCGTTCATCACCCCATCCACTTTAGAAAGCATGCATTCGTTTTTGATCATGCTTGGATGCACTCTTAATTCAATGCAATCTTGGTGTTTTTTAGCGATGCCTAAAAGTTTAATGCTATAACCAAACTCTTTAGCAAACTCCATGTCGTCTGGCTCTATTTTTTCAATGCCTTCAATCAAAATTTCTTCTAATTTCGCGTCAATGCCATACGCTAAAGACGCTAAAATCAATAATTTGTGTGCCGCATCAATGCCTTTAATGTCAAATTCAGGGTTCAATTCCGCATAGCCTAAATGCTGCGCGTCTTTCAAAGCGTCCTTAAAGCTCGCTTGATTTTTAAACATCTGGCTTAAAATGTAATTGCTGGTGCCGTTTAAAATCCCTTTAAAAGAAAGGATGTGATTAGCGCTCAAGCCGTCTTTTAAAGCCTTGATAATAGGGATACCCCCACACACGCTCGCTTCAAAGCCTATGGGGGTGTTTTTAGCGATTTGTTCTAATTCATAGCGGTGATACGCTAACATGGCTTTATTGGCTGTAACGAAGGCTTTTTGTTTGGCTAAAGTTTTTTTAGCTAAAAGATAAGGCGCTTCCACCCCACCCATAAGCTCCACGACAATATCAATCTCTTCATCTTCTATCAGGCTTTCTAAATCATTACTGATTTCAAAAGGATAGTCTTTGCGCTTTTTCACATCTCGAACCACCGCTTTTTTAATCATGATTTCCACACCGGCTCTGTCTTTAATGATTTCTTGATTTTCTTGTAAGATTTTAGCGACCGCGCTCCCCACACACCCTAAACCCACAAGCCCTATATTCAATCTTTTTTTCATGTTTTTTCCTTTAGATTCGTTTTTTTAAAACGGCGTTTTTTTCCTGCTCGCTCGCTTTTTCTATCGCTTCAAAACTCCCAAAATAATCCAACAATTTTTTCACGCTGGCTTCTCCTATTCCCTTTTCTTTTAAAAGAGCGATTTGTTTCATGTTTTTAAGTTTAGTGGATCTATGGAAGTTTATCGCATACCGGTGGCTTTCATCGCGCAATTTTTGCACCCACTGCAAGCGTTTGTCGCTAGGGAGCAATTTAAAAGTATCGCTAGGCGTATGGATAATGTCTTTAGCGCCCCCTTTAGAGCGATAAGCTTTAGAATCCCTTTTTTCTTTAGAAATAGCGATCACTTCTACAAAACTCCCGCTGCTTTTTAAAATTTCTAAAGCGATGTTTAATTGCGCCCTCCCTCCATCAATCACCCATAAATTAGGCGGCGGCTCTTTGGCAAAGTCTAAAGCCCTTCTAGTGAGCAATTCGCTCATTTGAGTGTATTCGTTAGAGCCTTTTAAATGGTAGCGCCGATAAGAATCTTTTTGAAATGCGTTGTTTTCATACACGACCATTCCCCCCACGCATTGGCTGTTGGCATGGTGGCTTACATCAAAGATTTCCACCCTATAAGGCATGCACTCTAATTTAAAGAGCGATCGCGCTTCTTCTAAAATCAGATCCTCATTAGAGGTTTTTTCTTGGCTAAAAATCTCTTGAGCGTTTTTCATAGCGATTTCTATTAAAGCGAGCTTATCGCCCTTTTTAGGAATGCTAAGAGCGATTTTTTTAGAATATTGATGAGAGATAAATTCTTGCAATTCTTTAAGCAATTCATTAGAGCAAGCGTTTAATAGAATTTGTTCAGGCATCAAAGGCAAATGCGATTGGTAATGATTGATAATGGCTTGTTTCATCGCTTCATCGGTGTCAAACCCATTGAGGGAGTGGATTTTTTCAAACGCTGAAGAAATGATTTTACCCCCGCGCATAAACATTTTCACCAACACCGCCTTATTGCTTGCGCCATAAAAAGCGAAAATATCCAAATCATAGAGTTTGGCTAAATCCATGCAAGTGAAAGGGGCGATTTTTTGGATTTTTGCAATCCTATCCCTGTAAATTAGGGCTTCTTCAAAACGCAAGTTATTGGAAAGGCGCTCCATTTTCAATTCAAGCTCTTTGATGAGCCTGTCTTTATTTTCAATCATTTCTAAACATTCTTTAGCGATTTTTAAATACTCTTCTTTAGTGATTTTATCCTCGCATGGGGCTTTACAACGCTCTATTTGATAAAACATGCATGCCTTTTTATCCTTGATGCAATTTTTCTTTTGAACCAACGGGAGCAACTCATACAAGCTGTCCAAAATATCCTTAGACCCACTCGTAAAAGGGCCAAAATATTTAACGCCAGGCTGTTTTAAAATTTTTCGTGTGATTAAAGGGATAGGGAAATCAGTGGAAAAATCCATGTAAATATAAGGGTAAGTTTTATCATCTCTTAAAAGAATGTTGTATTTGGGCTTGAGCTGCTTGATTAAAGAATTTTCTAAAATCAAAGCGTCTTGCTCGTTTTCCACTAAAATGGTTTCTAAAAAAGCGATTTGTTTGACCATCATTTGGATGCGTAAGCTTGCACGAGGATTGGGCGTGATTTCATTGTTACGGATGGAAAAATAGCTTTTGATGCGCTTTTTTAAGTTTTTTGCTTTACCGATATAGAGTAATTGGCGGTTTTTATCAAAATATTGATACACGCCACTGCTATTAGGAAGGTTTTTCAAACTGGACAATAAATCAGCCATTCATTTCTCAAAAAAACTTCGTTGGTAGTGGATCAAAGCGCGTGCTTTTTCAAAACATTCATGCAAACGAGCGTCTTTAATGGGGTTATGGAACAACCCTAAAGCGCTAGGGCGAAAAAAACGGGCTTGTTTTTTAATGGGGGCATAAAAATTGGCTTTTTTTAGCGCGTCTTTAGGCACATAACCTAAAATTTCTAACCCATTCAACCCGTCAAACCCATAAGCATGCCCTTGCGTGTTCAAAAAATGGCTGATTTCTTTAGCGAATCGCTGGTTAAATTCTTTAGAAGCCCAAAGATCTTTAAACGCAAAAAGCAATTTAGAGTCTTTTATGAAGATAAAAAGCAAATTTTCTTGTAAACTTAAAGGCATAAAAACCTTAAGCTTTTTGAGTTTCAAAAGAGTTTCAAGCTTTTTATAAGACTTTTTTTGAATGAGTAAGGAGAAAATATTTTGTTCCATAAACTGATCTTAACATGCTTTTTAACGCTTGTGGCAATAACGATTCAAGCTTGCGGCTATAAAGCCCCCCCATTCAATGAAAAACCCGCCAAAAAAACTTCAAACAGCTCTAATTCTTCTATGCAAACGCCCACCAACAGCACCACGCCAGAATTTTTAAACGAGCCTTAAAATCATTGCTCTTGTTTAAGGGCTTTGATTTCTAGGGTTTTTGTGGCTAACTTTTGCGCCTCTTCCTCATCATGCGTTACCATAATGAAAGTAGCGCAAGAATTTTGGTGTATCTCTTTGATGAGATCCTGTAAATTCTTACGATTTAAACTATCTAAAGCGCTAAAAGGCTCGTCTAATAAAATGAGTTCTGGCTTGTGGATAATCCCCCTAATAATGCCCACCCTTTGGGCTTGCCCCCCACTCAATTCATTAGGGAATTTATCCATAAGGCTCTCATCTAACCCCATTTTTAACGCTAAGGCTTTGGCCTCTTTTTGAGCGGCTTGTTTGTTTATGCCTTGCAGATTAAGGCAAAAAGTCATGTTTTGTAAGGCGTTTAAATGGGGGAATAAGGAATTGCCTTGAGCGATATAGCCTATTTTTTGGCGTAAAAAAGCGTTGTTTGAAAGGGTCTCATTAAAGATTTTAACGCTCCCCAGACTGGGTTTTAAAAGCCCTAAAATCAAGCCTAAAAGCGTGCTTTTCCCGCTCCCGCTCTCCCCTAAAACGCATAAAAAATCCCCTTCTTGAATGCTTAAATTAAAATCCTTAAAAACAGCACGATTGTGGTAGTTAAAAGACACATTCTCTATTGTAACGATTTCTTTCATGTTATAACCCTAATCTTTCTAAAAACTCTTTAGCGGCTATTTGGGGGCTTTTTTTCAACGCTTCCACCTGATAGTTTAAATCCTGCATCGTCTCATCGTTAATTTTTGAATCCAATTTTTCTAAGATTTCTAACGCTTCAGGATACTTTTTTACTATTTCTTTTCTCATAACAATACCGGCCTGATAATTGGGGAAAAACCCTTTATCGTCCTTAAGCACCTTTAAATCCAATTCTTTGATTTGAGCGTCTGTGGTGAAGACATCTAAAGCGTTGATTTTATGGGATTCAAAACTTTTATAACGCAAATTAATATCCATTTCATGCAAACTTCTAAAATGAAAGGGATAAGCTTTCACTAAGCCCTTAAAAGCGTCCTCTCTTTCAAAAAAGTCAAACTCCGCTCCAAAATCAAAATTTGGGCTATAAAGGGCTAAATCGCTGAAAGTTTCAATCGCGTATTTTTGAGCGTCTCCTTTAGAAATCGCTAAAGAATAGGTGTTGTTAAAGCCCAAAAGCCCCACCCACAAAAGATTAAATTCCTTCTCATAACGCTTTTTAATCGCTTCAAAATCCACTTTTTGAGTCAAAGGGTTTTTGAGCGTGTTCACCCAAGCGGTGCCGGTATATTCCACATACAAATCAAAATCGCCCCTAAGTAATGCCGGATGGATATTCATCGTCCCCCCACCAATGCCAAACGCCCGCTTGATAGGGATATGGTGTTTTTCTAACAAAAGGCTTAAAATCTCGCCCAAAATATACTGCTCGCTGCTAGGTTTTGTAGCCACGACTAAGGGCTTTTCTTCTATGGCGTTTCTAGGAATGAGCCATAAAGTGCTCGCTAGCAATAAAAAAAGAAACACCGCTAAATTAGTATAAACTCTTCTTTTTTGTTTTTGGGTGGCGTTTTGAGAAAATAGGCGTTGCAAGGCGTTTTCATGCTGAAAGACGCTCACAAATTTATCCGCTAAAACGCTAAAAAGAGCAATGATCAAACTACCCGCCACTAAAAGCGTGGTATTTTGTGTGTTTAGCCCTCTAAAAATCGCCTGCCCTAAGCCTCCAGCCCCAATGAGCGCCCCGATCCCAGCCATCGCCACTAACATCACCACCGCAATCCTTAAACCCGCTAAAATTTGGGGGATAGCGAGCAAGAAGTGCACCCTAAAAAACAACTCTTTGGGGTTACACCCTAGCCCAATAGCGGCCTTAATGACTTCTTCTCGCACCTCTTTTAAAGCGTTATAAGTGCTATGGACAATGGGCAATAAGCCGTATAAGACCAACACTAAAAGCGCGTTTTTTAACCCCACCCCAATCACAGGAATGAATAACGCGAATAACGCTAGCGATGGGATGGTGTAGAGGAAATTCACCACAGGGAGCAAGAACGCTCTGGCCTTTGAATTATAAAACACCAAAACCCCAATCAAAACCCCAAACACCAACACGAGAAAACCAGAAAGCGCAACGATGATAAAATGCTGTGCGAGTAAGTCTATAAAGTAAATGAAGCGATCATGAAATTCTTTTATCAAATATTTTACCACGCCTATTTTTAACATCATAGCAACTAAATGCTGCGTAGCCACATCTATAGAATGGAGCAACCATTCATACAATTCTTTGATCAATTGTTTAAAAACGCCCATGCTTGGCATTATAACCAAACTTATTTGAATAAAGGGGTTTTAAAACGCTAAAGGCATTCTTTAATGTTGGTTGTAGGTTAAAACTGAAAGGTGCGTTTGCCTAAATTGGTGCTCACTTCTATCCATAGCGGCTGGTTTTCGCATAAAATTTCATAGGCTACGCTTTGATTCCTCACTAAAGAAACGCTTTTAGGCGTGGGGTAGAGCGAGCAAGAACGCCCTTGATTGATGTCAATTTTTAAAATAACCACGCTCTCCACCACAGCGCTCACCTTCAAATAATACGACTCCCTAGCCCCTTGCCATTCTAAATAGGGCGTTTCTTGGGGGACAATCTCTAAAGCCACTAAAGGGCTTTGAGCCAGTTTTAAACGCGTTTTTTGCTCCTGCTCTTTTAATTCTTGTTCTCTGTTGATCCCTTTATCAATCAAATCAAAGAGGTTTGAAGAAGCGTCCTTTTCTCTAGCGATAAGGCTCGCTAACAACAAAAAGATTAAAAGATAATTTTTATTCATGCGATTCATTCTTGCTGTTTGTGGGGATTGAATTCTTCATCTAAAATAGAATGGATTTTACTCAAATCGTTCGCATCGGTTGAAAAAAAGATTTCCACACGATTGTTTTTCATTCTGTTTTCTAGGGAATCATTAGGCGCGATAGGGTTGGTAGAGCCGTAAGAAGAAAAAGACAATTGGTTAGGATCCACGCCGTATTGTATAAGGACTTTCATCACCCTATAAGCGCGATTGGCGGCTAATTCATAGTGGCTTTTAAAACGGGTTTTAGTTAAAGGCGTATTATCTGTAAAACCTCTCACATTGATATGCACCCTTTTAGGGAGTTTTTGAATGATTTTAGCGATCCGTTCAAGATAAAGCATCATGTCTTGATTGATGGCGTCTGAAGTGGCGTTTTCAAACAACAAACTAGAGGGGAGCTTTAAGATAGAGCCTTGATCAATTTGCTCTAAAACACTGCCTTCGCCTTTGCGAGCGATAGTGGCTTTTGTTTCGGTATTTTGCGAAGCCGGTTTGGAGCTTTCGCTCGCCATTTGCTCTTCTTCTTTCCCTGAATCAGGGGGGATCACTACAACCGGCTGCATCGCCTCTGGCTTAGGAGCGTAATTAAAAATCTTAATAAATTCGGTTTTTAAGGCTTCCACTTTGGATTTATTGACCGCTGAAATGGCATAAAGAGCGATAAAAAGCGCGAGCAACAACGACAAAAAGTCCGCATAAGGAACCGCCCATTTTTCGCCGGCGGGGCATTCGGTGGGTTTGTTTTTCTTAGCCATCTTTAGCCCTCAAATTGAGATTTTTTAGGCTCACCGGGAGCGATGTAGTTTAAGAGTTTGTTTTCTAAATCCCTTGGATTTTCCCCATTAGCGATGCCTAAAATCCCCTCTAAAAGAACGGTTTTTTCTTTGATAATGTCTTTAGATTTAGCTTTGAGCTTATGCCCAAAAGGGCCAAAAATCGCATAAGAACACATAATCCCTGTAACAGTAGCCGTAAATGCCCCAGCGATCCCTGCTGCCATTTCAGCCGGGTTGTCTAGTTTTTGCAAGGCCAACATAAGCCCCATAACCGCCCCCACTAACCCCATAGTAGGAGCGGTCTCACCGGCCGTCTCCCAATAATGAGCGGCGCCGTGGTAATACTCTTCCATTTCTTCAATGCTGATTTCTAAGCTTTCCTTAACGGATTTTAAATCCTTGCCATCTATGATCATAGACAAACCATTACGGGTGAAATCGTCTTCAATTTGCGCCACTCGCCCCTCCAAACTCAACACCCCATCTTTTCTAGCCAGAGTGGCTAATTCCACTAAATTTTTAATGGTTTCGTTTAAATTGATTTTAGGGTTTAAAAAAACAATTTTTATCTCTTTGTAAGCGGCTTTCACGTAACGAGCATGCGTGCCTGTCATGGCGGCAAAAAGCGAAGTAGGCACGATGATGATGACTGAACTCAAATGGATAATGTGCAACGGGTTGCCATCTTCTAAAATATCGCCTAGCGAAATAGAAGCGACCGCCAATACCAAGCCTAGTATGGTTGATAAATCCAAAACTTACCCCTTAATCTAAATTTCATAATCTTGTAAATGCGTGATTTTATGCGTGCCACAAACCCTGCATTCAGGGTTTTTGGGTGCTTGAATTTTTTTAAAATCCATCGTTTTAATATCGGCTATAAGTAAAGTATTTATAAGTAAAGTTTCAAACCCTAAAAAATATTTAAGGCATTCGCTCGCTTGGATACACCCTAAAACCCCAGGTAAGACCCCAAAAAGCCCTGAAAGTGGATTCAATCCCTTTTTAGGGGGCTTATCAAAAACACACGCTAAGCATGCGCTATTAGGTAAAACGCTCATGCTTTGCCCCCTGTATTTTAAAACCCCGGCATGCGAATAGGGTTTTTGGGCTAACACGCAAGCGTCATTGATCAAAAATTTAGCGTTAAAATTGTCTGTAGCGTCTATGATAAAATCGTAAGGTTCTATGAGAGAAAGAGCGTTATGAGCCTCAAAGCGTTCTTCAAAAGCCTCTATTTCAATACCGGCATTGAGTCGTTTTAAGCGCGCTTTAGCGCTAGAGGCTTTAGGTTGGTTTAAAAAATCCTGTGAATGGATGATTTGGCGTTGCAAATTACTCATATCCACCACATCAAAATCCACAATACCGATTTTTCCTATTCCAGCGGCACACAAATACATCAAAACCGCCGATCCAAGCCCACCGGCTCCAATGACTAAAACGCTAGATTTTAAAAGCTTCAATTGGCCTTCTTCGCCCACATCTTCTAGCATGATATGGCGCAAATAACGCTCTTTGTCTAGCCGGCTTAACAATTAAGCCATCCTTGAAACCCAAATTTTAGAATGCTCTCTTTCAGCAAAAAAACTTGTCTTATCCCCATGCCCTGGATAAATCTCTATGTCTTTAGAAAAATCTAAATTTTGAAACCTTAATAGGGACTCTTTCATGTCTTTTTCATTAGAATAAGGGAAATCATAACGGCCAATGCTACGATAAAAAATAAAATCCCCGCTAAAAATCACCCCTTCTATTTCTATGATAGAGCAGCCGGGCGTGTGCCCGGGAAAATGCCAGTACTTAATGGTGGTGTTTTCTATCTCTAAAGTGGTGCAACCCTTATTGCAAGGCACGCTGAAATTGGGGCTAAAAACCGGCATGCCTAAATGGAAAATATCATTTTCTAGCATGAACACATCGTCTTTGGGGGCGTAAATGGGGGTGTTTTTAAGGAGTTTTGACAATTGAGCGCTATCCCATACATGATCATAATGCCCATGCGTGATTAAAATCGCCTTAGGGTTTTTAGCGTTTTCTAACACCCATTCGCTGCTAGAAAATCCGGGATCAATAATAAAATCTATCCCACTAGAAAGCTTCACAATATAAGCGTTTTCTTCCACCGCCCCGCATTCTCGCCTTAAAATTTCCAAACTCTAAACTCCCTTCAAACTTAGCTTAAAAAGTCATTATTATTGAATATCATAGCGCAAAAATAAGGCGATTTTGACTAGAATAGCGCTTCTATTGTTGTTGGTTGAGATGAGTTTAATGAAAGGAAAATCATGCGTTCGTTTGGGAATTACATGCAAGAGTGGCTTTATGGAGAAAAGGGGTATTACAAAAAGGCGCTAATCGGTCAAAAAGGGGATTTTTACACTTCGGTGTCTTTGAGTAAGTTTTTTGGGGGCGCTGTTGCGTTTTATATCGTCAAGCTTTTAGAAGAAGAAAAATTATTTTTGCCTTTAAAAATTGTAGAAATTGGCGCCCATCATGGGCATTTTTTGAGCGATATAGCGAATTTTTTAAACGCTTTGAGCGTGGGCGTAATGGAAAAATGCGAGTTTGTCAGCTGCGAGCCTTTAAAGGAATTGCAAAAACTCCAACGAATTATTTTTAAACAAGCCACGCAATTGGATTTGAGTAGTTGCAGTTTAGAAGAGCTTGATTTTAAAGAAAAAAAAAGTGCGTTTGTTGTCTCTAATGAATTGTTTGACGCATTCGCTTGCGAGATCATTAAAGATAACAAAATGCTTTTTATTAACCATGATCATAAGGGTGTTTGGGGCGCTATTGATGAATCCACTAAAGAACTTCTTAAAAATTTGGATTTAAAACAAGGGTGTGCACCGTTATTTTTAGAGGCTTTCATTAAGGATTTGTTAGAGAAATTGGATGAGGCTTCTTCTTGGGTGTTTTTGAGCTTTGATTATGGCGATGAAATAGAGAGGAAAGACATGCATTTAAGGGCTTTTAAAAACCACCAAGCGCTGGATTTTAAGGATATTTTAAACAATCTGGCTTTTTTGTATCAAAAGAGCGATTTGACCTATGATGTCAATTTTTCTCTGGTGCGCTTTTTATTTGAAAAACACCATGCGCAATTTTCATTCTTCAAATCGCAGGCTAACGCTTTATTGGATATGGGGCTTATGGAATTATTAGAAACATTTTCAAAGAGCGTGGGTTATGAAAGGTATTTAAAAGAAGCGGCTAAAATCAAGCCCCTAATTAGCCCTGGGGGCTTGGGGGAGCGTTTCAAAGCGTTAGAGTTTGTGAAAAAAAATAATTTGTGAAAAAAAATAAAATGTAAAGCATTTTTACAATCTAAATAATAAAGAGTTTGCGTATTTTTAAAGGGGGGATTGGTGTCTTGGATTTTATAATATTAAACACTACGCTTTCAAGGTTAGTTTGTGTGAAAAGTTGAGAGAGGCTAGCTTGCTTTCTCAATTTTAAGGTAAGAGCGTCAGGACATTTTAATGAAAAAGTTTATTAAAATGCTAAGTTATAGTAAAGAAGGAAGGAATATAAAACGCCTTTTGCTCTTACCTTCACCGAGCATTATACCAAAAAAAAAAAAAAACGATGTTATTTGGACTTTATTTTTAACATTCTTTTTTTCTTTTTCACAAAATAAAACACTTTTTGATCGTATTTATTTAGTATTGGCGCTTAAAAGAAAGAATTGCTATAATTTGAAACAATTTAAATCTATTGATGGGATAAAAGGGGTTTTTTGAAAATTTTTCTTTCTTGCAAGTCTTTGTTGATTCAAAGGAGTTTGGAATTTTATTTGAGCGATTGTCTTTCTCCTATGGAAGTTTGCGATCTTGTTTTAAGCGATGATGGAAAGCTAGAAACCAATAAGCCCCTATGCTTTATAGAAGAGCGCTTAAGAAAGCCTTTCACTAAACAGAGCGTGAAAGAAGATGTAAAAAATTTTTATTGCACTTTAAAGACGAGCGAAAAACCTTGCGAAGAAATGAAAATTTCTAAAGAGCAAAAGATTAAGCAATTACTAGAAGAATACACCCACAAATTATGCCAAATCATCAGCCAGTAAAAAAATTTAAGATTATTGGGGGGGCTTGTAAGGGATTGGGCTTGAATTTGCCCAAAATTTCTAGCACGCGCCCCACAAAAGCGATCGTAAGAGAGTCGTTTTTTAACACCTTGCAAGCAGAAATTAGGGGGGTGCATTTTATAGAAGTGTTTTCAGGCAGCGCTTCTATGGGTTTAGAGGCTTTGAGTAGGGGGGCTAAAAGCGCGGTGTTTTTTGAGCAAAACAAAAGTGCTTATGCCACGCTTTTAGAAAATATTTCCCTTTTTAAAAACCGCCTGAAAAAGGAAATTGAAATTCAAACCTTTTTAGATGACGCTTTCAAACTTTTGCCCACGCTGGGTTTAAAAAATGGCGTTTTGAATATCCTTTATTTGGATCCTCCTTTTGAAACGAGCGGATTTTTAGGGATTTATGAAAAGTGTTTTCACGCTTTAGAAAGGTTATTAAAACGCTTTAATCCAAAAAATCTTTTAGTGGTTTTTGAGCATGAAAGCCTGCATGAAATGCCTAAAAGTCTTGCAACTTTAGCTATAATCAAACAGAAAAAATTTGGGAAAACCACTTTAACTTATTTTCAATAGGAATAGGCATGGCAGAAGAACAAGAAAATACCGCGCAACAACCTCCCAAAAAAAGCAAAGCCCTTTTATTTGTCATTATTGGAAGCGTGTTAGTGATGCTTTTATTGGTAGGGGTGATTATCATGCTGCTTATGGGGAATAAGGAAGAATCTAAAGAAAACGCTTCTAAAAACACCCAAGAAATTCAAGCTAATCCTATGGCGAACAAAAATCAAGAGGCCAAAGAAGGCTCTAATATCCAGCAATATTTGGTGCTTGGGCCTTTGTATGCGATTGATGCACCTTTTGCGGTGAATCTGGTTTCTCAAAATGGCAGACGCTACCTTAAGGCTTCTATTTCGTTAGAATTGAGTAATGAAAAGCTTTTAAATGAAGTCAAGGTTAAGGACACAGCGATTAAAGACACGATTATAGAAATTCTGTCGTCTAAAAGCGTGGAAGAAGTGGTTACTAATAAAGGCAAAAACAAGCTTAAAGATGAAATTAAGAGCCATTTGAATTCGTTTTTGATTGATGGCTTTATTAAAAATGTCTTTTTCACTGATTTTATCATCCAATAATTTTAAATGATTGGCATAGATATTATCTCTATTGCTAGGATAGAAAAGTGTGTAAAACGCTTTAAAATGAAGTTTTTAGAGCGTTTTTTATCGCCAAGTGAGATTGTTTTATGCAAGGATAAATCCAGCAGTATCGCCGGGTTTTTCGCGCTTAAAGAGGCTTGCTCTAAAGCCCTTCAAGTGGGCATTGGTAAGGAATTGAGCTTTTTGGATATAAAAATCTCTAAAAGCCCTAAAAACGCCCCCTTAATCACCCTTTCCAAAGAAAAAATGGATTATTTCAATATCCAAAGCTTGAGCGCAAGCATCAGCCATGACGCTGGTTTTGCGATAGCGGTTGTGATGGTTTCTTCGTCAAATTGATAAATAACGCGCTCTAAAACTCCCATAACATTCTGTTTTAAAAAGCGCTTAGTAGCTGTCTAAAAACACAAAAAACCTTTTTCAAATCGTTTTGATAACAAATTGTAAATCAATAAAATCAAACTTCAAAATTTAAGTTAATTATAATAATTATTTTTATAGTATACATCGGTTTGAATTAAATGAGAAAGGTTATCATAATGAATGGTTATTTGAGGGTAAAAACCCCGTATTTTTTAGCGTTGGGTGCTTTGACTTTTTGGACTTTTAATTCTTTTATGAGCGCGAAAGATAAGCACCATTTTTTAAAAAAAGTTACAACCACCGAGCAAAAATTCAGTTCTAGCGCGCCGCTTTCATGGCAAAGCGAAGAGGTGCGCAATTCCACAAGCTCTCGCACGGTGATTTCCAACAAGGAACTCAAAAAAACGGGGAATTTGAATATTGAAAACGCCTTGCAAAACGTGCCTGGGATTCAAATCAGAGACGCTACAGGCACAGGCGTGCTGCCTAAAATTTCGGTGCGCGGTTTTGGTGGGGGCGGTAACGGGCATAGCAATACGGGCATGATTTTAGTCAATGGTATCCCCATTTATGGCGCGCCGTATTCCAATATTGAATTGGCGATTTTCCCTGTAACTTTCCAGTCAGTGGATAGGATTGATGTGATTAAGGGGGGAACGAGCGTCCAATACGGCCCTAACACTTTTGGAGGCGTGGTGAATGTTATCACTAAAGAAATCCCAAAAGAATGGGAAAATCAAGCGGCTGAAAGGATCACTTTTTGGGGGCGATCCTCTAATGGGAATTTTGTCGATCCCAAAGAAAAAGGCAAGCCTTTAGCCCAAACTTTAGGAAACCAAATGCTGTTTAACACTTACGGGCGAACGGCCGGGATGCTAGGCAAACATATAGGCATTAGCGCGCAAGCCAACTGGATCAACGGGCAAGGTTTTAGGCAAAATAGCCCCACAAAGGTGCAAAACTACTTGCTTGATGCGATTTATAAGATTAATGCGACCAATACTTTTAAAGCCTATTACCAGTATTATCAATACAACTCTTACCATCCAGGCACTTTGAGCGCGCAAGATTACGCCTATAACCGCTTTATTAATGAACGCCCTGACAATCAAGATGGAGGGAGAGCCAAGCGCTTTGGGATCGTGTATCAAAACTACTTTGGCGATCCGGATAGGAAAGTGGGGGGCGATTTTAAATTCACTTATTTCACGCATGACATGAGTAGGGATTTTGGCTTTTCTAACCAATACCAAAGCGTGTATATGAGCAGTCAAAATAAGATTTTACCTTTTAAGGGAAAGGGGGAGATTAGCGCGACTAACCCTAATTGCGGTTTGTATTCTTATAGCGATACGAACAGCCCTTGTTGGCAATTTTTTGATCAGATCCGCCGCTTCGTGGTGAATGCCTTTGAGCCAAAACTCAATCTCGTAATCAATACCGGTAAAGTCAAACAAACTTTTAACATGGGAATGCGGTTTTTAACCGAAGATTTATACCGCCGATCCACCACCAGGAAAAACCCTAGTGTGCCTAATAATGGCAGTGGGTTTGATGCAGGAACTTCACTCAATAATTTCAACAATTATACCGCTGTGTATGCCAGCGATGAAATCAATTTCAATGACGGCATGCTAACGATCACGCCGGGCTTGAGATACACTTTTTTAAATTATGAAAAAAAAGACGCTCCCCCTTTTAAAGCAGGCCAAACAGGAAAAACCACAAAAGAGCGTTATAACCAATGGAATCCGGCGCTGAATGTCGGCTATAAACCCATTAAAGAATTGTTGTTTTATTTCAACTATCAAAGAAGCTATATCCCGCCCCAATTCAGCAATATCGGTAGTTTTGTAGGCACAAGCACGGATTATTTTCAAATCTTTAATGTCATGGAGGGCGGCTCAAGATATTATTTCAACAACCAAGTGAGTTTTAACGCGAATTATTTTGTGATTTTTGCGAATCACTATTTTACTGGGCGCTATGGGGATAATAAAGAACCAGTCAATGCGAGATCGCAAGGCGTGGAGCTAGAGTTGTATTACACGCCGATTAGGGGGCTTAATTTCCATGCGGCTTACACTTTCATAGATGCCAATATCACAAGCCACACGATGGTTACTAACCCTGCTGATCCTAAAGGGCCTAAAAAAGATATTTTTGGCAAAAAGCTCCCTTTTGTCAGCCCGCACCAATTCATTTTAGACGCGAGTTACACTTACGCTAAAACCACGATTGGGTTGAGTTCTTTCTTTTATAGCCGTGCTTATAGCGATGTGTTAAACACCGTGCCTTTTACTCAATACGCGCCCACGATTAAAAATGGGGCCATTACCACAAGAACAGCGGGCATGACGCCGTGGTATTGGGTGTGGAATTTGCAAATTTCTAGCGTTTTATGGGAACGCAAAAATCAAAGCGTTAATGCGAGCTTGCAAATCAATAACATTTTTAACATGAAATATTGGTTTAGCGGGATAGGCACTAGCCCTAACGGCAAAGAAGCCACACCTCCTAGAAGCATCACAGCGTATGTGAGCTATCATTTTTAAGGCTTAACGTTTATGGCTGTAATGGCTTGAGCAGTTGGGTATAAAAAACAACCCTTTGCTTTAAACGCTCCCTTAGAGCACGGTAATTATGGCAAAAGGTTTTTACGCAACGCCAGAAATTTTTGGAATGGTTTTTGTGGATCGTGTGGGCGAGCTCATGGATGATGACATAATCAATCGCTTCTTTTTGGGCGCAAACCAATAAAAGAGCGAAACTCAAGCGGTTATGATAAGAGCAGCTCCCTAAAACTTTGGCGTTGTTCCTAACACTAAAACCGGTATAGGAAGTTTGCATTTTTTGAGCGATTAAGGGGAGTTTTTGCTCCAAATAAGTTTTTAAGATTTTTTTAAGTTCTGTTAGGGTGTAATCGTTGGCGTTTTTCACCTCATCAAACACAAGGATTTTGTTTTTATATTTTTCTAGGTTAGCGCGCAAGAGCGAGTGTTTTTCTTGCATGGCTGAAAGGGTTTTTTTTAGCCAAGCTTCTTGTTCTTTTAAAAAAGCGTTCGCCCTAGCTTGAGGGCAAGAATCAGGCATTTTTAGAATCACTTCTAAAGAAGGCGTGATATTCAAGCTCAGGGTTTTGATTTTTTTACTTTTTTGAATGGTAATAGGAATATCATCTAACATGATGCGTATTTTACTAAAATTTGCGCTAGAATGTAAGTCTGTTTAATATTGATTTTATTTGTATTAAGAATTAAGGCTAACATGCGTGTTTTTATTATTCATTTAAGCCCAAAAACCTGTCAAAATTTTTCTTTAAAAGAAACTCATATAACCCCTCTTTTAGAGAGCCTTAAACTTCAAGGGATCTCTTATGAAATTTTTGATGCGATCTATTCTAAAATCTCTCCCACTCAATTACACCCCTTGATTTTAGAGCATTTGCACCCTTCTTTTATGGTTGAATATTTATTGGCTTTTTGTAAAGATAAAAAACACCCCCCTTGTGCGTTCAAAAATTTCTTTTACGCGCTCAAGCATTGCGGGAAGAGGATGGGGTTTGGGGAGCTTGGGTGCTATGCGAGCCATTATTCATTGTGGCAAAAATGCATAGAACTCAATGAAGCGATCTGTATTTTAGAAGATGATATTATTATAAAAGAGCGTTTTAAAGAGAGCTTGGAGTTTTGTTGCCAACACATCAACGAATTAGGCTATATCCGCTTGATGCATTTAGAAGAAAATGTGGCTAAACAAAAGACTCCCGTTAAAGGGGTTTCTCAAATCTTAAATTTTAAAGATGGCATTGGCACTCAAGGGTATGTTTTAGCCCCCAAAGCCGCGCAAAAATTATTGAAATACAGCGCGAAAGAATGGGTGATGCCTATAGATTGCGTGATGGATAGGCATTATTGGCATGGGGTTAAAAACTATGTGTTAGAAGAATTTGCGATCGCTTGCGATGAGATGAACGCTCAAAACTCCAACACAGAAAAACAAAGGCCTAAAAAATTACCTTTAAGCATCAGGATTGGCCGTTTTTTGCATAAAAGCGCGGTTAAAATCTTGGATAAAGTTTTTAGGTATAGCCCAAAACCAACCATTAGAAAAAACTAATCATTAGGCTTTGCAAACATTAGAATAAGTCTTTGAGCATTTCTTGCATGAATAGGGGGAGTTTCATTCAATTGATTTAAAGGCTTAGCGGTTTGCTAAATGCGGTTTGCTAAATAAAGCAATAAAGTAATAATCGTTATTAAACATGCTATATTTCTTTTTTTTATAAAACTCAATATTATTGAAAAACTAGGGAGTTAGAATGATCTTAAGAAGAGTTACCGAAGCTTTAGAAGCGTATAAAAATGGCGAAATGATCATTGTTATGGACGATGAAGACAGAGAAAATGAGGGGGATTTGGTTTTAGCTGGGATTTTTTCCACCCCTGAGAAAATCAATTTCATGGCCACGCATGCTAGGGGGTTGATTTGTGTGTCTTTGACTAAAGATTTAGCGAAAAAATTTGAATTACCCCCTATGGTTAGCGTGAATGATTCTAACCATGAGACCGCTTTCACGGTTTCTATTGACGCTAAAGAAACCAAAACCGGGATTTCTGCTTTTGAAAGGCATTTAACGATTGAATTATTGTGTAAAGACACCACAAAACCGAGCGATTTTGTGCGCCCAGGGCATATTTTCCCTTTGATTGCAAAAGATGGAGGCGTGTTAGCGCGCACGGGCCATACGGAAGCGAGCGTGGATTTGTGCAAATTAGCCGGATTAAAACCCGTGAGCGTGATTTGTGAAATCATGAAAGAAGATGGCTCTATGGCGAGGAGAGGGGATAAATTTTTGAGCGATTTTGCCATTAAACATAACCTTAAAACCCTCTATGTCTCTGATTTGATTAGCTATCGTTTGGAAAATGAAAGTTTATTGAAAATGTTTTGCCAAGAAGAAAGGGAATTTTTAAAACACCAAACGCAATGCTACACTTTTTTAGACCACCAGCAAAAAAACCATTACGCTTTTAAATTTAAAGGCGCAAAAACCCATGATTTGGCCCCTTTAGTGCGTTTCCACCCTATCAAAGAGGATTTTGATTTTTTAACGACTGATGCGTTTGAAGTGTTTTTTAAGGCTTTAGAATGTTTAAAGCACGAAGGGGGTTATTTGATCTTTATGAACACGCATTCCAAAGAAAACAATATCGTTAAAGATTTTGGGATTGGGGCGTTAGTGTTAAAAAATTTGGGGATAAAGGATTTCAGGCTTTTAAGCTCTTCTGAAGACAGGCAGTATAAGGCTTTGAGTGGGTTTGGGCTTAAGCTTGTAGAAACGATTAGCCTTTAGAGGCTTGTTAAGTTTTATTGAATGTGTTGTAATGTTTTTAAGATATAATAAACTCTTTTTAAGTCAAGCAATAAAGTTTGCAACCTGATGAGAGTAATAATAGAGTTTATGCTGATTTCATTAAAAACATTCCTAAAAATATTATTGAAAATATTCCTAAAAACCTTCCAAAAGATTTGGATGGTTTGCGTTATTATTTGGGGGTTAGGTTGTAGTTTTTTAAACGCTAACAGCATTCAATTAGAAGAAACGCTCAAACGAAGCCCTAAAAATCTTGTTTGGCAACACTTTAAAAAGAAGTTTAAAAAGAGCAATACGATCCCTTATGCCCCAAATAGCCGTTGGAAATATTTAGGCACGAGTATAGGGATTTTGGGCGTGTCTTTGGTGATAGGGATTGTGGGGTTGTATCTCATGCCAGAGAGCGTAACGAATTGGGATAAAGAAAAGTTTGGGATCAAAAGTTGGTTTGAAAATGTCCGCATGGGGCCAAAACTGGACAACGATAGTTTTATTTTTAATGAAATTTTGCACCCTTATTTTGGGGCTATGTATTATATGCAACCGCGCATGGCTGGGTTTGGCTGGATGGCATCAGCGTTTTTTTCTTTTATCACTTCCACGCTTTTTTGGGAATATGGCTTGGAAGCGTTTGTGGAAGTGCCTAGCTGGCAGGATTTAGTGATCACCCCTTTATTAGGCTCCATTTTAGGGGAAGGTTTTTACCAGCTCACGCGCTATATCCAACGCAACGAAGGCAAGCTTTTTGGCTCTTTATTTTTAGGGCGTTTAATTATCGCTCTTATGGATCCTATCGGTTTTATCATTAGGGATTTAGGGCTTGGGGAAGCCTTAGGGATTTATAATAAAAAACATGAAATCCGTTCTAGTCTAAGCCCCAATGGTTTGAATTTGACTTACAAATTTTAAGAATTTAAAATTTAAGAAAATTATAAAGAGTTTTGATAGAATACCTTTTTTTAAAAGACGCGTTTTAAAACTAATTTTAGGAGTATCCTTGAAACGATTAGAAGTTTCTAACCAAGCCAAATTACCCACTCAATTTGGGGAGTTTTGTATCCAGTGTTTTAGAGAAAAGGGTTCTAATGGCTCTAAAGATCATTTAGTCATTTTCACCCCTAATTTTTCTCAAAACCCCTTAGTGCGTTTGCATTCAGAATGCTTAACGGGTGATGCTCTAGGCTCTCAAAAATGCGATTGTGGGGGGGCGTTGCAAATGGCGTTAGAAAGGATTTCTAAAGAAGGGGGGCTAGTGATTTATTTGCGCCAAGAAGGGCGTGGGATAGGGCTATTTAATAAAGTCAATGCTTACGCTTTACAAGATAAGGGCTATGATACCATTCAAGCCAATGAAATGATAGGGTTTAAAGACGATGAAAGGGATTATAGTATTGCGGGTGAGATTTTGGAATATTACCGCATTAAAAAAATGCGCTTGCTCACGAATAACCCTAAAAAAATCGCCGCTTTAGAAAAATACGCTGAGGTAACAAGGGAGAGCTTGATCGTGTGCGCTAATGAGCATAATCAAGGGTATTTGGAAGTTAAAAAGCTCAAAATGGGGCATTTATTGTGAAAACTAAAAGCGCTTTTCAAAGAGGTTTTAAAAATATTTAAAATCATGCTTTAAAAGATTTAATATAAGGGTAAATAATGGTAGAAGTGCGATTCTTTGGACCCATAAAAGAAGAAAATTTTTTCATCAAAGCGAGCGGTTTAAAGGAATTAAGGGCGATTTTACAAGAAAAAGAGGGCTTAAAAGAGTGGTTGGGCGTTTGCGCGATAGCCCTTAATGATCACTTAATAGACAATTTGGATACGCCTTTAAAAGATGGCGATGTAATAAGTTTGTTGCCACCGGTTTGTGGGGGCTAGGTGTTAAAAATCATTCAAGGGGCATTAGATACTGACAAGCTTTTAAAAGCCTATCAAGAGGAAGCTTGCGCGAAAAACTTTGGAGCGTTTTGCGTGTTTGTTGGGATTGTGAGAGAAGGGGATAACATTCAAGGCTTGAGTTTTGATATTTATGAAGCGCTATTAAAGACTTGGTTTGAAAAATGGCACCATAAAGCCAGAGATTTGGGTGTGGTGTTAAAAATGGCACACAGCTTGGGCGATGTTTTGATAGGACAAAGCTCATTTTTATGCGTTTCAATGGGAAAGAACAGAAAAAATGCCTTAGAACTATACCAAGATTTTATTGAAGATTTTAAGCATAACGCCCCTATTTGGAAATACGATTTAATCCACAATAAACGCATCTATGCTAAAGAAAGAAGCCACATTTTAAAAGGGAGTGGGCTTTTAGCTTAAAAAGGAGTTAAAATGCAAACGATTCATATAGGCGTTTTGAGCGCAAGCGACAGAGCGTCAAAAGGGATTTATGAAGATTTAAGCGGTAAAGCGATACAAGAAGTGTTGAGCGAATATCTGCTCAATCCTTTAGAATTTCATTACGAAATTGTCGCTGATGAAAGGGATCTAATTGAAAAATCGCTGATTAAAATGTGCGATGAATACCAATGCGATCTAGTCGTTACTACAGGAGGCACAGGCCCTGCTTTAAGAGATATAACCCCAGAAGCCACAGAAAAAGTGTGCCAAAAAATGCTTCCTGGGTTTGGAGAACTGATGCGAATGACTAGCTTAAAATACGTGCCTACAGCGATTCTATCGCGCCAGAGCGCTGGCATTAGGAATAAGAGCTTGATCGTTAATCTTCCTGGTAAGCCAAAAAGCATTAGAGAGTGTTTAGAAGCGGTTTTTCCAGCAATTCCTTATTGCGTGGATTTGATTTTAGGGAATTACATGCAAGTGAATGAAAAAAACATTCAAGCGTTTCGCCCCAAACAATAGGATAAAAAAATGCCGCTCACTCATTTGAACGAAGAAAATCAGCCTAAAATGGTGGATATAGGGGATAAAGAAACCACTGAAAGAATCGCTCTAGCAAGCGGTCGTATCAGCATGAATAAAGAGGCTTATGACGCTATTATCAATCATGGCGTCAAAAAGGGTCCGGTGTTACAGACCGCTATTATTGCTGGGATCATGGGGGCTAAAAAGACAAGCGAGCTCATTCCCATGTGCCATCCAATCATGCTCAATGGGGTGGATATTGACATTTTAGAAGAAAAAGAGACTTGCAGTTTTAAACTCTATGCGAGAGTCAAAACTCAAGCTAAAACGGGCGTAGAAATGGAAGCGCTAATGAGTGTGAGCGTAGGGCTTTTAACCATTTATGACATGGTGAAAGCCATTGATAAGAGCATGACAATTAGCGGTGTGATGTTAGAGCATAAGAGTGGAGGCAAAAGCGGGGATTATAACGCTAAAAAATAGAAAAAAACTAATAATCTAAAGATGTTAGGGTAAAATAACATTTTGACAACAAAAGCGTGTTGGTTGCTTTGTTGTTATAGAAGTCTGAAATATTACAATCAAGGATAGAACGATGAAAACAAATGGTCATTTTAAGGATTTTGCATGGAAAAAATGCCTTTTAGGCGCGAGCGTGGCGGCTTTATTAGTGGGGTGTAGCCCACATATTATTGAAACCAATGAAGTCGCTTTGAAATTGAATTACCATCCAGCTAGCGAGAAAGTTCAAGCGTTAGATGAAAAGATTTTACTTTTAAAGCCAGCTTTCCAATACAGCGATAATATTGCTAAAGAGTATGAAAACAAATTCAAGAATCAAACCACGCTTAAAGTTGAAGAGATCTTGCAAAATCAGGGCTATAAGGTTATTAGCGTGGATAGCAGCGATAAAGACGATTTTTCTTTTGTGCAAAAAAAAGAAGGGTATTTGGCGGTTGCTATGAATGGCGAAATTGTTTTACGCCCCGATCCTAAAAGGACCATACAGAAAAAATCAGAACCCGGGTTATTATTCTCTACCGGTTTGGATAAAATGGAAGGGGTTTTAATCCCGGCTGGGTTTATTAAGGTTACCATATTAGAGCCTATGAGTGGGGAATCTTTAGATTCTTTTACGATGGATTTGAGCGAGTTGGACATTCAAGAAAAATTCTTAAAAACTACCCATTCAAGCCATAGCGGGGGGTTAGTTAGCACTATGGTTAAGGGAACGGATAATTCTAATGATGCGATCAAGAGCGCTTTGAATAAGATTTTTACAAGTATCATGCAAGAAATAGACAAAAAGCTCACTCAAAAGAATTTAGAATCTTATCAAAAAGACGCCAAGGAATTGAAAAACAAAAGAAACCGATAAAGACAAATAACGCATAAAAAAAGAACGCTTGAACAAACTGCTTAAAAGGGGGTTTTTAGCGTTCTTTTTGAGCGTGTATTTAAGGGCTGATGATTTGGTTACTTACACCATCATCAAAGAAAAAGATCTAGGATACCAGCGGTTTTTAGCCAAGAAGTGTTTAAGGGGTAAAACCCACCCTCCGTGTTTTACTAAGCCTAAAAAGCCTAAAAGAAAACTTTTTAATATAGACAAAAGCTCCCACTATTATGGCACAAGCGTGGTGCAAATGTCATGGCTACAGAGTAGGGAAAAATTTGAAAACCATTCAAAATACCGAGACATTCCTTTTGCTGAAGTCAGTTTGATTTATGGCTATAAACAATTTTTTCCTAAAAAAGAGCGCTACGGCTTCCGTTTTTATGTCTCTTTGGATTACGCTTATGGGTTTTTTCTTAAAAATAAAGGCGCATTAGGCGATAGTTTGAGGGAGAGTTCGCAGATCCCTAAAAGCTATAGAGAAAAATTGCAAAGAAAAGAGACTTTTATCAACGCTATTTTTTATGGCGCGGGAGCTGACTTTTTATACAAACGCGCTTTTGGGACGCTGATTTTAGGGATGAATTTCGTGGGAGAAACCTGGTTTTATGAAACAAAGATTTTTAAAAAGTGGGTTAAAGATCCTTTGAGCGTTTATCACCCCTACATGTTTCAAGTGATGTTAAATATAGGGTATCGTTACCGCTTTTCAAGGTATAAGAATTGGGCGATAGAATTTGGCGCGCACATCCCTTTTTTAACCAATGATTATTTTAAAACCCCTTTATACACCCTTCATTTCAAGCGCAATATTTCTGTCTATCTCACTTCAACTTATGATTTTTAGTTTTTTCAATTTTTGAAAACTAGAATTAAAACCGCTTTTTATAAACTAGAATTAAAACAAATTAAGCTATAATGATACAAAAATTTAATTTTTTAACCATTAAGGAAAAAAATGAATCTTGAAGTGAAAAAGATTGACACCGCTAACGCCCGTTTGAGCGCTAAACCTTCCATTGAAAATTTAGAAAAGCGTTATGATAAAATCGCTCAAAAAATCGCCCAAAAAGTTAAAATTGATGGCTTTAGAAGAGGTAAAGTCCCCCTTAGTTTAGTGAAAACCCGTTATCAAGCCCAAATTGAACAAGACGCTCAAGAAGAAATGATTCAAGAGGTTTTGAAAAACGCTTTTAAGGAATTAGGGATTGAAAATAAGGATCTCATCGGCAGCCCCAATCTCACTAAATTTGAAAAAAAAGACACGCATTTTGAAATAGAAGCGGACATCGGCTTAAAACCCACGATTGTTTTAGACAAGATCAAAGAGTGCGTGCCTAGCGTGGGAGTGGAAATCCCCAATGAAGAAAAAATTAATGAGCGTTTGAAACAGCTCGCTAAAGATTACGCGAAATTTGTGGACACTGACGCTCAAAGAAAAGCCCAAAACGACGATAAATTAACGATTGATTTTGAAGGCTTTATAGACAATGCGCCTTTTGAAGGGGGCAAGGCTGAAAATTTCACTTTGATTTTAGGCAGTAAGCAAATGCTAGAAGATTTTGAAAAGGCTCTTTTAGGCATGCAAGCTAGCGAAGAAAAAGAATTCCCTTTGACTTTCCCTAGCAAATACCACGCAGAGCATTTAGCCGGCAAAGAAGCCCTTTTTAAAGTGAAATTGCACCAGATTCAAGCGCGTGAAGCGTTAGAAATCAATGACGAACTCGCTAAAATCGTGCTAGCCAATGAAGAGAATGCGACTTTAAAGCTTTTAAAAGAAAGGGTTGAAGGGCAGTTGTTTTTAGAAAATAAAGCCAGGCTCTATAACGAAGAGCTGAAAGAAAAATTGATTGAAAATTTAGATGAAAAGATCGTTTTTGATTTGCCTAAAACGATCATAGAGCAAGAAATGGATTTGTTATTCAGGAACGCTCTTTATTCCATGCAAGCTGAGGAAGTCAAATCCTTACAAGAAAGTCAAGAAAAAGCCAAAGAAAAGCGTGAGAGCTTTAGAAACGATGCGACAAAAAGCGTGAAAATCACTTTTATCATTGACGCTTTAGCGAAGGAAGAAAAAATTGGCGTGCATGACAATGAAGTCTTTCAAACTTTGTATTATGAAGCGATGATGACAGGGCAAAACCCAGAAAATCTCATTGAGCAATACCGCAAAAACAACATGTTAGCGGCGGTAAAAATGGCGATGATTGAAGATAGGGTGTTAGCTTATTTGTTGGATAAAAACCTGCCTAAAGAACAGCAAGAAATTTTAGAGAAAATGAGGCCTAACGCTCAAAAAACTCAAGTGGGTTAAACAGCTAAAAAGGAGAGATGATGGGATACATTCCTTATGTAATAGAGAATACCGATCGTGGGGAGCGTAGCTATGATATTTACTCACGCCTTTTAAAGGATCGTATTGTTTTATTGAGCGGTGAAATTAATGACAGCGTGGCGTCTTCTATCGTGGCCCAACTCTTGTTTTTGGAAGCTGAAGACCCTGAAAAAGACATTGGCTTGTATATCAATTCTCCCGGTGGGGTGATAACAAGCGGTCTTAGCATTTATGACACCATGAATTTTATCCGCCCTGATGTTTCCACGATTTGCATCGGTCAAGCGGCTTCTATGGGGGCGTTTTTACTAAGCTGTGGAGCTAAGGGCAAGCGCTTTTCACTGCCCCATTCAAGGATTATGATCCACCAGCCTTTAGGGGGGGCTCAAGGGCAAGCGAGCGATATTGAAATCATTTCTAATGAGATCCTTAGGCTTAAGGGTTTGATGAATTCTATTTTGGCTCAAAACTCAGGGCAGAGTTTGGAGCAAATCGCTAAAGACACGGATAGGGATTTTTATATGAGCGCTAAAGAAGCTAAAGAGTATGGCTTGATTGATAAAGTGTTACAGAAAAATGTGAAGTGATTGCATGGCGTTATTAGAGATTATCCATTACCCTTCTAAAATCTTAAGAACGATTTCTAAAGAGGTCGTTTCTTTTGATTCAAAACTCCACCAACAACTAGATGACATGCATGAGACTATGATCGCTAGTGAGGGGATAGGGTTAGCCGCTATTCAAGTGGGCTTGCCTTTAAGAATGCTCATTATCAATCTCCCGAAAGAAGACGGCGTGCAACACAAAGAAGACTGCTTGGAAATCATTAACCCTAAGTTTATAGAAACTGGGGGGTCAATGATGTATAGAGAAGGGTGCTTGTCTGTGCCAGGGTTTTATGAAGAAGTGGAGCGTTTTGAAAAGGTTAAGATAGAGTATCAAAACCGCTTCGCTGAAGTGAAAATTTTAGAAGCGAGCGAGCTTTTAGCGGTAGCCATTCAGCATGAGATCGATCACATCAATGGCGTGTTATTCGTGGATAAATTATCCATTTTGAAGCGTAAGAAATTTGAAAAAGAACTCAAAGAGCTGCAAAAAAAACAAAAACACAAGTAACCACCATGATTAACACGATATTTTGCGCGACCATGCAAAGGGGGGTGGCAGAAATCGTGGCCGTGGAAGCGACTTTCACAAGGGCTTTGCCGGCGTTTGTGATTTCAGGATTGGCTAATAATTCTATCCAAGAAGCCAAGCAACGGGTCCAATCGGCTTTACAAAATAATGATTTCATTTTCCCGCCTTTAAAAATCACCATCAACCTTTCTCCCTCAGATTTGCCTAAATCCGGGAGCCATTTTGATTTGCCTATCGCTCTTTTAATCGCTTTGCAAAAACAAGAGTTGGCTTTTAAAGAGTGGTTTGCTTTTGGGGAGTTAGGGCTTGATGGCAAGATCAAACCCAATTCTAACATTTTCCCCATGCTCTTAGACATTGCCATTAAGCGTCCCCATGCCAAAATCATTGCACCTAAGGCGAATGAAGAGCTTTTTTCGCTTATTCCTAATTTGCAATGCTTTTTTGTGGGGCATTTTAAAGAAGCTTTAGAAATCTTGCAAAACCCTGAAACCAAAGCAGACACCCACACGAAAAAACTACCCTTTAAAACGATAGAATTGAACGATAAAGAGTATTATTTTTCAGACGCCTATGCCTTAGATTTTAAAGAAGTTAAGGGGCAAGCTGTCGCTAAAGAAGCCGCTTTGATCGCTAGTGCTGGGTTTCATAACTTGATTTTAGAGGGAAGTCCAGGGTGCGGGAAAAGCATGATTATTAATCGCATGCGTTATATCTTACCTCCCTTAAGCCTGAATGAAATCCTAGAAGCGACAAAATTACGTATTTTAAGCGAGCAAGACAGCGCCTATTACCCTTTAAGGAGTTTTAGAAACCCTCACCAGAGCGCTTCAAAATCCAGCATTTTAGGCTCAAGCTCTCTAAAAGAGCCAAAACCTGGCGAAATCGCGCTAGCGCATAACGGCATGCTTTTTTTTGATGAATTGCCTCATTTTAAAAAGGATATTTTAGAAGCCTTGAGAGAGCCTTTAGAAAACAATAAATTAGTGATCTCACGAGTGCATAGCAAGATTGAATACGACACCTCTTTTTTATTCGTGGGGGCTCAAAACCCTTGCTTGTGCGGGAATTTACTCAGCGCAACCAAAGCATGCCGTTGCCAAGATAGAGAGATCACGCAGTATAAAAACCGCTTGAGCGAGCCTTTTTTAGACAGGATTGATTTGTTCGTGCAAATGGAAGAGGGGAATTATAAAGACACGCCGTTGCATTCTTGGACTTCAAAAGAGATGCATGAATTAGTATTGTTAGCTTTCAAACAGCAAAAGTTAAGGAAACAGAGCGCTTTTAATGGTAAGCTTAACGAAGAGCAGATAGAACGATTTTGCCCTTTAAATTTTGAAGCGCAAAAGTTGTTAGAGCAGGCGGTTGAAAGGTTTAATCTGTCCATGCGCTCTGTCAATAAGGTCAAAAAAGTCGCTAGGACGATTGCGGATTTAAACGCTTGCGAGAATATAGAAAAATCTCACATGCTTAAAGCGTTGAGTTTTAGAAAGATTTCTTAAAAGGATTTTTATAAGGGAGAGAAAATGCAAGAATACCACATTCACAATTTGGATTGCCCTGATTGCGCGTCTAAATTAGAAAGGGATTTAAACAAACTGGACTATGTGAAAAAAGCTCAAATCAATTTCAGCACCAGTAAGCTGTTTTTGGATACGAGCGATTTTGAAAAGGTTAAGGCTTTCATCAAACAAAACGAACCGCATTTGAGCCTGTCTTTTAAAGAGGCCGCAGAAAAGCCCTTGAGTTTTACCCCACTCATCGTTACGATCGCTGTCTTTTTAGGCGCGATTTTAATCTTACACCTAAATCCTAGCCCTTTCATTGAAAAAGCGGTGTTTGTGGTATTGGCTTTAGTGTATCTCATAAGTGGTAAAGACGTGATTTTAGGGGCGTTTCGTGGGCTTAGAAAAGGGCAATTTTTTGATGAAAATGCTTTGATGCTCATTGCGACTATCGCGGCTTTTTGCGTGGGGGCTTATGAAGAGAGCGTCTCTATCATGGTGTTTTATTCAGCGGGCGAATTTTTGCAAAAACTCGCTATCGCTCGCTCTAAAAAATCCCTTAAGGCTTTAGTGGATGTCGCCCCTAATCTGGCTTATTTGAAAAAGGGCGATACATTAGTGAGCGTTGTGCCTGAAGATTTAAGAATCAATGACATCGTGGTGGTGAAAGTCGGCGAAAAAGTGCCTGTTGATGGCGTGGTGATTAAGGGTGAAAGTTTGCTAGATGAAAGGGCGTTGAGTGGGGAGTCCATGCCTGTTAATGTCAGCGAACGCTCTAAAGTTTTAGGGGGGAGCTTGAATTTAAAAGCGGTCCTTGAAATCCAAGTAGAGAAACTGTATAAAGATTCTTCTATCGCTAAAGTGGTGGATTTAGTCCAACAAGCCACGAATGAAAAGAGCGAAACGGAGAAATTTATCACTAAATTTTCACGCTACTACACCCCAAGCGTTTTATTCATTGCCTTAATGATCGCTGTATTACCGCCCTTGTTTTCTATGGGGAGCTTTGATGAGTGGATTTATAGGGGGCTTGTGGCTTTAATGGTGAGCTGTCCTTGCGCGTTAGTGATTTCTGTGCCTTTAGGGTATTTTGGAGGCGTGGGAGCGGCGAGTAGAAAGGGGATTTTAATGAAAGGCGTGCATGTTTTAGAGGTGCTTACCCAAGCTAAAAGCATCGCTTTTGATAAAACCGGCACTTTGACTAAAGGCGTTTTTAAAGTAACAGATATTGTGCCGCAAAACGGGCATTCTAAAGAAGAAGTTTTGCATTACGCTTCTTGCTCACAGCTCTTATCCACGCACCCGATCGCCTTATCCATTCAAAAAGCATGCGAAGAAATGTTAAAGGACGATAAGCACCAGCATGACATTAAAAATTACGAAGAATTGAGCGGGATGGGGGTTAAAGCGCAATGCCATACGGATCTAATCATCGCAGGGAATGAAAAAATGCTCGATCAATTCCATATCGCGCACAGCCCTTCCCCAGAAAACGGCACGATCGTGCATGTGGCTTTTAACCAAACTTATATCGGCTATATCGTCATTAGCGATGAGATTAAAGATGACGCCATAGAGTGCTTAAGGGATTTGAAAGCGCAAGGGATAGAAAATTTTTGCATTTTGAGCGGGGACAGAAAAAGCGCGACTGAAAGCATCGCTCAAACTCTAGGCTGTGAATATTATGCGAGCTTGTTGCCTGAAGAAAAAACGAGCGTGTTTAAAGCTTTTAAAGAACGCTATAAAACCCCGGCGATTTTTGTAGGCGATGGCATCAATGACGCTCCGACTCTAGCGAGTGCTGATGTGGGGATTGGCATGGGGAAAGGCTCAGAATTGAGCAAGCAAAGCGCAGACATTGTGATCACCAATGACTCTTTAAATTCGTTAGTGAAAGTTTTAGCGATCGCTAAAAAAACGAAAAGCATTATTTGGCAAAATATCTTGTTCGCTTTGGGGATTAAAGCCGTTTTTATCGTGCTAGGGCTTATGGGGGTAGCGAGCTTGTGGGAAGCGGTCTTTGGCGATGTGGGGGTTACGCTTTTAGCCTTAGCCAATTCCATGCGCGCGATGAGGGCTTAACTTATCTTGACCCTATATAAAATTGGAATTTGTTTTGAAAAGTAATCAATACAAGATTATCAGTTTATTTTCTGGGTGTGGTGGGCTAGATTTAGGCTTTATTAAAGAGGGCTTTGAAGTTATTTGGGCCAATGATTTTTTTAAAGAAGCTGTAGAAACTTATCAAAAAAATATTGGCTCTCATATTATTTATGGTGATATAACAAAAATTCCTAGTGGTGATATTCCAAACGAATGCGATGTTTTACTTGGAGGTTTTCCTTGCCAAGGTTTTTCAGTAGCTAACACCAAACGCTCTATGGAAGATGAAAGAAATTTTTTATATAAAGAATTATTAAGACTTTTAAAAGACAAACAACCTAAATTTTTTGTGGCTGAAAATGTTAAGGGATTGTTATCTATGCAAAAAGGGCAAGTGATTGAAATGATCGTGCAAGATTTTAAATCGCTTGGTTATTGTGTGGATTATAAGTTATTAAAAGCTTCTGATTATGGCGTGCCTCAACACAGAGAAAGAGTTATTATTATTGGCAATAGGTTGGGGCTTAAGAATCCTTTTCCTAAAAAAACTCATGGGTTATGCAATGACTTATTTAATGAAAAATTAAAACCTTATGTGTGCGTTAAAGATGTAGTGGGGCATTTAGCTAATGTAAGAACAAGAGACGCTAGTTTTATGCTAGATGGTGTGATGATACATAATCACGTAGCGCGCACTAATGTTTATGATACATTTTGGGGGAGAAAGCATCCTATTAATCAGCATGAAATTTGTGATTATTTGAAGTTTTGGCGTTCTTGTAGTTCTTATAGCACCAAACAAATTGATGAATATTTTGGATATGCTCATACTGCTGGACATTGGTTTAGAAAGGATAACAATTCAGGGAGTATTCCAAAAGCACAAGATTGGTGGGAGTTAAAAAAACTTTTAAAATTTGATGATACCTATGACAAGGCGGTTACAGAATTTGAACTAAAAGAAATCAAATTTGAGCAATCTTTAAGAATCAATAATTGGGAGTTGCCAAGCGATACTATTACTGCAACGGGTCCTGAGATTCACCCTAATAGACAAAGGCGTATGTCAGTAAGAGAATGCGCCATTATTCAAACCTTTCCTAACGATTTTATTTTTTATGGAAGTTTAGGGAATATGTATAAGCAAATTGGCAATGCTGTGCCAGTATTATTGGCTCAAAAGATTGCAAAAGAGATTTTTAAGGAGTTAAAAAAATATGATAAATTTTAGAGAAATTGAAGAAATGGAAAATAAATATCTGGAGAAATTTTATCATTTTCTTAAGTATTGTGAAGACGAAATGATGCAAGGATTTTTAACTAAAGAAAAAATTAAAGACGATTGGATAGGCAAATACGATTCTAAAATCTCTGATTTTGCTGTAGGGGCTGAACGCATTATTTATGCGCTCTTTAATGGTAAGGGAGTGGGGCAACCTAATTCTTGTCCTGTGGGGGCTGATATGTTTTTTGAAGTAGAAGATGCTTTTATCCATATTGATTTAAAAACGGTTCAAACTAGAAACATAGGAGATTTTTGTGAGAGCATTTTTGTAGGCACTAACCAAAATAGTTATCAATCTGAAATTATTAAAACCAATGGAGAATCTTTTGAAGAACCCAGAATGTATAAGCCTGCTCTACCTTATTTTTATAATCAAGGTAAGATTAATGAAAAAATATGTTTGACTTATTTTATTACTATTTTATATGAAGATGAGAATTTAAATATTTTAAATATCAATTTAATGTGCATGCCAAATGGATTATTGGCTAAACACTATGGCACAAGGGTGTTAAAAGCGGGCAAGAATTTAGATAAAGCTAGATTTCATTTTGTTAAATGTGCTGATTTTGAATGTTTAGAAGAAAAGAAATCACGCATTAAAGTTATTTATTTTGATAATAATATGAAACAGGAATATAAAAATAGGTTGAAATTTATTGAAAGTTTGGTTGGCAAGAATTAAAATATTGATTTTTAAATAACTATAAATATTATTTTTATGAAATTAAATTCTAACTTAATAGAATTAGAAACTAAAGAAAATTTTTACGATAAGCAAAAAAGCCCGTTTTAAAAAGTTTTAGTATAGCGGAGTCAAAAATACCCATAGCGTAATGAAAAATGAAATAAAAAAGTTTAAAATTCTAATTTGAAAAACAAGCCTTAAAACAGGCGATAAAGCGGTTTGTAATGGCTGTTTTATGGCTAGGCGTTTTAACAAACCCTTAAAGGGTTGTTATTAAAGAGATCTTAAAGCTTCCACACTATCTCGGTAAAAATATGACTCCTGTCTTGATCGGTAGCGGGCTGGCTGTCTAATTTTGGCCCGTTCCACCCCATTTTATAGCCTTGATGCATCAACACATTATAATATTCAAATTTAATGTCGGCTGAGAAATTTTTAGTGAATTTATAGCCCAAGTTGAGCGATAGGACTTGTTCATTAGCCCTAGGCCCATAAGTCAAACGCCCTAATAAACCCCAAAGGAGTTTCCTATGCACCCCACCGCCAAAGGCAAACACGGTGAAAGCGTTCGCGTCCATCATGTAAGACAAAGAGTTAAGGGTGTTGGCATAAACGGTGTTCGTCCAAAAGTCAAAGCCCAAGCGGTTACCATGGTAGCCTATCATCCAGTTAGCGTTCCCAAAGGATTTGTAAATCCCAAAACCAAAATTGTATTCATTCCATTCAAACTTTTGTTTGATCATCAAGCTGTGCGCGTTTTTACCGGCTGGCATGCCAAATTGATAGGTGTCCCAAAATCTTTTAGCATAAAAGGGATTAAGCACGGTAACATCTGTTTGAGAGCGAAACCCTAATCCAGTGAAAGTGGGGTTACTATCATAAGTGATCGTGAAGTTGGGGTCGTATTCGTTAAAGGGTGAAAAATAGACAAAAGGCTGAATGCTGAAACCCTTGTAATTCCAAATGATATAAAAGGCATGCACCCCAGGGTTTATGGTTTGCCCATTTTTAAGAGTGTAGGTTTTAGGCGAATAGAAATTATAAAGCCACTCATTATAGGCAAAGCCACGACCAAACGAGCTAAACCACCAGAATTTGAAATTCCCTAAGTTTAAGGTCATGTCCAAGCCTTGGTTGTAACCGCTCATGTAATCCGCTGGGGATTCGTACCTCCCGCCCCTAATTTCAAAAATATCCTTGTAGTTGTAGCGCAAGTAAGCGTTATAAATCACATAGTTTCTCGTGTGATCGGCATAGGTTTTTGCGCAAGTGGAAGCCGCTAAAGCTTCTTGATTAGACAACTGCGTCATTTCAGCTTGAGTCATCTTATCGTATTGGCCTTGGGTCAAATTCCCTGTGGCTAACCCGCAACTAGCCCATGGTTTTTGCCCTACAAGACCGCCCCAATAGCCCACATAGTTCCATGTCATAGCCCCATAGGGTTTTCCTGTAACTTCGTTAATAAAATCCTTAGTGCTATCATAAATCACAGCACCCCCCCAACCCCCAAGGCTCCCGTCTAAATGATGCCCGTTAGCCGTAGCGCTTTTGGGCAAGAGCTCCGTAAAATCCACCTGCATGTAAGCCATAATCGTCATAAAGGTTTCGGTAGGGTAAATCCCTTTATTAGTGTTGAT
Organism: Helicobacter pylori; assembly: GCF_014498195.1. Lineage (GTDB taxonomy): Bacteria > Campylobacterota > Campylobacteria > Campylobacterales > Helicobacteraceae > Helicobacter > Helicobacter pylori_DO. The sequence goes on along the minus strand of NZ_JACTGH010000004.1, from coordinate 62,486 downwards.
AGGTTTGTTATTGAAACCGACTTTAGAGAAACTTTCAGCACCCGCTTTGATTTTAGCGATTTTACCCAAATCAAAAGCTTCACTTTGAGAAGAGAATAAAAAAAGAAGCGTTGCGATATTTTTAGCAGATGCAACTTTGTAGTTCATGTGTTTAACCTTTAGTATAAACCAAAAATTCTAAATAGAGTAAGCCAACACCGTTCAAAGAAAATTTTTTCTTGCAGATCTTAAACATCTAATCAGTCTGTTCATCTTCCGTCCTTTTTTCTACGAAGTCCGACTTACAAAGTTAATTCTTAACTAAGTCGTGCGTTAATACTAGCATAATATTATTGTTTTTTTTAATTTTGAGAATAAAATTTTTCTTTGTTAGTCAAATATAGACACTCAAAGCCTTATTTCATCTCAATATTATTTAATTTTTTAATTTATTCATTCCTCAACACGCTTAAAGCGTCAATAGTAGAAGCTTTTTTAGACGGGTAATAAGAAGAAAGCCCTACGATAATGATAGAGCCTATTAGAGTGAGCGTAAAATCCATTAAAGACAGATCCAAAGGTAAGGTGTTGATGCCATATACATCTGCCGGGAGCGAGATGATAGGGAACACGCTTAAAAGATACATGCTTAAAAACGCTAAAACCACCCCAAGTGCCACACCGCCTAAACCAATGATATTGCCCAAATAAAAAAAGGTTTTTTGGATTTCTTTTTGACTGCTCCCCATGCTAAAGAGTAGGGCGATTTCTTTACGCCTGTTCATCACCACCATTAAAAGCGAACTGATGATATTCAAAGACGCCATTAAAATAATGAGCATGAGCACAATGAATAACGCTCTTTTTTCTAATTCCATCGCCGAGAAAAAATTCCCGTTTTGTTGCCACCACCCTTCAATGCCTATGCCATGATGGTTGATGGTTTTTAAAGCGTTGCGTAAAATTTCAATATCTTTCATGGGCGTTTTAGAATAGACATGCACCCCATCATAAAGCCCTAAGGGTAACCTCCTGATTGCACTTATGGCTTGAAGGCTCGCATACATGTAGCTCATGTCATAAGATTTTAGCCCTGAATCAAAATCGCCTTTGATAGTAAAGCGTTTCATGATAGGGGAGAGCGTGAGACCGGTTGGCTCTAATTCGGTGAAAAACAAATCGGCTTTTTGATTGAGATCTAAATTCAAGCTGTATCTCAAGCTTTTCCCCACGATCAAATTAAAAGGGTTTTTAAGAAGATCGTTTTCATTAAGGTTTTTTAAAGCGTCGTTTAAAACTCCATTGATGCGCCTTTCTTTAGAAAAATCAACCCCAAACACCACGCCACCATTCATGGAATGCGCGCTTTTAATCAGGCTTTGAGTTTGCAAATAGGGGCTAAAAAGCAAATTAGGGAACTTTTTTTCTAAAGCTTGAACCACTTCTTCGCTGATCCCATAAGGGCTTGTGGTATAGAGCGTTAAGGGGTAATTCATCACAAAAAGCTTTTTTTCAAATTCCTTACTCATGCCGTTCATGATCGCCATAGCCACAATTAAAACCATCACGCCAACCGCCACGCCAAAGAAAGCTAACAAAGCAGTGATACTAATGAAAGGCTGGCTTTTATCAAAACGCAAATAACGCTTGATAAGGAAAAAGATTAAGGATCTATTTGGCAAATAAGCCCTTTTTAGGCCCGCTTTTAGCGCAACAATCTTTATATTTTTTCCCGCTCCCGCAAGGGCAAGGCTCGTTTCTTTTAGGGGTTTTAGAAAAAGCTTTCATGGACATATTCAAATCTTCATCTAAGGCTTCTTCATGGCGGTAAGTTACGCTCTCATGCTCTCTTTCTTCGCTGAAATTATCCAAATAACGCTCCGCATCGCTAGAATCTTGCTCGTTTTCAAACTGGATCTTAGAAAAGGTTTTGATCGCTTCTATTTTAATGTCTTCAATGAGTTCTAAGAAAAGGTTGTAACTCTCTTTTTTGTATTCTACAAGGGGATCTTTTTGGTTATAGCCTCTCAAATTGATGCCGGTTTTGAGATTGTCCATGGTATAAAGGTGCTCTCGCCATGCGTTGTCTAAAATCTGCAAATACACGATGCGTTCGATCCGGCTTCTTTGTTCGCTATCCAAAGCTTTCATTTTGTTTTCATAATCGCTTTTGAGTTTTTCAGCCACAAATTTTTCAATAGGGGAGGCTTTTTCTAAATCTTCTAATTCAACGCTAGCGTTAAAATCTTCTTTTAAAATGTTTTTAAGCCCTAAAAGTTCCTCTTCAGACAGGTTTTGATGGTCAAAGGCTTTGAGTTTAGAAAAGATTTGATTGAGCGCGTATTCTCTATTTTCAGCGATTTTAGTGCCAATATCGTAATTGATGTCTAATAATTCATCTCTAAATTTATACACGCTTTTTCGTTGCTCATTAGCCACATCATCGTATTCTAACAAATGCTTACGGCTTTCAAAATGCAAGTTTTCCACTTTTTTTTGCGCGTTTTCCACCGCTCTTGTTACAAGTTTTGATTCAATGTGTTCGCCGTCTTTAAGCCCTAATTTTTCCATCACCCCCTTAATCCTATCGCTCCCAAAAATGCGTAACAGATTGTCTTCTAAACTCAAATAAAACTGGCTTGTTCCCGGATCGCCTTGGCGCCCGCTTCGCCCCCTTAATTGGTTGTCAATCCTACGGCTCTCATGCCTTTCAGTGCCAATGATATACAGCCCCCCAAGCTCTTTAACCTCATCGGTGAGTTTAATATCAACGCCTCTTCCTGCCATGTTAGTCGCAATCGTAACCGCCCCCTTAAGCCCGGCGTCTTTGATGATTTCAGCTTCTTTGGTGTGTTGTTTGGCGTTTAAAACGGTGTGAGGGATGCGCTCTTTTTTGAGTAAAGCGTGCAAGGTTTCACTCTTTTCAATGCTAGCCGTGCCAACTAAAACGGGCTGACCCTTATCGTGCAATTCTTTAATTTTAAGGATCACGGCATCAAATTTTTCTTTTTCACTCTTATAGATCAAATCGTTCAAATCTTTTCGCTTGATCGCTAGATTAGTAGGGATAGATACCACTTCTAAATTATAGATTTCTAAAAATTCTGTGGCTTCGGTTTGAGCCGTGCCTGTCATGCCTGAAAGTTTAGAAAACATCCTGAAATAATTTTGGAAAGTAATATCGGCTAAGGTTTGGCTCTCTTCTTTAATGCTCACGCCCTCTTTAGCCTCTAAAGCCTGGTGTAAGCCCTCACTAAAGCGCCTCCCCTCAGACAAGCGGCCGGTAAATTCATCTACAATCACCACTTCATTATTGGCTACAATATAATCTTTATCAATAAAAAAGAGGTAGTTCGCTTTCAAAGCTTGGTCTAAATGGTGCGATAGGGCGGCGTTTTCAATCTTGTATAAATTATCCACGCCAAAGAGGTTTTCGGCTTTTTTAATCCCCTCTTCAGTGATTAAAATCGCGCGGTTTTTTTCATCTATGGTGAAATCTACTTCCACTTGCATGCTTTTAGCGACTTCATCAGCCTTGTTGTAATTTTCCATGCGCCTATCCACAGGCCCTGAAATGATTAAAGGGGTTCTCGCTTCATCAATTAAAATGGAATCCACCTCATCAACAATAGCGAACGCATGGGATTTTTGCACCTTATGCTCTAAAGAATATTTCATGTTATCCCTTAGATAATCAAAGCCAAATTCATTATTAGTGCCATAAACAATGTCTTTAGAATAAATTTCTAAGCGCTCATCATCGTCTCGCACGCTCGCGGTGATCGTGCCTACGCTATAACCTAAGAAATGATACAACGGCTCCATTTCTTTAGAGTCCCTATGGGCTAGGTAATCATTGACCGTTACCACATACACGCTTTCACCTTTCATAGCGTTCAAAGCCACCGCTAAAGTAGCGACTAAAGTCTTACCCTCTCCGGTTTTCATTTCAGCGATTTTGCCATCGTTTAAGACCATGCCTCCAATGAGTTGCGCATCAAAATGGCGCATCTTTAAGATCCTTTTACTCGCTTCTCTAGTGATAGCAAAACTTTCCGGTAAGACTTCTAAAAGAGTTTTTTCTTGCAAATCTTTTTCTGTGGATCGCACTCGTTTTTTTAACTCTTCAAAAGCGTTTTGCAGCTCATCATCTCTCATTTTTTCATAAGTAGGTTCTAAGGCGTTAATGGTTAGGACTTGTTTTTTGTATTGTTTGATCCAGCGATCGTTTCTGGTGCCAATGATTTTTCCAATGATTGCTTTTATCATGGTAGTAGTAACCTTTTAAGAGTGCTTCAATCCCATTTATTTGATTAAAGCGTCAGTTTTTAATCCCATTTTAGCATGGATAAAATAAAAGTCATGTAAAATAAAGGGTTTTATTAAAGATGAGAGATTATTTTAAGGTTTGAATAATGAAAGCTTTTTTAAAGATTTTAATGGTTTTGATTTTTATAAGCGTCGCTTGCGCTAAAAATCCTCCAACGCTTTCTAAAGAAGAAGAAATTTTACAACATTTGCAAAGTTTTAGCGCGCATTTCAAGCAGGTTTTAAAAAGTGAAAAACCCTTAGTTTATTATGGGGTTTTAAAGGCTAAAGCCCCTAATTGGGCTTTATGGGTTTATGAAAAGCCTTTAAAAAAAGAAATTTACATGAACGATAAAGAAGTGGTAATTTATGAGCCTAATTTGTTTCAAGCGACCATCACGCCCTTAAAAGACAAGACGGATTTTTTCACCATCCTCAAGCGCTTAAAAAAGCAAGATGACGGATCTTTTAAAACGACTATCAACAAAACCACTTATCGTTTGGTTTTTAAAGACGGCAAGCCTTTTTCGTTGGAATTTAAAGATGAAATGAACAATCTGGTAACGATCACTTTTTCTCAAGCAGAAATCAACCCCACCATTGCTGATGAAATCTTTGTTTTTAAGCCTAAAGATGAAAATATTGATATTGTGCGCCAGTGATTTTTAGCCGCTCATTAATAAAAGTTAGCTAAAATAGACAAGCTTTTAGAAATCATGGGGCTGACTTGGATTTCGACAGATTTCTTGTCGCACAGATAGCATGCCAAGTGCTGCTTGTAAAACAGCAACAAAAATAACTGTAAACAACGCAGATTACGCTCCAGCTTACGCTAAAGCTGCGTGAGTTAATCTCCTTTTGGAGCTGGACTGATTAGAATTTCTAGCGTTTTAATCACTCCATAACCTTAAGCTAGACGCTTTTAAAAGGTGGTTCGCCTTTTAAACTAAGAAACAAGAACTCTTGAAACTACCTCAAGGTTTTAGAAAGTTGGACCAGAGCTAGTTTTAAGGCTAAAAAACTAACCAATTTTCTAAGCATTGTAGAAGTTTGTGTTTAGGACAAGATTTTTGGACTGGGGTTCGATTCCCCACAGCTCCACCATATTAAAAAGTATCATTTTTATAGCGTATTTAAGGAAGGTAAATGCAGAAGTTTTTCTCTCGTTTTAGAAGGTGGGCATTGCCCTTTTATTTTGTGAGCGCTTTAGCAGCGATTGATATTGATGAAGTGACAGAAGCTCAAGCTAACAGCGTTAAATTAAGCGATCAGTTGGTGAGCCTGAGCGATAAGCTTTTAGAAAAAGCGGTGGATAGGGGGCGAAACACCGATCACTTAAAAGATCTTAGCGATTTGCATGAAAAAATCAAACGATTGCGCTTGATTTTAGAGCCTAAGCCTAAGGATAAAGAAAATAATCCTAACTTAAAAGATCATCAAGGCTCTGAAACGATTGAAATCGGCGAAACGATTAAAAAGGCTTTAGGCGAGCCGGTATTCCCCCAAGACGCGCTAGACGCCGCTTTGCAAATTGACAAACAGCTGGATTCTTTCAAGCAAGACAATTTGATTGATGTTAAGCCCTTAAAAGATGTTTTAGCCCAACTAGAAGCCGAATTGAGAAAAGCCATTGATTTCCAAAAACAATGGCTCAATTCTACCAAGCCTAATTGATAGGGTTTAAAAAAAGAATTTCAAACTCACCAAGAGATTGCTCCTGTCTTGTGTGTTCGCCTTAAAGGCTTTATCAAAAGGGCTAGTGAGATCATTAACCTTATAGCCAGTGTGCATGCTCACCGCATAGTATTGTAAATTCACATCAACGCTAGCAAAAGAACCCCATTTATAACCCAAGTGCAAGTTAATGGATCTTTCGCTCGCTCTAGTGGCGTAAGTGTATCTGCCTAAAATACCCCATAAAAACTTTCTATACACCCCCCCCACCAAAGACATATCCGCTAACAGAGTCTGCGGTAACAGCGTTACTAAAAACCAAACCATAAATGCTGTTACTTCTTATATCAAAAGGGATCGGGTTACCATACCAGCCAATCCTTGCGTTGGCGTTGCCAAAATTTTGGTAATAACCAAAGCCAAAGTTAAACTCGTTGTAGTCAAAGCGTTGGTGGATTAAAAGCGATGCACCCCATTCGCCAATCTTAGAGTTACGCCAATACACATCGTATAAATCTTTAGCATAAACGGGGAAAATCGCATTGATAAGGGTTTGAGATCGTAACCCTAAACCTTTAAATTTTGGGTTGCTATCAATATGGATTTTAATCCCGGGCGCTTCGTAAGTCTTAGGTGAAAAATAAAAAAAGGGCGTGGCTTGAACATGTTTGCTAGAAAAATAGAGTTGCACCGCATGGATGCCATAATCAACATCTTTTCTGTCGTCTTCAGTAACAATAGGGGCATACCAATCTCGTATCCATTGCCCCGCAGCTAAAGCCCTCCCAAAAGAGCTGAACCATTTTAACGCTATTTTAGAGTTGATTTTATAATCCACTTCAAAGCCTTGCGTATAACCGCTCATAAAATCCATGTTAGAAAGGTAACGCCCTAATTTGATGTGGAATTTATCGCCATAAGAATAAAATAAATAAGAATTATACAGTACATAATTACGGGTGTGAGCGTCAGATTCTATGCGAGAGTCTTTCCAAGGAGCGTCGCCTAAATACCCCCACCAACGCCCTATGAAGAAAAAAAGTTCTGAGCCATAGACTTGATGCGTGGCTTGGTCTATGAGCGTTTTGGTAGAATCGTAAGCGAGCGCTCCTAAAATCCCGCCAACGCCTATTTTTAAGCTGTGTTTTTCAATGTTTTTAGGGAGCAGATTGGAATCCACTTGAAGCTTGATCGTGGCGGTTACAAAGGTGACTGTAGGGAAAATCCCTTCTTTGGAATTGAGTTTGGAATGGTTAAACCCCACTTTAGAAAAGGATTCCGCTACCCCGCTAAACTTATAATCAAAAGCCAACAAAGGGCTTTGATTGTAAAGAATGGAAACAAACAATAGAGGTAATTTTTGAAATTTTAACACAGAATAACCTTTGTTTAATTTTTGCTCGCATCATATTCCAATTTTATTAAAAAACCCATTAAAAATAAAAGTATTCAAATAATTATCTAAATATTATTCTTTTTTTGTTCCGCTTTCATTTTTTATCGGCTCAAAAGAATACCCTAAAGCCTGATAAATTTGATTGTGGTAACGGACTTGATTGTCTTCTAAACTCTCTTGAAAAGATTTTTTAAAATGCGGATCCAGTGTGTTTAAAAACACCTCTAGCCCGATTGCGCTAGAATAATTCACCCAATCATGCCTTAAGTCGCTCTCCAATAAGGAGGCGTATTCTATAAGCGTTTCATCGCTATTTTGTAAGGCATTGACAATGAATAAATTCTTTCTGTCTTTAGGCTGGGTGAGTAAGAGTAAAGAGGGGTTGAAATTGATTTGTGTGGAAAGGATTTTAAAGGGCTTGTATTCTAAAAGCCCTATTTGAGAAAGGATCAGGCCGCTTTTAGTGGTAGGGGTGTTTAAAATCAAGGTAGAATTTTTAAAAAACGCATCGTTTTTTCTAAAATTTTTAGAAAAACTGGTGGCTTGCTTGTAAGAAATATTTTCTTGGTGTTTGACTTCAATGCTTAAAGACTCCGTGATTTGCCTTAAGCGTTCGCCTATCAAGCCATCATCATCGTATTCAATCACGGGCGAATTAGGGCTAATAAAGGAAGTTAGCATGCTTAATTGCTCTTTATAGTCAATCCCCCCAAAATACAAGCGCTCGCTTAAAGAAAGCTCGGTATGATTTTCTAGTTGCGTTTTATTCACCGTAGGCACATAAGTAGGGGTGCTAATGGTGGTGTTTTGGAGCAAATTTTCCACGCCCTCTTTAGTCAATAAGGCTATCACAAAAGGGAATTTTTCTTTTTCAATTTCTTTATAGGTTTGCTCTAATTTTTCAGGGCTTTCTTCATCGCTGTCAAAGACTTGGATATTGAAATCGTTGTTTCTGGTGTTCAAATACGCTAAAAGGGTGTTCATCACCGAAATGGCATAACGCCCCACCACCTTTTTAGGCAGTAAAACCGCTAATTCAATTTTAGGCTCATAGCTTTCTTTAGCTGGAGTTTGAGAGGCGATGGATACGGGGTTGAGTTTATTGAGTATGTCTTTATAATAAGTTTTAAGGCTCTCATCTTGGTTGTTGTTATCGTATTGAGATACAAAAGAAAAGATTTGATTTTGCAACATCAAGTCTTTCAAGCATTCCAAAGAGCAAGGCTCTGTCTTAATGATTTGCTGGTGCACTGGAGGCAGTGGGGAAAACAGATAGCTTTTAGCGCTCAAACTTATCGCACAAAAAGTGGAAACAATCAGCGCAAGGCGTTTGAAAAATCTTTTTCTTAAGGCGTATGGCATTTTTTAATATCTTTAAAACGAATTTCCTAAAATTTTATTATATAGAATAATTAACCCTAACAAGGGGACTGATTTTACCCCTACAACCCAACAAGAGAACTTTTTTCAAGGCGTGTGGGATCAAACACGCTTTTAAACACTCAAACCCTGTAAAATCCCTATTATAGGGATACAGAGCCAAAACCAAACCCTCCTATAACTTTAATTTCCAACTATTAAAGGATTGCATCATTGAATGGCGCATGCTTTCATGCTTTGATGATTCTCTAGCGCCAATTATAAATATAAGGCCTTAAGCTAATGCAATAATCTCTAGTGCTTAATATATCCTTACGCATATCCCCTAATTGCCCAGACAACACTTCTTGCACTTTTCTTAAATTGTTAATCTCAGTGTTTTGCGCACTGATGACTTTTTTTAAATCCCTTATCTCTTTAATCAAATCCGCATTACTGATCGCTTTATTGGCTTGCACTGGATCCGCGCTTAAAAAAGCCAACGCTACACACCAACTCACAACGATTTTTTTCATCACCGCTCTCCTCTTTTATCCTCTCCCAACACTCAGCCATAGCCAAATAAAAGGGATCATTCCCTTTTAATGAAAACAAAACTAGAGCCTGAAATTCTCCATTAAGTTAAAGTTCATGTAGCGATAGATCTTGTCTTTTTGGCTCTCTAGCTTTTCACTCACTAAATTCATGTATTCTTCTTTAGTAGGGATTCTCCCTAGTAAAGCGCACGCCGCCCCAAGCTCCGCGCTGCCTAAATACACTTTAGCCCCTCTACCCATACGATTATCAAAATTGCGCGTGGAAGTGGAAAAGACGACCGCATTATCCCTAACTCTCGCTTGATTGCCCATGCACAAGCTACAGCCTGGGACTTCAGTCCTTGCCCCAGCAGCCCCAAAAATCGCATAATAGCCCTCATTAATAAGCTCATGTTCATCCATTTTACTGGGTGGCACTACCCAAAGACGCGCTTGGCTGGGAGGAGCGTTTTTAACGATTTCGCCAAAGGCTCTAAAATGCCCGATATTCGTCATGCAAGAGCCAATAAACACTTCATCAATAGCATGCGGTCTTTTGCCGGTCGTATCCGCTAAAACTTCGCTCAAAGTAGCGACATCATCAGGGTCATTAGGGCAAGCCAAAATAGGCTCAGTGATTTCTGCCACATCAATTTCAATGACAGCGGCGTATTGGGCGTTACTATCTGGCTCTAACAGAACCGGATTATCCACCCAAGCTTGCATCGCGTCTCGGCGTTTTTTCAAAGTCTCTTTGTCTTCATAACCGCTCGCAATCATCTCATCAATGAGCTTGATATTGGATTTCAAGTATTCAATCATCGGCTCTTTATTCAAACGCACCACGCAAGCCGCCGCACTCCTTTCTGCACTCGCATCGCTTAGTTCAAAAGCCTGCTCCATTTTAATATCAGGCAAGCCTTCAATCTCTAAAATACGCCCGTTAAAGACATTGATCTTACCCTTTTTCTCCACCGTGAGTAACCCTTTTTTAATGGCATAATAAGGGATCGCATTCACCAAATCCCTTAAGGTGATCCCAGGATTCATTTCCCCTTTAAAACGCACCAACACGGATTCTGGCATGTTTAATGGCATCGTGCCTGTAACCGCTGCAAAAGCGACTAACCCGCTCCCTGCCGGGAAACTAATGCCTAAAGGGAAACGAGTGTGGCTATCCCCCCCTGTGCCTAAAGTGTCAGGCAATCCCATGCGATTCAGCCATGTATGGATCACGCCATCGCCCGGATGCAACGCCACACCGCCTCTTTGAGTGATAAAGCTAGGCAAGCTCGCATGCAAACTCACATCGCTAGGCTTTGGGTAAGCGGCGGTATGACAAAAACTCTGCAACACAAAAGGCGCATCAAACTTCAAACTCGCCAATTCTTTAACCTCATCTCTGGTCATCGCCCCTGTGGTGTCTTGACTGCCCACGGTGGTAACCTTTGGCTCACAATAAGTCCCAGGCAAGATCCCTTTTACCCCACAAGCATGGCCTACAATTTTTTGGGCTAAAGTGTAGCCTTTAGCGTCGCTTTTAGGAGCGGCTGGTTTTTTGAACGCTTCCGATTCGCCTAGCCCTAAAAATTTACGCGCTTTATTCGTCAAACCCCTACCGATGATTAAAGGGATACGCCCAGAAGCCCTGACTTCATCCAACAAAGTTTCAGGCTCTAGCTTAAAGGTGCTAACCACCTTATCGTTCAGCGTGATTTCGCCTTTATAAGGATAGATTTTAATCAAATCGCCCTCTTTTAAATCCTTAACATCAGCCACAATGGGTAACGCCCCGCTATCTTCACAAGTCGCAAAGAAAATCGGAGCGATCACCCCCCCAATCACAATGCCCCCACTCCTTTTATTAGGCACAAAAGGAATGTCCTTACCAAAATGCCACATGATAGAGTTTGTCGCGCTTTTTCTAGAGCTTCCTGTGCCAACCACATCGCCCACATACGCTACAGGAACGCCTTTAGTTTTAATAGCTTTTATGCGTTGTTCGTAATTTTCAATCCGGTTTTTTAGCATGGCTTTGGCGTGTAAAGGAATATCGCTTCGCGTGAAAGCGTCGCTCGCCGGGCTTAAATCATCGGTATTGGTTTCGCCATCAATCTTAAACACGCACGCTTCAATGCATTCATTCAAAGGCTCTTTATTCAAAAACCATTCGGCGTTCGCCCAAGACTCTAGCACCTCTTTAGCTAAAGCGTTAGTTTTGCTCATTGCAGCGATTTTATCAAACGATCCATAGACTAAAAGAGTGGTTTTTAACGCTTTCGCGCTCTCTTTAGCGATGTTTTTGTCTTGACTCTCTAATCCCATAATCAAAGGCTCTACATTATACCCCCCAAGCATCGTGCCTAAAAGAGTGGTCGCTTCTAAAGCGCTAATGTGCGCGCATTCTAGTTTTTTTTGAGACAATTGGGCTAAAAATTCCGCTTTGACTTTCGCCCCCTCATCAACCCCAGGGCTTACTCTGTGAATGAGTAATTCTTTAGCGAAAGCGGCGTTTGTGGGATCTTTCATTAAAATCTCAACGACAGCTTCCACTTGTTTAGCGCTTAAGGGGAGTGGTGGGATATTCTCACTTTCTCTTTCTAAAACGCTTTTTTTGTAATCTTCTAAAAAATCTTTCATCATTTCTCCTTTTTTAATAGCATTATTGGCTAATGCCCTAATCATTTGCTCCATGATAACAAAACTCTTTTTACTTTTAGTTAAGTTGTAAGAAACTTTAGCTACCATGCGATACAAAAAAGGATTTTAAGTGCGTTTTGGTAAAATTGATTATTTGAACATGCTCCCTTTTGATGTGTTTATCAAATCCTACCCCACCCCTTGTTATTTCAAACAATTTTTACGGCTTAAAAAAACCTACCCCTCCAAACTCAATAAAAGTTTTTTATTCAGGCGTATTGATGCGGGGTTTATTTCTTCTATCGCTGGCCATTCATTCGCTCTCCATTCTTATTCTCTAGGCATTGTCGCTTATAAGGAAGTTTTAAGCGTGCTGGTTGTGGATGCAAAAAACGCTTTTGATAAAGAGAGCGCTTCTTCAAACGCCCTCTCTCAAGCGCTAGGGTTAAAGGGCGAAGTCTTAATCGGCAATAAAGCGTTGCAGTTTTATTATTCCAACCCTAAAAAAGATTTTGTAGATTTAGCCGCTCTGTGGTATGAAAAAAAACGCTTGCCGTTTGTTTTTGGGCGTTTGTGTTATTACCAAAACAAGGATTTTTACAAGCGCTTGTCTTTAGCTTTCAAACACAAAAAAACAAAAATCCCTTACTACATCCTTAAAGAAGCCGCTTTAAAAACCAACTTGAAACGCCAAGACATTCTAAACTACTTGCAAAAAATTTACTACACTTTAGGCAAAAAGGAACAATCAGGCCTTAAAGCGTTCTATCGTGAATTGTTGTTCAAACGCATCCAAAAACCCAAGCGTTTTTAGTGATTCGCTGGGAATGCAGGCTTAAAATTCAGAAAGGGTGTTTTTAAGCAAGATTAGGTTACAATCAAAAGTTTTATTAATGGATTAAGAAGGGATCATGCAAGCAAAGATAAAAAACAAGCGGGTTTTGGTGAAATTTTCTGGGGAAGCGTTAGCTGGGGACAACCAGTTTGGGATTGATATTCATGTGTTAGATCACATCGCTAAAGAGATCAGAAGTTTAGTGGAAAACGATATTGAAGTGGGTATTGTGATTGGTGGAGGCAATATCATTAGGGGGGTTAGCGCGGCTCAAGGGGGGATTATCAGGCGCACCAGTGGGGATTATATGGGCATGTTAGCCACCGTGATTAATGCGGTAGCGATGCAAGAAGCTTTAGAGCATATCGGTTTAGACACAAGAGTGCAGAGCGCCATTGAAATTAAAGAGATTTGTGAAAGTTATATTTATAGGAAAGCGATCAGGCATTTAGAAAAGGGTAGGGTGGTGATTTTTGGCGCTGGCACGGGAAACCCGTTTTTCACCACCGATACGGCTGCTACTTTAAGAGCGATTGAAATTGGATCGGATCTAATCATTAAAGCGACTAAAGTGGATGGCATTTATGACAAAGACCCTAACAAATTCAAAGACGCTAAAAAATTAGACACTTTAAGTTATAACGATGCCTTGATAGGGGATATTGAAGTGATGGACGATACCGCTATTTCTTTAGCTAAAGACAATAAGCTCCCCATTGTGGTGTGTAACATGTTCAAAAAAGGGAATTTGTTGCAAGTGATCAAGCACCAACAAGGCGTGTTTTCTATGGTAAAATAAGCCCTTTAAAATTGGATAGAACTCAAAATAAAAGGATCATTTTGAAAAAAGAGAGAACAGAGAGTTTAGTCGCTCAAGCCTTAAAAAATATTGGGAACGATCGCTACATGCTAGATAATTTGGTTTTCGCTCGGGTGAAGCAACTAAACGCTGGAGCCAAAACTTTAGTGAATATGGACCCTAAACGCCATAAATTAGTGGATATCGCTATTAGAGAAATCGCTGAAGGGAAAATTGATATAGACAGGATAGATGAACGAAATTGACAAATCCGTTGATATCGGATTCTTACGGATTTTGGATGTTATCAAAAAAGTTAAAACCCCAAAGGGTGGCATTGAAGTTTTAAGGACTTTAATTGATTTCACGCCCAAAATTGAAAACGCCCTAAATTTAGCGACCAAAAGCCACAAGGGGCAATACAGAAAAAGCGGCGAGCCTTATATTGTCCATCCTATTTGTGTGGCAAGCTTGGTGGCGTTTTGTGGGGGCGATGAGGCGATGGTGTGCACTGCGCTTTTGCATGATGTGGTAGAAGACACGCCTTGTGAGATTGAAACGATTGAGCGAGAATTTGGGCAAGATGTGGCTAATTTAGTGGATGCGCTCACGAAAATCACTGAAATCAGGAAAGAAGAATTAGGCGTGAGCTCTCAAGATCCCAGAATGGTGGTTTCAGCGCTCACTTTTAGAAAGATCCTAATTAGCGCGATACAAGATCCAAGAGCCTTAGTGGTAAAGATTAGCGACAGGTTGCACAACATGCTCACCTTAGACGCCTTGCCTCATGACAAGCAGGTGCGTATTTCTAAAGAAACTCTAGCGGTGTATGCCCCCATAGCGAGCCGATTGGGCATGTCTTCAATCAAAAATGAATTAGAAGACAAGAGCTTTTATTATATTTATCCGGAAGAATATAAAAATATCAAGGAATATTTGCACAAAAACAAACAGTCTTTGCTCTTAAAACTCAACGCTTTTGCGAGCAAGTTAGAAAAAAAACTTTTTGATAGCGGGTTTAGCCATTCAGATTTTAAACTCGTTACAAGGGTGAAACGCCCCTATTCTATCTATCTTAAGATGCAACGAAAGGGTGCGGTTAATATTGATGAAATTTTGGACTTGTTAGCCATTAGGATTTTATTGAAAAACCCGATTGATTGCTATAAAGTTTTAGGGATCATCCATTTGAATTTCAAACCCATTGTTTCTCGTTTTAAAGATTACATCGCTTTACCGAAAGAAAATGGTTACAAGACGATACACACGACCATTTTTGATGAATCTTCTGTTTATGAAGTGCAGATCCGCACCTTTGATATGCACATGGGGGCGGAGTATGGTAATTCAGCCCACTGGAAGTATAAAGCCGGGGGCGTGGATCATGAAGATCATCATGAGGGCATGAGGTGGTTGCAAAATTTTAAATACCATGACAGCGATTTGAAAAACGACCCTAAGGAATTTTACGAACTCGCTAAGAACGACTTGTATCGTGAAGATATTGTCGTTTTTTCGCCTCATGGGGACACTTACACCTTACCGGTAGGAGCGATTGCTTTAGATTTTGCTTACATGGTGCATAGCGATTTGGGCGATAAAGCCACGGACGCTTATATCAATAGTAAAAAAGCCTTACTCAATCAGGAATTAAGAAGCGGGGATGTGGTTAAAATCATTAAAGGCGATAAAATAATACCTCGTTTCATTTGGATGGATCAGCTTAAAACTTCTAAGGCTAAAAACCATTTGCGCATCCAAAGAAGAAACCGCTTGAAAGAAATTGACACTAAGAGCATGGTAAATATTCTAACGACTTTTTTTGGGCGCTCTGTTTTTGAAGACGTGGGTTTAAAAGATTATAAAAACTTTGAAGAAAAATTAACAGATTGTGGGGTGGAGACCACCTTAACAGAAGCGATGAAAAGCTTTGAAAATTTAGCCAAACTCACTGAAGAAATTGAAAATAAGGTGTTTTCTTTAAAAGAAGATGCGATTTTAGAATACCAAGAGATGAGTTTATGGACTCGAGGTTTGAGGTATTTGGGTTTTAAAACCAATGTTTTGAATTTTTTAACCCCAAACCGGCAATGGCAGTGCAAGGAATTAGAACATTTTAGCGTTTGTTCAAGCAATGCTTTAGAAATCAAACAGGTGTTGTTGAATGATTGTTGTTACCCTAAATATGGCGATGAAATCATTGCGATTGTAACGGATTTGAAAGATCCAAAAGCGGTTGCGCACCATAAATTTTGCAAAAAAGCGATAGCGGAAGTGGACGCTAAAGCGCCTATGGTTTATATAGAATGGCACAAGCGGGATCGAACGATTTATAAAATGATGTTTTATTTAGGCGAAAAAAAGTCGGTTTTAGCGGGTTTATTGACTTTTTTAAACAGGAATGAATGCAATATTGTGGGCGTGTCTTATTTGGGCTATAAAGACAAGTATTCTAGCCATTGCGAAGTGAGTTTTGAAATAGCCACGGATAAGGCGGATTGGATGAGGGCTTTAATCAATCGCAAATATCAGGATAGGATTGTAGAATTATCCAGTCTGGATGACGCTTATGAGCTACAATAAGCCTAATTAAGGGATAAACATGGAACAAAAAATCAGTGTGGCCTTAAAAGAGATCAAAAGAGGCGCTAATGAAATCATTGGATTAGAATACATTGAAAAGCTGGTGAGAAAATATTATGAAACCAATGAACGCTTTATCGTTAAGGCCGGGTTTGATCCTACCGCTCCCGATTTGCATTTAGGGCATACGGTATTGATCCAAAAACTGGCTTTATTGCAGCAATATGGGGCTAGGGTCAAGTTTTTGATTGGGGATTTTACCGCTATGATAGGCGATCCTACGGGTAAAAATGAAACGAGGAAGCCCTTAAACCGGGAGCAAGTTTTAGAAAACGCTAAAACTTATGAAGAGCAAATCTATAAAATTTTAGATCAAAAACACACCGAAGTGTGCTTTAATTCCACTTGGTTGGATACTTTAGGCGCAAAGGGCATGATAGAATTGTGCGCGAAGTTTTCAGTCGCTAGAATGCTAGAAAGGGACGATTTTGCTAAACGCTATAAAGAAAACCGCCCCATTAGCATCGTGGAATTTTTATACCCTTTGTTGCAGGGCTATGATTCAGTGGCGATGGATGCGGATATTGAGCTTGGGGGCAATGATCAAAAGTTTAATTTGCTGGTGGGGCGCTTTTTGCAACGATCTTATGGCTTGAATAAAGAGCAGTCTATCATTACCATGCCTTTATTGGAGGGGCTTGATGGGGTGCAAAAAATGAGTAAAAGCTTGGGGAATTATGTGGGGATCACTGAAGAGCCTAATGCGATGTTTGGGAAGATCATGAGCGTGAGCGATGATCTCATGTGGCGCTACTACACCCTTTTGAGCGCTAAGACTTTAGAAGAAATTGAAGACTTAAAACATGGCATTTTAAATCAAACCTTGCACCCTAAAGCCGTTAAAGAAGATCTCGCTAGTGAAATCGTGGCTCGTTATTATGACAATGATCAAGCATTCAAGGCTAAAGAACAATTTTCTAAAGTGTTTAGCGCAAACCTTTTGCCTGAAATTTTATCAGAGAGCGATTTTGATGAAGGGGTTGGGATTTTAGATGTTTTAAAACAGATTGGCTTTTGCCCATCCACTTCACAAGCTAGGCGTGATATTCAAGGGGGAGGGGTAAAGATTAATCAAGAAGTGATAAAAAATGAGAGTTATCGTTTTGTTAAAGGAAATTATGTTATACAGCTTGGTAAGAAAAGATTTATGAAATTAAATATTAACTAATATTAAGGAAAGAGCTATGGTATCAACACTCAAACCGCTAAAAATCGGTAAGCACACCATAAAATTCCCTATCTTTCAAGGGGGAATGGGTGTG
Source organism: Helicobacter pylori (assembly GCF_014498195.1). Taxonomy (GTDB): domain Bacteria; phylum Campylobacterota; class Campylobacteria; order Campylobacterales; family Helicobacteraceae; genus Helicobacter; species Helicobacter pylori_DO. The sequence continues at coordinate 45,055 of NZ_JACTGH010000004.1, read as the reverse complement.
GGGATTAGCTGGGATGAACTAGCTGGAAATGTTGCCAAAGAAGGGGCTTTAGGAGTGATTTCAGCCGTAGGGACTGGTTATTATAAAAACATGCGTTTTGTAGAAAGGATTGTGGCTAAAAAACCCTTTGAAGCCTTGAATTTTTACTCCAAAAAAGCGTTGAATGAGATTTTTGCAAACGCTAGGAAGATTTGCGGGAACAAGCCTTTAGGAGCGAATATTTTATACGCTATCAATGACTATGGCCGTGTTTTAAGGGATTCTTGTGAAGCGGGAGCGAACATCATTATTACAGGGGCTGGTTTGCCCACCAACATGCCTGAATTCGCTAAGGATTTTAGCGATGTGGCGCTCATCCCTATTATTTCTTCAGCGAAGGCTTTAAAAATCCTTTGTAAAAGATGGAGCGATCGCTATAAAAGAATCCCGGACGCGTTTATTGTGGAGGGGCCTTTGAGTGGGGGGCATCAGGGCTTTAAATACGAAGATTGTTTCAAAGAAGAATTCCGATTAGAAAATTTAGTGCCTAAAGTCGTGGAAGCTTCTAAAGAATGGGGGAATATCCCTATCATCGCCGCTGGGGGGATTTGGGACAGGAAAGATATAGACACCATGTTAAGCCTTGGAGCGAGTGGGGTGCAAATGGCGACTCGTTTTTTAGGCACGAAAGAATGCGACGCTAAAGCGTATGCCGATCTTTTGCCCACGCTCAAAAAAGAAGATATTTTACTCATTAAATCGCCTGTAGGCTATCCGGCTAGGGCTATTAACACTGGGGTGATCAAACGCATTGAAGAGGGTAACGCACCCAAAATCGCATGCGTGAGCAATTGTGTAGCGCCTTGCAACAGGGGTGAAGAGGCTAAAAAAGTGGGCTATTGTATCGCTGATGGCTTGGGGCGCAGTTATTTAGGCAACAGAGAAGAGGGGCTTTATTTTACCGGGGCTAATGGCTATAGAGTGGATAAGATTATCAGCGTGCATGAATTGATCAAAGAGCTTACAGAGGGTTAATTTGTAGTGCTTGTGAGATTAGGGGTTGTTGCATGTCTTTTGTGGTTGCATTTTGCTTATGCTACAACCCTTAAAATTACCAACATTGTGCCTTTTGGCTCTAGCAGCGTTAAAATTCTATTCAATCAAGAGGTTAAAAAATTCAAAGAAGTTCCGCTCAAAAATTTCAAGAGCTATTTGGAATTAGAAGCCGTTTTAACCATTCCTAAAAAGCATTACCAATTTTCCAAGCAATCTTTCATCACGATCGCGCAATTCAGCCCTAAATTAGCGCGAGTGGTTATCGGCTATGCTCCCAAGATGACTTATGAAGTCAAAATCCTTAAAGACAAACTCTATATTTCTATCGTGGAGAAAAAGCCCTTAATTAGGCATCAAATAACACCTAAACCACCCAAACACCATGCACTCAAACACACAACGCCAAAACCCACCCCTAAACCCATTAAAAAAGAGGCCAAAAAGTCTCAAGAGGCTAAAGAAAAAACGCCAACTAAGCATGCACGCTCAAAACATGCGCATTCTCCATTGAACGAAAGGAGCGCTAAAAAAGAAATTCTTAAAAAAGAAATTCTTAAAAAAGAAATTCTTAAAAAAGAAATTCTTAAAAAAGAAGCAGAAAATGAGAGTAAGAACCAAGTCTTTATAGCAGAAAAAAATGATGCTTTCATCAAAACCAAGCGCAAAAAACACAAAAAGATCGTTTTAGACGCTGGGCATGGGGGGAAAGATTGTGGGGCGATGAGCGCGAATTTAGTGTGTGAAAAGGACATTGTTTTAGAAGTGGTGAAGTTTTTATACAAAGAGCTTAAAAAAAGAGGCTATAGCGTTTTATTGACAAGGGATAAGGACATTTACATTGATTTAGTGGCCCGAACGGAATTAGCCAATAAAAAAGGGGCGGATTTATTCATCTCAGTACATGCCAATTCCATCCCTAAACGCTCCACCTCTAACGCCCATGGCATAGAGACTTATTTTTTATCCACCGCAAGGAGCGAAAGGGCTAGGAAAGTGGCTGAGCAAGAAAATAAAGACGATGTGAATTTAATGGATTATTTTTCTAAAAGTTTGTTTTTAAATTCACTCAACACGCAGCGATTGATCGTCTCTAACAAATTAGCGATTGACGTGCAATACGGCATGCTCCAAAGTGTCCGCAAAAATTACCCTGATGTGGTGGATGGGGGTGTTAGGGAGGGGCCTTTTTGGGTGTTAGCCGGGGCTTTAATGCCTTCAATTTTAATAGAAATTGGTTATAATTCCCATGCGATAGAATCTAAACGCATCCAAAGCAAACCGTATCAAAAAATCTTGGCTAAGGGCATTGCTGATGGCATTGATAGTTTCTTCAGCAAGAATGATTAGGCAATGATTAGGTTGTAGATGAATTTTTACCAAAAGATATACACGCATAAAGTCGTTTTTTCTTCATTGTTTTTTTTGTTGTTTTTGTTCAACGTGGAAACTTTGTTGTTTTCGCATTTCAGCGATGATTTTTCCCAATTGTTTTTTTTGTTTGAAAACCATGTTTATGATTTCATTATCAAATTAGATTACTTGGGACTAATAGGCGTTTCTTCAATTTATTTGCTTGCGCTTATTCTAAAGCCTTTCACCCTCACGCGCCAAAAATGCGCTTGTATAGGGATATTATGCCTTTCTTTCTACGCTTGGAATTTTCCTATTAAAAATTCTTCAATAGTGCTTTATGTTTTCTATTTCGCGCTGTTAGGGACTTTATTGTGGCGTTTTTTAGGGGCTAGCATGAAGCAATCTTTCTTGCCCTCTATGAACATTTGCGTCGTGTGGGTTTTTGCTTCTTCTTTACAGAGCTTTAGATTTTTAAGCGTGTCTGATTGCGTGGATTTTTCCCTTTTTACACTCGCTCTTTTTTTATTGATACTGGTTTTAATCTATCATAAACGCCTTTTTGGGCTGTATGAATACGCTAACACGCTTATTTTGATCGTGGGGCTTTGTGTGGTGGTGCTGTGTTCTAGCATGTTCATTCAAACTAAAGAATATTATGGCATGCGGTTGGGTTTTTACTTTTTAGGCCTGTTAGGGTGGCTTTTAGAATACATTCATAACACTTTAAGGCGCTTGGAGCATCAAGTTTAAAGCTCAAGTAGGGATTGTTAAAGCCTTTTGATTGAGCGTCCTTGATTGAGTGTCTTTTTTGGGGCTTAAAAGCGGGTTTAAAAAATCTTAAAGAGGTTTGATGATCTTTTGTTTTTGGCGTTCTTGCTCTAATTTAGCCACTTGAGCGAAGACAATCGCCACGGCTTCAAACAATTCTTCTGGTATGGCGGCGTTTAATTTCACATCCCTATAAAGCTCTCTAGCGAGCGTTTTATTTTCTATAATTTCTATGTCATGCTCTCTGGCGATGCCCTTAATCCTAATGGCTAAATAATCCGTGCCTTTAGCCACCACCACAGGCACAGGGTGTTCTTCATCAAATTGAAGAGCGACGGCATAATGGGTAGGGTTAGTCACCACGACATTGGCTTTAGGGATTTCTTGCATCATTTTATTCGTGGCGTTTTTTACCATCATTTGGCGGATTTTGGCTTTGATTTCTGGGTTTCCTTCTTGCTGTTTGTATTCGTCCTTAACTTCTTGTTTAGTCATTTTTAAAGAGTTGGTGTATTGGCGGCGTTTGATGATTAAATCCACAAAAGCCAAGACAAAAAATAAAAACAAAAGCGAAGAAATGAGCCATAACGCCTTATTTTTAAACCACAATAACTGGCCTTGCAAATTCAAAAGAGCCGCATGGTTTAATTCCCCTAAAAATAAAGAAAAGATGAAAAACCCTAGGGAAAAAGCTAAAAAAACTTTCAAAGTGATCAAACTCCCATCAAGGATCTTTTTTAAAGAAAAAAGGTTTTTGACGCCATTGATAGGGTTGATTTTAGAAAATTTGGGTTCAATGACTTTGGGGGCAAAGAGCCAGCCAAATTGCAAGACATTAGACAAAAACGCCACCACCATTAAAATGATTAAAATAGGCAAAAGCAATAAAAAAGTGTCTTTAGCCAGCTGGTTAAACAGCTCTTGAACGCTTTCTTTGCTAAAATCTAGGGAAAAATCTTTCAACACATGGCGATACATCTCGCTAAAACCATCCACCCACCATATAAAAAAAACAAAAATACTCATTAGCCCGGCTAATAACCCTAAAAACCCCACCACTTCCATGCTCTTAGGCACATTGCCTTCTTCTCTGGCTTTTTGGATTTTTTTCGCGCTAGGGAGTTCGGTCTTTTCTTCTTCAGCCATTTGATCCCTCTTTTAAAATTTGAACGGCTAATTCATAGTCTTTTAGGGTGTTGAGGTTTAAAAATTCTTCTTCTTTATCAAAATGGATAGCGGTTGAAGAGGCGTTTTTGATAAGATTGCTCAAGCGATAATCTTGCGTTTTAAGGGCGTAATTAAGGGCGTTAAGGATACTTTGATGCCACAAAGAAATCAAATAATGTTCTTTTGTGGGGCTTTTAGCATAGACTACGCTAAAGTTTTGAATCCCACAAAAAAGAATTTTAATGCTTTCAAAGGACACTAAAGGCGTATCTATGGCGATAAAAAAAATATAAGGGGTTTGCAGCGTTAAAAAAGCGTTATGAATGCCAAAAAGGGGTGAAAAAAGGCCACTTTCTCTTTCTAAAAGATAGGGAGCGTTTAATGCGTAAGATTTTTTCGCGCTGATAATGACTTGTTTGAAAAGTTTTAAAAGGCGTGTGTATTGGTATTCTAAAAGGCTAGGATACGATTTTAAAGGCATGAGAGCCTTATTGATTTGAACATCATTGATGATGAAACGAGAGCTTTTGCCCCCAGCTAATAAAACGCAAGGAATGTTATCGATGATAGGGTTTTTCAAAAGTTCTATCCATTTTGATGTTGTTAAGTCGTTGTTTATCATGTTACACTAAAAGCTTAAATAAAGAGCATAAGGGATAAAGGGAGTGTTAGTAGATAGTTTTAATAGGGTTATTGATTATATTAGGGTTTCTGTAACCAAACAATGCAATTTCAGGTGTCAGTATTGCATGCCTGCTACGCCATTAGATTTTTTTGATGGTGAAGAATTATTGCCTTTGGATAATGTTTTAGAATTTCTTAAAATCGCCATTGATGAAGGCGTTAAAAAAATCAGAATCACGGGTGGGGAGCCATTGTTACGCAAGGGTTTAGACGAATTTATCGCTAAACTACACGCTTACAATAAGGAAGTGGCGTTAGTTTTAAGCACTAATGGTTTTTTACTCAAAAAAATGGCTAAGGGTTTAAAAGATGCTGGGTTATCACGGGTGAATGTTTCATTAGATTCTTTAAAAAGCGATAGGGTTTTAAAAATCTCTCAAAAAGACGCTCTTAAAAATGCGCTAGAAGGGATTGAAGAGTCCTTAAAAGTGGGTTTAAAACTCAAATTAAACACGGTTGTGATGAAAGGCGTTAATGATGATGAAATCTTAGAGCTTTTAGAATATGCAAAAAAGAGGTGCATACAAATCCGCTACATTGAATTTATGGAAAATACGCATGCTAAAAGTTTGGTTAAAGGCTTGAAAGAGCGAGAAATTTTAGATTTGATTGCTCAAAAATATCAAATCATTGCGACAGAAAAACCCAAACAAGGGTCTTCTAAAATCTACACGCTAGAAAATGGCTATCAATTTGGCATTATCGCTCCGCATAGCGATGATTTTTGCCAATCTTGCAATCGTATCCGTTTGGCTTCTGATGGCAAGATCTGCCCATGTTTATACTATCAAGACGCCATAGACGCTAAAGAAGCGATCATCAATAAAGATACAAAAATGATGAAAAGGCTTTTAAAGCAATCTGTCATCAATAAACCAGAAAAAAACATGTGATAAAAACAGCGAAACTCCCACAAGGGCGTTTTACTACACAGGGGGGTAGGAGAAAATATTTATTATTTTAAACCTTTTTATAAAAATCAAGCGGTTTGTTTAGGATTTTTGGCTGTAGTGGCTAGGATCAAACAATAAGGAGGTCTTTATGGAAAAAGTCCTAGCGTTTTTAGTCCTAGTCTTTTATTTCTAGCTTTTCTGGGTGGGGGGTTACTTATAAGCCTGCCCTAAACCTTTTAGAATCCCCCAAATTTCTCGCTTTTTTTAAATCTCTCTTTTTTGGGGTTAGGTCATGAAAAAAGATCGAGAGAAAAAACAAAAATACAGCAACATTACAGACGCAACCATCATGGGTTCAACTGGCGAAGAAAGTGCACTTCATGCTAGTGCCAATAGAGAGCATTTTTCTGTCTTGGATAGATTAGAAGAGATCTCAAAAAGGAAGATAAACCCTAACTATACTAAACAAAATATCCACCAACAGGCGGGGTATTCTGCTGAAATCAAAGAGCAAGCCCGTGTTAATGCGCATAATATCCTTGCAGGAAAAAGAGAAAGGATAGTGCAGTATGATGATCTTTCTAGTGAGAAAAAGGCTCAGGTTCAAAAGCTTTTCCCAAACTATGCCACGCCCAGTAAGAACCACGAAATCGTGGATTATATCAGTGTGGATGAAAAGGGGAATGTCATTCCTGGCACGGCTGTGCAGAGTAAATTTGTGGGCCGAAATGGTGCGGAGTGTTTTGAAAAATTCTTATCCAAAGATTATGAAAAATACTTTGAAAACGGTGCGAAGATGAAAATCGCTAGGAATCATTATGGGGATTTTCAAAGAGCGGTCAATACTAGGATCAAGAGCCTAGAATCTCAAATCGCTAAACAAAAGGGGCTTGGCAATTTTCAAAAAGCCGCTCATTTAGAGGAAAAACTCCAACATTGCAAAACAATCAAAGCCCATACAAGGCCTGCGAGCGCCACTAAAGGAGAGGCAATTGAAGCCAGATTGAACCCAAAACTCTCCACTGCCAAAGATGTTGCCAGCGTTTCGCATCAAGCAGGAATGAACGCTATGCAAACCGGTGCGTTGATAGGTGGTGGGGTCTCACTCGTAACGAATGTTTATGAATGTGTCGCAAATGGCAAGGATCCTATAAAAGCGATCAAGCACACCGCCATTGCTACCCTAAAGGGTGGAGCGCTTAGTTATGGTAGTGCGTTTGCAAGCTCCTCTTTGGAAGGTTGGATGCAAAGCAGCGCTAATAAAGTCATCCAAAGCCTTGGCAAGGGTTCATTGCCTGCAATGTTTGTGGGTGTTTGTGTGGCAAATGCTACGGTTTTAACTCGCTATTTTTCTGGAAAGATTGATAAGGCAGAGCTTCCTATTGCGGGCTGTGCTGTAAAAATATCACCGGGATTATTGAACTTATTGAGTTTGATGCTGGCAATGGGGTGTGCAAGTTTTTAGATTTAGAAACGAATCTGTGCAAGATTTATGAATCGCGCCCGTTAATTTGCAGGATTGATGAAGCGCACAAAAAGCTTTATCCCCACATCCCGCTTAAGGAGTTTTATGCCAAAAACGCAGAAGTTTGTAATGTTTTGCAAGAAGCAAACCATATGGATAAGAGCTTCAGGGTCATTCTTAGGAAATAATTTTTAATTTATTGTTCCACAAACACCGCATCAACCAAATCTTCTATAAAGCGTTCTTCATCAAAAGCGATCAAATCGTCTTCTTTTTCGCCCATTCCTAAATAAAGAATGGGTAATTTCAACTCATACAGCACGCTTAAAATCGCTCCGCCTTTAGAAGTGCCATCAAGCTTAGTCATAATCACGCCATCTAGCGCCAAAGTCTCATGGAAAATTTTCGCTTGCGTTAGCCCAGAACTCCCTTGCGTGCCGTCTAAAATAAGGAATTTATAAAAGGGGGCGTCTTTTAAAACTTTAGAGCAGGTGCGTGCGATTTTAGAAAGCTCGTTTTTAAGGTTGGTCTGGTTGTGCAGCCTCCCGGCGGTGTCTATAAAAACTTCATCTATATTTTTAGCGATCGCGCTTTCTATGGTGTTGTAAGCTAGAGAGCTTGGATCGCTCCCTTCTTTGGCGCTAATGACTTGAATGTTAAGCTTTTCACCCCATAATTGCAGCTGTTTGACTGCGGCCGCTCTAAAGGTATCGCCGGCTCCTAAAAGCGCTTTTTTATGCTGTTTTAAAGAAAGCTTAGCCAATTTAGCGATCGTTGTGGTTTTACCCGCCCCATTAACCCCCACGATCAAATGCACTAAGGGCTTTGTGGTGATAGTCTTTAGGCGGGTTTTATCATAATAGCTTTCCCCACGCACAAAACGCAATAAAGCGACTTCTAATTGCTTGGGCGTAACTAAATCGCCTAAATGCTGTAACAAGCTTTCTATCAAATCGTATTGGATGTCAAAGCCAATCAAAATTTCTTCTAATTCCTCTTTAGGAACATTTTCACGCTTTTTTTCTTTAACCTCTTCGCCTTTAATTTTATTGACAATTTTTTTGAAAAAATTAAACATAATTTTTAATCCTTTAAATTAGAAATATCAAATTGGAGCATTTCTGCTGGCACGATCCCTTGATACATTTTAATCAATTGGTGTTTGTGATATAAGAGCATGTTAAAGGAATGGTTTAAAGCGTCATACTTTAAATGATCAAAAAGAGCGGTATCTTTAGGGTTTAAAATCATCAAATCAGCTTGAGAACGCACGCTAAAATCTTTGATTGCATCGCTTGAATAGGGTTTATTGAGTAAAATAAGCACCCTCAAACGATCTTTAAAAGTTTTTTTTAAGACGTTAAAGGTGGGGGCGTAATCTTTTAAAGAATTATCTAAAGTGCTTAAAATCAATAGAGTAGGGGCGTTAGAATCCGGGCTGATGTTTAGAGAATCTAAATCGCCTGTAATGGTGTATTCTTGGTTATTTAGATCCATAGCGGTGTAGGTTTTAGGGCTATCTTGTTGGGTGGTATTGTTTTGAGAATCTTGAGATTTTTGAGAATTTTTACAAGCGCTAAAACCCAACAAAACGATCAAAACCAGCGCGATAAAACGCAAAAAATAAGCCTTAATTCTCATTATAAACACATCCTTAAGAATAATAAAATGGTAACTAATAACCTAAAATTATACTATAATGTAAGTCTAAAATTTAAGGATTATAACCATTAAAACGATTTTTAGAGATTTTTGTAAAGAACGCTTGAAAAGGGCTAAACCAACCAAAGATAAAGCAGTCAGGGATAAATTGGCTTGCAAGCTTTTGTTTTGGAAACTCAAAGATTATCAAAATATTTTATTGTATAGCCCATTAGGGCATGAGCTTGACATTAGGCCTTTGATTTTGAAGTTAAGACAAAAAAATAAGCATGTGTGGTTGCCTAAAAGCATCAAAAAAGGCACTCATTTTTCTAAAGAGGGCTTTACTATCGCACCCTTTAGGTTGCCCTTAAGGCGTTTGGGGTGGTTTGATGAGCCGAGTTTGTCGCGCTATTATAAGCGGGAATTGGATTGTATTGTCGTGCCGATTTTAGGAATGGATACAAGCTTTAGGCGCGTGGGTTTTGGGCTAGGCATGTATGATAGGAGTTTACCCCAATTGTTTAAAAAGCAACTAAAACGCCCCTTAGTCATATTTGTAAGTAGGGAGTTAGCGATCGCTAATGGTATCCTTACAGACGCTTATGACATTGAAGCAAATCTTTACATGAATGCTCGTATCGTTATGAAGAATAATAGAAGGAAACATTATGAGCAGCGGGTTAATTTATATTTCATTAGAAGTCTTGGTAGCGTGTTTGATTACCGCTCTAGCCATGTATTATGTGATGAAAAAGATCTATTACGCTAGAGGGCAAGCCACTTTAAAAAGCGCTTCAGCTAAAGCCAAATTGATGGAGTTTCAAGCGAAATCTTTTGTGGAAGCTGAAGAAATGCGCATGAAAAGCCAAGAATGCAAATTGCAACAGCAATATGAAAACAAGAACTTGCAACTCCAAACCCATTTTGACAAAAAAGAAGCGCATTTGAAGCATTTAGAAGCGCAACACAAAGAATTTGTAAGAGATGAAAAACGCTATTTGGAAAAGGAAAAAAAAGAGCTTGAAAAAGAACGCCAGATTTTAGAACAAGAAAAGGAAAATTTTAAAAAACAGCGCGCTATTTGTAAAGAAGTTCAAGCCAAAGCGCTAGACGCGATGCTCAATTACATGGCTTATACCAAAGATGAAATTAAAAACATGATCTTGGAGCAATTAGAAGAAGAATTAGAAGCGCAAAAAAGCGCCTTGATCAGGCGTTATGAAAAAGAAGCCAAAGAAGAGGGCAAGAAAAAATCGTATGCCATTTTAGCGGAAGCGACAGCCCGTTTTGCGGGTGATTATGCGACAGAGAATTTAACAAGCCGTATCGCTTTGCCTTGCTCAGATTATATCGGTCGTGTGATAGGCAAAGACGGGAAAAACATTGAAGCGTTTAAAAAGATTAGTGGGGTGGATATAGAATTTAGCGAAGATAGCAGCGAATTGTGTTTGTCCAGTTTCAATATTTTTCGGCGTGAAGTGGCGAGCGAGACGATTAAAATTTTAATAGAAGACGGCCGTATCCAGCCTAATAGGATTGAAGAGGTTTATCATAGAGTCGCGCACAACATGGAAAAAGAACTGCTTTCTGAAGGGGAGAGCGTGGTGCTAGAATTAGAGCTTGGGGCTATGGAAGATGAGCTTAAAATTTTAATAGGCAAAATGCGTTACCGCTCTAGTTTTGGGCAAAACGCCTTACAGCATTCTAAAGAAGTCGCCCTTTTAGCCGGCTTGATTGCAGAACAGCTTGGGGGGGATAAAAAGCTCGCCAGAAGAGCCGGTATTTTGCATGATATTGGTAAAGCGCTCACCCAAGAGCTTGGGAGAGACCATGTGAATTTAGGGGTTGAGGTGTGCAAGCGCCATAAAGAAGACCCGGTTGTGATTAATGCGATTTATGCCCACCATGGGCATGAAGAAATCATGAGCGTGGAGTGCGCGAGCGTGTGTGCGGCTGATGCGCTTTCTGCAGGGCGTCCTGGGGCTAGAAGAAAGAGCGATGAAGAATACGCTAAACGCATGCAAGCTTTAGAAGAGATCGCGCTAGAATTTGATGGGGTGGAAAAGGCGTATGCGATGGAGAGCGGGCGAGAATTAAGAGTGATTGTCAAATCCAACCAAGTTAGGGACAATCAAGTGCCTATTATTGCCAGAAAGATCGCTAAAAAGATAGAAGAGAGTGCTCAGTATGTGGGTGAAGTGGGCGTGCAAGTGGTGCGAGAAAGCCGTTTCAAAACGACCGCTACGCTCAAGCAATGATTAAGCCTTTTTTCCGCACCTTTTCCAAATGCCTTTAGAAAAAACTTTATAGTAGATGAATGAACGCAAAAAAGTTTCTGATGCGATCACTACAAAAATAAATTCCACCTTAAAATGATGAATTAAAAGCAAGTAAATAGGCATGATCCTTAACCCCCATAAGCTTAGGGTGTTAATGTATAGTGAGACTTTAGAAATGCCAGCCCCTCTAAAAACTCCATCTAGCACAAAATACCCAATTAAGGGGGCTTGAGAGAGACCTACAGCGATCAAATAAGAACGTGCCACTTCTAAGACTTCTTCATCTTGAGAGAAAAGGCTCGCAAATTCTTTAGCGAATAAGACTAAAACAATCCCTAAAACCCCCATTAAACCCATAGAGATTTTTAAAATCAAATGCGCGTATTCTGTGGCGATTTTTGGCTTGTTCGCCCCTAAATTTTGCCCTGTTAAAACCATCGCTGCGATCATAAACCCAAATCCGGGCATGAACGAAAAGGTTTCAACCCTAATGCCTATTTGCATGCCCGCTAACACTTTATCCCCATAGCTCGCTACAAATTTGGATAAGAGTATTAAAGAAAATAAGCTCAATAAACGCTCAAACCCGGCCGGCCAACCCACTCTAAACATGGTTTTTAAAAAAGAAAAATGAAAGGTTATTTTGAATTTTAAAGGGATTTTTTTGATTTGTATCCAAACGCCAAGCGCGAGTAATTCCAAATAAGAGACAACCACATTCGCTAAAGCAGAGCCTACAATCCCCATTTCTTTAAAACCAAAATCCCCAAAAATCAAAGCTTGATTCAAGAAAATGCATGCGATGACCATGATGATTTTGACAATAAAGGGGGTTAGGGTGTCTGAAAAGCTAGCGAGCGCTGAAACTAAAACATTTTTTAAAAAAATACTCGGTAGCGCGATAACTAAGACTTCTAAATAATCTTGCGTCAATTGGCGCGAAGGATTTTGTAATTGCATCCAATTTAAAAAAGGCTCAATCAAAAAATAAGAAACCAACAGCACGCCTAAACAAATCACAAACGCCCCTATAAAAATACTTGAAAAAGCGTGGTTGATTTGAGTAAAATCCCTAGCCCCCACAAGCCTAGAAAGAATGGCGTTAGTGCCGGTGTATAAAATCGTATTGATGCCATAAAAAAGCATCAAAAATTGCAAGCCCACCCCTAAAGCCACGATATGATGGTGCGAAATCTTGCCCACAAAAAAAACCGAGAGCGCGACCACCAGCACATCTAAAAAAGCATTGACCCCAGAGGGTAAGGCTAAAGAAAAGATTTTCTTAACTTGATAGATTAGCCTAATAGTAACGCTCCAAGAACTCCAAAAACAATCAAAGGGATGTTATAGACTAAAAAAGTCGGCACGCATGTGTCATAGATATGATTGTGTTGGTTGTCTGCATTAAGCCCGCAAGTAGGCCCCATGGTGCTATCGCTAGCCGGTGAGCCTGCATCGCCTAAGGCTGCGGCTATGCCGATGAGTAAAATCGTAGATTCTATGCTAAAACCTAATTTTGTGCACAAAGGGACATAAAACACAGCGATGATAGGGATAGTGCCAAAAGAAGTCCCTATCCCCATAGTGATAAAAAGCCCTACAACAAGCATTAAAAAAGCCCCTAAAAACTTCCCTTGGATCACGCTTATGATCGCATTCACTAAGCCATCTATCGCATGCACTTTTTGCAACACTTCTCCAAACCCGCTAGCCACTAGCATCACAAAAGCGATAAACGCCATCATTTTCACGCTATCGTCCATTAAAGAGTCTGTTTCTTTAAACTTAATGCCACGGCCTAGTAAGATAATCGCTAACGCTAAAAAGGCAGCTAAGGGCATAGAATCGGTGGCTAATTGGATCACAAACGCCACGACAATCCCTATAAAAGTCAAATAATCATGGTAGTTTAATTGAAGCGAGGCGTAATTTTCTATATCAAAAGATTTTTCTTGGTAGTGCCTGGGTTTTTTGTATAGCGTTAATACGGCGACAAGTAGCCCAACGACCATCGCTAACCCCGCTATCCACATCACTCCTGTGATTTGCGCTATGGTGGTGCTAACGCCATTGGCTTTTAATTGCTCTAAAATGGTCGTTTGAAAAATCAAGCCAAACCCTACAGGAAGCACCAAGTAGGGGGCTTGCAAGCCAAAGGTTAAAGCGCAAGCGACCGCTCTTCTATCCAATTCTAGCCGGTTCATCAAATGCAAAAGAGGGGGGATTAAAATAGGGATAAAAGCGATATGCACCGGCACTAAATTTTGCGAAAAACATGCGATGAAAGCGATCAAAAAGCAAAAAGTGGATCGCTTGTAATTCATTAGGCCTATTAATTTACTCAAAGCGACTTTAATGAGATTGCTTTTAGCGATCGCTACCGCTAAAGCCCCTAAAAGGATGTAGCTTAAAGCGATGTTTAAATTGCCTTTCATGCCGTCTATCATTACATTAAAACTCTCCGTGATCCCAAGCCCTCCCATAAGTCCTGCTATGAGAGTCGCGCTAATCATAGAAAGCATGACATTGAGTCTTAAAAGGCTAAGAACGCACATGCAAATGATAGCCACAAAGGCGGGATTGCTCCATACAGAGCTATTTTCTAGCATTTTTGCTCCTTGTTAAAATGAAAATACCGCGCAAAAATGATAGAATTTTTGCGCTTGTTTGGCGCAAAAAACCGCATCTACCATGTTTAATCCTTTCTAACCTTAAATTTTAAACTGATTGACTGATTAAATATAGCGTTTCAACAAATCGTTATAAAAATCAATGCGTCTGTCTCTTAGAAACGGCCACATTCGGCGCACTTCTTCGGTGCGTTCTAAATCAATTTCCGCATACAAAATCTCTTCTTTATCGCTCGCTTTAGCCAAAAATTCGCCCAAAGCCCCCACCACAAAACTAGATCCAAAAAAAGTAATGCCCCCCTTAATCGCACCGCTCGGATCTAACTCCACGCCCACTCTGTTAGTCGCAATCAAAGGCAAGCCATTAGCGATCGCATGCCCTCTTTGAATGGTCTCCCATGCGTTTTGCTGACGCTTTTTTTCTTCATTAGAGTCTTCTTCTAAAAACCCTATCGCGCTAGGATAGATTAAAATTTCTGCCCCTTTTAAAGCCATAATCCTTGCTGCTTCAGGATACCACTGATCCCAGCACACCATAAGCCCTAATTTACCCACGCTTGTAACAATAGGCTCAAAGCCCAAATCCCCCGGCGTGAAATAAAATTTTTCATAAAACCCTGGGTCATCAGGAATGTGCATTTTGCGATACACTCCAGCGATTGATCCATCTTTTTCAAACACAACCGCGCTGTTGTGATACAACCCTTTAGCGCGCTTTTCAAATAAAGAAGTAATAAGCACCACTTGAAATTTTTGAGCTAAAGCACTAAAAAAAGCCTTATCTTCTTCAAAATACTCGCCTAAATCAAAAAATTTAGGGTTCTCGCTCTGGCAAAAATAACTATAAGGGTTCAATTCTTGCAACACTACTAAATTGGTTTTAGGGTGTTTTTTTAGCGCTTGTTCAAGCAGGTTGGCTGTATGCTCTATGGTCTTTTTTCTAGAGCCGCAATAAGCATGCTGGAGGACGCTCGCGCGAATCATTTTTCACTCTTCTTCATAATCAGAATTATAGTCTTCATAATCGTCATCATCATAGACATTCTTATAATCATTATACTCTTCATCTTCTTCTTCAAAGCCCTCTAATTCTTCTTCTTCAAAATCTTCCAATTCGTCTTCGTAATCTTTCATTTCATTGCCTTTCATTTTTGATAATATCTTGCACGACTTCACTCGCTATTTGCAAACCAAAACTCGCCGTAACCGCATTAAAACTCCCAAGCTCTATGCAATGCGGGACTTCAGGGCTAAAAACCACTTTAAAATCCCCTTTAAAACGGCGTTTTTTTAAAAAATCCCTAAATTTACGCCCGAATTTATCGCCATAGCTTTCCCAAACGCTCCCCACTTGGATGTGTTTAGGATTCAAACGCTTCGCGCTCCCCATAGAGCTGATAAACTTCCCGTAAGCGAAATTTTGACATTTTATCGCCAAGCTTGTTTTAATGGGCAAATCGTCCATGCAATCTAAAATGTAATCATAATCTCTAAAATTAAATGAATTTAAAAACGCTTCATCTATGCGACAATTTAAAGCTTGGATGCCCTTATAGAGATCTTGCAACACCAACACTTTAGATTCTCCTATCCTTTCTGATCCAATCTGGCGGTTTTGATTGGTAACATCAAACACATCTTTATCAATGATAGTGATTTGCCCTATCCCCACACGATACAAAGAATCTAGCGCAAAGCCTCCAACGCCCCCCACGCCACAGATTAAAACCCTTTGTTGGCGGATTTTTTCAAAATCGTTTTTAAACAACCACCTTATGCGCGTGAATCTATCTATGGGTTCAGACAATCTTTAGCCTTCAATAAAAATAGTGCTTTTATTGTATCGTAGTTTAAAAAATCTAAGACAAAAATTTTTGGATTTGCTTAGCCTTATGCATTTGCGATTGCAGTTCTTCTTTTTCTTTTTCTAATAGTTCAATGCTTTGGGCTATCATTTCCTTAAGGCTTAAAAGCGTGTCTAAATCCAAGCTTTTTATTTGCTCTAAAGAAAGGCGCTCTATCAGTAAAAAGGCTTGTTTAGAATCTTTTTTAATGAGAGCGATTTTAAAGGGATCTAATAACATGTTAGGCGAGTTCATCTGAATGGATTTCCCTCCAAGCTTCTAACAACCCCCTAGCCACATTCAACACCAAATCAATCTTACTCGCATCATTTTCCACATTGGCCTGCGTTAAAACTTTGATTTGATGGGTGTATAAGCCTGTAAGATACACCGCCACTTCCCCCCCTTTTTCATAATCTAAAATATTCAACAATTCCGTGAAAATATCCGTAACCCTGTTAATATAATAAATCTTCTTTTCAATGTCTTCATTTTCAATACAGCGTTTGGCTTGCGAGGAAAATCTTAAAATCCCTTCATAAAGCATTTCAATGAGTTTTGCTGGGGATTCCACACTCACTCGGTTATGCTGGTAGGCTTGATAAGCGTTAGCGTATTGCATAATGTTCCTTTATCCTTTAAAATTGATAACTCTCTGTTTTTTTAATTCTTTTTAGCCGCTGCTTGATCGATCATCATTTGCACGGAATTGAATTTTTGATTGGCTTTAGAAATTTGGCTATCATAAGCGGCAAAGCGCTCCGCCATGATGTTGTAGCGGGTTTTTAAAAGCTCTTGAGCGTTTTCTTTGTCTTTGGTCAGGCTTTTAGCGTCTCTGTCTAGGGAATCTTCATAAATCTTTAATTTAGCGTTCCCTCCGTCTATGAGATTAGCGATAACTTGATTGAATTTAGAAAAAATGCCCTCTTGGTGGATTTCTCTGCCCCCCATATCCTTGCTATCGCTCCCATAGAAAAAATCTTGAGTCGCTTTAGGGTTAGAATTTAATGCGCTTGATAATTTAGCTTCATCCAAACTCATCACGCCCTTATCGTCTAAACTAAGCCCGTATTTCATCAAACTTTCTACCCCATTATCCGTATGCACGCTATAAGAAAACACATTATTAAGAGAAGAGCGGATCGCGCGAATATCGCCCACGCCGTTAAAAATCCCAGCGATTTTAGTGTCAGCGTCATAGCGCGTGTCTTCATCTAATTTAGGAATAAGCTCATTATAGGCTTTGACAAATTCTTTAAGGCTGTCTATAATGGCTTGATTGTCTCTGCTCACGCTGATAATGGCAGGCTTATTAGGCTCTGTGGTTTGCTCTAAAGTGATATTAACCCCGCTGATCACATCATTGACCTCATTAGTGGGGCGCGTGATGCTCACCCCATTATAAGTGAATTGCGAATCGCTCGCTTTTTGCAAATTCTTAGACATAAAAAGCGTGTCTTGCGAAGCTTCATAAGATTGCACCATGCCAGCACTCAAGCCCAAATCCTTCAAACTATTCTTGCCTAAAGCGTCTTCGCCCTTAATGGTGAGCATTCCGGTTTTAGAATTGATCACAAGCTTGCCTTCGGCGTTCTTAAACGCATTCAAGCCTTCTTTGGAATTGATCGCTTGAATGATAGCGTCTGTGTTTTCTTCGCTGGTGTTGCTCTCTTTGGTTAAAGCACCCAAATCCAATTTTTGGCCATTCAAACTAACCACCCCTTCTAATTTACCCTCTTTTATCGTGCGAGTGCTTTTTAACAAATCGCTTTCTTGGGTGGTGGTTTGCAAAAACCCAAGCTCTTTAGCCTTACTCCCTTTAACTTCAATGTTTCCCCCACGCCTGTCATTAATGATTAAAGATTCCCCCCCATGAAGAGTGTCTATGGAAATATCCCCATTAGCGATCAAGTCTTTAAAATTAGGGTCGTTTTCTAAAGCCTGCTCCATAGCCTTTTGGATCGCTGCGTTTTTTTGTTTGATAGAAGCGCTTTCAGGGAGCTCTAGCATGATAGGGACTTCATGCATGCTCCCATCAGCCCCCTTTAAATTCAAACTCAATTCGCTTTTCCCGGCTCCATCAAGTCCTAAAGAAAGGGCGTTTTTGTTAGTGAGCGTGGATTGGAGGTGTGAGCCAAAATAGACTCGGTTGTCTTCGCCGGTGTTTTTAGTATTCACCATTAATTGATAGGGGTCATTCCCTCCTGTTTTCATCACAATGCCCATCACTTCGCCATTGGTAGCGTCCGTGATGCTTTGAGCCACATCGCCTAAAGTCATTCCTGCTTTAATATCAACGGCGTAGTCCTTGTTTTGCGTGTAAAATTTGAGCGTGGTATCCACTTGGCTAAAAATATCATCTCTTGAAGAAAATTTCGCCCCTAGTTCGTTAATATCGCCTTGCGCTAAATTTTGCACATCCACTTTAATGTCTTGAATAGGCACGCCAGCCCCCACGCTCGCGCTCAACGCATCGCCTGTAACATTGCTTTTCCTGCTGATATAAGTGGAATAATCTGAAAGCGTTTTAACCGGGCCTTTTAGAGCTGAAAGGAGCGTTTTAATTTCCACAAGGGCTTTTTGTTTTTCAACATTTTGCTCCATTTTCTTGTCTAGGGGGGCGATTAAAGCTTTTTCATCAGCGTCCTTAAGCTTGTCAATCACATCGTAATTCAAAACCTTACTGCCAAGCCCTAATGAGCTTAATGAACCTATTGCCATGTTTTACCTCTAATGTTTAGCCTCTTTTATCAAAGATAATGCCTATCACATCGCGCATTCTTTGCATAAGCTCCACAGCTTCTTTAGAGGGTATTTCTCTTATCACCTTATCCCCATTAGCGTCTTTGACTGAAACCACTAACCCTTTGATCGTATCGTTATAACTAAAATTAATATCCGTGCCAATGCGTTTCATTTCTTCATTCAAACGCTCGCTCAATAATTCTAGCTTGGGTTTGTATTGATCAGGGTCTATCGTTGTCTTAGATTCATCAACGGTGTTTATAGTGTTTGCGCGACTGATCTCTTTTGTAGGGGTTGTTTGAACGCTTGCATGAGATGCGGGAATCCCAATCCCTTGAACTTCATTGACCATAAAAACCTCCAAATTTTTCCATACCTATAAATGTAACTATTTCTTTGTTTGTTAAATTCTTTAGCTAATATCGGCAAAAAGACGATTTGTTAAATCTTAATTGCGTGCGATGAGTTCTAAGGGGTTGATGTGTTTTTCTTTCATGGTTACTTCAAAACCCAAGCGCTGCTCAATGCGCCCTAAAACATAGCCTTTTTGGATCCGCATGCCGCTTTTAATGGTGGGGGCGATTTTATCCAGTTGAGAATAAATCGTGCGGATGCCGTTTTTATGCTCAATGATAACGACTTTTTTAAGCATGTTGATTTCTTTAGCGAACACGATTTTCCCGTCTAAAACATTACGCACCAAAGCGTTTGGGGTTTTTGACACTAGCGTGATAGACTCGCTAAAAATTTTTAAATTATAAACCGGATCAATATAAGGGCCAAATTTTTGCACCACTTCATAATCGTTCAAAGGAGCGATCGTTTTTGGCCCGTTATAGCTCGTGGTGTTGATGTTTTGATAAGAGCTAGCCACTTGTTTGACTTCTAAGGCTTGAGAAGATTTTTTCAAACTGACTTTTTCTTCATTTTCTCTATTTTGTTTGATGATATTCAAGCGTTTTAAAAGGGCGTTTAAATTCTGGCGTTCTTTTTCTAAAAGGGTTAGCCGCTGGTTATAGATTGCGTAATCTTTTTGCATGCTCAAAATGAGCTTATTTTGTTCGGTTTGCAAGGATTTTAAGGTTGATTCACGAGTTTTTTGCTCATCCATGACAGAGGAGATTTTTTGAATGCTGTTTTTGACTTTTAAAGCCTGCGTATTGAGTTCTTTTTCTTCTTGGCTTAATTGCGACATTTTAGACAGAGTGTTTTGGTGCAAGTTTTCAAACGCCACTTGTAAAATCACATCATTAGAAGAGACTAAATTCTGCCCCTTTAGGGCTTGTGAAAAAAGAAAATCCTCTAAAAGCGTATCAAACACCCTCTTTTGTAACAATGATCGCTGTTTTTGCAAATGATCTAAAGACTTGCGGTAGTTGGTTAGGACTTTTTCTTGCGCCAAACTTTCATTACGATTTTTTTCAAGACTCTTTTTTAAGGCGACCATTTGGCGCTCAATTTCCGCTTTTTGAAGCTCTTTAGAGCGGATCGCTTCGCCTAAAGAACTCAAACGGCTGTTCAGTTGGTTTTTTTCTTCATGGGTTTTTTTTAAAAGGGTTTCTTTATGTTGAATGTCTTTAGCAATATCGCTCACTTTTTGCGTGTTAGCTGATAGTAAGGTAGCTAACAAAAACACCCCTAATTTATACATGCCTAGTCCTCCAAGCTACAAGTAAAACAGAAACAAATGAGACTACAAGGCTAAAAAGCAGTCCCCATAAAAAATGGTTTAAAACAAACGCGCCTCCTATAATACCCAAAGTATCCATTGTTTTTTCAAAACCTTTTTGCGAAGTGATATAGAGCATGAACATGGGGGCTAAAAAACTAGCGATTAGAGAATCCATTAAAGCTATTTTATACAAAAACCCGTTTTTAAAAGACACCGAAGCCCCTAATAAATCCATGATCTCTAATCTCTCATGGTATTGATAGATCCAGATGCGGACTTGCTTGAACATCAATAAAACCGATAAAACAAAGACCACTAACGCAAAGATATAAATCGTGGCTTTAATCAAGCTTAAGAGATCATACACTTGCATGTAAGTTTTGGCAAAGACTTCAACTTTTTGAACGCCAGGGATTTTGAGCAATTTTTCTTTAATGTTTTCTAAACGCTCTTGAGTGGGGAATGTGGAAAGTTGTAAAGAATAAAAAAAGGGTAAATTCTTTCTTAATTCCTTAAGCCCGTCTGTGCCTAAAGTTTTTTGAAGAGGCTCTAAAGAATAATTAGGATCAATTTCTTTTAACGCCGTGATTTCGCTAAAATTTTGACGCAACAATTCCAAGCCTAATTTTTGCGTGCTGGCCAACACGACTGAATAATCTTCAATCAATTTTTTTTCTTTCTGTTCGATCGCTTGATTGATAAATAACACGCATTCCAAGCTAAACAATAACGCCACTAGGGGAATGATAAAGGCTAAATGCTTTTTAAGAGTATTCATAAACTTCCCCCTCTTCTATGTAAAATTTTCGGTGATAAGCGCTAAAATTTTTAGGGAATTTGTGCGTAACCACCACGATCGTAGCGTTTAATTGCGTGTTCATGCCCCTTAATAGGCTCCAGATTTTATCGCTAGAATAATCGTCTAAATTCCCGGTAGGCTCATCGGCTAAAATGAGTTCAGGGCAGTTCGCCATAGCCCTAGCCATAGCCACTCGCTGTTGTTCGCCCCCACTGAGCTCTTTGGGGTAGCGGTTAGCCTTATGGCGTAAATCAATATGCCCTAAAAGTTTTTCTAGCTGCAAATGGCATTCTTCTTTTTTAACGCCACAAATAATCATCGGCAGTTTGATGTTTTGCTCAATCGTGTAATCTTGGATCAATTTATAATCTTGGAAAACCACGCCAATATTTTTACGCAAATCTAAAATCGTTGCTTTTGAAGCGTTGTTCATGTTGATATTGCAAACTTCTAATTTACCGCTAAAAACCTTCAAATCCCCATAAAACGAGCGCAAAAGCGTGCTTTTACCGCTCCCGCTAGGCCCTGAAATGAACACAAAGTCCTTGCGTTTGATGCGCAAATTGGCATGTTTAATGACCGGTTCGTTTTGCTGGTATTGTAAGCATAGATTGTTCGCTGCGATGATCACACTCATCCAATTCCCTTTTGGATTAGGATATTTTGAAGCAAAAGATGCGCTTTGTGGTTGTTTAAGGTTTTTAAGGGGCTTTTATTGAGATAAAAAATCTGATTTTCTGCCAATAAAACAAACAAACGCACAGGCCAGTCAAAATCCCCCATACTCAATTCCACTAAAAAATCCCCTTTATTTTCATAAATATTACAAACATGCACAAAATACCCCTCTTGGATGATTTTTGGGGTTTTTAAAATCGCTCCAACGCTTTCTTTATCAATTGTTATTGTATCAAAAGAAAAATCAAATGCATGGTCATCAAAAGGGGTTTCATTTAATTCTAAAGAATAAATTCTTAAATCATAAATATCTTTTTTGAGTTTATTCCAACGCGCTTCATACTTGCTGATAACCGGTATTTGAGCGTTTTTTTTGATTTCTATCTCGCATTGAAAATTTTTTAGGGCTAATTTTAGGCTGTCTTCAAAATAAAGGCTATCATCGGTTCGTAATTCCAAAAACCCTTTAGACTTTAAAACCCTTAAAGCTTCGTTTAAAAATTTTTCGCTTAGCACCCGGCGGTGTTTTTTCTCATTCCATGGCACAGGGAAATGCACAAAAATTTTCTCGCACTTATAATTTGGCATGCTCTCTAAAACCAAACGGCCATCGCCTTGCAAGATGTGCAGATTTTTTAAATCTAGCAATTCAATTTGCTTTAACGCTTGCGCGATAGAGGGGGTGTGAATCTCTATCCCTAAGCATGTTTTAGTGGGGTTGTTTTTGGCTAATTCTATCAAATGCCGCCCGCTCCCAAAACCAATTTCTATTAAAATAGGGGCTTGATTGTTGTGGATAAAGTCTTCAAAAGTTTCTAAATCAAGGGCTTTTTTTTGGCTCGCATGTTTAGAATTTTCTTGCAAATTATGCGAAATGACTTCAAAAGATTGCGAATAAATCCTTAAAGCTTGTTTTAAAACCTCTCGTTTTAAGGGCGTGGCTTTTTCGCTTTTGATCAAAAAATCACCCGCTCGCCGGATTTTTTGCAATAAAAAAACATCATTCTTAAAACTCGCATACACACAGCTTTTAGTGGGGTGTTTTAAGCTTAAAAATTCCCTATGGAAACAAAAATCCCCTTTGATTATGGGGTATTCTAAAGGCTTGGAATCTAATTTGGCTAAAAAATGGGGCATTAAAACCCTTTTAGCGCTCTAAAAACAAACGCACTTCTTTGCTTGGGTGCGACTCTAAACCATCTTTATCCACGCTCACCACTTGATAGCGATAAGCCACGCCCACTTTCATGTCCTTATCCACGAATTGGTTTTTGGTGATATTCCCAAAACGCAAAGGGGTTTTAGAATTGGCTTCAAAACGATACACCGCATAAGTGGCTATTTTAGCACTTGGGTTATTTTCCCATTGAATGAAAGCCGAAGAGTCTTGAATAGTCCCTTTAGTGATGATAGGGGATTCGGGTCTGTCAGCGGTCTCACCCATGGCAGGCTCTTTGGGTAACGCCCCTTCAAGATGCGTTTTATCAAGGGCGACGACTTTGTAATAGCGCGTGAGGTTGTCTTTTTCTATTTTATCCACATAGGAAGTGTTAGTGGTTTGAGCGATGAATTTGTATTTATCGTTGCGGTTGTTGGAAGCGTAAATGCGATAAGCTATCACATCTTCTTCGGGGGATTTGTCCCAACTCAATTCAATGTGTCGTGTGAGGTTTTGGCTCACTCTAACATTAGCGATTTCTTTGGGTAAATCTTTGGTTTTCCCCTCCACTATCACGCTAGGCCTGGATTTATCCCCCATGAAATTTTCAGCAATGACTTGGTAGCGGTATTTTTTCCCATCCTCTAAATCTTTATCAAAAAACTCCACAAACAAGCGGTTTTTCACAGCCCCCACATTTAAAAATTTGCCGTCTTTATTCTGCCTTTGAATGATGTATTTAGAAACGCTGGGATTTGGGTGCGGACTCCAAAAGACTTTCACGCTTTTAGGGTATTCAAGGCTTGCAAAAACGCTTTCTACAGGATTGATAAAAGAGGTTTTCACTAAAACAGGCTCTGAAAGGTTAGAGATTTTATCGCCCTTGTAAGTAGCGAGTTGGTAAGTGTAAGAACTCTCTGTTTCTAGCCCCTCATCATAATAATGAGTCGCATAAGGGTTTTTAATCGTGGCGATTCTTTTAAGCTTGGAGTCTTTTTTCAAACGATACAAAATAAACCCATCAATGTCATAAGTATCAGCGATTTTAGGCCATTCAAAGCCCACTGAACTCACATCGTTAATCGTTTTAACAGAATGGACTACCGGAAGATTAGTGTCTGTATTTTCTTGATTACTAAGGGCTGAAAAAGTATGATTCCTGGTAGAAGAACACCCTATAAAAACCGCTAATACCACACTACTTTGCAATAAAAGCGTGAAGTATTTTTTCTTCATCCAAGACCTCATCTAAATTCTCCTTGTCAAAAACTTTTTTAAAGTATTCTAACATATCCTTTAATAGGGGAACTTTAAAGCGCAGTTTTTGCTCGCTTCTAGGGTGTTTGAACTCTATCAAATAGGCATGCAGCATGATTCTTATTTCTTCTTTAGGAAGCGCTTGATTAAGCCCATAAAGATTATCGCCTATGATGTGTCTGTTCAAATATTCTAAATGCGCTCTGATCTGGTGCGTGCGCCCGGTGAACAATTTAGCCCCTATCAAATTAAGATTATTTTGAGAAGTCAGCAAGCTAGTAAATTCGCTTTTAGAATAGCGGCTTTTTTCTTTTTTGGCCGCTTTGAGCGCTACCATTTTTAGGCGGTTATTGGGGTTTCTTGTCAAATAGCATTCCACGCTCATTTTTTCTTCTTTTAAGGGGGTTGAAAGCAAGGCGATATAGTAGCGCCCCATCATTTTAGTTTTGAGTTGCTCGCTCAAATGAACATGGGTAAAATTGTTTTTAGCGATGACAATCCCTCCGCTTGTGTCCTTATCCAAACGATGCACAATCCCATAGCGCTCTTTAGATCCCAGATTAGAAAGCTCGTAATTTTTAAATTCCAGCCAATCCACTAAAGTAGGATCTTTCACGCTTGGGGCTTTATGGATGACTAAATTAGGAGGCTTATTCAACACTAATAAATCTTCATCTTCAAAAATGACTCCTATTTCTAAATCAAGCTCTTTTTTTAAGGGTTTGGGCGCGATTTTGGGCGTTAAAAGCGTGATTTCATCGCCTTTTTTTAAGGCTAACCCTCCCTTTTTTACCCCCTTTTTTTGACAAAACACTAGCCCCTCTTTAATCAAATGCAACACTTGGTTTTTAGAAATTTGCAATTCTTTGGCTAAAAATTCATCAATGCGTTTGTGATCGGTTAGGGCGATAAAAATTTTTTGCATCCAAACTCTTTTTTGCTTTTTTAAAAACCATTATTTTACTCAAAACCCTAAAAAATCATGTTTTTATTTATTAATTTATTAGTTGGTTTAATACGCTATAATCAATCGCCTTATATCTTAAATCATTTTATAAAGGGGTTTTATAATGGAAAACAACGAAAATCATGAAAAGTTGAGCGGTATTTTGCACAAGTTTTTAGGCGATGCGTTCACGCTTGATGGGAAAGAAGGAGGATTGAATATGGAAAAAATGCGCGAAGTCATCAAAAAGGAAAAACCAAAGATGAATGTTTTGATCATGGGGGCTACTGGGGTGGGTAAAAGCTCGCTCATTAACGCTCTATTTGGTCAAGAAATCGCTAAAGCAGGCGTAGGAAAGCCTATCACTCAGCATCTTGAAAAATTCATTGATGAAAAGAAAGGCTTGATTTTGTGGGACACTAAAGGCATTGAAGCTAAAGATTACCACGACACCATACAAAGCATTAAAAAAGAAATGGAAGATTCTTTTAAAACGCTTGATGAAAAAGAAGCCATTGATGTGGCGTATTTGTGCGTTAAGGAGACCTCTGGTAGGGTTGAAGAGAGAGAGAGTTATTAAGCTTCGCTAAAAGTTGGAATATCCCAACGATCGTGGTCTTCACCAACACCCAAGAAAAAGCCGGCGATGAGTTTGTTCAAAAAGCTCAAAAGATTATCAATGAAGAGTGGGGGTTTGGCGGTTTTGTCAGAGCCTATGTGAGAGTCAATTCCGTTGCATTTTCATTTAGAGGTATTGAAGTCCCTGTTGAAGGTTTAAAAGAATTGGTAGATGAAACGAAAAAATGCTTGATAGACGCTAAGAAAAACAAACAAAACCATTTCTTGCTGATTCAAAAAGCTAACATCCAAGCAAGGAAACAAGCCATGATAGATAAAAGTAAAACCATTATCCATGTTGCATCAGGAGCGGCTGGAGGGGTTGGGCTTATCCCCATACCTTTTAGCGATGCGCTCGCTATTGCGCCCATTCAAGCAGGAATGATCTATAAAATGAATGACGCTTTTGGAATGGATTTGGATAAATCTGTGGGCGCGAGTTTGGTCGCAGGATTGTTAAGCGTAACCGCAGTCGCGCAAGTGGGGAGAACGCTCGTTAATGGCTTTTTAAAATTCATTCCTGCTGTGGGGAGTGTTGCAGGGGGTGCAACCGCTGCTGTTATCACAGAAGGCATTGGGTTTGCGTATTTGAAAGTGCTAGAAAAGTGCTTTAATGATGAGACGGGCGAAGTGAATTTGCCTGGTGAAGTTGGCATGATAACTTCTCTCTTTAAGGAGAATTATCTCAATTTGGATACAATCAAAAAATTAAAACCATAAGATTAGGGGTTATGAAAAACGCATGGCATTAGACAAAAGGATTTGGATGCATTTTGATCTTTTGCCTTTTGTGTTTATCATCCCCTTGTTGGTGGTTTCTTTTTTGTTGATTTTTGAGAGCAGTGCGGTTTTGAGCTTGAAGCAAGGGGTTTATTATGCGATAGGGTTTCTTCTCTTTTGGATCGTGTTTTTTATCCCTTTCAGGAAGCTCGATCGGTGGCTCTTTGTGTTTTATTGGGCGTGCGTTATTTTATTAGCGTTAGTGGATTTTATGGGATCGAGTAAGCTTGGGGCGCAACGATGGCTAGTCATTCCCTTTACCTCTATCACCTTACAGCCCAGCGAACCCGTGAAAATCGCTATCCTTTTGTTATTAGCGCATTTGATTAAAATCAACCCGCCTCCTTTTAAGGGCTATGATTGGGGCATGTTTTTAAAGCTTAGTTTTTACATTTGCTTACCGGCGGCTTTGATTTTAAAACAGCCTGATTTAGGCACGGCTCTTATTGTGCTGATCATGGGTTTTGGGATTTTACTTATCGTGGGTTTAAAGACTAGGGTGTGGCTCCCTCTTTTAATCGCTTTAATAGTGGCTTCGCCTATCGCTTACCATTTCTTGCATGATTACCAAAAAAAGCGCATCGCAGACTTCCTTTCTGAAAAGCCTAATTACCATGTCATGCAATCCATTATCGCTATAGGATCGGGCGGGTTTTTAGGCAAATCTAAAGAAGCTTGCACACAAACCAAATTCAAATTCTTGCCTATTGCAACGAGCGATTTTATCTTCGCTTACTTCGTGGAGCGTTTCGGGTTTCTAGGGGCTATGTTGCTTTTTGCGATTTATATAGGCTTGAGTTTGCATTTATTTTTTTATCTGTTTGAGAGCAACAGCGATTGGTTTTTAAAGATTGTAGCCCTTGGGATTTCTATTTTAATCTTTGTTTATTCCAGCGTGAATATCGCCATGACTTTAGGGTTAGCCCCTGTGGTGGGGATTCCCTTACCTTTATTCAGCTATGGGGGGAGCAGTTTTATCACTTTTATGATCCTGTTTGCAATCCTAGAAAACCTGCTTGCTTTTCGCTATATTTTTGGATATAATAGCAAACCATCTTTTGGGAATTTTGGATTCTTAGCTCAGCTGGTCAGAGCGCTCGGCTCATAACCGATTGGTCGTAGGTTCAAGTCCTACAGAATCCACCACTCCCGCTTTTTTATTCCTTTTTTAAGTGAAAAGCGATTGGACGCTTTCATTATGATAAATCCTTCTGATCACTTCCGCAAATAAGGGTGCTACGCTTAAGGTGGTGATTTTATCGCATTTTTGAACTAAAGGGATAGAGTTAGTTACCACCACTTCATCTAACGCGCTTTCTTTAATGCGTTTGATCGCATTCCCGCTCAAAACCGCATGCGTGCCTAACGCCATGACAGAAGTTGCCCCTTGCTCTTTTAAGGCTGAAGCGGCTTTACAGATCGTGCCTGCGGTATCAATCATGTCATCCACTAAAATCACATCGCGCTCCTTGGCTGAGCCGATAATATTCATCACTTCGCTTTCATTAGCTTTTTCACGGCGCTTATCCACGATGATTAAATCCAACCCCATTTGATTGGCGAAATACCTGGCTCTTGTAACCCCACCCACATCAGGGCTGGCGATTATAGGGTTTTTGAGCGCTTTAGAGCGGATATAGTCTCTAAAAACGATAGATCCGTATAAATTATCCACCGGCACATCAAAAAAGCCTTGGATTTGCCCGGCATGCAAATCCATCGTAATGATCCTTTCAATCCCCACTTCTTCCATCAAATTAGCGACCATTTTAGCCGTGATAGGCACTCGTGGAGCCGCTTTTCTGTCCTGTCTGGCATAGCCAAAATACGGCAACACCGCTGTGATAGAATTGGCCGAACTGCGCCTTAAAGCATCTACCATGACTAACAATTCCATTAAATTGTCATTGACAGGCACGCAAGTAGGCTGAATAATAAAAATATCCTTACCGCGCACCGATTCGCTGATTTGGATATTGATTTCGCCATCGCTGAATTTCCCGATCACCGCTTTGGATAAGGGAACGCCTAAATGCCTTGACACTTCTTTGCCAAAGGTAGGGTGAGCGCTCCCTGAAAAAATCTTAAACCCACGCATCTTTGTCTTAAACCCACGCGCCTTCATCGCTGACACTCCCTAAAATGAATTAAAATCAATTGTAGCGCACCCAAACTAAAAGCGTTTGTTTTCAACCAAGCTCCTTTTCTAATAAGTTTTTTAAGGTAAGATAGGTTTCATTTAAATCAATCCCGCACACCCTGGTTTGAGCGATAACGCTCATAAAATTGCTATCGCCTAAAAACCTAGGCACTAAATGCATGTGCAAATGCTCAGGGATCCCTGCTCCGGCGTTTCTGTGCAAATTCAAACCTAAATTGATCCCTTGAGCGCCATAAGCATACAACGCTTTTAAAATTTTAGGCGCTAATTTATTCATGTTCAGCCAAGTGTTCAGATCTAAAAGTTCCACGCTCGCTTGATGCGCATGGGGAATGATCAACAAATGCCCCGGGTTATAAGGGTAGGCGTTCATCACCACAAAGAGATCGCTATTTCTATAAAGCACTCTGTTTTCTGGATCTTTTGTGGGGTTTTGAGAAATCTCGCAAAAGACACAACTCTTATTTTTCTCTTTCAAATAACTTTCGCGCCAAGGAGCGTATAAATGTTGCATGTTCATTTCCTAAATGTAATTGGGGGCGTCATTAGCGAATAAAATCAAATCGCCTTGAATCGTGGTGGCTTGTAAGATATTTTCCAATTGCGCCTTATCCTTGAGTAAGATTTTTTGTGGGGTTTTTAATTTGGAAGCAATCGTTTTGGAATTCAACTCCCCTGTGATGATAGCGACATCAAAAACCTCGTCTATTTTTTGCGCTAAAGCTTCATTACTTTCTGTATTGCTTTCCACTAAGCCCGGTGTTACAATGACTTTACGCCCTTGATGCAAGCTCGCCAAACGAATGCCCTCTAACATGCCCTTTAAATTCCCATTAAAGCTATCGTCTATAATGATTTTTTGATTCACTTCCAAAAGTTGCAAACGATGGGCAATGGGGTTGAGTTCTAAAACAAGCCGTTTGATCCTTTCTGTTTCTAAGCCTAAATGCTTAGCGATTAAAATGGCTGAAGCGATATTATAAGCGTTGAATTTGCCTAAAACTTTCGTTTCAAAGCTTTCCCAAACGCTACCTATAAGCATTTCAAAAGAAGTGCCTTTTAAAGTGGATTGGATGTTTTTAACCAGGCTAGAATAGTCTATTAAAGGGCTATCTTTTGGGGCATAGAGCTTGATTTTTTCTACAGAGTAACAAAAGGCTTTTTCTAAGCGTTTGGAATCCAATAATTCCGCTTTAGTCTCGCAAATATTTTCTAAAGTTTTAAAATATTCTAAATGCTGTTCGCCCACTTCTGCGATCACGGCAAGGTGCGGTTCAATAAGGCGGGTGATTTCTTTAATATCGCCCTTATTTCTTGCCCCGGCTTCAGCGATATAGATTTCACTCTTATCGTCTAAATTCTGGTTAATATCATTCGCAATCCCTAAAAGGGTATTGACGCTTTTGGGGCTTGCATGCGTGTTGAATGTGGTTTGTAAGATTTGATGCAAGAAATTTTTAGTGCTGGTTTTCCCAAAGCTTCCTGTAATGGCGATGACTTTTAAATTCTTTAAAGAAGCGATTTTGTCTTTAGCGGTTTGCAAATACTGCTTGGATAAGACTTTTTCAAAGATTAAAGAAGCGCTTAAAACGAATATAAACAAACACAAACAGCCTAGCGCGAGCGAAATCCCATTCAAAGGGGCTAATTCTGTGTTTAAGATTTCATGCAAGATTAAAAAGAGTAATAAGAAGATAAAAAAGCGCTTCACCCTTGGCGTGAAAACTAAGGGCTTGTCGTTGCGTTTGGCCCAGATAATGAGCATGGGCATTTGAATCACGCCGCAAAAGAAATCAAAAATAAACGGCATTTTGAAAGCATACGATAGGATAAACACCCCTAAAGGCAAGAGGAAATAAATCCCATGCCAACGCATTTTGTGGTGCTTGGTTAAGATCCTAAACACGCTGTAATGATACCATTGCAATAAAGTCATTATATAATAGCCAAGCCCTGTTATAAAGAGCCAACGAAACGCTAAATTCAGCCAACTAAGACTTTGCATGATGATAATTCTCCACTAGTTTTTCAATCTCTTTTGCTTGGTTTAAAAAAAAGAAATGATCCCCTTCTAAAACGAATAACGCGCTTCTTTTCAATAAGGTTTGCATTTTTTGAGCGGAGCTTAAGGGGGTTGCTTTATCATCTTTACCCCAAAATAATAAAACTTCTTTCTCGCATCGTTTGAAATGATCGCTAAAGTCTTCGCTAATCACTTTTTTAAAGGTTTCATACATCGCTTGATTAAGCCCCATAGCGTCCTTACTCCTCAAAAACCCTAAATTCAAGCCTAATTTTTTAAAGATTTTAGCTAAAAGGATTTTACAACGCACTTTTAAGGGTTTTGGCTCTAAAATCCCGGCACTGCTCAATAAAACAATGCGTTCGTTTTCACACAAGATCGCTACTTTCCCTCCAAAGCTATGCCCAAAAACGACATGTGCTTTTTTATCCACGCTTTTTAAGAATAAATTGATGATATTAGCATAATCTTTAGTTTCTAAGACTTTTTCATCGTTAGGGCTTTGATTAAATCCGGGCAAATCCACATACAAATGGTTGTAATTTAAAAAACAGCCTTGAAACGCTTGCTGCATGATTTCTTTAGAACTCCCCCAGCCATGCAAAAACAAGGCGTTTAAAGGGCTATGGTGGTCTATAAAAGTGTAGGAAATGTCAAAAACGCTATCCAAATAAGCGATACTGCGTTTGGCCATTACTTATTCTTTTGGATTTGCAACAAATAAGAGTTTTTGATTTGGATTTTAGGGGTTTTGGGTAACGATTGCGCTAAATTTTCTAGCGTTGTTTTAAAATCATCAAACAAATAATTGGCCAAACTGCCAGGAATGGGGTTGATCTCATTAAGATACACTTCATTTTCTATGACAAAAAAATCGCAACGAATGAGCGCGCCATCAAACAAATCGTTATAGAGTTTTTTAAAATTTTCTTTCAATTGTTCTTCTAGGGCGTTAGAAAGATTCGCTTTAGGGGCTTTGGCGCGTGAAAAATCCAAATATTTTTGTTTGAAATCTAAAAATTCCTGTTTGTTAGGCTCTTCCACATAGGAAAAACAAAAATCCGTTTTGATCTTGCAACCGGCTAAATTGTATTCTTTCACCCCCTGAATGAAAGGCTCTATCAAGACCTCTTTAGAATATTCAAACGCGCTATCCAAAGCGTAAACCAATTCTTTTTCTTCTTTCACAACATTCACCCCTAAAGAGCTCCCGGCGTTACTGGGTTTGACAATGAAAGGGAAATTAAACCCAATCAAATCCAAGGCGTTAGCGCGGTTTTTTTCATTCAAAAGAACATAATCCAAAGTCTTTACCCCTAAATCTTTAGCGTAAAGTTTGGTTAAATATTTGTTATAACTCAGCACGCTCGCTTCAACCCTAGGGCCTATGAAAGCGATACGATAAAATTCTAACAAGCTCGCTAACTTCCCGTCTTCGCCATCGCCCCCATGCACAAGATTGATCACTAAAGGCAGTTCTATCGTTTTAGCGCCTAAAAACGAGTTTTTAAGCAAGCCATTGCGCGTGAGGGTTAGGGGGGGTAATTTTTTTTCTTTGATTTGAGCGAAGTATTTTGAATGCATGTTTAATTCTTCAATCAAGTAAAAATGATGGTTTTCATCTAAAAAAATAAAATATTTAATCCTATCTTTTAACACTCCTTTAAGTGCGATCGCGCTCACAATGCTGATTTCATGCTCAAAACTCGCCCCACCAAATAAAACGCAAAACTCCACGATCAAACTCCCTAGAAACGATTGCAATCAAGTCTATCTATTTTACCTAAAAAAAGGCTTTTGAATTTTCTTAAAATTAAAACTTAATGTTAAAAAATCCCAAAATATTGATGGCTAATAACGCGCTCAATCCGGCTAAAACACCCGCTAAAGCGTCATCAGCCACAACCCCTAAGCCCCCTTTAACTTTTTTGTCTATTGTGCCAATGAGTGAGGGCTTAGTAATATCATAGATCCTAAAAAAGATAAAACTCAAAACCACGCCCGCTAACGATAACCCGCTAATCGCCATCGCCAGCCACATGCCCACTAATTCGTCTATCACAATATAAGAGCTGTCATGGATCTTACTCTCTTCTTCTTCTTTATCTATTTGAGCGATAGCGATAAGTCCAATGAAAATTGCCACTAAAAACAAAGTGTTAGCTGAAAAAATTAAAACGGGTAAGCCTAGCAACAACGCTACTAAACTCCCTATCGTTCCAGGAGCTTTTTTAGAATACCCGCTAAAAAAAAGGGTTAGAAAACATGTGCGAAGATTAAATTTATTCAATCATTGCCTTAAATTCTTTTTAAATCATGGCATTTTAGCATTTTATTTGCATTAAAAAGCGATTTTCTTAAACAATAAGGCTTAATTTTAAGCGCGTTTTAGTATGATAACTTTTAAATTCTCTCAAAAATTAAAGGTTAATTTTAAAATGTTGCTTTTCACTCCAGGCCCTGTAGCCATTAGCGAAGAGATGCGCTCAAGCTTTTCTCAGCCAATGCCCCACCACCGCACCAAAGATTTTGAAAAGATTTTCCAAAGCGTGCGAGAAAATTTGAAAAAAATGACCGGTTTAGAAGAAGTTTTGCTTTTAAGTAGCAGCGGGACGGGGGCTATGGAAGCGAGCGTGGTTTCGTTGTGTCAAAAAGAGTTGCTTTTTGTTAATGCGGGCAAGTTTGGCGAAAGGTTTGGCAAGATCGCTAAAGCCCATTCTATCAAAGCTAATGAATTAGTCTATGAATGGGACACGCCGGCTCAAGTGGATGGGATATTAAACGCGCTTAAAGCCAACCCTAACATTGATGCGTTTTGCATTCAAGCATGCGAGTCCAGTGGGGGGTTACGACACCCTGTAGAAAAAATCGCTCAAGCGATCAAAGAAACTAACCCGAATGTTTTTGTAATTGTAGATGCTATCACCGCTTTAGGGGTTGAGCCTTTAGAAATAACGCATATTGATGCGCTCATTGGAGGGAGTCAAAAAGCGTTCATGCTGCCTCCTGCGATGAGCCTAGTCGCATTGAGCCAAAAGGCAATTGATCGCATAGAAGAACGCGATGTGGGGTTTTATTTCAATTTAAAGAGCGAATTGAAAAACCAAAAAAACAACACCACAAGCTACACCGCTCCTATTTTACACACTTTAGGGTTACAACGCTATTTTGAATTGGTGCAGAATTTAGGGGGCTTTGAAGCGCTCTATAAGGAGACTAAACGAGTCGCTTTAGCCACTCAAAAAGCCGTTTTAGTGCTGGGTTTAAAGATTTTCCCTAAAAGCCCGAGCTTGAGCATGACAACGATTGTTAATGAGCATGCCAAAGAATTAAAAAACCTTTTGAAAGAAAAATACCAGGTGCAATTTGCGGGCGGTCAAGAGCCTTATAAAGACACGCTCATTCGCATCAACCACATGGGGATCATTCCTGTTTATAAAAGCGCTTACGCCTTAAACGCCCTAGAATTAGCCTTAAACGATTTGGATTTAAGGGAATTTGACGGCATGGCGAATACAACCTTTTTGAAGCAATATTATGAAATTTAAGGACTATAATGCATTATTCTTATGAAGCCTTTTTGAAAGACAGCCTGGAGTTAGCTAAACAAGTGGAGCGAATTTGCGGTGTCCCAGAAGCCCTTGTGTGCGTGATGCGAGGGGGCATGACTTTGACGCATTTTTTGAGTTTGCACTGGGATTTAAGGGAAGTTTATGGCATCAATGCGATTTCTTATGACACCACCAAGCAACAAAACGCCCTAAAAATTGAAAATATCCCCACGATCAAAGATCATTTAAAAACCATTCTTGTGGTAGATGAAATCGTAGATAGCGGTAATTCTTTGGAAGCGGTGCTTAAAGTGTTGCAAGACAAACACCCTGATAAAAAATTTTATAGCGCGAGTTTGTTCCAAAAGACAAGCGCGAAATACAAAGCCGACGCGTTTTTAAAAGACGCTCCTGAATGGATTGATTTCTTTTGGGAAGTGGATTTGAAAAACTTAAAAAGCCATTAACATGCAAATTAAAGAAAACAAACAACTCTGCCTGATCTCATTAGGTTGCTCTAAAAATTTGGTGGACTCAGAGGTGATGTTAGGCAAGCTTTATAATTACACGCTCACTGATGACGCTAAAAACGCTGATGTGATTTTGATCAACACTTGCGGTTTTATTGAAAGCGCTAAACAAGAGAGTATCCAAACCATTCTCAACGCCGCCAAAGACAAAAAAGAGGGGGCGATTTTGATTGCGAGCGGGTGCTTGAGCGAGCGCTATAAAGATGAAATCAAAGAGTTGATCCCTGAAGTGGATATTTTTACCGGCGTGGGGGATTATGACAAGATTGATATTTTGATCGCTAAAAAACAAAACCAGTTCAGCGAGCAAGTGTTTTTAAGCGAGCATTATAACGCGCGCATCATCACGGGATCGAGCGTGCATGCTTATGTTAAAATTTCTGAGGGTTGCAACCAAAAATGCTCTTTTTGCGCTATCCCTAGCTTTAAGGGGAAATTGCAAAGCAGGGAATTAGACTCCATTTTAAAAGAAGTAGAAGATCTAGCCCTTAAAGGCTATAAAGATATGACTTTTATCGCTCAAGATTCTAGCTCATTTTTATACGATAAGGGGCAAAAAGACGGCTTGATCCAGCTCATTAGAGCGATTGACAAACAGCAAGCCTTAAAGAGTGCGCGTATTTTATACCTCTACCCCTCTAGCACCACTTTAGATCTGATTGGCGCGATTGAAGACTCGCTTATTTTTCAAAATTATTTTGACATGCCCATCCAGCACATCAGCGACTCCATGCTTAAAAAAATGCGCCGTAACTCCAGCCAAGCGCACCATTTAAAGCTTTTAGATGCCATGAAGCAGGTTAAAGAAAGCTTTATAAGAAGCACGATCATTGTAGGGCATCCAGAAGAGAATGAGGGTGAATTTGAAGAATTGAGCGCGTTTTTAGACGAGTTCCAGTTTGACAGATTGAATATTTTTGCTTTCAGTGCGGAAGAAAACACGCATGCCTATTCTTTAGAGAAAGTGCCTAAAAAAATCATCAACGCTCGCATTAAAGCCTTGAATAAAATCGCTTTAAAACACCAAAACCATTCTTTTAAGGCTTTGTTGAATAAGCCCATTAAGGCGTTAGTGGAAAATAAAGAGGGCGAGTATTTTTACAAAGCAAGGGATTTGAGATGGGCGCCTGAAGTGGATGGGGAAATTTTAATCAATGACAGCGAACTAACCACCCCTTTAAAACCCGGGCATTACACGATTATGCCTAGCGCGTTTAAAGACAATATCTTACTCGCTAAGGTTTTAAGCCCTTTTTAAAAGCTAGCCATAAGGCTAAAAGTGCGGCTGGAGCGTGGCTGGAGCGTGTGGGTTTGCGTTTTTTTTTGTTAAAATGCACGAGAAAAATCCGCTTGAGGCATGCAAAAATGAAAAATATTTATCTTGGCGTAGAAAAGAGCATTAAAGAACTTCAGAGTATTTTCAAAAACGCTGATGACAAAGATGAAAAACTAAAGCAATTCAACCAAGAAGCGTTGGAGGTGTTTCAAAAATTAGAGCGTGAAAGCTTAAAAGAGCTTGAAAGCTTGAAAAATAATGGAGAGTGGGAAAATTTTACCATTGCTTTTTATGGGGAAACCGGTGCGGGGAAATCAACCCTTATTGAATGTTTGAGGCTGTTTTTTAAAGAACAAAGTAAAGTGGTTCAACAAGAACGATTCAAGCGGCTTTATTCAACTTACCAAAACAATTATCAAAATGATGAACGCAACAAACAGGCTGTTTTAAACGAACTTCATTCATTGCAAGATGGAATGGCTATAGGCGATGGGAGGAGCGATTTCACTTTAAAAACACGATCTTATTCTTTCCAATACAACCATCAAAACTTTATTTTGCTGGATGTTCCAGGGATAGAAGGCAATGAAAAAGAGTGATCGATCAAATTTCTAACGCAACGCAAAAAGCCCATGCTATTTTTTATGTTACCAAAACGCCTAATCCTCCGCAAAAAGGAGAAGAAGGGAAAAGGGGAACGATTGAAAAAATCCAAAGACAACTCGGTTTGCAAACAGAGGTATGGACGATTTTCAACAAACCGATTAACAACCCAAGAGCTTTCAAAGATGGGCTTATTGATGAAAGCGAAAAAGAAAGCTTAAAAATTTTAAATAAAAAGATGAAAAACATTTTAGGCAAACACTACATGGGCTATAAAGCAGTGAGCGCCCAAGTGGCTTTTTATGGCCTTTCACAGGCTTTGATCCCAGAGACTGATTTTTATGAAAAGAAACAAAAATTTCTAAAAGATTTTAAAGCAGGAGAATTATTGTATCAATCCCATTTCAAACCATTAGCAGAATTTATAACCGAAGCGCTTCTTGAAAACTCACGCAAAAAAATCATAGAATCCAACTGCAATAAAGCCTTAAAGGTGATAGAAAAATTGCAAAAAACGATCGTAACCACGATTGAGAGAGAGATAGACCCAACTATCAAAGAAATAAAGGATAAGCAACCAGAGGCTCGCTACAACCTGGATCGTTCTAGAGAAAAATACATATCCAATTTGAACAATTCAGTATCCAAAGAAATAGAGCGATTCAAAACTGATTTTAGAGAAGAAATGCATGCGCGCATTGATGACGACATTGAAAATAAAGAATGTGAAGAAATTTTTGAAAATGAGCACAAACAAAGAACTGAAAAATTGCGTAAAAACACAGGACGGCACTTTAATGAATGCAAGGAACGATTCATTGAAGAGATGAAAAAAGATATTGAACAATTTGAAGAGAGGATTAAAAATTCTCTAGTAGTGTTAAGTCGCATCAACACCGATAGTGGTTTTGATAGTGGTTTTGATTTTAGTTTCAATATTGATAGCGGTATTAATAAAATAGGCTTATTCGCTTCAATAGGAGGTTTGCTTCTGCTTTTAGCGACGCCATTAGGTGGGATTGCACTAATTGCAGGATTGGTTTTAGGAGGATTTGGGGCAGTTAAATCAGTGTGGAGTTTTTTTGATTCAGACTATAAAAAATCCCAACAAAGAAAAGAAGTGGATAAGAATTTAGATAAAGTTTGTGAAAAAATTGCAGAGGCTGTGAAAAGCCGCATTGAAAGTTATAAAAAAGGCGCATCTGAAATGATTGAGAATTTAAAAGCCAGTTTTAACGATCTTATTGTTTGTTACGAGCGCATGAGGGAAGGGCTAATAAAGGCCGGTGAAGACTTATGGCACTTAGATAATCGCATCAAAACCACATTAAAAAACAAAGGAGCGCGCAATGAATGAAACGCTAGAACAATTTAAAAAAGATCAAAAGAGGAATCAAGAAATTCTTCAAAAATTACTTGATTTTGTCCATACTGGGGAAGAATACGGAATCAAGGTTGAAGAGTCTCTCAAAGACAAGATCCATAATGCGATGGAAAATGTTGCCGATCAAAAACTGAAAGTGGCGTTGGTGGGAGGTTTTTCTGAAGGAAAAACATCTATAGCGGCAGCTTGGATCGAACGCTTGGATGAGAGCATGAAGATAGACCACAAAGAATCAAGCGATGCGGTTAAAATCTATGACATAGATAATGAAATTGAGCTGGTTGATACCCCGGGACTATTTGGGTTTAAAGTGAAAGAACACGATAGCGGCACAATAGAGCGCTATAAAGATATTACAAAAAAATATGTCAGC
The DNA here is from genome assembly GCF_014498195.1 of Helicobacter pylori. Classification (GTDB taxonomy): domain Bacteria; phylum Campylobacterota; class Campylobacteria; order Campylobacterales; family Helicobacteraceae; genus Helicobacter; species Helicobacter pylori_DO. Next base: position 6,738 of record NZ_JACTGH010000004.1, on the reverse strand, counting down.
GAAGCCCATCTCATTTTATACACGCTCAACCCGTCAAACCCCATCAAAGACAGCCATAAGGACGATTTGAATTGGTTGTTCAGGACGCTCAATCTTTTATCCAGGACAATATTTATAAAAGATTTAAAATCAAAAAAGAAAACATTCAAAACCGACTGAATGATCTGATTTCTTTAAGCGAAGAAGAAAAAGAAAGTTTGATTATTGTCGCTGTTGCGGCAAACCCTTTTGATTTGGGGGTGGAACACTGGCTAAAGCATCAAGAAGAATTCCAAAAACTCTCACACATCAAAGCCTTGCAAGATGCGACGCAAAAAAAGATTAAAGAAAATGGCGGGAAATTAACCATCATAGAGGAAGCTAAAAAAAGCGTCATTCAAGATGTTGTTTATAGGCAAATGCCCTTGGCAAAAAAAGAGCAACAAAATGTTAAGAGAGAATTGGAATATTTGAATAAAGCGATGGAGAAAAGGCTAAAGAAGATTCAAAGTTTAAATGGCGAAATTTCTCGAGCCCGCATTAATTTAAGAGAATTTATAACGAGCTATTTTAGCGATCTCATCCTTCAAGTTTCTGGCACCAGCCTAGAAACCTTTAATGATGTTGTTACTAGAGAAATAGGCGATAAAGGTATCAATATAGAAACAAAAGTCCAAAATGAATTTGAAAGGCAAACGCAAGGGATTGTAAATGAAATTTCTAAAATTGAAACTGGTTTTAACGCTGATATGAGTTTTTTTGAAAAGCATGCCGGAGCGTTTGGAAAAATTGGAATCGATCTTTTAAAACAAAGCGGTTTTATCAATGCAACTAATATCAAACTGGCTAGAGACGCAATAGCGGGTGTGGGAAAATTGGTGGGCCTAAATTTGGCTTTGAAATTCAAACCTTGGGGTGCTGTAAACTTGGCAGGCAATTTGAACAAAGGTTTACCGTTTATCGGTCTTGCTTTTGAAGTGTGGGATTCTTGGAGCAAATATCAAAAAGAACAAAAGCTTGAAGAAGCTAAAAAAGAAATGGTATCCAATTTTGACAATCAAAAAAAAGAAATTTTAGATCTCATCAATGATGAAACCAAATTCAAACAAACATGTTTCCCAATGGCGTTGAAACTGGAAAAATGCGTCCAAGCATGCGAAGAAAGCGTTAAAAAAACGCAAGAGTGCACTCAAGGTTTGGAAAAATGGATTCAAACCGGCGAAGATTTTATCAAGGGCGAAGATTTTATAGAAGTTGAGCCTAAAAGAGACATGAACTGAATTTGTGTTAAAATACCGAATGCGCCAACGCTAGAACGCTTGCTAGTTTTTGGCTAGTAAGCGGTGTTTTAAATCTTTTAAAGGAAAGGCGATGTTTTCTAAAATTTGCGCATCTTTTAAGCTTGCCAACGCATTCAAAGGCTTTATATGCAAACGCATTTCAAGCCCTGGGCAAAGCGCTCGCATTACTAAGATGGTTTTGGGTATAAAAGACGCTTTCAATGACGGTAAAGATCCGTTGGATAACGCTTGTGAAGCTTTGGACTTGGTAGTGAAGTTTAAGAAAGAGCACCCGCAAGACTTTAACGAATTGTTTGAAATTTTAAAAGATCTCATTCAAGAATACGAACAAAATCCTGATGAGATCAAACAAAACCTCAAAAAAATCCTAAAATAAGACAAGGCATGAACCACCTTTTAATCCTTTATAACCCTTACTACCAACAAGATGTGATCCAACAACATTTAAGCGTTTTACAGGAAAAATCCCAAGTGGGCTTTGGTAAAATCCGATCAAAGCTCAACGATCAAGAAAAGCACGACTCTTTAGAAGAAATTTACAAAGCCACCAATGAAAAAAATTTTTTGCAGCTTTTTTTAACCGATTACGCTAATTTATTTGCCGCTAAGGTGATAAAGGTTTCTAAAGAGATTGATGAGGGTTTGATCCCTAGCTATTATAAAGAAAAAAATTTGGAAGTGGAAGACTTTTTTGTTATCAGCGATTTAAGGGAATTAGTCAGGGAAGACTTTAGCCTTTTAAGGGATCAATTTCTAGCCAATTTCATCGCCCCAAACAACCACACTTACGCCATTTATGGGAATAATTATGTCTATCCTTTGCCGGTGAGGCTAAAAGAAGAGCGTTCTTATTTTTTAGGCGATGAAAAGCATTATCTGAGCGTGTATAAAAGCAAAGAATATTTAACCATGCAAGAAAATTTCATGCGTTTTGTTTTTGGCAAAAGGCTTTTTTACCTCTTACACCCTGATAGCATCAATAACATCATTCATGCAGAATTAGAGCTTTTACAAAGCGAAAACGATCTTTTGAATGATTTTACCAGCATCATCGTCAAATACTCCAAAACCTTAGAATACGAAATTTATACTTTTGCTAAACAAGTTCTTTTAAAGGCTTGCAAAAAAGATCCCAGCCTTTATGATTTAGCTTATAAAGTCCAAGGAAAATCTTTTACGCTTAAAGATTTTTTCACTCAAAAGCCTAATCTTGGGAGCGTTAAATTTTTACTCAAACACGAAAAAATCCAATGCCATTTAGAAGAAAACTTAAAAAGATTCATCAATTATCCTTTTTCAAAAAGCCTAAGCCTCATTCAAAACATCCGCAATAAAGCCGTTCATCAAAAAGCTCCAGGTTTGAATGAAGTAGAAAAACTCAGGAATGAGATTTTAGGCATAGAAGGCGCAAGCTTACTCAAAGGCGTTTTAACCCACAAGGAAACTTCATAAAAGTGCAACCCATTCAGCATGCATTTAGCACCGATTTGACAGCGCGAGATTTTAAAAATTATTTAGAGCCTTTAAGAGAGGGGAAAAATTTATTGGGTTTTTCAGGTGGGTTGGATTCTGTTTGCTTGTTTCATCTTTTAGTTGGAGAAAACATCGCTTTTGACATCGCTTTAGTGGATTATAACACGCAAAAACAACGCCTTGAAATCATCCAGCACGCTCAAATACTCGCAAAAACACACCATAAAAAATGCTATATCCATTACGCTCCAAAGATCGCGCGCAATTTTGAAATGCAAGCGAGAAAGATCCGTTATGATTTTTTTGAAGCCCTAATCAAAGAGCATTCTTACAAGCATTTGATTTTAGCGCACCATTTGAATGACAGACTGGAATGGTTTTTGATGCAATTAAGTAAAGGTGCCGGATTAAACACGCTTTTAGGCTTTCAAGCTTATGAAAAAAGAGGGTCTTATGCGATCGTTCGCCCCTTGCTCTACACCCCTAAAGACACCCTTAAAACGCTCGCTAAAGATCGGGAATTTTTTGAAGACGATTCTAATTCTTCTTTAAAATTCAAACGCAATTTTTTCAGGAAACATTACGCTAACGCCTTGATGCAAGATTATTCTAAGGGCATTGTCCAAAGTTTTAAATTTTTGGATCAAGAAAAAGAGCGGCTTTATCCTTTGATTCCCGTTTCACAAAGGCATGGGATCACTTTTTTTAAGCGTTCGCAAAATGCGCTTTTTATGGTGGATAAAATCTTAAAACAAAAGGGGTATGTATTGAGCTTTTCTCAAAAAGAAGAAATCAAACGCCATTTTTTTAGCCTAGAAATCGCTCAAAAATTCATCATTGAAAGCGATAAAGAGCATGTGTTTATCGCTCTTAAACCCCCAAAAACTTTAAGCATGCCAAAGGATTTTAAAGACAGAGCCAGGAGGTTGGATATCCCTAAACGCTTACGGCCTGTTTTATACGCAGAGTTTTTAAAACAACCAGCGCATGATTTTTTAACCCGTTTCAAACAGAGTTTAATGGATCTATAAAAGAGCTTCATTTTAATCAAGCGCTAATTTTTAAAGCGCTTTTTAACCTTGATTGTGTCAAAATACAGCAAAAAACTTTGATATGAGAGCGGATGGACTTTAAGAATAAAAAATGGCTTTTTCTAGCCCCTCTAGCAGGCTATACGGATTTGCCTTTCAGGAGCGTAGTGAAAAAATTTGGCGTGGATGTTACCACAAGCGAAATGGTGAGCTCGCATTCGTTAGTGTATGCGTTTGATAAAACTTCTAAAATGTTGGAAAAATCCCCTTTAGAAGATCATTTCATGGTGCAAATTTCAGGCTCTAAAGAGGGCGTAGTCAAAGAAGCGGTGGAGAAAATCAACGCTTTAGATCATGTGAGTGGGATTGATTTTAATTGCGGTTGTCCTGCCCCTAAAGTGGCTAATCATGGTAACGGGAGCGGGCTATTGAAGGATTTAAACCACTTAGTGAAGCTTTTAAAAATCATCAGAGAAAACACCAATAAAAAGATCACAAGCGTGAAAGTGCGTTTAGGCTTTGAAAAGAAAATCCCTAAAGAAATCGCTCATGCCTTAAATGACGCGCCGGTGGATTATGTGGTGGTGCATGGGAGGACACGAAGCGACAAATACCAAAAAGACAAAATAGATTATGAAAGCATCGCTTTAATGAAAAAGATTTTAAAAAAGCCCGTGATAGCCAATGGCGAAATTGACAGCGTGAAAAAAGCCTTTGAAGTTTTGCAAATCACGCAAGCGGATGGGCTAATGATAGGGCGAGCGGCCTTAAGAGCCCCATGGATATTTTGGCAAATCAGAAACAACACCACAAAATTGCCCGCAGTCGTGAAAAAGGATCTGGTTTTAGAACATTTTGATAAAATGGTGGAGTTTTATGGGGATAGGGGGGTGGTTATGTTTAGGAAAAATTTGCATGCTTACGCTAAGGGCGAAATGCAAGCGAGCGCGTTTCGCAACTGCGTCAATACCCTTACAGAAATAAAGAGCATGCGAGAGGGTATAGAGGAATTTTTTAATCAAGAAATGTTGCAAAGTGAAGTGCCATTATGGGTAGAATTGAATCAAAAAAGCGTTTGAAAGCGTTCATTTTTTTAGCGAGTTTGGGGGTTTTGTGGGGCAATGCTACTGAAAAAACGCCTTTTTTTAAAACGAAAAACCACATTTATTTGGGTTTTAGGCTAGGCACAGGGGCTAATGTGCACACAAGCATGTGGCAACAAGCCTATAAAGACAACCCCACTTGCCCTAGTAGCGTGTGTTATGGCGAGAAATTAGAAGCCCATTATCAGGGAGGTAAAAACCTATCTTATACCGGGCAAATAGGCGATGAAATAGCTTTTGATAAATACCATATTTTAGGATTAAGGGTGTGGGGGGATATAGAATACGCTAAAGCGCAATTAGGTCAAAAAGTGGGGGGTAACACCCTTTTATCCCAAGCCAATTACAACCCAAGCGCGATTAAAACCTACGATCCTATTTCAAACGCTCAAGGCTCTTTAGTTTTGCAAAAAACCCCAAGCCCCCAAGACTTCCTTTTCAATAATGGGCATTTCATGGCGTTTGGTTTGAACGTGAATGTGTTTGTTAATCTCCCTATAGACACCCTTTTAAAACTCGCTTTAAAAACGGAAAAAATGCTGTTTTTTAAAATAGGCGTGTTTGGTGGGGGTGGGGTGGAATACGCCATATTGTGGAGTTCTCAATATCAAAATCAAAACACCCATCAAGATGATAAATTTTTTGCAGCGGGTGGGGGGTTTTTTGTGAATTTTGGGGGTTCTTTGTATATAGGCAAGCGCAACCGCTTTAATGTGGGGTTAAAAATCCCTTATTATAGCTTGAGCGCGCAAAGTTGGAAAAACTTCGGCTTTAGCAATGTGTGGCAGCAACAAACGATCCGACAAAACTTCAGCGTTTTTAGGAATAAAGAAGTTTTTGTCAGCTACGCGTTCTTGTTTTAGTGTGGCTTCGTTCCCATTAAATATTGCTTATAAAATTCAAAAGATGGTTTCATTTATTACAAAAATCAACGCTTCAAAGATAAATAGGTTAAAATACTCCAAAATCTTTTTTTTTTTTTTTTTGAAATCCAATCAATTTATAGTAAAATTAGGTTCATTGTAAATATATTATCACTTCATGATATTCTTACAACAAAAACATTACTTTAAGGAACATTTTATGAAAAAGACAATTCTACTCTCTCTCTCTCTCTCGCTTCATCGCTCTTAAACGCTGAAGACAACGGCTTTTTTGTGGGCGTGGGCTATCAAATCGGTGAAGCGGTGCAAATGGTTAAAAACACCGGCGAATTGAAAAACTTAAACGAAAAATACGAGCAATTAAGCCAGTATTTAAATCAAGTGGCTTCGTTGAAGCAAAGCATTCAAAACGCCAACAACATTGAGCTGGTCAATAGCTCTTTAAACGATTTGAAAAGCTTCACCAACAACAACTACAACAGCACCACCCAATCGCCCATCTTCAACGCCGTGCAAGCCGTTATCACTTCGGTATTGGGTTTTTGGAGTCTTTATGCAGGGAATTACTTAACTTTTTTTGTGGGTAATAAGGATACTAAACAACCCGCTGATGTCTATGGTAACCCTCCTTTTCAAACGGTTATAGAGAACTGCTCAGGAATTGAAAACTGCGCTATGAATCAAACCACTTATGATGAGATGAAAAAACTCGCTGAAAACCTCCAAGCAGCCCAACAAAACGCTACCACTAAAGCAAACAATCTTTGCACTTTATCCGGATGCACCACAACAGACTCAACATCAAACTCATCAAACACGCCAAATTCAACCGTAAGCAACGCTCTTGAAACCGCGCAAAAGCTTATGGATTTAATCGAACAGGCCAAGGTTTCTATGGTGTGGAAAAATATCATCATCGCAGGTGTTTCAAACAGAGCCGGTGGTGCTGGTGCTATCACATCCACTG